>NZ_AOFD01000018.1 GCF_000332815.1 Arthrobacter nitrophenolicus
CCGAGGGCGCGCCGTCGGCACCGGCCGGGGTGACGCTGAGCAGCGTGTTCCACTGGCCGCGCGCCGGGACCACCGCCGTGAAGGTGAGGGCCCGTGCAGTGGCGGCGGCACCGTGCCCGCTGATGAGGACAGTTTTCCGGACGTCGTTCCACGAGGAGCTGACCGTCAGGCATTCTCCCTCCGGGGCGCGGGATTCCTCCCACCGGCGCTGGACCCGTGCCTCCTTGACCTCGAACAGGTCCGCGAAGTCCGATTCCACCTCCACGGACACGCTGCACTCCGACGGGTCCGATGAGTAGTTCCTGATAGTGATTTCCTCGACGATGCCGGCGGCCACCTCCCGGAGCCGCTCGACGATGAGGGGGCTGTCCGCATAGCCGTCGGACCGGGGGACACGGCCGATGAAGAGGGCGCGGTACGGTTCCTTCGTCTCGGCCGTCAGCGGCTCGAGCGGCTGCCCGTTCACCGTCAGGTTCCAGCGGGACAGGATGCGGGTGTCCTCGTGGAAGGCGCCGTGGGGATGCTCCGGGTGGATATCCCCGTTGGCGGAAGAGATACAAAATGATGAACCCTCAACCAGGGTGACGGTTCCTGCCCCCACAGGCCCGGCAGCTGTGTCCGCATTCCATCCGGCCATGGGATGACGCTACGCCTCGCGCGGCCCGGATAAAAGGGGTTTGGCCTTGAACCTCAACCCGCCCGGGCATAGCCTGTCCCCGCACGGCAGATGCCGATCGGATCGGGGAGGCGGCCATGGGCGGAACACCGGCGGAGACGCCGCAGGCAAGCGTGATGGTGGACCTGATTATCTCGCTGGACGGTTATGCCTCGGCAGAGGGGTGGCCCGGGTGGTGGGGGCTGGAGGGCCCGGAGTACCTCGCGTGGCTGGACCAGGAAGCGGAGCGGAACTACACCTTCCTCCTCGGGGCCAACACGTACCGGCTGATGTCCGGCATGTCGGACGAGGCAGCGGCCGGCGGCTCCGGATTCTCGGAAGAGGAGGGTGCCTCGCTGACAGGGCTTGCCGCGGTTCCCAAGGTGGTCTTTTCCTCCACGCTCCAGGAGCCGCTGACCTGGCCGAACTCCGAACTGGTCCGCGGTGACGCGGTTGAGGCGGTCCGGACGATGAAGCTGTCAGGTGATCGGCCGATGAGCACGCTGGGCAGCCTCAGCCTCTGCCGGTCGCTACTGGCGGCGGGCCTGGTGGACCGCTTCCGGCTGGTGGTGTTCCCGGTGATCACCGGGCGTACAGGGCGGGAACGCATCTACGACGGCTATCCCGACGTCGCACTCCAGCTGGTGCACAGCAGGACCTTCGACGGCCGGCTCCAGCTTCTCGAATACATTCCCACCGTTCTGGACGGCCCGCCGGGCGCCAGCCGGACGTGACGGGAGCGGCGGTCAATCCGGTTGGCTGGCGGGGGTGTCGTGGGAGCCTGCCCACTCGCTGGCATCATCGGCGTTCGATCGCGGCGGGATGCGTCTGTTTCCGCAGGTCAGAAGCATTGACAGGGCATGCTGCCAGGCGCACGCTGGAAGCGCAGTCGATGGGGTGCGGCGGGCGGCGGCGTCCATGCCGCACCGTCCTGCCGCGTCCCGCAACCCGGACCCCGCCCCGGTTTCCGGACGAACAGCAGCACACTCTCCGCCAGGAGGAACAGAAAATGACCGCAGTAACCGTCAAAGCCCTTGAATCAAAGTCCTTCGACGAGCCCGACGAAAAGCGCCGGCCGCCCAAGACCCAGGTTGATGTGGTCACCCTTGGAGACACCACTCTGGCGAGGATGACCTTCGAACCCGGCTGGCGCTGGTCGGAAACGGTAAAGACGGTGGTCCACACCGACAGCTGCCAGGTCAACCATCTGGCTTTTGCACGGCGGGGACCCTGACAGTGGAAATGGAGGACGGCACCCGGGCCACTGTCACGGCCGGGGGCGCCTATTCGATCCCTGCCGGCCATGATGCCTGGGTGGAGGGCGACGAGACGTTCGTGGGCTACGAGCTCATGAGCGCAGCCACCTACGCCAAGCCTGCCTGAACATCAGGCTGCGTGCGCATCCGCGGCGGACAGGACCTCATCCAGGATGGCCAGGCCCGCCGCGGCGTCGCCGTCGTCGATATTCAGCGGGGGAGCGACGTGCAGCCTGTTGCCCAGGACCAGCGGCAGCAGGCCCCGCTCCAGGCACGCCTTCACCACGGCGGCCATCGGCGCAGTCGCCGCGCCGGTGGCGCCCGGCGGCACCAGCGGTTCCCGGGTCACCCGGTCACGCACCAGCTCCAGGCTCCAGAGCCCGCCGATGCCGCGCACGTCCCCGACAACCCGGTGCCTGTCGGCGAGCTCCCCTAGGCCGGGCCCCAGCACCTCGGAACCGAGGCGGGCAGCGGCCGCGATGGTGTCCTCGTCCCGCATCGCGGAGATGGCGCCCACGGCAGCCGCGCAGGCCAGCGGGTGTCCGCTGTATGTCAGTCCTGCCGGGTAGGGGCGGGTGGTGAACAGCTCGTAAACGGCATCGGAGACCAGGACGCCGCCCAAGGGCACGTATCCGGAGTTGACTCCCTTCGCGAACGCCATCAGGTCCGGCGCCACGCCGGCATGATCCACGCCGAACCAGGCTCCCGTGCGGCCGAAACCGGCCATCACCTCGTCCGCAATGTAGATAATGCCGTGCCGGTCACAGAGCTCGCGGAGCCCGCGCAGGTATCCGGGCGGGGGCACGATGACGCCAGAGCTGCCCGTCACCGATTCCAGGACCAGTGCGGCAATGGTGCCCGGGCCCTCGAGGAGGATCACCTGTTCCAGATGGGCCAGGGCGCGCTCACATTCTTCCTCCTGCGTCGCCGATCCAAAGGCCGACCGGTACAGGAATGGTCCAAAGAAGTGCACAGCGCCGGCCGCCCCGGTATCCGAGGCCCAGCGGCGGGGGTCGCCCGTAAGGTGGATCGAGGTTGTCGTCGAGCCGTGGTACGAGCGGTAGGCGGCGAGCACTTTGGGCCGCCCGGTGAAGAGCCGCGCCATCCGCACCGCGTGCTCGATGGCCTCCGTGCCGCTGCTGGTGAAAAGGACATGGCCCAGGCCCTCCGGGGCCACCTCCACGATCAGGCGCGCCGCTTCGCCCCGGACATCGGACGCCCAGCCGGGTGCCAGCGTGCAGAGCCGGTCCGCCTGCTCCCTGATCGCCGCTACGATGCGCGGATGCTGGTGGCCGAGGTTGGTGAACACCAGCTGCGAGCCGAAGTCCAGGTACCGCCGTCCGCCGTCGTCGACGACGTGGCTTCCGGAACCCCCGACCAGCGTCGGCACGTCACGCGGCCCCTGCATTGCCCAGGGATGGAACACCAGGTCGTCGAGATTCATGCCACCCTCCGTTGCGCTCGCATCAGGTCCCGTACCCACCTTGCTTGCATCCTATGCCTGCCAACAGCAGACCGGCGCAGGCAACTGCAATCCCCGGCAGATCCGTGGCAGGATGCAGGTATGCCGGACCGTCTCATGCTGCTGGACACTGCCTCCCTGTATTTCCGTGCCTTCTTCGGCATGCCGGACACGGTCCGCCGGCCCGACGGAACACCTGTCAACGCTGTCCGCGGGTTGCTCGACATGATCTCCAGGCTGGCCACCGACTACCGGCCCACCCACCTTGTGGCCTGCTGGGATGACGACTGGCGTCCCCAGTGGCGCGTGGACCTCATCCCGACCTACAAGTCGCACCGGGTGGCCGAGGTCATGGCTGACGCCCCGGACATCGAAGTGGTCCCGGACGCGCTCGAGGCCCAGCTGCCCTTGATCCGCGACGTGCTCGGCCTTGCCGGCCTCGCGATCGTGGGTGCCGCCGGGCATGAGGCCGATGACGTGGTGGGGACGTACGCGAGCCATGCAGCCTTCCCGGTGGACGTCGTCACCGGCGACCGCGACCTCTTCCAGGTGTGCGACGACGGGCGGCAGGTCCGCGTCATCTACACCGCCCGCGGGATGCGGAACCTCGAGGTGGTCACCGAGGAAACGGTGGTGGCCAAATACCGGGTGCTGCCGCAGCAGTACGCCGACTACGCCACCCTGCGCGGTGACGCTTCCGACGGGTTGCCTGGCGTCGCCGGAATCGGGGAGAAGACGGCGGCGTCCCTGCTCCTGAAGTACGGCACCCTCGAGGGGCTGCTGGAGGCGGCGGAGGACGATGCCAGCGGACTGGCCGGCCCGGTCCGGGCCAAGCTCGCCGCTGCCGCCGACTACCTCAAAGTAGCCCCCGCCGTCGTAAGGCTGGTTCGGAACCTGGAACTGCCAGGCCTTGAGGAGACCGGCGCGCGCCTGCGGCCGGTGACCGGGAACCAGCGTGCGGAACTCGAGCGGCTGGCGACGGACTGGAACCTGGGCGGTTCGGTGCGGCGCCTCCTCGATGCGCTGGACCGGAGGGCGTAAAAGCGCCACATTCGGGGTGTAACACTGGCCGGCGTGTGACGGCCGGTGTCGTGCAATGACCCGCCGTGACGGCGCGTTGCGGGAGGCGTCGGAGCATTGCGGGGGCGCTTGATCAGGGCGCCGGGCCTTTGGTTTGGTGAGGTGACGATCCAAGTGAGAGGGCACGCCCATGACATTCACCTCCGACCTGGCACCCCGCCGGCTGCGCGACATTTTTGGCACCTTTGCCACAGGACTGACGGTCATCACAGGCTCCACGGGGAATGGGCCTGCCGGGTTCACCTGCCAGTCCTTCGCCTCCCTGTCCCTGGAACCTGCTTTGGTGACGTTCAGCCCCGCGAGGACATCGAGCACCTGGCCGGTGCTGCGGGAGGCCGGCTCCTTCACCGTCAATATCCTTCCCGCGGAGCACCAGCACCTGGCCGGGCAGTTCGCCCGGTCCGGCTCAGACAAATTCGCCGGAGTCAGCCACACCACCTCGCCGCTGGGCAACCCTGTCCTCGATGACGCCCTGGCGTGGATCGACTGCGAGCTGCACGCCGAATACGACGGCGGCGACCACACCATCGTCGTGGCCGCCGTGCGGCACCTCAGCGCCCGCCAGGATGCCGAGCCGCTGCTGTTCTTCAAGGGGCGGTATGCGGGACTGGTGCCGGCAGGGCAGCTCCTCGAGGCTGCCGGCTGAAGTTCCCGGAGGGAAAGAAAGCTGCCTGGCCCTTCTTGCACCTCCCGCATCAGGTAGTAAGCTTGCTGAGCATTACTAGTAAGCTTGCTGATGAATCGGATGACGGAAGCAGGAGTAATGGGCACAGTGTTTGCGGTTGCCTTGTCAATCACGCTGACGGCCGGGGGAGCCGCGGTGGCAGCGGGCGCCCCTTTCGGCGGCGCAGCAGGCCTGGGCGGCCAGTACCTGGCCGGGCACGTCCTGCTGGGCGTGGGGCTCGGCCACCTGGCGGCGATGCTGGTGCGCTCCGGCCTCCGCAGGCTTGTCCGCCGGGTCCGCGCCCGCGCCGCTTCGGTCCCGGCCGAGACGGTGCCCGCTTCCACAGTCCAGGCACCCGAGGCCGCCGGCGTTCGGCTCGCCACTGTCTCAGTCCTGCCGGCCAGGCCCGCAGCCGTTTCACCCCTCCGGGGCCGGCATGCCGCCTGACCTCCAGCCGGCCGGGCAGCATGTTCTGCCGGCAACGGCGCGGCCAGTCAAAGCCGGGCCAGCAAAGAGCCGGTCAGTAACAGTACAGCCGGTTCCTGCGCGGCGGATGCGGACAGCAGCGGCGGCGCTGGCGGCCGCGTTGGCCTTGGCGGCCATTGTCTTCGCTGCCATCACCGGGATCCGGACCTCGGATTCGGACACGGCAACGCTTCGGGGCTTCCAGATCAGGGTCCTGAGCATCAGCCAGGCCGCGGCCGAGAACAGGATGGACGGAGCCCTGGCAGCCCTTCAGGCACTCGAAAGCGACCTGGACGCAGCGGCCCGGGACGGACGCATTTCCGCGCCGCGGCTCCGGAGCATTGAAACGGCATTGGAGACCGTCCGCGCGGACATTGCCGGGCACCTGGCATTCCAATCGTCCCTGGCAGGCGCAGCGGCCGCGCCGGGTACTACGGAAACCGTCCCGTCCGAAGCGCCGGACACGCAGTCCCAACCGGTCCAGCAGATACCGGCAGAGCCTGTTATCGCGCCCCTGCCTGGGTCCGGCCAGGGCGAGCCGCCCGCAGCGGTCCCGGATGCGGCCAAGGAGGGCAGGGGGAAGGGCAAAGCGCCGGGCAAGCAGTAGACGGCCCGGCGGCGGGGCACAATGGACGGATGACTTTTCCCAGCCGGCAGGAGCGGCCCCTTGATCCGGGGGCGTTCGACCTCGACGCGATCGGTACCGGGCTGGCATTCGCAGCGTCACTTGACGCGCTGAATGCCGCGCTTGGCAACGGCGCGGCGGTCGTGCAGGCGCCGCCGGGCACCGGCAAGACCACGCTTGTTCCGCCCCTGCTTGCCAACCACGTGCATCCCGCCGGACGGGTGGTGGTGACCCAGCCGCGGCGGGTGGCCGTGCGTGCCGCGGCACGGCGGCTCGCCTCCCTGGACGGAACCCGGCTTGGCAGCCGGGTGGGTTACACCGTCCGCGGGGAACGGCAGGCGGGAGCAGAAACGCTCGTTGAATTCGTAACCCCTGGCATTCTCCTGCGCCGCCTGCTCGTCGACCCCGGCCTTGAGGACACCGCCGCCGTCGTCCTGGACGAAGTGCATGAGCGCGGCCTTGAGACGGACCTGCTGGTCGGCATGCTGGCCGAAGTCCGGCAGCTCCGCGGTGACCTTACCGTCGTCGCAATGTCCGCGACCCTGGATGCGCCGCGTTTCGCTTCCCTGCTGGGGGATCGCGACGGCGGATCCGCGGCTCCCGTGGTCGACTGCCCCTCCGTGCTCCATCCCCTGGCGGTGGAATGGGTTCCGGGCGGCGGCCCGCGGCTGGATGGCAGGGGAGTGACACAGGGTTTCCTGGACCACCTGGCGGTAACGGCGGCGCGGGCGCACTCGGAAGCACTGGCCGGGGACAGCACCGTGGACGCGCTGGTCT
Organism: Arthrobacter nitrophenolicus; assembly: GCF_000332815.1. Classification (GTDB taxonomy): domain Bacteria; phylum Actinomycetota; class Actinomycetes; order Actinomycetales; family Micrococcaceae; genus Arthrobacter; species Arthrobacter nitrophenolicus. Next base: position 6,985 of record NZ_AOFD01000018.1, read on the forward strand.
TCGTCCCCGGCGCCAGGGAAGTCTCCGAGGTGGCGGCAGGGCTGCGGCGGAGGCTGGGGCCGGCCGTGGACGTGCTGGAGCTGCACGGCCAGGCGGGCGCCGCCGAGCAGGACCGGGCAGTGTCCGGACGCGGGCCGGGAGAGAGCCCGCGGATCATTGTGTCGACCGACCTGGCCGAGTCTTCCCTGACCGTGCCGGGAGTGCGGCTGGTGGTCGATTCCGGCCTGGCCCGTGAGCCGCGCAGGGACTCGGGCCGCGGGATGAGTGGCCTGGTGACGGTCTCCTGCTCCCGCGCATCGGCAGACCAGCGCGCCGGCCGGGCCGCCCGCCAGGGCCCGGGAAGAGTGGTGCGCTGCTACAGCCAGCAGGCGTACGGGGCGTCGCCGGCACATGTGACACCTGAGATCAAGGTTGCGGACTTAACGGGCGCCGCCCTGATGCTTGCCTGCTGGGGATCCCCCGGCGGCAAGGGACTGGCCCTGCCGGACAGTCCGCCGCGGCAGGCCCTGGACGATGCCGTGGAGGTGCTGCGGGAACTCGGCGCCGTCTCCGCCGACGGCCATGCCACATCCGCGGGCAGGCTCCTGGCCGGGATCCCGGCTGACCCACGACTCGCCCGTGCCCTCCTTGACGGCGCTGCGGCCCTCGGAGCCCGGGAAGCCGCCGAAGTGGTGGCGGCCGTGGCAGGCGACCAGCGGGCCCCGGGCGCCGACCTGCCCGGCCTTCTGTCCAGGCTCCGCGGTGACTCCGGCCCCGCCGGGCGGCGCTGGGCCGAGGAAGCCCGCCGGCTGGAACGTCTGACCCGGAATTCGTCCTCCGCCCCGCAACCGGCCCTTTCCATCGACGGCGCGGGCGGCACCGCGGTGGGGGCCGTCGTCGCCCTCGCCTTTCCCGACCGGGTGGCCCGCCTGGTACCCGGTGACGGGCCAGCCCGCTACCTGCTTTCGTCCGGGACGCGGGCGGGACTGCCCGCCGGGAGCGCCCTGTCCGGGCAGGAGTGGCTGGCCGTGGCCGAGGTGGCCCGGGCCGACGGACGGGACTCAGCCGGCACCGGCGCCGTCATCCGGGCGGCGGCACCGCTGACGGTCGAACTCGCCCAGGCAGCCGCGTCCGGCCTTATCACCGAGACTGTCGAGGCACAGTTCAGCCAGGGCCGGGTCACGGCACGGAAGGTCCGCCGCCTCGGCGCGATCGTGCTTGCCGACACTCCCGTCCGCCCCGGACCGGAGGAGGGCAGGGCCGCGGTGACCGGAGCGCTGCGCACGGAGGGGCTGGCTGTCCTGGAATGGTCGACGGCGGCCGCGGCCCTGCGCCGCCGTCTTGCCTTCCTGAGGCGGGAACTGGGGGAACCGTGGTCGGACGTCTCGGACCCGGCCCTCCTGCTGCGCCTCGACGAGTGGATGGGACCTGAACTTGAACAGCTTGCCGCAGGCGCCGCCGTCGGGTCCGTGGACCTCACCCAGCCGCTGCGCCGGCTGCTGCCTTGGCCCGAGGCCGCCAGGCTCGACGAGCTTGCCCCGGAATGGCTGGAGGTTCCCAGCGGTTCAAGGATCAGCATCGACTATCCGGGCCACGATGACGAGAGCGCCCGGCCGGTGGTGGCCGTGAAGCTGCAGGAATGCTTCGGCCTCGCCGAGTCACCGCGGCTGCTCGACGGTACCGTGCCTGTGCTTTTCCACCTGCTGTCCCCGGCCCGCCGTCCGCTGGCAGTGACTGACGACCTCACTTCCTTCTGGTCCGGCCCCTACGCCCAGGTCCGGGCGGAGATGAGGGGCCGCTACCCCAAGCATCCATGGCCGGAGGACCCCTGGAGCGCCCCTGCCACGGCCCGGACCAAGCAGCGCAGGTAAGCCGCTTCCGGGTGCTTCCTGTCGGCGCTGGTGAGGCCGGGTGATAACTCCGATACAAGATCGAAACGTTGCGTCGACGTGCTGAAACATGCTGTGGCTAGGCTCTCAGGTACATGGACAGCGTGGTCCATTCAACTTATGGAAGGACGTAAAGATGTTTCTCTTGAACAGCCTTAACCTTTTGCTCGACGGCCGGCGCGGCGACGATGCCTGGTCTTCCAGCGGGAGCAACGGAAAGACGGAGTTTCCCGAGGGCCGGCTCACCTCCACCGCCTGGGAGGGCTGGTGGCACGAGGAAGCCGCCTAGCGGATGCCGGGCGCCTGGTTGCTGCTGGCGCGGATGAATTCGGCCACGGGGGCTGCCAGCGAGGCCCCTACCTCGTCGGCCTGGCGTTTCTGGCCGGCGACGGCGAAGGAATGGTCGCCGCCCTCCATCCACTGAAGGACAGCTGAGGGCCCAATGCGGGAGATGACGCCCTCAAGAATTTCGGGTGTGGCGAAGGTGTCGCGGGTGCCCTGCAGGAACAGCATGGGGGTGGTGAGCCCGTAGAGGTGCTCGTCGCGAAGCTTCTCCGGTTTTCCCGGCGGGTGCAGGGGATACCCCAGGTAGATGAGCCCGTCGGCCGGCATTCCGTCCGCTACGGCCATTGAGGCCATCCGGCCGCCAAAAGACTTCCCGGCAGCCCAGACCGGACCCGATCCACCATGCTCGGCAGCCTGTCCGGCGGCCTCCGCCATGGCGGCCCGCCAGGTGGCGATGGCCGCAGGAGGCCGGTCAGGGAACCGTCGGCCGGCTTCACGGTACGGGAAGTTGAAACGCAGGGTAGCCAGTCCGAGGGCGTTGAGGGCCTGGGTGAAGCCCCGCAGGAAGGGATGCTCCATGCCGGCTCCGGCACCGTGGGCGACAACCACCGTAGCCCAGGGCGCTTCGGGGCGGGCATAGGCTGCGGAGACTTTGGTCCCGTCCACGTCAAGGGAGAGCTGTGTTTCGGCATCGGGCATGACTCCATCATGCCTGACCGCGGTGGGTGAAATGTGCCGGCTTCAGGACGGCGGGGTGTACGTTGTCCCCATGGCGAGCGAACAGACCACCATTACGGTCCAGGGTCCCCACGGCGAACGCGAGATGCGCATTTCCAGCCCCAGCCGGGTGCTGTGGCCGGACCTGGGACTGACCAAACTGGACCTGGCCCGCTATATCTGCGACGTGGGGGAGGCCTTCATTGCCGCGAACGGCGACCGGCCTGTGTCCCTGCAGAGATACTCGGACAACATCAACGGGGAAATGTTCTTCTCCAAAAACCCGCCGAAAGGGACCCCGGACTTCGTCCGCTCGGTCAAGGTGGTTTACCCCAGCGCACGCTCCCATCCGCAACTGGTGCTGGATGAGCCCGCGGCGGCTGTCTGGGCAGTCCAGATGAACACGGTGGTGTTCCATCCCTGGCCGTCGCGGACGGAAAACACCGACAACCCGGACCAGTTGCGGATCGACCTCGACCCGCAGCCGGGAACGGATTTCGACGACGCCGTCCCGGCCGCACTGGTGCTCAAGGAAGTGCTGGCGGAAGCGGGCCTGGACTGCTTCATTAAGACGTCGGGAAACCGGGGCCTCCACGTCTACGCGCCCATCGCCCCCGTCCGCGAGTTCCTGGATGTCAGGCACGCCGTGATCGCCGCGGCCCGGGAAGTGGAGCGCCGGATGCCGGACCAGGTCACGACGGCCTGGTGGAAGGAGGAGCGGGGCCAGCGGATTTTCCTTGATTTCAACCAGGCCAACCGGGACCGCACCATTGCCGGCGCCTACAGCCCGCGTGCCTTGCCGCATGCCCCGGTCTCCTGCCCCATCACGTGGGATGAGTTGGGGAATGCCGATCCGAAGAACTTCACCATCCTTACCGTTCCGGAGCGCCTGCGGACCACCGGCGACCTGGGCCGATTTCCACCGGAATCCCGGCAGCATTGACACCCTGTTGGAGTGGTGGGAGCGCGACGTCAAAGACGGCCTCGGTGAGCTGCCCTTCCCGCCGGACTACCCGAAGATGCCTGGCGAGCCGCCCCGGGTACAGCCCAGCCGGGCCAAGAAGCAGGACTAATCCGGAAGCCGTTCCTCTCCCGCGCAGGGCTTGGGGCAGCCCAATCCGCACTATCCCGCGGGACCTGCCCTGCCCAACACCCGGACCTGATTTGTCACAGCAGCATGTTCCAGGGGCGGTGCTCCTGATCGAGTAGTAGTGCCACGTTTGGCAGTGATTCTACGCAACCGGCCGCTCATGGGAGCGGCGGCTGCTGCCAGCCGTTGCCCGGCAGTGGGGGTGCGGTGGAGTGGTAGGTGTGGCCTGTTGGGGTGCGGGTCTGGACGGTGTGCCGGAGGCCGGGCCCCGGCAGCGGTCTTGCCGACCAGCCGGGGGTTTCTTTCGTGTGGTTGCAGGCTTCGCAAAGCCCTTGGCCGTTGCCTGCGGTGGTGGTGCCTCCTTCGGCCCAGCCCAGAATGTGGTCGTGGTGGCGGATCGGCGCGTCGCAGTACGGCGTGCGGCAGGTGTCGTCCCGGACCTGGAGGAAGCGTTTGAGCCCGGCGGGGAAGAGCCGCGCCCGGGAGTCCATCGCGACCAGCTCGCCCGTGCCGGGTGTGGTGTAGAGCCGGTGGATCCAGAGTGCCAGGTCTTGCCTGTCCTGCGCTCCGGTACCGATGCGTTCGGTGTTGAAGAGGAGAATGCGGGCGGTTTCGGCGGGGATGATGCCGTAGCCGGGGATCCTGGCCGGTTCGCTGTCGCCCTGGAACAACGCCCGGTCCGTCATCACGACCTGGAGGTCGATACCCGTGATCCCGCCCCGGGTGCCGGTGACGCGTTCGACCAGGGTGTCGGCCATGACCTGCCCCCGGGACCGCTCATCCCCTCCCGACCGGGCGCCATCGGCCTCCCGGACCAGCACGGCGTAGGCGGCCACACCCTGGGCGACGGGCATCAGCGCGGTCAGGTACGTCATCGCATCCGGCGCCGGCCGCAACGACACCGTCCGCTCCGTCACCGCATGCGCCGCCCTGCCTGCGACAGACCGCGGGTCGCGCCGGTACGCGGCGGTGCGGACGGCGCTAACAATGGCGCGGTCCCCGGCACCGTCCAGGGCGCCGGTGTCAGCGGCGAGTTCCTCGTCCACCGCCGCCCGGTCCTCCACAGTCAGGCAGGCTGTCTCCTTCACGACCAAAGTGGTGCGCCACTCGTTCAGCTGCCCGGACCGGAACGCGGCGAACGTCCGCGGCATCCCCGTCAGCGCTTTCGCCAAACCCAGGAGCCGTCCGCCCTTGGCGGGGGATTCCCGGCGTGCCAGCGCAATCTGGGCAGCCACACCGGCGCCCTGCTCCGCGGCCGGGACACCCGCCGCGGCCTGAACCCGCCGCTGGAACACATCAAAGGCGACAGTGATGTCGGCCTGCCGGGCACCGGCCAGGGACTTCACATCCTCCAGCTGCCGCAACTGGTCAATCATCCCCGCACCATCAGAAGCGACGGGCACGCGGGCGAGCAGGGCAAGCACGTCCGAAACAGTCGGGACACCATAAAGCCCCGGAACCGTCCTGTACCCTGGGTCTGCCGCCGTCCCAACTGCTTCCATGAACAGAGTCTTCCAGCACGGTCTGACAATTCCCGCCATGACCAGCGCCTATGTGGAAAACCAGCCGTGACCGCCACGTTGCTTGTTATGGCAGCACGCTGAAGGCCCGCTCCGAGCGGACCGGGCCTTCAGGAAACCGGGATTAGCTGGTGGTGCAAGTCCCGCTGCTGTGGTTGTAGCCGTTTGTGCCGTTGGCTTCGACGAAATTTGTGTCCAGTACACACGTCAGGCCATCCGAGTAAGACAGAACGTCCCAACCATCGATCCTGGTCACCTTCGGGTCGAAGTAAATGGTTCCGTCCGGAACGATTATCGACGATCCGAAAACCGCAACATATCCGCGTGTCCCGTCACTTGACCGCGAGCCCCCAGGGTAAGTCGTGGCATCCGAGTACTCCCGGTACCCCTGGAGGATCGCTGTGCCGGACGGCGTCACCACTTCGATCCGGCGCTGCTCCATCGTGAGGCACGTGGTCACACCCGGCGCCAGTTCGGTGCAGTCGCTTGTGGTGGACATCGTCGTGCCCTCGGTGCTGGCCGCATGGGCCGGCACTGCTGCGGCGACTGCCAGGGCAGCGACGGCTGCCCCATATGCTGACAGGCGGAGCAGGTTTTTGGTGCGCATGAAACGGATTCCCCCACATTGAAATTGGCGGCCCCAGCGGCCGCTCGTGGAGCCTATCAGCCTTGATGCCCCCCGCGGTTGCATTGGCCATGCCAACCACCGGTAGAAGTGCCGCCCGGCACAGCTGCCGGGCCGCCGTCGTACGCCACTCGAACCCGGACCGGAACCTACTCGAACCGGGACGCGTCTCCTGCGCCGTGCCGGACGACCTCCGCGACGCCGCTGGAGAAGTCAACGACAGTGGTGGGCTCGGCTCCGCAGTCGCCGGCATCGATCACTGCATCCACCTGGTGGTCCAGCCGCTCCTTGATGTCCCAGCCCTGGGTCAGCGGGTCTTCCTCATCCGGCAGCAGGAGGGTGCTGGACAGCAGGGGCTCACCCAGCTCGGCCAGCAGCGCCTGGACCACCCGGTTGTCCGGAATCCTGACGCCGACAGTCTTCTTTTTGGGATGCAGCAGCCGCTTGGGAACCTCCCGGGTGGCAGGCAGGATGAAGGTGTAGCTTCCCGGCGTGACGGACTTGATGCTCCGGAACACGTCGTTGCCGATGTTCACGAACTGCCCCAGCTGCGCGAAGTCACGGCAGACGAGGGTGAAATGGTGCTTGTCATCCAGCTGCCGGATGCTGCGGATCCGGTCCAGGGCCTCCCTGTTGCCCATCTGCGCGCCCAGCGCATAGCAGGAGTCGGTGGGATAGGCGATCAGCCCGCCGTCGAGGATGATGCGGACAGCCTGGGTGATGGCCCGGGGCTGGGGATCCTGTGGATGAACATCGAAGTATCTGGCCATGCCCCGAGCCTAGTGGCACCCCGCCCCGCCTGCACCAACGTTCCCAAACCCCCTTACCAGCGCGCCCCTCTTTGGGGCAGGATGTTGTCTGGTTTCACCGTGTCAGTCCCCACTAAGGAGATTCAGCCATGCCGACCATCCTCAACCCTTACCTCAATTTCCGTGACAACGCCCGCGAGGCCCTGAACTTCTACCAGTCCGTGTTCGGCGGCGACCTCCGCGTCAGTACGTTCGGTGATTACCAGGCCAGCGAGGATCCCGCGGAGGCGGACAAGATCATGCATGGCATGCTGACCACCCCCCAGGGTCTGGTCCTCATGGGCGCCGACACCCCGAACAGCATGGAATACCGTGAGGGGTCAGCCATCTCCATCTCGCTCAGCGGCGAGGACGAGGCAGAGCTTCGGGGCTACTACGACAAGCTCAGCGGCGACGGCGGTTCAGTCACCGTGCCGATGGAGAAGTCCCCGTGGGGAGATGTCTTCGGCATGTGCAAAGACCGTTACGGCATCGGCTGGCTGGTTAACGTCAACGCCGCCCAAGGCACCACGGGCGCACCCTGATCCTGGCGTGACTGTCTTCCCGGGGGGATCATCCCCCGGGAAGCACATCGCCCGGAATCCTCCTTGAGGCGCGCGGCACCGCCTGCGACGATGGACGGGTGGAATCCCTTTTCGAGTTCCTGTCCGATAAATGGTGGCTGGTCTTCCCGCTTGCCGCCTTTACCGGACACTGGGCCAACAGCTGGCGCAAGGCCAGCGAGCGCCGGCACCAGCGCAGGATGGAACTGTACAAACTGCGTAACCAGCACCTGGCAGCGGAGCAGGCGTCAACGGCGGAAGTGGAAGCCCTGATGGCGACCCATGACGCCACCACCCGGCGCTGGCTGGACTATGAACTGGACGTCGGCAAACTCATCGATTTTCCGCTGATGACGGACGTCCGGGAACCTTGACCGTGGCATTCCTCCGCGCGAAGCGGGAGGCCGATGGCCAGCGGCCCAACACTGCTGCGGACATCACGTCTCCAGCCCGGCTGGAGGCCTACCGGCAGGCCGTCAACAGTTTCGCCGTCGCGCTGGATGTGGCGGAGCGGGAAGCCCGGCGCATCAGGGACAGCAAGTTCACCGGACCCGAGCGTGAACGGCTGGCCACTGCCCGGAAGCTGCTGATGATCGCCGAGAACCATGCCGCCACCCCCGCCGAGCGCCAGGCAGCATACAAACGGGCTCGGCGGGAACTGGACGGCCTTATCGTCCTGCCGGACGTGACTGTCGCCGCACTGGAGGAGCGCATTGCTCCCGGGCTGGAATCGGGACGGGAGCCTTCGGAGTTCCGCCGGAACTGAAAGGCAGGGCAGCGTGGGCCGCACGCTTTATATCGACGTCGACGGCGTCATCTGCCCTTTCGGCCCGGAGGGAACCACCGGTTGGGGTTCAGCGTGGTGCCACGTGGACGCCGGCCTCCTGCCCGTTGCCTATGCAAGGGAGTTGGTGGAGGGGCTGAATTCGCTGGCACGGGCCGACGGGGTCCGCTGTGTTTGGCTCACCAGCTGGGAGGAACTTGCCCCGCAGTACTTGTGCCCCGCCATCGGCCTCGACGGCGGCACCTGGCCCTATCTCTCCTCGGCGGGGCCGCCCGGCGGCACCGGATGGTGGAAACTCCGCGCCATCCAGGACGATGTGGAAACGACCGGCCCGGACGCCGTGGCCTGGATCGACGACCAGTTGGATTTCGAGGCGGAGGCACAAGCGTGGGCGCGGCTGCTGGGCCGGCGGATCCGCCTTGTTTCGCCGCATCCGCGCCGGGGGATTACCCCGGCTGAACTGGCGGCGGTCAGCACGTTCCTGACCCAACCGATGTTTTGACCTGATGGCCCGGACGCGTACGATCGATAAGGTTTCCCGCCGGTTTTGCAAACGCCGCAAGTCATTCCACACGAACAGTCGGTGAATTATGCTGTCCAAGGCAGCAGCCGGGGGATAGAAACTGCCGAACGTCGTCTCTGCAGATTGGGCAACAGGTGGATATCACCTTCATGGTGGCGCTGGTCATTGCGCTGGCACTATTTTTCGACTTCACGAACGGCTTCCACGACACCGCAAACGCCATGGCCACCCCCATTGCGACCGGTGCCATCAAGCCGAAGACCGCGGTAACCCTGGCTGCCATCCTGAACCTGGTGGGCGCCTTCCTGTCCACCGAGGTGGCCAAAACGGTTTCCGGCGGCATCATCCGTGAGGGCTCGGACGGCATCCAGATCACGCCGGACATTATTTTTGCCGGCCTGATGGGCGCCATCCTCTGGAACATGATCACGTGGCTCAAGGGCCTGCCGTCCAGTTCATCCCACGCACTGTTCGGCGGCCTGATCGGCGCTGCGATAGCCGGCATCGGGATCCACTCCATCAACCTTGAGGGCCTCCTGCAGAAGGTCATCCTCCCCGCGATTTTCGCACCCCTCATCGCCGGCATCGTGGCGTATGTGTGCACCCGCCTCGCCTACGCCCTCACGTCCCGCCACGATCCTGAAACGGGCAGCAAGCTCACGCAGAAGCGCGGCGGCTTCCGCACGGGACAGATCTTCACCTCCAGCCTGGTGGCCCTGGCCCACGGCACCAACGACGCCCAGAAGACCATGGGCATCATCACGCTTGTCCTGATTGCAGCCGGCACCCAGGAGCCCGGTTCCGGCCCCGTGTTCTGGGTCATCGCCGCCTGCGCGTTCGCCATCGCCATCGGCACCTATGCCGGCGGCTGGCGCATCATCCGGACCATGGGCGCCGGGCTGACCGAGGTCAAGCCCGCCCAGGCTTCGCCGCCGAAACCAGCACCGCGTCCGCCATCCTGGCGTCCTCCCACCTGGGCTTCGCCCTGTCCACCACCCAGGTGGCCTCCGGTTCCGTGATCGGCTCCGGAATGGGCCGCAAGGGCACCAGCGTCCGCTGGAGCATGGTGGGGAAGATCGCCCTCGGCTGGCTCTTCACTCTGCCCGCCGCGGGCATCGTGGGTGCCCTCACCGCCCTGCTGGTCAAGACCGGCGTGGTGGGCGTCCTGATCGCGGCTGTCGCCGGCACCGCCGCCGTACTCTTCATGTTCTTCTACTCCCGCAAATCGGCTGTTGGCCACCACAACGCCATTGAAGTGGAGGAGGCCGGCCAGGCTGTCCGCTTCAGGAAGAAGAAGGCCATGGCCCGCGCCAGGGCGCAGGCACATAAAGCACAGCAAGAGGCCCAGGCACAGACCGACGCCGACGCGACCAACCCGAAGGAGCCCCGGCGATGAAGTGGCTGGAACTCGTGACCGTGGCCGGTGCCACCCTGATTGCGGCCGTTACCGTGGTCACCCTGTACTCGCTGGGTGTCCGGCTCACCGCCATCGCTGCAGATTCCCAGCAGGCCTCGCCGGGCATCAAGAAGTCGTTCGCCTACGTGTGCTTCGGCCTGTGCGGCCTGGCCGTGCTCTTCGGGCTGTACCTGATCATCCCGTACTTCTCCGGCTAGCCAGGACTGCGGTTCGGACCACTGTCCACGCCCGGCGGCTTTGGCTAGGCTGGGCGCATGCCACGCTTCCAGTACTTCGTCGCTGCCTCGCTGGACGGCTTCATCGCCACCTCCACCGACGACCTCGGCTGGCTCCTGCAGTTTGACGGCTTCGAGGGCGGATCCGAAAGCTACGACGCGTTCATGGCCGAGGTGGGCTGCATCGTCATGGGCGGAGAAACCTACGCCTGGCTGATGGCGCACGAGCCGGACAAGTGGCCCTATTCCGGGACGCCGAGCTACGTGTTCACCAGGCACGAGTATTCCGCGCCCGCAGGGGCGGACATCACTTTCGTGCGGGGCGACGTGGGCGAGTTCGTGGAGGATTTCCGGCGCGCGGCTGCCGGCAGGAACGTCTGGGTGGTGGGCGGCGGAAACCTGGCCGCCCAGTTCGCCGACGCCGGGCTGCTGGACGAAATCATCCTTTCGGTCATCCCGGTGGTCCTTGGCGAGGGCAAGCGCCTGTTGCCGCTGGCTGGCCCGACGCCGCCCCTTGAGTTGACTGCCTCGCGCACCCTGGGCAGGGGCGTGGTTGAGTTGCGCTACCTTTTCAGCCGCAATAGTACCTAGCGGCGCCCGGGTGCCGGAACCGGCTTGGCGCCGGCTATTGCCCTCCCGGCGCGTTCTTCCTGATCAGGTTCGTGATTCGGGCGGTCGAAAGGCGCCGGCCTGATCGTCCGTCATGACGATTTCGTGCGTTGCCAGGGTTCCGCCCAGGTGGATGGCGGTGCATGTCCCGGTCACCATGCCCGCTGCGATGGAACGGTGATGGGCGGCACTGACTTCAATGCCCACAGCATGCCGGCTCTCCCCGGCATGCATGGACGCTGCAAACGAGCCCAGCGTCTCGGCCAGCACAACATGAGCGCCACCGTGCAGGATGCCGGCCACCTGGGTATTGCCCGCCACCGGCATGGTGGCCACGGTTCTCTCGGGACTCATCTCAAGGAACCGAATGCCCATCTTCACCACCAGGGCGCCGATCCCGTACCGGCCCAGCCAGGCGTGCAAGTGGTCCGGAACGCCGGCGGCCGCCAGCTCCTCCGCGAAGGGACCGGGCGTGAAATTGTCCATCATGCCAACTAGGCTGGCACCTGTGAGTGAAACAACCAAACCGGCCCCTTTCCCGTCTGAAGTTCTTCCGCAGGACCCTGCCCTCGAAGGCGGAAGTGCCCTGGGCGGCACCGCCGTCAAGGACAAGGTTCCTGCTCCCGCCGGTGAGTCGGTTTCAGCTGCCGCAGCCCCCGTGGTGCCCATGACAGGCCAGCCGCGGCTCCTGGTCCTGGACGGCCACTCCATGGCTTTCCGTGCCTTCTTCGCCCTGCCCGCGGACAAGTTCTCCACCATGAACGGGCAGCACACCAACGCCATCCACGGCTTTACCTCCATGCTGATCAACCTGATCAAGGAGCAGCAGCCCACGCACATCGCCGTGGCCTTCGACGTCTCCGACGAGACCACCCACCGCAAGGCCCAGTACAGCGAATACAAGGGCGGCCGGAACGAGACCCCCCGCGAAATGAGCGGCCAGATCGACCTGATCGCGCAGGTGGTGGAGGCGTGGGGGATCAAGACCATCAAACTGCCCGGCTACGAGGCGGACGACATCCTGGCCACCCTCGCCGCCATGGGGGAGAAGGCAGGCTTCGAGGTGCTGCTGGTCTCCGGCGACCGGGACGCGTTCCAGCTCATCACAGACAACGTGTTCGTCCTCTACCCCAAGAAGGGCGTCAGCGACATCCCCCGGATGGACGCCGCTGCCATCGAGGCCAAATACTTCGTCAGCCCGTCCCGCTATTCCGACCTTGCAGCGCTGGTGGGGGAGACGGCGGACAACCTTCCCGGCGTGCCCGGCGTCGGCCCGAAGACCGCAGCCAAGTGGATCAACCTCTACGGCGGACTGGAAGGTGTCCTGGAACACCTGGACTCCATCGGCGGGAAGGTGGGCGACGCCCTTCGCGAGAACGTCGAAAACGTGAAGCGCAACCGCATGCTCAACCAGCTCCACACGGACCTGGAGCTGCCCGTCACGCTTGACGAACTGTACCAGCCCCGCCCGGACCAGGCAGCCCTGGAAGACCTGTTCGACCAGCTCGAGTTCAAGACCATCCGCAGCCGGCTCTTCGCCCTCTACAGCGAAGAGGACACGCCCGCCGCGGAGCGCGAAAGCATCGACGCCCCGGAGTACACCACCCCCGCAACCGCCGCCGAGCTGGAGACGTTCCTGGCCGCCGGGGCAGGGCAGCGTTCCGCCCTCGCCGTGGACCTGGTCCCGGGACGGATCGGCGAGGACGCCGCCGCCGTGGCGATCGTCCGAGACGGCGCGGCTGCCTACATCGACCTCTCAGGCCAGGACGCCGGAACGGAGAACGTGCTGGCCGGCTGGCTGCGCGACCCCGAAGCGCCCAAGGTGATGCACGGCTTCAAGGCCGCCCTGAAGGCCCTGACAGCCCGCGGGCTGGAGCTGGAAGGCGTGGTGGACGACACCTCGATTTCCGGGTACCTCATCCAGCCGGACCGCCGCTCCTACGAGCTGGACGAACTCGCCCAGCACCACCTGAACGTCGGAATTCCCGCAGCCACTGCCAAAGCGGGCCAGCTGGAACTGTCGTTTGACGGGGACGATACCGCCGCCGCCGACGCACTCGTCCAGGCAGCCGCCGTCGTACTTTCCCTGAGCCGGTACTTCGAAACCGAGCTCAAGGAGCGCAAGGCGGAGGAGCTGCTGTCCACCCTGGAGCTGCCCGTCAGCCGTGTCCTGGCGGACATGGAGCTTGCCGGCATCCGGATCGACATGGACCGCATGGACGAACAGCTCGCCGACCTCGCCCGGGTCATCGACCAGGCCCAGGAGCAGGCGTTCGCGGCCATCGGGCATGAGGTCAACCTCGGTTCGCCCAAACAGCTGCAGACGGTCCTGTTCGACGAACTGCAGCTGCCCAAGACGAAGAAGATCAAGTCCGGGTACACCACCGACGCCGCGTCGCTGAAGAACCTGCTGGAGAAGACCGGGCACGAGTTCCTGGTCCAGCTCATGGCGCACCGGGAGGCGGCCAAGCTCCGGCAGATGCTCGAGTCGCTGAAGAAGTCGGTGGCAGAGGACGGGCGCATCCACACCACCTACGCCCAGAACGTGGCCGCCACCGGCCGCATCTCTTCGAACAACCCCAACCTGCAGAACATCCCCATCCGCAGCGAGGAGGGCCGCCGGGTCCGCGGGATCTTCGTGGTCAGCGATGGCTATGAATGCCTGCTGTCCGCAGACTACTCGCAGATCGAGATGCGGATCATGGCGCACCTGTCCGGCGACGAGGGCCTGATCCAGGCGTACCGCGACGGCGAGGACCTGCACCGGTTCGTGGGTTCGAACATCTTCCATGTGCCCACCAGCGAGGTCACCAGCGCCATGCGCTCGAAGGTCAAGGCCATGTCCTACGGACTCGCGTACGGGCTGACCTCCTTCGGCCTGTCCAAGCAGCTGGAGATCTCCGTGGACGAGGCCCGCACCCTGATGAAGGACTACTTCGACCGGTTCGGCGCGGTCCGCGACTACCTCCGCGGCGTGGTGGACCAGGCACGCGTGGACGGGTACACCGCTACCATCGAAGGCCGCCGCCGCTACCTGCCGGACCTCACCAGCACCGACCGGCAGCTGCGGGAAAACGCCGAACGCATCGCCCTCAACAGCCCCATCCAGGGCTCGGCCGCGGACATCATCAAGCGCGCCATGCTGGGAGTCCACGCCGGGCTGCAGTCCCAGGGACTGAAATCCCGCATGCTGCTGCAGGTCCACGACGAACTGGTCCTCGAAGTCGCCACCGGGGAACGCGAAGCCGTGGAGCAGCTGGTCACGGAACAGATGGCCGCCGCCGCGGACCTCAGCGTGCCCCTGGAAGTCCAGATCGGCGTCGGTCCCAGCTGGTACGACGCCGGGCACTGACCGGCAGCACGAAACGAACGGGGGCGGGGCGATGGACAAATACGACGTCCGGAAGCAGTTCAAGGAGCTGTACGCGCCCCGCACCCGTGACTTCGAGGTGGTCACCGTCCCGCCGTTCCAGTACCTGATGGTGGACGGGCAGGGAAACCCGGGCACCGCCCCCGCCTACGCCGCCGCGCTCGAAGCGCTGTACTCGGTGTCCTACGCCATCAAGTTCGCCAGCAAGAACGCCGGCAGGGACTACGCGGTGGGCCCGCTGGAAGGTCTGTGGACCGCTGACGACCCCCGGGCCTTCACCGCCCGCGACAAGGACAGCTGGAAGTGGACCATGATGGTTCCGCAGCCCGGCTGGATCGGCTCCAACGAACTGCAGGCCGGTGTGGCCAAGGCGGCTGCCAAGGGGATTCCCGGGCTGGATGCGCTGCGGCTGGAGACCCTGGACGAGGGGCTGTCGGTCCAAATCCTGCACCTCGGCAGCTATGACGACGAAGGGCCGGTGCTGCACCGGCTGCACAGTGAATTCATGCCCGCCCACGGGTACGGATTCGCCGGGCCGCACCATGAGATCTACCTCAGCGACCCCCGGAAGGTGGCGCCGGAGAAACTCCGGACCATCCTGCGCCAGCCCGTACGCCTCCTCTGACCCTGGCTGCCCTTAGTTTGCGCTGGTCAGACGCCGGATGGATTGGCTAGGCTCGGACGAATGGGCGATCTGAGCGGCAACTATGAAATCCGGCGCTTCGGCGCGGTCCCGAAAGGTAACGACGGCTACGAGGAAGCCGCCACGTGGTCCCGGGCGGTGTCCTTCGGATTCCACGAATCCACCCGCACGCCCGAGCACGTGGAAAAGGCCCTTGCCACCTACGCGGTGGATGGCCGGGTCCTGACGGGCGCCTACCAGACCGGAAGCGTGGCTCCCGGATCGCTGCCCGCCGAGGTTCCCGTGGCCACGTTCGCGACTCTCCGGAAGACCCTGAACATCGGCTTCGGAAGGACACTGGAGACGCAGCTGGTCACGTCGGTGACGGTGCGCACCTCGCACCGCAGGCGGGGCCTGCTGCGGCGGATGATGAGCGAGGACCTCAGGCTCGCGAAGGAGGACGGCGTGGCGATGGCGGCGCTTACGGCCTCCGAGGGGTCCATCTACGGACGGTTCGGCTACGGGGTGGCAAGCTTCGAGCGTTCCGTGAAGGTTGACACCACCACCCGGTTCACCCTGCAGCACCAGCCCACCGGCTCCGTGGAGGTTGCCGACCCCAAGGCCCTGCTGGAGCTGGCCCCGGTGGTGTTCGACCGTGTGCACCGGCTTACCCCGGGATCCATCGGACGGCAGGAGTGGTACCGGCAGCTGGCATCCGGGTCACTCGGACACGAAGGCAAAGAGGACCCCGCCGTCAAGGTGGCGCTCCATTACGGCCCCGGCGGCGACGTGGACGGCTACGTCTCGTACAAGTTCCTCGGCTGGGACACCAAGCCCTACACGGTGGAAGTGGTGGACCTGCTTGCCGCCACGAATGACGCCTACCTCGAACTCTGGCAGTTCCTGGCGGCCATCGACCTGGTGGAACGCATCACCTGGGGCGAAGCTCCACTTGACGACCCCCTGCCCTGGGCCCTCACCGACCCGCGCTGCATCGACTCCTCGGACAGCAGGGACATGCTCTGGCTCCGGATCCTGGACGCCGCCGCGGCCCTTGAGGCCCGGCACTACCCGGCGGACGGCAGGCTGGTATTGGACCTCCACGACCCGCTCGGGCTCACGGCGGGAACCTGGGCCCTGGCAGTGGAGGGCGGCCGGGCCGCCGTCGAACGCCTTCCGGAAGCACCCCTGCGGACCTGGCACTGGATGTCTCAGCGCTTTCCTCCATCTACCTCGGCGGTGTCTGCCCGGTGACTTTGGCGGCGGCAGGGAAAATCCGCGAAAGCAGTGCCGGCGCGGCGCTGCAGGCCCGCCAGATGTTCGCGGTGGAGCGGGCCACGCACTGCCTTACCCACTTCTGAGGGGGAGGGGTACCTGCCCGCTTTTGCCCTTGTTGGCGGCTGCGACTAGAATAAACGGGCGTGTACCACGTGCACGTTCTGTAAAATCCACAAAATCAGGATGACCCGGAGGATCCGTCGGATTCACCGCGAATCGCGCCTGCGTTCCATAGCGCGGGCGCGCCGGTTTGCCTGACCGACTAACTATCCACAACGGAGCCCCTACTACATGACCATCACCTCCACCGAGAAGCCCGGTACCCCCGTAGTCGCGATTAACGACATCGGTACCGCTGAGGACTTCCTCGCAGCAGTCGACGCCACCATCAAGTACTTCAACGACGGAGACCTCGTCGAAGGTACCGTCGTCAAGGTCGACCGCGATGAAGTCCTGCTCGACATCGGTTACAAGACCGAAGGTGTCATCCCCTCCCGCGAGCTGTCCATCAAGCACGACGTTGATCCCGGAGAAGTTGTCTCCGTCGGCGATCAGGTCGAAGCCCTGGTGCTCACCAAGGAAGACAAAGAAGGCCGTCTGATCCTCTCCAAGAAGCGTGCTCAGTACGAGCGTGCCTGGGGCGACATCGAGAAGGTCAAGGAAGAAGACGGTGTTGTCACCGGTACCGTCATCGAGGTTGTCAAGGGTGGTCTTATCCTCGACATCGGCCTGCGCGGCTTCCTGCCCGCATCCCTCGTCGAGATGCGCCGCGTGCGCGACCTGGCTCCGTACATCGGCCAGCAGATCGAAGCCAAGATCATCGAGCTGGACAAGAACCGCAACAACGTTGTGCTGTCCCGCCGCGCCTGGCTCGAGCAGACCCAGTCCGAGGTCCGCTCCACCTTCCTCAACAAGCTGGAAAAGGGCCAGGTCCGTCCCGGCGTCGTTTCCTCCATCGTCAACTTCGGTGCCTTCGTGGACCTGGGCGGCGTAGACGGCCTGGTTCACGTTTCCGAGCTGTCCTGGAAGCACATCGACCACCCGTCCGAGGTTGTCGAGGTTGGCCAGGAAGTCACCGTCGAGGTTCTCGAGGTCGACCTGGACCGCGAGCGCGTCTCCCTGTCGCTCAAGGCTACGCAGGAAGACCCGTGGCAGACCTTCGCCCGCACCCACGCCCTGGGCCAGGTTGTTCCGGGTAAGGTCACCAAGCTCGTTCCGTTCGGTGCGTTCGTCCGCGTCGAAGACGGCATCGAAGGCCTGGTCCACATCTCCGAGCTGGCCGTCCGCCACGTGGAGCTGGCCGAGCAGGTTGTCTCCGTTGGCGACGAGCTGTTCGTCAAGGTCATCGACATCGACCTCGAGCGCCGCCGCATCTCGCTGTCCCTCAAGCAGGCCAACGAGGGCGTCGACGCCGACAGCACCGAATTCGATCCCGCTCTGTACGGCATGGCCGCAGAGTACGACGAAGAGGGCAACTACAAGTACCCCGAGGGCTTCGACCCCGAGTCGAACGAATGGCTCGAGGGCTACGAGAACCAGCGCGCCGCCTGGGAGCAGCAGTACGCTGACGCCCAGACCCGCTGGGAAGCACACAAGAAGCAGGTTGCCCAGCACGCTGCCGACGACGCTGCAGCTGCAACGTCCGGTGACAGCGACTCCGGCGCCACCAGCTACTCCTCCGAGCCTGCTGCCGCCGACACCGGCGCCGGCACCCTGGCTTCGGATGAGGCTCTTGCCGCCCTGCGCGAGAAGCTGACCGGCAACTAATTGCCGCCGGCCCGGATTCCCGGGCTGACACAATGGCCCCTGCGGAAGCAGGGGCCCATTGTGCGTTTAACTGCCGGATGAAAGTTCGACGACGGCGAGGACAGTTCCGTCGTCCTGGGGCTGCAGGTGCCCGCCGGCCGACGCAAGCAGATGCTGCGCCGCTCCGTTGCCTGCCAGGGTGCGTGCGACCACCCGCGCCAGTCCTGCCTTCCGGGCCTCGGCCAGGACCAGGCGGAGCGCGGCACTCCCGATGCCCCGGGACCGGAAGCTCCTGCCCAGCCAGATCCCCGTCTCAGCCACGGCACGTTCTTCAGGGCCTGCCACGCCGTGGCCCGGCTCGAGCCGGCGAAGCCGGATAGAGCCGGCCAGGTCAACGCCGCTGAGGATGCCCCAGGATTTCTCGGCGGCCTTCCCGTCCAGGCCTTCAGCCGCGGCCCGGTGGTAGCTGCGGAACCATGCGGTGCGTTCCGGGGTCCAGCCGGGCCCGCCCAGCGGGGGAGCCACCTCGTCCGGTGACGCGTCCCGCTTTGCGAGGGCCAGGAGCGACTCCATGACGGCGTCGTCCACGTCCACCAGGGACACGTCAGGCAAGGGCCGCATCCACCCACTCCGTTCCCTCCGGGGCCAGCTCAACGCTGCCGGCGGTCAGCACCTGCAGCCGTTCCGCTGCAGCGGCGATCGCGTCGGCGTTATCGGCAACAGCCAGGCGCAGGACCGTGTCCCGGGCGCCGTAGCTGGTCCCGGCCATTACGAAACCGGCGGCCCGGAGGTCGTTTTCCAGCCTGCCTGCTGCGGCGTGGGATACCGCCGCGGAACAAATGCGCAGCCGGCTGCGCCGCACCAGGGCACCAGCGACAGCGCTGAGGAGACCGATTCCGAGTAGGCGCGGACCAGGCCTCCCGCTCCCAGCAGCACGCCGCCGAAATAGCGCACGACAACGGCGCTGACGTCGCTGAGATCCGCCACCCCGGGCGCGGTTTCCCTCTTGGCCAGGGCTTCCAGCATCGGTATTCCGGCCGTCCCGGAAGGCTCGCCGTCGTCATTTGACCGCTGGATGTCCCGGTCCGGTCCGATGATGAACGCGGAGCAATGGTGCCGGGCGTCGTGGAACTCCCGGCGGAGGCCTGACACCAGGTCCCGGGCATCCTCTTCGTTGCCGGCCCGCCGGAGGACGGTGATGAACCGCGAACGCTTGATCTCCAGCTCGTGGCGGAAGTCCGGACCCGCGGCCAGGGTGGTGTAGGACGCCGCCCTGCTCTCTTGCTCATGCACCCGGCCCAGTCTAGCCATGGTGGGTGGGCCCACGCCGCCCGGAATCCATGGCCGAGCGCAGCGAGGGTAGGGCTGCGGTGGGGGATAGGGTGGGAACCGTGCTGAAGATCGGGTTGACCGGCGGAATCGCCTCAGGGAAATCAATGGTGGCCGCGCGGCTGGAGGAGCTGGGCGCCGTCCTGGTGGACGCGGACGCGCTGGCCCGTGAAGTCGTGGAGCCCGGTACCGAGGGGCTGGCCAGGATCGTGGCCGAGTTCGGCGCGGAGATGCTCGACGACGGCGGACGGCTGGACCGTGCCCGTCTCGGCGCGCTGGTCTTCGGGCAGCCGGAACGGCTTGCGGCCCTCAACGGGATTGTCCACCCGCTTGTCCGGTCCCGCGCCGCGGCCATCGTGGCCGCCGCCGCGGACGACGCCGTGGTGGTGCAGGACATCCCCTTGCTGGTGGAGACCGGCCAGGGGGGCGACTTCCATCTGGTCGTGGTGGTGGACGCCCCGGAGGACGTGCGCGTGCAGCGGATGCTCGAGCACCGGGGGATGACCGCGGAGGCCGCCCGCTCCCGCATCCAGGCCCAGGCGTCCCGGGATGACAGGCTGGCCGCCGCGGACGTGGTCCTGGACAATTCGGGCAGCGTCGCGGAACTGCTGGAGCAGGTGGACCGGCTCTGGAAAGGACGCCTGCAGCCCTTTGCGCTGAACATCGCACAAGGGGTCCGCGCCGCCCGGCAAGGCGGACCCGTCCTGCTCCCGTCCCGCCCGGAATGGCCGCAGGAGGCACGGCGCATCGTGGCCCGGATCCATGCCGCCCTTGCCCGCCAGGAGGAGGTGGACGTCAACGGCCTCAGCCTGGAGCACATCGGTTCGACGTCAGTGCCGGGCCTCGACGCCAAGGACGTCATCGACCTCCAGCTCGCCGTCCCTGACCTTGCCGCAGCAGACACCCTGGCCCCGATCCTGTCCGCCGCCGGGTTCCCCTTCGTTCCGGGCAGTTCCGCAGATGCCCCCAAGCCGGGCCATCCGCGGCCGGAGGACTGGTACAAGCGGTTCCATGCCAGCGCCGACCCCGGCCGCGACGTCAACCTGCATGTGCGGCCTGCGGGGTCGCCCGGATGGCGGTTCGCCCTGTGCTTCCGGGACTGGCTGCGCGCCGATCCGGACGCCGCCGCCGGTTACCTGGCACTCAAGCGGCGGCTGGCCGAAGAGCATGCAGGCGACCCAACCACCGAAGGCTACGCGGAGGCCAAGGAGGAGTGGTTCCGGAATGCCGAAGAACCCATGGAACGGTGGGCCGAAAGCGCAGGGTGGCAGCCGCCGTCGTACGCGTCCTGAAACCTGCGCCACCCGCTGCCCTGTTCGCCCGTAACGGACTCGGCCCGTTCTGTCGGTGCCCGGTTGTAGATTAGATCCATGAGCCTTGCGCAGGATATTAACCGTGTTGTAGCGCCGTTTGAGGTCATCAGCGAGTTCAAGCCTGCGGGTGACCAGCCGGCCGCCATCGCGGAGCTGACGGAGCGCATCAACAACGGCGAGAAGGACGTGGTGCTGCTCGGCGCCACCGGCACCGGCAAGAGCGCCACCACCGCTTGGCTCATCGAGCAGGTCCAGCGCCCCACCCTGGTGATGGTCCAGAACAAGACCCTCGCCGCGCAGCTGGCCAACGAGTTCCGGGAGCTGCTGCCCAACAATGCGGTGGAGTACTTCGTCTCCTACTACGACTACTACCAGCCTGAGGCGTACGTTCCCCAGACGGACACCTTCATCGAGAAGGACTCGTCCATCAATGAGGAAGTGGAGCGCCTCCGGCACTCCGCCACCAATGCGCTGCTGACCCGCCGGGACGTTGTGGTGGTGGCCACGGTCTCCTGCATCTACGGCCTGGGCACGCCGGAAGAGTACATCGCCGGCATGGTCACGCTCCGCAAGGGACAGGAGATGAACCGGGATGTGCTGCTGCGCAAGTTCGTCTCCATGCAGTATGCGCGCAATGACATGGACTTCCACCGCGGCACGTTCCGGGTGCGCGGCGACACGGTCGAAATCATCCCGATGTACGAGGAACTCGCGCTCCGGATCGAGTTCTTCGGGGACGAAGTGGAGAACATCTACACCCTGCACCCCGTCACCGGCGAAGTCATCCGCGAGGAAACGGAAATGTACGTCTTTCCGGCGTCGCACTATGTGGCCGGCCCGGAACGCATGAGCCGCGCCATCAAGTCCATCGAGGACGAGCTGGCCGAACGGCTGGCCGTCCTGGAGGGGCAGAACAAGCTGGTGGAAGCGCAGCGCCTGCGGATGCGCACAGCCTACGACCTCGAAATGATGCAGCAGATGGGCTTCTGCAACGGCATCGAGAACTACTCCCGCCACATCGACGGCCGCGCCGGAGGATCCGCCCCGCACTGCCTCCTGGACTACTTCCCGGACGACTTCCTGCTGGTGGTGGACGAATCCCACGTGACCATCCCGCAGATCGGTGCTATGTACGAAGGCGACATGTCCCGCAAGCGGACCCTGGTGGACCACGGATTCCGGTTGCCTTCCGCCATGGACAACCGGCCGCTGAAATGGGACGAGTTCCTGGAGCGGATCGGCCAGACCGTCTACCTGTCCGCCACGCCCGGTAAATACGAGCTCGGCAAGGCGGACGGCTTCGTCCAGCAGATCATCCGGCCCACCGGCTTGGTGGATCCGGAGGTCATCGTCAAGCCCACCAAGGGCCAGATCGACGACCTCCTGGGCGAGATCAGGACACGCGTGGAGAAGGACGAGCGCGTCCTGGTCACCACGCTGACCAAGCGCATGGCGGAAGACCTCACGGATTACCTCCTGAGCCACGGTGTGAAGGTGGAGTACCTGCACTCCGACGTCGATACGCTCCGGCGCGTCGAGCTGCTGCGCGAGCTCCGGCTGGGCAGCTTCGATGTCCTGGTGGGCATCAACCTGCTCCGGGAAGGCCTGGACCTTCCGGAGGTGTCCCTGGTGAGCATCCTGGACGCGGACAAGGAAGGCTTCCTGCGGTCCTCCACGTCCCTGATCCAGACCATCGGCCGCGCAGCGCGTAACGTGTCCGGCCAGGTCCACATGTACGCGGACCGGATTACCGATTCCATGGCCAGCGCCATCGATGAAACCAACCGGCGCCGCGCCATCCAGGTGGCCTACAACACCGAGCACGGCGTGGACCCCCAGCCGCTGCGGAAGAAGATCGCGGACATCACCGACCAACTGGCCCGGGAAGACGCCGACACCCAGGAACTCCTGAACAATAACAGGCTGGCCAAGGGTGCCAAGCGCAGCAAGTCCGGAGCCAAGGCATCAGCGCAGGTCCGCGCCGACGGACTGGCTGCTGCGCCTGCTGAGGACCTGGTGGGGCTCATCGAGCAGCTCACCGAGCAGATGCACGGGGCCGCTGCGGAACTGCAGTTCGAGGTGGCCGCCCGGATCCGCGACGAGGTCAGCGAACTGAAGAAGGAACTGCGCCAGATGCAGGCGGCGGGGCACGCCTGACCCGTCGCCCGGGCGACACCCAACGTAAGCCGGGAGCGGCAACGCTCCCGGCTCATGTACAGTTAAGGTCACGTAGGGGAGTATCCCGAGCGCTACGATCGTCAACACGCAGGGCATGGTTGCCCCGCCGGGCGTAGCGGGCCGCCGCATCAGCACCAAGTGCACTGGCAGGCCGGAGAGACTTACACTGCATCTCTGTACCCTGCGAAAGGCTACCCTGTGCTCGAATTGCCCGTGTGGTTCGAGGTCGGCTCCTTTGTCGTCCTCGGCCTGATCCTCCTCATCGACCTCCTGCTGGTGGTCCGCCGTCCCCACGAGCCCTCCATGAAGGAAGCCGGATTGTGGGTGGCCTTCTACGTCACCCTCGCCCTGGTCTTCGCCGGGGCCATGTTCGCCTTCACCGGCCCTGAATACGGCGGCCAGTTCGTTGCCGGCTGGGTGACGGAGTACAGCCTCAGCATCGACAACCTGTTCGTGTTCATCATCATCATGGCCAGGTTCTCGGTGCCCCGGAAGTACCAGCAGGAAGTGCTGATGGTGGGCATCATCATCGCGCTCATCCTGCGTGGCATCTTCATCCTGCTCGGCGCCATCGTCATCGAGCAGTTCAGCTGGGTGTTCTACATCTTCGGCGCGTTCCTGCTGTGGACCGCATGGAAGCAGGCCCAGGACGAGGGCGAAGACGAGGAAGACCGGGAAAACCCGCTCATTGCCAAGATCCGCAAGGTCATCCCGATGTCGGAGAAGTTCGACGGCGGCAAGCTCCGCACCACGGTGAACGGCAAGAAGGTCTTCACCCCCATGCTGATCGTGTTCATCACCATCGGCCTCACGGACCTGCTGTTCGCGGTGGACTCCATCCCGGCCATCTTCGGCCTGACGCAGAGCCCGTTCATCGTGTTCACCGCCAACCTGTTCGCCCTCATGGGCCTTCGCCAGCTGTACTTCCTGCTGGGCGGCCTGATGAACCGCCTGATCTACCTGAAGCACGCGCTGTCCTTCATCCTGGCGTTCATCGGCGTCAAGCTCGTGCTGCACGCCATGCACGTCAACGAGCTGCCGTTCATCAACGGCGGCCAGCACATCGAATGGGCTCCCGAGATCCCCACGTTCGTGTCCCTGGCCGTCATTGTCGGCACCATCATCATCGCGGTGATCGCCAGCCTGGTCAGCTCCAAGGCCAAGGTGGCGCACCTGGATCCGCGCCTGGAAGAAGACGCCCGCAAGAGCCACAGCGACGTCGACTAACGTCTCCCAGCCCAATATCAGCAGCAGTCCCGGCCACGCGAGCGGCCGGGACTGCTGCTCTTTAATTACCCCTTTGGGAGGCCGCCGCCGGGGACTATGCTCTGTCCATGGCCCCCACGGTGATGACCGACGACGATGTGCGGCGGGTGCAGCGGCGCACCGTCGCCCTGCTGGCCGCCGCCCAGGTCTTTGGCGGAATCGGCACGGGGGCAACAGTGTCCATTGGTTCGATCCTCGCCGTTGAACTGTCCGGCTCCAGCGCGTGGGCGGGCGCCGTGGCGACGGTCATGACCCTCGGGGCGGCACTGGCCGCCCTGCCGCTCGCCTCGCTGGCGGACCGCAGGGGCCGGCGGATGGGCCAGCTGGCCGGCCTCTCCGCCGCCCTGGCTGGCACGGTGCTGATGGTCCTGGCCGTGGTCACCGGGATCTTTGTCCTGCTCGTGCTGGGCGCCGCGGGCATTGGAGTGGGGACCGCCGCGAACCTGCAGGCCAGGTTCGCCGCCGTGGACCTCGCAGATGCCGAACATCGGGGCAGGGCCCTGTCCACCGTCGTCTGGGCAGTGACCGTAGGGGCCGTTGCCGGGCCTAACCTCATCCAGCCCGGCACCGTTGTGGGCCAGGCCGTGGGCCTGCCGCCCATCGCCGGGCCGTTCGTGATTTCCGGGGCCGGCCTCCTGATCGCCTGCGCACTGGTGCTTGCCGGGCTCCGGCCGGACCCGCTCCTGCTTGCCCGTGACCTCGCCTCCGCCGCTGCGGCGGCACCGGGACCCGGGACGACCCGGCAGCCGGGGCAGCAGCCTGCGCACCCTGGCACCTCGAGGCCGCCGGGATCGCTCAAGCGCGGACTGCAGGCAATCCGCGGCTCCCGCATGGCCCTCCTGGCTGTCGCCGCCGTCGTCGGGGCCCACGCCGTCATGGTGGGCGTTATGTCCATGACTCCGCTGCACCTGCAGCACCTCGTGGAAGGACCCGCGGCATCCCACGCCGGCCATACGGCGTCCGGCGATGTGCTGGTCATCATCGGCTTCACTATTTCCCTGCACATCGCCGGCATGTTCGCACTGTCTCCGGTCATGGGCTGGCTGACGGACAAGGCGGGCCGGACCGAGACCGTGATGATCGGCTGCATGCTGCTGATCACCGCTGTCCTTGTGGCGGGATTTGGACAGGGATCCACGGCCGCCGTCGCCGTCGGCCTGGTGCTGCTGGGCATGGGCTGGTCCGCCGCGACCGTCTCCGGGTCCACCCTGCTGGCCGAGAGCGTCGGACAGGAATCCCGTGTGGTGGTGCAGGGCGTCTCGGACATGCTGATGGGCGCGGCGGGGGCAGTAGGGGGCGCGGTCTCCGGCCTGGTGCTCGGCTGGACCGGCTACCTGGGGCTGAACATGCTGGGCGGAGTGGTGGGCGCCCTCGTCCTGGCCGCAGCCTTCGTGACCCGCTTGGCGGGGCGCCGGGCGTCAGCGGCGGCCTGACCTCGCCATTCCCAGCAGGCGGCTGAAAATCCCTTCACCGTCATCGGCAATGCCGTCGTGGTGGAAATCGCCGGTTTCCCAGACCTCGAGCCCGCGGACCGCGGCGGCCGTTTCCAGGGACAGCTTCCGGTCCACGTAGATGTCCTCGGAATAGACGGCCGCCGCCACCGGCACCCGGTTGGCGGCAAGCTGCCGGACATCGTAGAGCGGGCGCCAGTCCTGTTTCGCGGCGAGCAGCCCGGCCACCTCGCGGAGGGGCTGGAGGGCAGGATCCTGCTCGAAGTACCAGGGGTAGACCATCTCGCCGGTGAGCAGCAGCGGGTCCGCGTGGGGGCGGAATTCCGGGTACTCCGCCAGGACGCGCCATGCCGACCAGTCGGTTGCCTGGCCCTGCGCGTAGATGGATTCATGCATCAGGGCATAGAGCGGGTTGGACCGGCGCGAGACGATGCCCTGCATCTGGTCAAGGAACGGGTCGGAGAGCCTCGGCCCCGCGGCGGTTTCGGTGAAGGCGTCCTCCAGCAGGTAGTGCAGGCTGTCCACCCTGGTGTTGCCGCCCAGGAACGCGCCCAGCATCTGGAGACGCTCCACGGTGAGGGGGCCGCCGTCGGGCAGGAACTCCGGCGTGGTCCGCAGGTGGCCTGCGATCCGCTCCAGCATGGTGCGGTCTTCCGGGTACCAGCTGAAGTACTCGGCGTTGCGCGCCGCCACCCGCTGGAAGGTGGCCCGGTAGACGTCGTCGGCGGGGCCGGTCAGGGGCGCCAGTCCGCCGGTGATGAGGACCTCCTTCAGTCCGCCGGGGGCAAAGGACAGGTAGGTCAGCGCACAGAAACCGCCGTAACTCTGGCCGAACACTGTCCAGGGTCCCGAACCGAGTGCCTTCCTGATCAGTTCAGCGTCGGCAACGATGGCATCCGCCGGAAGTGCTCCAGGTAGGCAGCCTGCTCCGCCGCCGTGCCGCGCAGCGGCAGGGTGTTGCGGTCCACGGGGGCGGAGAGCCCGGTGCCGCGCTGGTCCAGCATCAGGATCCGGAACTCCTTCGCGGCAGCCTTGCCCCAACCGCCGAGGGAGCCGAACCTGTTGCCGCGGCCGCCCGGGCCGCCCTGCAGGAACAGCAGCCAGGGCAGGTTCTGCGCCGAATCCGCGCTGTGGGATGCCGAGACATACTCCCGGGCGAAGACCGTGATGGCCTCGCCGTCCGGTGCGGAGTGGTCAAGCGGCACGGTGAAGTAGTGCTCCACCGTGCGCATGCCCCGGAATTCGTGCCGGGCACGGACTTCGTGGCCTGCTTCAGCCATGGGCCGCTGCAGGGACGGCGGTGGCGGATGGGGCGCCGCCGAACTTTTCGAGGGCGTCACCGGTGAGCCTGAATGTGGACCACCCGTCCATCGGGCGGGCCCCCAGGCGGCGGTAGAAGTTGATGGACGGCTCGTTCCAGTCCAGGACGCTCCACTCCACCCGGGCGTAGCCGTTCTCCACCGCTATGGCGGCAAGGTGCTGCAGGAGGGCCTTGCCGTGGCCCTCGCCGCGCGCCTCCGGGCTCACGTACAGGTCTTCCAGGTAGATGCCGTGCACGCCTTCCCAGGTGGAGTAGTTGAGGAACCAGAGCGCGAAGCCCCGGACGTCTCCGGCCTCGTTCTCGGCCATGGCGGCAAAGACGCGCGGGTTCTCACCGAAGAGGACCTGCCGCAGCATCTCCGGAGTGTTGCGGACGGCGTCCGGTTCCTTCTCGTAGTGGGCCAGTTCGTGGATCATGCGAAGGATCGCGGGCACGTCGTGTTCGGTTGCGGGGCGGATAACACTCATTGTTCGAGCTTACCGCCGGGCCCGTTCTGCCTGCTGTAGGCAATGCCTGCGTCAGAGCCGGTTGACGTCCGTGACCCGCACCACGGCGGTTCCGGTTTCGTCCGACGCGGCCAGGTCCACCTCGGCGGAGATGCCCCAGTCATGGTTCCGGGCAGGATCGTCGAAGATTTGCCGCACCTTCCACAGGCCGGCTTCCTCCGTGATGATGAGCAGCCCCGGGCCGCGGGCATCGGGACCGGTCCCAATGTCGTCATGCTCGTCGAAGTAGTCGTCCAGGGCGTCTTCCCACCGGTCCCGGTCCCAGCCCGAACCAGCATCCAGTTCGCCCAGGGCCGCCGCGTCCTCGTCAGCGAACAGTTCAACGCGGCGGAACATCTCGTTGCGGACCATCACGCGGAAGGCCCGGATGTTCGAGGTGAGCGACGGCGGGGGAGGCGGCGGTGCGTCGTGCGGGGTGGGCATGGCCCCGGACGCCAGTTCCTCCCATTCATCCAGGAGGCTCGAGTCCACCTGGCGCACCATTTCGCCGAGCCAGGCGGTGAGGTCTTCGAGGTCCTCCCGCAGCATGTCCTGCGGCACGGTCTGCCGGAGTGCCTTGAAGGCGTCCGCAAGGTACCGCAGCACGATGCCTTCCGAGCGGGCCAGCCCGTAGAACTGCACGAACTCACCGAAGTTCATGGCGCGTTCGTACATGTCCCGCACCACGGACTTGGGCGCCAGTTCAAAGTCGCCCACCCAGGGGGCCGCCTTCCGGTAGACCTCGAAGGCTTCCCCGAGGATGTCCGCGAGCGGCTGCGGATAGGTGACCTCCTCCAGCATCGCCATCCGCTGGTCGTAGTCGATGCCGTCCGCCTTCATGGCGGCCACGGCTTCGCCCCGCGCCTTCTTCTGCTGCGCGGAGAGGATCTGGCGGGGCTTTTCCAGCGTCGCCTCGATCACGGACACAACGTCCAGGGCGTACGACGGCGACTCCGGGTCAAGGAGCTCCAGCGCAGCAAGTGCGAAGGGGGAGAGCGGCTGGTTGAGCGCGAAGTTCGGCTGCAGGTGGACGGTGAGGCGGACGCTGCGGCCGTCCGCTTCCTGCTGGTCCGCCGGGATCCGTTCCACCACCTCCGCAGCCAGCAGCTCGCGGTAGATGCCGAGGGCCTTCTTCATCAGCTGCAGCTGCGAGGAGCGGGGCTCGTGGTTCTCGGTCAGGAGCCGCCGCGCCGCCGCGAAGGGATCGCCGGGCCGCTCCATGAGGTTCATGAGCATGGCGTGGGTGACGGTGAAACTGGACGTGAGCGGATCCGGCACGGATTCGACCAGGCGCTTATAGGTGGGTTCACCCCAGGACACGAAGCCTTCGGGGGGCTTCTTCTTGACCACCTGGCGCAGCTTCTTCTGGTCGTCGCCGAACTTTGCCACGGCCTTCGCCATCGCCTTGACGTTTTCCGTCACGTGCTCGGGGGCCTGGACCACCACGGTCCCGGCGGTGTCGTAGCCCGCGCGGCCGGCACGTCCCGCGATCTGGTGGAACTCGCGTGAGTTGAGCAGCCGGGTGCGGACGCCGTCGTACTTGCTCAAAGCGGTGAGCAGGACGGTGCGGATGGGAACGTTGATCCCCACACCCAGGGTGTCGGTGCCGCAGATGACCTTGAGCAGGCCGGCCTGGGCGAGCTGTTCCACCAGGCGCCGGTACTTGGGCAGCATGCCCGCGTGGTGCACGCCAATGCCGTGCCGGACCAGCCGGTTAAGTGTCTTGCCAAAGCCGGCGGCGAACCGGAAGTTCGCGATCAGCTCCGCGATCCTGTCCTTTTCCTCACGGGTGCAGACGTTGATGCTCATTAGCGTCTGGGCCCGGTCGATCGCCTCGATCTGGCTGAAATGGACCACATAGACGGGGACCTGTTTGGTGGTGAGCAGCTCTTCGAGCGTCTCGTGCACCGGTGTCTCGTGGTAGTAGAAGTGCAGCGGGATGGGCCGCTCGGCCGAACTCACCGTGGTGGTGGGGCGGCCGGTGAGGTCTGTCAGGCCTTTCTCGAACCGGGTGACGTCGCCCAGGGTGGCGGACATGAGCAGGAACTGGGCCTGCGGCAGTTCCAGCAGCGGCACCTGCCAGGCCCAGCCGCGCTGGGGATCCGAGTAGAAATGGAACTCGTCCATGATGACGGCGCCCAGCTCGGCTGCCGCGCCCTCCCGCAGGGCCGTGTTTGCCAGGATCTCGGCGGTGCAGCAGATGATGGGTGCGTCCTGGTTGACTCCGGAGTCGCCGGTGATCATGCCGACGTTCTCGGCACCGAAGATGTCGCACAGGGCAAAGAACTTCTCTGACACCAGCGCCTTGATGGGTGCCGTGTAGTAGCTGCGCCGGCCCTGGGCCATGGCCTGGAAATGCGCGGCGATGGCAACCAGCGATTTTCCGGACCCGGTGGGGGTGGCCAGGATGACGTTGGCGCCGGTGGCCAGTTCCATGATGGCCTCGTCCTGCGCCGGGTACAGCGCCAGGCCGCGGCTTTCCGTCCATTCGACAAAGCGGGTGTACAGGTCATCGGGATCGACGGCGGCGGAGGAGTTCCGGGGCAGATCGGTCATCTGGTCAACGAGTTTCATTGATTTCCAGCTTAGTGCCAGGGTGCTCCCGGAAATCCGCCGCATGCCCGGCTAGGCTTCGCGGTATCTGTGACACAACCAGGCAGCGGGGAAGCTTATGAAATGGGATCCGGCGATCTACGGCCAGTTTGGCGACTACCGGAACCGGCCGTTTTTCGACCTCACCGGCAGGATCATGGCGGACCGGCCGGAACGGGTGGTGGACCTGGGCTGCGGCCCGGGAAACCTGACAGCCACGCTGGCCGGGCGGTGGCCGGAAGCCGAGGTGGTGGGCGTGGACTCGTCGGCGGAAATGCTGGACAAGGCAGGCACCGTGGCCGCCCGGCTTCCGCGCCTGAGGTTCGAGCGGATCGATATCGCGGGCTGGATGCCGTCGGCGGAAACCGATGTGGTGGTCAGTAACGCCGCCCTCCAATGGGTGCCCGGGCACCAGGACCTGATGCGGGAGTGGCTGGCCGCCCTGCGTCCCGGCGCGTGGTTCGGCATGCAGGTGCCGGGGAACTTCGGGGCGCCCTCCCACACATTGCTGCGGGACCTTGCAGCCTCGGCACGCTGGGCACCGGAACTCGACGGCGTGCTGCGGGGCGGGGAATCGGTGGGGGAGCCGGCGGACTACCTTAACATCCTGCTCGACGCCGGCTGCACCGCAGATGCCTGGGAAACCACGTACCAGCAGGTCCTGCCGGGCGATGACCCCGTCCTTGAGTGGGTCCGCGGCACGGCCCTGCGCCCCGCGCTTGCCGTCTTGTCACTGGACGGGGGCAGGGAATTCGAAGCAGAGTATGCCGCGGCGCTCCGCACCGCCTACCCGCCGGGACGGCACGGCACGGTCTTCCCCTTCCGCCGGATCTTCGCGGTGGGGCGCAAGAACTAGCACGTCCACTCGCAGGGCGGGCTCTACTGAAGCGGTCACGCGTTTGACAAAAATAGTAAGTGATCTGCCTTACAATGAGCGTTGTGGCTGGTGGGGGACGGTTGCCGCCACCCCGCAGGTTTCCCGACCTTCTGGAGGTGCGTTGCTGATCCGACTCATGGGGCGGCTGCTCATGGCGCACAAGGGTTCCGCTGCCGCCGTCGTCCTCCTGCAACTGGTGCAGGCCGCCGCCAACCTCCTGCTCCCCACCATCAATGCGGCGATCATCGACGATGGCATCGTGCCAGGCAACACCCCGGTCATCCACCGCCTGGGCCTTGTCATGGCGGGAATTGCCGCGGTGCAGGCGGCCGCGGCCATCGGAGCAGGCTACTTCGGTGCAGCCACTGCCATGAAGCTTGGCCAGCAACTGCGGGCGGAGATCTTCCTGAAGATCCAGTCCCTGTCCTCGCGCGAGGTGGCCCGCTTTGGTACCCAGAGCCTCACCACCCGGGCAACGAATGACACCCAGCAAATCCAGGCGTTCGCGCTCCTGGTGCTCACGATGCTGGTCGCCGGGCCTGCCATGGGCCTGGGCGGGGTCATCCTTGCCCTCCAGCAGGACGTGGGACTGTCCGGCGTCATCATCGTCATCGTGCCGCTGCTCGTGCTGATCATGTCCGCCATCGTGCGGCGCCTCATCCCGCTGTACCGCGAGGGGCAGGACCTGCTGGACCATGCCGGCGGCATCCTGCGGGAGCAGATCATGGGGGTAACCACCATCCGGGCCTTCGTGCGCCAGCAGCATGAGAAGGACCGCTTCGCCCGTGTCAACGGCGGCCTCACTGCCAACAACCTCCAATCGGCCCTGCTCGTGGCCGCCATGCTGCCGATGATCATGCTGGTGGTGAACCTGTCCTCGGTGGCAATCGTGTGGTTCGGCGGGCAGCGCATCCAGGCCGGCCAGATGAACATCGGTGCGCTCACCGCGTTCATCGCCTACATCATGCAGATCCTGCTGGCCATCATGATGTCGATGTACGTCCTGATGACGGCGCCGCGGGCAGCTGTGTGCGCCGAACGGATCGGCGCGGTGCTGGACACCGAGCCTTCGGTGACGGATCCCGGGGAACGTGCCGGCCGCGTCCTTCCGGCGCTGCCCCAGGACGGGCCCGGCAGGTCCGTCCCGCCGGGCGGCACCGTGGAGTTCACCGGCGTCGGCTTTTCCTATCCCGGGGCCGAGGCACCTGTCCTCGCCGGTGTCACCTTCACAGCGCTGCCCGGCACCACCACGGCCATCGTGGGATCCACGGGCAGCGGAAAGACCACCCTGCTGAACCTGGTCCCGCGCTTCCTCGACACCACCGAAGGCGCCATTACACTCGACGGCATCAACATCAAGGACATGCCCCTGGAAGTGCTGCGCGGCGCCATGTCCATAGTGCCGCAGCACTCACACCTGTTTTCCGGCAGCATCGCAGCAAACCTCCGGATGGCAGCACCCGGCGCCTCGGACGAGGAACTGTGGGAGGTCCTTGAAAAGGCGCAGACCATGCGTTTCATGAGCGAATTGCCCCTTGGCCTCGAAACGCCCGTGGGGCAGGGCGGAACCAAGCTGTCCGGGGGCCAGCGCCAACGGCTCTGCATAGCCCGTGCACTGCTCCGCAAATCATCCCTGTACCTTTTCGACGACAGCTTCTCGGCCCTCGACTACGACACGGACACGCGGCTGCGGCAGGTGCTGGACGCCGAACTGGCGGCCGCCAGCACCCTTGTGGTGGCCGAACGCGTCTCCACCGTCGAAGGTGCGGAGTTGATCCTGGTGCTCGACGGCGGCCAGGTGGTTGCGCAGGGCACGCACCGGGAGCTGCTGGAGACGTCGTCCACGTACCGGGAAATCGCGGAATCGCAGCTGGCCCTGGACGGCCCGCGGTGACAGTCCCTGCCGGTGCCGGCGCGGCAGACGCAGGTTTCCGGCCCACAGCCCGGCGGCTCCTGGGGCTGCTGCGGCCGTTCCGGCGGCTGATGTTCGGAGCCGTGGCTGCCACCTGCGCGTTCGCCGGCCTGAACGTGGCCGCGCCCAAGTACCTGGCGACGCCACGGATGTGGTGGTTGATGGTGTCTCCGGCGGCGGCATGGACCAGGACCGCCTGGTTCTGCTGCTCGCGGCAGTGGCGGTGATGTACGTCTTCGCGTCGCTGTTCAACTGGATCCAGGGCGCATTGACAGCACGTTCCGTCCAGGGGCTGATGTACAACATGAGGGCTGCCGTGGAGGACAAACTGCACCGGCTGCCCGCCGCCTACTACCGCGACAGCTCCCGCGGGGACCTCCTGAGCAGGGCCACCAACGACATCGACAACATCTCCCAGGCGCTGAACCAGCTCCTGACACAACTGATCATGTCCGTCCTGATGCTGTCCGGTTCGCTCGCCATGATGCTCTGGATCTCGCCGCTGCTGGCTGCCATCGCCCTCGCCACCGTGCCGCTGTCCACCTGCATCACCGTTCTCATGGCCCGCAGGTCCCAGATGCATTACGCGCGGCAATGGACGGAAACCGGTGAGCTCAATGCGCACGCCGAGGAATTCATCACGGGCCATGAAGTCATCAAAGCTTTCGGATACCAGTCCCGGGCAGCCGGCGTTTTTGCGGGCAGCAACTCGCGACTGGCCCGGGCGTCCACCAAAGCCCAGTTTTCAGCCGGCATCGTCCAGCCGCTCATGGTGCTGATGTCCAACCTGAACTACATCGCGGTGGCCGTCATCGGGGCCCTCCAGGTCATAGGAGGTGCCATGACCATCGGCGGAATCCAGGCATTCATCCAGTTCAGCCGGCTCTTCACCCAGCCGGTGGGACAGATCGGCGGCCTGCTTAATGTCATACAGTCCTGCGCCGCGTCCGCCGCCCGCGTTTTTGACCTGCTGGACGCAGCGGAGGAGGCTGCCGCCCCTGACGCCGCCGCAGGACTGCCGGCGCCCGGCGGACCGATCGAGTTCGACGACGTGACGTTCGGCTACCCGGGCTCGTCCCCGGCCGTTCGCAACCTTTCGTTCAGGGTGGAGCCCGGGCAGACGGTGGCCGTCGTGGGCCACACCGGAGCAGGGAAAACCACGGTGGTGAACCTCCTGATGCGTTTCTATGACCCAACCTCGGGCCGGATCACCATCGGCGGAACCGATACCGCTTGATGGACCGGGACCGGCTGCGTGCACAGTTCGGCGTGGTGCTCCAGGACGCCTGGCTGTTCGGGGGCACCATCCGCGAGAACATCGCCTACGGCCTGCCGGGCGCCACCGAGGCCGGCATCCTCGCCGCGGCAGAGGCCAGCCATGTTGACCGTTTTGTCCGGGCACTGCCGGACGGATACGACACCGTGCTCGAGGACGGGGGTGAACCCCTCAGCCGGGGCCAGCGCCAGCTCGTCACCATTGCCCGGGCGCAGCTGGCAGGCCGCGCTGTCCTGGTCCTGGACGAGGCAACGAGCTCCGTGGACTCCAGGACCGAACTGCTGATCCGGCAGGCCACACAGCAGCTGAGGCAGGGCCGGACCAGTTTCGTGATTGCCCACCGTTTGGCCACCGTACGGAACGCTGATCTAATTTTGGTCATGGACCACGGACGCATCGTCGAGCAGGGCACGCACCAGAACCTCCTGGCGGCCAACAGCTACTACGCCCGGCTCTACTACGCCCAGTTTGCTGCCCGTCCAGGCCGCGCCGGGGTACTCGAGGCGGGCCGGTGAGGTCTGTCCCCGACTTCCCCGGGACCTGGAAGCCCAACACCGCCAGCACAGTAGCGCTGTACGAGCAACTAAGGCTCCGCATCATCCACCTGGCCGACAGCGGTGCGCTGCCCCCGGGCACGAGGCTCCCCGCCGTCCGGGTCCTGGCCGAAAGCCTCGACGTGGCCCCGCACACGGTGGCGCGGGCGTACAAGGAGCTGGAGGCGGCCGGCGTCGTGGCAACCCGCGGCCGGAACGGGACCGTGGTCAGCGCACGTGATGAACGTCTCAGCGGGCTCTCCGCGGCCGCCGCTGCCTACGCCGAAGCCGCCAAGTCGCAGGGGGCAACGTTTGCCGAAGCCGTGAAGCTGCTGGCGGCAGCCTACGACGCCGGCTAGGGCCTTGGCGGGTGGCGGCTTCGAAGAAGTTTTCGATTAGCATTATTGGGTGCCTAAAGCCTTAGCTGAAGAAACCGCCATCGAACCCACCTCCGTCACCGAGCCCTCCACCGGCATCGTGCAGCGCCACGACCTGTCACGGCTGGTGGTGAAGGGCGCCCGCGAACACAACCTGCGGAACGTGGACCTGGACCTGCCGCGCGATGCGATGATCGTCTTCACCGGCCTGTCAGGCTCGGGCAAGTCCTCGCTGGCGTTCGACACGATCTTCGCCGAAGGCCAGCGCCGCTACGTTGAATCGCTCTCCGCGTACGCCCGCCAGTTCCTCGGCCAGGTGGACAAGCCGGACGTCGACTTCATCGAAGGCCTGTCACCGGCCGTTTCCATCGACCAGAAGTCCACCAGCAAGAACCCGCGCTCCACCGTTGGCACCATCACCGAGATCTACGACTACATGCGCCTTCTTTGGGCACGCGTGGGCCGGCCGCACTGCCCAGTCTGCGGCGAGCCCGTTGCCAAGCAGACACCGCAGCAGATCGTCGACCAGCTGCTCGAGCTGGACGAAGGCACCCGCTTCCAGGTCCTTGCCCCGGTGGTGCGCGGGCGCAAGGGCGAGTTCGTGGACCTCTTCAAGGAACTCAGCGCCAAGGGCTACTCCCGGGCGCGGGTGGACGGCGACCTCATCCAGCTGAGCGATCCGCCCAAGCTGGGCAAGCAGTTCAAGCACACCATCGAGGTGGTGGTGGACCGGCTGGTGGTCAAGGAGGGCATCAGCCAGCGGCTCACGGACTCCATCGAAACCGCGCTGGGGCTGGCTGAGGGCCGCGTCCTGGCGGAGTTCGTGGACCTTGAAGCAGATGATCCCGGACGCATCCGCGCGTTCTCCGAGAACCTCGCCTGCCCAAATGAGCATCCGCTGGCCATCGACGAGATCGAGCCCCGGTCCTTCTCCTTCAACAACCCCTTCGGCGCGTGCGCGGCCTGCAGCGGCATCGGCACCAAGCTCGAAGTGGACGAGGAATTGATCGTTCCGAACCCGGAGCTCTCGCTGTCCGAGGGCGCCATTGCCCCCTGGTCGATGGGAACTGCCACCACCGAATACTGGAACCGGCTCCTCGAGGGCCTGGCGAAGGAACTCGGATTCTCGATGGACACCCCGTGGGAGAAACTGGGCAAGGACGTCCGCCAGACCGTCCTGCACGGCAAGGACCACAAAGTGGTGGTTCAGTACCGCAACCGCTTCGGCCGGGAACGCAAGTACAGCACCGGATTCGAAGGTGCCATCCAGTACGTTCACCGCAAGCACGGCGAAACCGACTCCGACTGGGCACGCGACCGGTATGAGGAGTACATGCGGCAGATTCCCTGCCCTGCCTGCAACGGTGCGCGCCTGAATCCTGCGTCCCTGTCCGTGCTCATCAACGGCAAGTCTATTGCCGAAGTTGCTGCCCTTCCAATGCGTGACTGCGCCGCGTTCCTGGACAACCTCGTCCTGACCGGCCGCGAAGCCCAGATCGCGCACCAGGTCCTCAAGGAAATCCAGGCGCGCCTGACGTTCCTCCTGGACGTTGGGCTGGAGTACCTGAACCTCGAGCGCCCGTCCGCCACGCTGTCGGGCGGCGAGGCGCAGCGCATCCGGCTGGCCACCCAGATCGGTTCCGGCCTGGTGGGCGTGCTCTATGTCCTGGACGAGCCGTCCATCGGCCTGCACCAGCGCGACAACCGGCGGCTCATCGACACCCTCACCCGGCTCCGCGACATGGGCAACACCCTGATCGTGGTGGAGCACGACGAGGACACCATCCACGTCGCCGACTGGATCGTCGACATCGGACCCGGCGCCGGTGAGCACGGCGGCCAGGTGGTGCACTCCGGTTCCTACAAGGAGCTCCTGGAGAACACCGCGTCCCTGACCGGCGACTACCTGTCCGGACGCAAGAGCATCGATGTTCCCAAGAAGCGGCGCAAATACGACAAGAAGCGCGAGCTCAAGGTGGTGGGTGCCCGCGAGAACAACCTCAACAACGTTGACGCGGCATTCCCGCTGGGGCTCTTTACCGCGGTGACCGGGGTGAGCGGTTCCGGCAAATCCACCCTGGTGAACGAGATCCTGTACAAGGTGCTGGCCAACAAGCTCAACGGCGCCAAGCAGGTGGCAGGACGCCACAAGACCGTCCAGGGCCTTGAGCACCTGGACAAGGTGGTCCACGTGGACCAGAGCCCCATCGGGCGCACCCCGCGCTCCAACCCCGCCACCTACACGGGCGTTTTCGACAACATCCGCAAGCTCTTCGCCGAGACCACTGAAGCCAAGGTCCGCGGCTACCTTCCCGGCCGGTTCTCCTTCAACGTCAAGGGCGGGCGCTGCGAGGCCTGCTCCGGCGACGGCACACTCAAGATCGAGATGAACTTCCTGCCGGACGTCTACGTCCCCTGCGAGGTCTGCCACGGGGCCCGGTACAACCGGGAAACTCTGGAGGTGCACTACAAGGGCAAGACCATCGCCGAGGTCCTCAACATGCCCATCGAGGAGGCCGCGGAATTCTTCGCTGCGTTCTCGCCCATCGCACGGCACCTGAACACCCTGGTGGACGTGGGCCTGGGCTACGTCAGGCTCGGCCAGCCGGCCACCACCCTCTCCGGCGGTGAGGCGCAGCGCGTCAAGCTGGCGGCAGAGCTGCAGAAGCGGTCCAACGGCCGGAGCGTGTACGTGCTGGATGAACCCACCACGGGCCTGCACTTCGAGGACATCCGCAAGCTGCTGCTGGTCCTGCAGGGCCTGGTGGACAAGGGCAACACCGTTATCACCATCGAGCACAACCTGGACGTCATCAAAAGCGCGGACTGGATCGTGGACCTCGGCCCGGACGGCGGGTCCGGCGGCGGGCAGATTGTCGCCACCGGCACGCCGGAGCAGGTGGCAACGTCCACCACCAGCCATACGGCCACGTTCCTCGCCGAAATCCTGGGCTAGAGCGGGAGAAATATTCCGCTGCGGGAATGCGAGTTTCAGGCACTGCTGCTGACGTGAGAAACTAACCCGGTGACTTCAACAACAGTGCCCGTGATCTTTGACCTGGACGGCACTCTTGTCGATCCGGCCGGTGGAATAACAGAAGGAATTGCAGCGGCCCTCACCGCGGTGGGGCTTCCCGTTCCCGGCCAGGACCTGCTCGAAGCCATGATCGGCCCCAAGCTCAGCGATTCACTGCTCAACGTGGCACAGGTGCCCGCCCGCCATCTGGACGAGGTCATCCGCCGGTACCGCGAGCACTATGTGGCCACCGGCATCGCCCAAAGCCGGCTGTACCCGGGCGTCCGCGAAGTTTTGGAGTCCTTCGCGGCCGCCGGGAAGCCGGTGGCCGTGGCCACGCAGAAACCGCAGAACCTTGCCCGAAAGGTCCTGGCGCACCACGGTATTGACGGGCTGTTCCTCACCATCCGTGGCTCGGCCGACGACGAGACGGCCATCGAAGGCGTGCCGATGGGAAAGACGGAAATCATCGCCGCCGCCCTCGAGGACCTGGACACCCGGCACGCCCTGATGGTGGGGGACCGCGCCCAGGACGTCTCCGGAGCCATTGCCAACGGACTCGACTGCATCGGCGTTGCCTGGGGATTCGCCCCCGACGGCGAACTGGAGAATGCCGGTTCCGTGGCGGTCGTGCACACGGCCGAAGAACTGGTGAAGGTCATCGACCGGCTGCAGGCCATCCACAGTGCAGCAATGAGCGAGGTGACAAACGATGGAAATGTTTGAAGCGGTCCGCTGGACCACGCGGAGCCTGATCGCCGGCACCTGCCGGCCTACCGTCGTCGGCATTGAAAACGTCCCCACCGACGGCCCCTTCATCGTGGCACCCAACCACCTGTCCTTCTTCGACAGCGTCATCGTCCAGGCCCTGATGCCGCGGCCGGTGGCTTTCTTCGCCAAGGCCGAGTACTTCACCACAGGCGGGATCAAAGGCAAGGTCATGAAGGCCTTCTTCGAGTCCGTGGGCTCCATTCCCGTGGAGCGCGGCGAGCAGGCAGCGAGTGTCCAGGCCCTCAAGACCCTCCTGGATATCCTCGAGTCCGGCCGCGGCATTGGCATCTACCCCGAGGGCACGCGCTCCCGGGACGGCATCCTCTACCGCGGACGCACCGGGGTGGGCTGGCTTGCGCTGACCACCGGGGCGCCGGTAATCCCCGTGGGCCTGGTCGGCACGGAGAACCTGCAGCGCGCCGGCGAGAAAGGCGTGCGGCCCCAGCACTTCACCATGAAGGTGGGGGAGCCGCTGTACTTCGACAAGACCGGCCCGGACCACTCGCTGCCGGCCCGGCGCGAGGTCACGGACCGGATCATGGATGCCATCGCGGAACTCAGCGGCCAGGAACGGTCCACCAGCTACAACCAGAGCAAAGCGGTCGACTAGTCCGACGGTACGGCAGCCGGGTTCTGCCGAAGCTGGCAATGCCAGCGGGTATGGCTCAGTAGAATGGATAAGTGGCAAATCCAGCAAGTTACCGGCCCAGGACGGGTGAAATCCCCACCAACCCGGGGGTGTACCGGTTCCGCGACCCCCACGGCCGGGTCATCTACGTCGGCAAGGCCAAAAGCCTCCGTTCCCGGCTGAACTCCTACTTCGCCAACCCGGCGGGGCTGCTGCCCAAGACCTACGCCATGGTCCATGCGGCCAGCAGCGTGGAGTGGACGGTGGTGGGCAGTGAGCTGGAGTCGCTGCAGCTGGAATACACCTGGATCAAGGAATTCAAGCCCCGGTTCAACGTGGTGTTCCGGGATGACAAAACGTACCCCTACCTTGCCGTGACCATGGGGGAGAAGTACCCGCGGGTCCAGGTCATGCGGGGCGACAAGAAGAAGGGCACCCGCTACTTCGGTCCGTACACCGCGGGCGCCATCAGGGAAACCATGGACACCCTGCTCCGGGTGTTCCCGGTCCGCAGCTGCAGCGCAGGGGTGTTCAAGCGCGCCGAAGCCACCGGCCGGCCCTGCCTCCTTGGCTACATCGATAAATGCTCGGCCCCGTGCGTAAGCCGCATCTCGCCTGAGGACCACCGCTCCCTGGCCGAGGACTTTTGCGCCTTCATGGGCGGCGAGGCCAAGCGCTTCATCGCCAAGCTGGAAAGGCAGATGGCGGACGCCGTCGGCGAGCTTGACTACGAGCATGCCGCCAGGATCCGGGACGACATTGCCGCCCTCCGCAAAGTCTTCGAACGCAATGCGGTGGTGCTCTCGGAGGACACCGACGCGGACATCTTCGCGCTCCACGAAGACGAGCTCGAGGCCGCGGTACAGGTGTTCCACGTCCGCGGCGGCAGGATCCGCGGCCAGCGCGGCTGGGTGGTCGAGAAGGTGGAGGACTTCACCACGCCGGACCTCGTGGAGCACCTCCTGCAGCAGGTCTACGGCAACGACGGCGACAGCCACGGCAGGCTGCCCCGCGAGGTGCTGGTACCCGTGGAGCCCAGCAACGCCGGGGAACTGGCGGAATGGCTCGGCGGAATCCGGGGCGCCAAAGTGGACATCCGGGTACCGCAGCGCGGCGACAAGGCCGCCCTCATGACCACCGTCCGTGAAAACGCCGAACATGCACTGAAGCTGCACAAGACGCGCAGGGCGGGGGACCTCACGGTCCGTTCGCAGGCCCTTCAGGAACTCCAGGAAGCGCTGGACCTGCCGGTGCCGCTGCTGCGGATCGAGTGCTTCGACGTCTCCCACGTCCAGGGAACCAATGTGGTGGCCTCCATGGTGGTGGTGGAGGACGGCCTGCCAAAGAAATCCGACTACCGGAAGTTTTCCGTCACCGGGCCCGCGGCCGCCGATGACACCGCCGCCATGCACGACGTCCTCACCCGGCGGTTCCGCCACTACCTGCAGGACAAGTCGGCCCAGGTGGACGAATCATTGCTGGCCCCCGATCCGGGAGAAGCGGAACAGCCGGGGCCCGGGCAGCAAGAGGCGCCCCTGGACAGCACCGTGCAGGACAGCACGCTCCAGGACAGTGCCTTGCAGGACACCACCACGCCCGCCCCGCGGGCCAAGTTCGCCTATCCGCCCAACCTGGTGGTGGTCGACGGCGGCAAGCCGCAGGTCAACGCCGCCGCCCGGGCCCTCGCGGACCTCGGCATCGACGATGTGTACGTGGTGGGCCTCGCCAAGCGCCTCGAAGAGGTCTGGCTGCCGGACAGCGACTTCCCCGTGATCCTTCCCCGGACGTCACAGGGGCTGTACCTGCTGCAGCGCATCCGTGACGAAGCCCACCGCTTCGCCATCACGTTCCACCGGCAGAAGCGCGGCAAGGCGATGACGGTATCGGCGCTGGACGGAGTTCCCGGGCTGGGCGCGTCCAAGCGCAAGGCGCTGCTGGCCCACTTCGGGTCCGTCAAGGGGGTCAAGGCTGCCTCCGCCGAAGAGCTCTCGCAGGCCAAGGGCATTGGCCCCGCGCTGGCCAGCGCCATTGTGAACCACTTCTCCACGGGCGACCGGGCGGCGGCAACGGTGCCCGCCATCAACATGTCCACCGGCGAAATCATCGAAACTTAGCTAGGGTAAGGGGCGGGGTTTGCGCCGGGTGCGTCCCTGAATGGCAACAACAGAAACGGGGCGGACTTAATGGCAGACACGACGGCGGAATCCGGAGCCGGGCAGGACGGGATGCAGCCCGTCAAGCCGCTCGAAGCGGAGCTGCTGGTGGTCACCGGAATGTCCGGAGCCGGCCGGAGCACCGCCGCCGACGCGCTGGAGGACCACGGCTGGTACGTGGTGGAGAACCTGCCGCCGCAGATGCTGGGCACCCTGGCCGAGCTCGTCTCCCACGCCCCCCAGTCCATCCCGCGGCTCGCCGTCGTGATCGACGTCCGCAGCAAGGGGCTCTTCGCTGATATCCGCGCCGCCCTCGGGGCCCTCGCCGCCAGCGGCGTCACTTTCCGGGTCCTGTTCCTGGACGCCAGCGACAACGTCCTGGTCCGCCGCTTCGAACAGGGACGCCGGCCGCATCCGCTGCAGGGCGGCGGCCGCATCCTGGACGGCATCGCCGCCGAACGCGAGCTGCTGCAGGAACTGCGCGACAGCTCCGACGTCGTCCTGGACACGTCCGGGTACAACGTCCACGGGCTGGCCACAGCCATCACGGAACTCTTCAGCGAAACCGGCCCGGTGGCGCTCCGGCTGAACATCATGAGCTTCGGCTTCAAGTACGGCCTGCCCGTCGACGCCAACTACGTGGCAGACGTCCGGTTCATCCCCAACCCGCACTGGGTTCCGCAGCTGCGCCCGCACACCGGCTGGACAAGGACGTCAGCGACTATGTGCTGGAGGCGGAAGGCGTCAAGAACTTCGTCGACCGGTACGTTATGGCCCTGGAGCCCGTCCTGGACGGATACCGCCGCGAAAACAAGCACTACGCCACCATTGCCGTGGGCTGCACCGGCGGGAAACACCGCTCGGTTGCGGTCGCCGTCGAACTGTCCAAGAAACTCGCCCAATACCCCCGGGTCACCGTGACCACCACGCACCGGGATCTGGGCCGCGAATAATGGCGCTGTTCACCGGCGCGCTGCCGCTGGTTCCGCCTGCGTCCGGAACCGGAGCCAGCCAGCACGACAAAGGTCCCAACGTTGTCGCGCTCGGCGGCGGCCACGGCCTCTCCGCCTCCCTTTCGGCGCTGCGCCTCCTCACGTCCGAACTGACCGCCGTCGTGACGGTGGCGGACGACGGCGGATCATCCGGGCGCCTGCGCGAAGAGTACGGCGTCCTCCCGCCCGGGGACCTGCGGATGGCCCTGTCCGCGCTCTGCGACGACACGGACTGGGGCCGGACCTGGCGCGACGTGATGCAGCACCGCTTCCGCCCCGGCAAGGGCCCGGGCGGTTCGCTGGACGAGCACGCCATGGGGAACCTGCTGATCGTCACCCTGTGGGAA
Organism: Arthrobacter nitrophenolicus; assembly: GCF_000332815.1. Lineage (GTDB taxonomy): Bacteria > Actinomycetota > Actinomycetes > Actinomycetales > Micrococcaceae > Arthrobacter > Arthrobacter nitrophenolicus. Next base: position 49,822 of record NZ_AOFD01000018.1, read on the forward strand.
CTGCTGGGGGACACGGTGGCCGGGCTGAAGTGGGCCGGTGCGCTGCTGGGCGCACGCGGCCAGGTCCTTCCCATGTCCACCGAGCCACTGACCATCGAAGGGGACGTCCGGGTCACCGCGCCGGACGGCGCCTCCGCCCTGCAGACCATCCGCGGGCAGGCGCGCTGCGCCGTGGCGGGCTCGCTGGAACACGTCCGGCTCCTGCCTGAGGCTGCCCCTGCCTGCACCGAAGCGCTCACGGCGATCGAACTGGCCGACTGGGTCATCCTGGGCCCGGGCTCCTGGTACACCTCAGTGCTGCCGCACCTGCTGCTGCCGGAAATGCGCCAGGCGCTCTGCAGCACCCCGGCCAAACGCTGCCTCACCATGAACCTCGCCACGGACACCAAGGAGACGTCGGGCATGACGGCCGCAGACCATCTCGACGTGCTGCGGCGCTACGCCCCGGAGTTCACAGTGGACGTTGTCCTGGCCGATCCCGCGTCGGTGCCGGACCGGCAGGAATTCGAGCAGGCCGCCGCGATGATCGGGGCCGAGGTTGTCTTGGGTAAAGTAGGGGCGTCGGGACGCCGGCCCGTCCACGATCCCCTGCGTCTGGCGACGGCGTACCAGGACATTTTTGGGAACAGTTAGGAAGGTGCCATGGCACTGACAGCATCGGTCAAGGAAGAACTGTCCCGTCTGGACATCAAAAAGTCATCGGTGCGCAAGGCCGAAGTCTCAGCAATGCTCCGCTTTGCCGGCGGGCTGCACATCATCTCCGGCCGGATCGTCATCGAAGCCGAAGTGGACCTGGCATCCACGGCCCGGCGCCTGCGCGCCGCTATCGCCGAGGTCTACGGGCACCAGAGCGAAATCATCGTCGTATCCGCCGGGGGACTGCGCCGCGCCAGCCGCTACGTGGTCCGCGTGGTGCGCGACGGCGAAGCGCTGGCCCGGCAGACCGGCCTCCTGGACGGCCGCGGCCGGCCTGTGCGCGGGCTGCCCTCCGCCGTCGTCAACGGGTCCGCCGCGGATGCCGAAGCGGTGTGGCGGGGCGCGTTCCTTGCCCACGGCTCGCTCACCGAGCCCGGCCGGTCCTCCTCGCTGGAGGTCACCTGCCCCGGCCCGGAATCCGCCCTGGCACTGGTGGGGGCTGCGCGCCGGCTGGACATCCAGGCCAAGGCGCGGGAAGTCCGCGGCGTGGACCGCGTGGTCATCCGCGACGGCGATACCATCGCCGCGCTCCTCACCCGGATGGGTGCCCACGATGCGCTGATGGTCTGGGAGGAGCGGCGCATGCGCAAGGAAGTCCGCGCCACCGCCAACCGCCTTGCCAACTTCGACGACGCCAACCTGCGCCGCTCGGCCCAGGCTGCGGTGGCCGCCGGTGCCCGTGTGGAGCGTGCCCTCGAGATCCTGGGCGACGACGTCCCCGAGCACCTGAAGTACGCCGGTGAGCTGCGCGTGGCCCACAAACAGGCCAGCCTGGATGAACTGGGCCGCCTGGCCGACCCGGTCATGACCAAGGACGCGATCGCCGGACGCATCCGCCGCCTCCTGGCCATGGCGGACAAGCGCGCCGCTGACCTCGGCATTCCCGGTACGGACGCCAATGTGACGCCCGAAATGCTGGACGAGTGACCGACCCATAGAATCAAAAAGATTCCGGGCGCCAGCCGCCCGGATGCACAATCCGAGAGTTACCAACCGGACCGAGCGTCCACGATATTGGAGGATTTTGTGACCGAGTACGTATTGCCGGAACTCAGCTACGACTACGCCGCCCTTGAACCGCACATCTCCGCGCGGATCATGGAGCTGCACCACAGCAAGCACCACGCCGCCTACGTTGCTGGCGCCAACAACGCCCTGGCCCAGCTGGCCGAAGCCCGCGAGAAGGGCGACTTCGCCAACATCAACAGGCTCTCCAAGGACCTCGCGTTCCACACCGGCGGGCACATCAACCACTCCGTCTTCTGGAACAACCTGTCCCCGGACGGCGGCGACAAGCCCGAGGGTGAGCTGGCTGCCGCCATCGACGACGCCTTCGGCTCCTTCGACGCCTTCCGCGCCCAGTTCTCCGCAGCCGCACTCGGCCTGCAGGGTTCGGGCTGGGGCTTCCTGGCCTACGAGCCCATCGGTGGCAACCTGGTCATCGAGCAGCTCTACGACCAGCAGGGCAACACGGCACTGGGCACCACCCCGCTGCTGATGCTCGACATGTGGGAGCACGCCTTCTACCTGGACTACGTCAACGTCAAGGCCGACTACGTCAAGGCGTTCTGGAACATCGTGAACTGGGCCGACGTCGCCAAGCGCTTCGAAGCAGCACGCACGAACGCCACGGGACTCATCACCCTCCCGTAGTGACCTGCGCTACACGCGCTTGTTACAAACTTCACATTCGGACTTAAATGGGCCGCGATGTGGACCGTCCGCCCCCGCACTTGCGGGGGCGGACCCAGTTAAACGTAAGATAGGTCACGGAAGGCGGTTAGCTTCAGCAATGAGGCTGGTCGCCCTCCGTATGTAAATCATCTCTGCCCAATGGCGTGCGGGATCTGTTAGTTGGCTTGAACGCCCGCTCAACTAGTAGTGCTTCTAAAAGCACCAAGGAGACTGAAAAAGTGACGACCCGTATTGGTATTAACGGCTTTGGCCGCATCGGCCGCAACTACTTCCGCGCAGCACTTGCACAGGGCGCGGACCTCGAGATCGTAGCCGTCAACGACCTCACCAGCCCCGAGGCCCTGGCGCACCTGTTCAAGTACGATTCCGTGGGCGGCCGCCTGAAGGAAACCATCGAGGTCAAGGACGGCAACATCGTCGTCAACGGCAACGTCGTCAAGGTCCTCGCAGAGCGCGATCCCGCCAAGCTTCCCTGGGGCGAGCTGGGCGTGGACATCGTCATCGAGTCCACCGGATTCTTCACCAAGGCCGCCGACGCGCAGAAGCACATCGACGCCGGCGCCAAGAAGGTCCTGATCTCCGCTCCGGCTTCGGACGAGGACATCACCATCGTCATGGGTGTCAACCACAACCTGTACGACAACGCCACCCACAACATCATTTCCAACGCATCCTGCACCACCAACTGCCTGGGCCCGCTGGCCAAGGTGGTCAACGATGAATTCGGCATCGAGCGTGGCCTCATGACCACGGTCCACGCCTACACCGCCGACCAGAACCTGCAGGACGGCCCGCACAAGGACCTGCGCCGCGCCCGCGCCGCCGCCATCAACATGGTGCCCACATCCACCGGTGCCGCCAAGGCCATCGGCCTGGTCCTCCCGGAGCTGAAGGGCAAGCTGGACGGCTACGCCATCCGCGTTCCCGTGCCCACCGGTTCCGCCACCGACCTCACCGTCACCGTCTCCCGCGAGACCACCGTGGAGGAAGTCAACGCCGCCCTCAAGCGCGCTGCGGAGTCCGAGGAACTGCAGGGCTTCCTGACCTACACGGAGGAGCCCATCGTGTCCTCCGACATCGTCGGAGACCCCGCATCGTCCATCTTCGACGCCGGACTGACCAAGGTCATCGGCAACCAGGTCAAGGTTGTTTCCTGGTATGACAACGAATGGGGCTACTCGAACCGCCTCGTCGACCTTACGGAGCTTGTCGCGTCCAAGCTGGGCTAGGGTTAGACACATGACATCACACACCCTCAACGAACTTCTCGCTGAAGGTGTCCGCGGGCGGTACATTCTGGTTCGTAGTGACCTGAATGTGCCGCTCGACGGCTCTACAGTCACTGACGACGGCCGCATCAAGGCCTCACTTCCAGTGCTGTCAAAGCTCACGGACGCCGGTGCCCGCGTGCTGGTAACAGCCCACCTTGGCCGCCCCAAGCGCCCCCGAGGATAAGTACTCCCTCCGCCCCGCAGTGGACCGCCTGGCCGAACTTGCCGGCTTCAAGGTCACCCTGGCAGGGGACACCGTCGGCAGTTCCGCCAAGGAAGCCGCGGCGTCGCTGCAGGACGGCGAAGCCCTGGTCCTGGAGAACGTCCGGTTCGACGCCCGCGAAACCAGCAAGGACGACGCCGAGCGCGGCGCCTTCGCTGACGAGCTGGTGGCCCTGACCGGTGACAACGGCGCCTACGTGGATGACGCATTCGGCGCCGTGCACCGCAAGCACGCCAGCGTCTACGACGTCGCCACCCGGCTTCCGTCCTACCTGGGCGACCTGGTGCACACCGAGGTGGAGGTCCTGCGCAAGCTCACGGCCGACACCCAGCGTCCCTACGTTGTGGTGCTCGGCGGATCCAAGGTCTCGGACAAGCTTGCGGTCATCGACAACCTGATCGGCAAGGCTGACACTATCCTGGTGGGCGGCGGCATGCTGTTCACGTTCCTCGCAGCGGCGGGTCACAAGGTGGCTTCCAGCCTGCTCGAGGAGGACCAGATTCCCGTGGTCCAGGACTACCTGAAGCGCGCCTCGGACGCCGGAACTGAATTCGTGGTGCCCACCGACGTCGTGGTGGCGGAGAAGTTCGCGGCTGACGCTGCGCATGAGACCGTCGCCGCGGACGCCATCGAGGACAGCAGCTTCGGCGCCCAGGGCATTGGCCTGGACATCGGCCCGGACTCGGCCGCTGCCTTCGCCAGCCGGATCAAGGGAGCCAAGACGGTCTTCTGGAACGGCCCGATGGGGGTCTTCGAATTCGAAGCGTTCTCCGCCGGAACCCGCGCCATTGCCCAGGCCCTCACCGAAACCGAAGCGTTCACGGTGGTGGGCGGCGGCGACTCCGCGGCTGCCGTCCGCACCCTCGGGTTCGCAGATGACCAGTTCGGCCACATCTCAACCGGCGGCGGCGCCAGCTGGAGTACCTCGAAGGCAAGGAACTTCCCGGCCTCAGCGTCCTGGACCGCTAGGCAGTACCCACCTTCCAGTCCTCAGGCCGGCAGGTTGCCCGCGCGGCAGCCTGCCGGCCGATCACTTATCAAGACTTTTTGGAGATTACGTGACTTCGTCTACGAACGGCGCTTTCGACCGCAAGCCCTTCATCGCGGGCAACTGGAAAATGAACATGGACCACGTGCAGGGCATTACCCTCCTGCAGAAGCTGGCCTGGACCTTTCAGATGCCAAGCACGACTACAGCCGCGTCGAGGTAGCTGTCTTCCCGCCGTTCACCGACCTCCGCGGTGTTCAGACGCTGGTCCAGGGCGACGACCTGGACATCGCCTACGGGGGCCAGGACCTGTCGCAGTTCGATTCCGGCGCCTACACCGGGGACATCTCCGGCCAGTTCCTCAACAAGCTCGGGTGCAAGTACGTGCTGGTGGGCCACAGCGAACGGCGTACCATCCACAACGAATCCGACGACGTCCTCAACGCCAAGGTCAAAGCCGCCTTCAAGCATGGCGTCACGCCCGTCCTGTGCGTCGGGGAGGGCCTGGAGGTCCGCCAGGCCGGCACGCACGTGAACCACACGCTGGAGCAGCTGCGCGCCGGCGTCGCGGGCCTGACCAGCGAGCAGGCAGCAGAGCTCGTCGTTGCCTACGAGCCGTCTGGGCCATTGGCACCGGTGAAGTTGCCGGACCGGAGGACGCACAGGAGATGTGCGCCGCCATCCGCGCCGAGCTGGCCTCGCTGTTCGATGCCGATGTCGCTGCCAAGACCCGCCTGCTCTACGGCGGATCGGTCAAGGCCAACAACGCCGCCGCCATCCTGAAGGAGCGCGACGTCGACGGCCTGCTGGTGGGTGGCGCAAGCCTCGATCCTGCCGAGTTTGCTAATATTGTCAGGTTCGAGAGTCACCTGGTGGCGGACTAGTCCGTCCCGCAGCGCACGCTCCCGCAATCCCAACTTCCTGAAAGGCCGTCGTGGACGTTCTTCATGTCATCCTGCAGATCCTCCTGGGCATCACCAGCCTCCTGCTGACGCTGCTCATCCTTCTCCACAAGGGACGGGGCGGCGGTCTGTCGGACATGTTCGGCGGCGGAATGAGTTCGGGCCTGAGCTCCTCCGGCGTGGCCGAGCGGAACCTGAACAGGTTCACCGTGATCCTGGGCGTCACCTGGGGCATCGTCATCATCGCCCTAGGCCTGATCATGCGGTTCAGCGGCGGCGACTCCTGATTCTCTTCGGCTGAGGCGCACCGGCGGGCACTCCCGTCCGGCGGATCTGCCTACTAAACTGTGGCTGTCGGTTCCCGACAGCCACAGTTTTGTTTAAGCCAGGCATTTCGAGGCAGGAGTTCCGGTGGTCCATCCAGCATCAGGCTTCCGCGGTACCCGTGCAGGCGTCACCGCAGGATCCGGTTCCAGCCTCCAGTCCGGCGAGGACCACGGCGCCCCCCTGCCGCGGATCAAAGTGTCCTACTGGTGCGCCAAGGGCCACGAAACGCAGCCCGTCTTCCTTAAGCTGCCGGAAGACCAGATCCCGGTGGTGTGGGACTGCCGGAGGTGCGGGGCGCCCGCCACCCGGGACGGCCATGCGGAGGCAGCGGCCGATGCGCTGGACGATGGCTACAAGAGCCATCTTGAGTACGTTAAAGAAAGACGCTCCGGCCAGGACGCCGAAGACGTCCTGGCGGGAGCGCTGGAAAAGCTACGCGCCCGCGGCATCCTTTCGGACGAGCTGCTGCGGGACACGTGACGCGGCGTTCTCGTCGATAAGCCAGAGGGTCCGGGACCTTCCCCGCGGCCCTGCGGCGGGAACCTGCACGGGGTTGGCCCCGGCGAGGGCCAGGCCGACCGCACCCGCCTTGTCCTCGCCTGCGACCACCATCCACACCTCCGCTGCCGTGTTAATGGCCGGCAGTGTCAGTGACACGCGCAGGGGCGGCGGTTTGGGGGAGTTGCGGACTCCGACAACCGTCCGTTGCTTTTCCCGGATCCCTGCCTGCTCGGGGAAGAGCGAAGCTACATGGGCGTCAGGCCCCACGCCGAGCAGCACCACGTCGAGCCGGGGCAGCGCCGCCGGGTGTTCGGGCCGGTCATCGGACATGTCAGCCGCATGTTCGGCTGCCGCAGCCTCCCGCAGCCGCCGTGCGTAGTCCTCTGCGGCCTCCTCGGGTGTCTCGAAGTCGTCGGAGGAACCGGGCTGGTGGACGCGCTGCGGGTCGACCGGGATACGCGAGAGCAGGGCGTCAAACGCCTGCTTCGTGTTCCGGTCGGGATCCGCTGAACCGACGAAACGTTCGTCGCCCCACCAGAAGTTCACCCTGGACCAGTCGACGGCGGGCGCCGCCGGAGAGTCAGCTACAGCCTTCAGCGTGCCGATGCCCACCGTGCCTCCGGTGAGCACCACGGTGGCCTCACCGTGTTTGTCCTGCACATCCACGAGCTTGGTGATGAGCCGGGCCGCAATGGCCGCCATCAGGACGGATGAATCAGGATGGACGCTTACTCTGGGCTCAACGCTCACTGGGACGGACGCTCCTTAGATTGGTACGTGGCAGTCCAATAGTAATCACTTCGCCAAACACTTCGTCGGGGTCGAGCCGGCGGAGTTCTTCGGCGAGGCAGTCGCGGAGGCTGCGGCGTGGCAGGGAGATCCGTTGGGCGGGCTGGCCTGGCTGGGTGAGCTCGGCGACCGAAAGCCCGGGGCGGAACAGCTGCACATCGCCGCCGGGGCGGCTGAGGCGCACCCGGCGGATCCCGGTTCCCGCGGGGTCGGCCACGATGGTGACCGGGGCATCCAGGGTGAGGGTGAGCCAGGCGGCCAGCAGGATGGTGCTGGGTGAATCCGAGGCACCCTCGACGGCGACCGCGGTCACCGGGGAGGTGTCCACCTCGTCCAGCGCCGCGGCGAGCTGGATCCGCCAGTTGGTCAGGCGGGTCCAGGCGAGGTCGGTGTCGCCTGCCTTGTAGGTGGAACGGATGTTCTCCAGCGCGGCCTGGGGGTCGGGCTCGTTCGCCGAGTCGGTGATCCGGCGGTGCGCGATCCGGCCGATGGAGGTTTCGCACGCGTTCTCCGGCGCACCGTGCGGCCACCACGCCACGATCGGGGCGTCAGGGAGCAGCAGCGCGGCCACCAGGGACTCGGACTCGTGGGCGAGCTGGCCGTAGCCGCGCAGCACGATCACCTCCGAGGCGCCGGCGTCCCCGCCCACCCGGATTTGCGCGTCCAGCCGGTCCGCGTGCTCCTTTCCGGCGTCGGCGAGAACGATGATCCGGCAGGGGTGTTCCCGGCTGGCGTCGTTCGCGGCCTCGATCGCTTCCTCTTCGAGTCCGGACTTCGTGACCACGACGAGGGTCAGGACCCGGCCCAGGGCGATCACGCCACCCTGCTCGCGCAGGGCCATGATCTTCTTGGAGACGTTCGAGGTGGTGGTATCGGGCAGGTCAACGATCATGGCCTTCTCCAGGTTCGTCCGTCACGGGCCAGCAACTCATCCGCGGACGCGGGGCCCCAGCTGCCGGGGGCGTAGGGCTCGGGCTGCTCTTTGAGTGAGGCCCAGTAGTCCTCGAACGGGTCGAGGATCTTCCAGGACAGCTCCACTTCCTCGTGCCGCGGGAACAGCGGCGGCTCGCCGAGCAGCACATCCAGGATGAGCCTTTCGTAGGCTTCGGGGGAGGACTCGGTGAAGGAGTGCCCGTACCCGAAGTCCATGGTCACGTCCCGGACTTCCATCTGGGTGCCGGGGACCTTGGACCCGAACCGGATCGTGGCACCTTCGTCGGGCTGGACCCGGATCACGACGGCGTTCTGACCGAAGTCATCGTCCGTGTGGTCACGGAACAGCAGGTTGGGGGCGCGCTTGAACACCACCGCGATCTCCGTCACCCGCCGCCCCAGGCGCTTCCCGGCGCGCAGGTAGAACGGCACCCCGGCCCAGCGCCTGGTGTGGATGTCCACCCGGATCGCCGCGTAGGTTTCCGTGGTCGAGTCCGCGGGGATGCCTTCTTCCTCCAGGTAGCCCTGGACCTGCTCCCCGCCCTGCCAGCCGCCGGTAAACTGCCCCCGCGCCGAGTGCGTTGACAAGTCCTCCGGAAGCTTGACCGCGGCGAGGACCTTTTCCTTCTCCGCGCGCAGGTCATCGGCGTTGAAGGAGATGGGCTCCTCCATCGCAGTCAGCGCCAACAGCTGCAGCAGGTGGTTCTGGATGACGTCGCGGGCAGCACCCACGCCGTCGTAATACCCCGCCCGGCCCCCGGTGCCGATATCCTCGGCCATCGTGATCTGGACATGGTCCACGTAGTTCGCGTTCCACAACGGCTCGAACAGCTGGTTCGCGAACCGCAGCGCCAGGATGTTCTGGACCGTTTCCTTGCCCAGGTAGTGGTCGATCCGGAACACAGCATCCGCGGGGAACACGGACTCCACGATGTCGTTGAGCTTCCGGGCCGATTCCAGGTCATGCCCGAACGGCTTCTCGATCACCACGCGGCGCCACTTGTCCCCGTCGGCCTGCGCCAGCCCGTGCTTGGACAGTTGCCGGCAGACCTGCTCGAACGCCTTCGGCGGGATCGAGAGGTAGAACGCGTGGTTCCCGCGGGTGCCGCGGACATCATCGAGTTCCTTGACCGTGTCACCGAGCCGCTGGAACGCGGCGTCGTCGTCGAACTCGCCCTGCACGAACCGGATGCCCTCGGCAAGCTGGTTCCACACCGCCTCGTCGAACGGCGTGCGTGCGTACGACTGCACCGAGGACTTCACCTGGGCGGCGAAATCCTCATCGCTCCATTCACGGCGCCCGAAGCCCACCAGCGCGAAGCTCGGCGGCAGCAACCCGCGGTTGGCAAGGTCATACACCGCCGGCATCAGCTTCTTCCGGGCAAGGTCACCCGTCACCCCAAACAAAACAAGCGACGACGGACCGGCAATCCGGTTCAAACGGCGGTCCCGCGGATCGCGGAGCGGATTCCGCCCCCGGCCCGCGGCCTTCCTGCCGTATTCAGTTTCTGGCATAGTGCTTGTGCGCCTTTAGCTTTCGGTTGCGGATGCGCGGGCGGAGAGCGCTGCGATGATGTCTTGCAGCTGCGCCACGCCGGCGGCACGGTTGGTCAGGTGCAGGCGGAGGACGGGGCGGCCGTGTCCTTCCAGGACCTGCGCATCGCCCGCAGCCTGCGCGGAGATCAGCTCGCCGAACGTGAAGGGCCGGTCCGGGATGGACAGGTCTTCAGCCGGGGACGCCGTCACCTGGAGGAACACACCGATGGCGGGACCGCCCTTGTGGAACTGTCCGGTGGAGTGCAGGAAGCGCGGTCCCCAGCCGAAGGTCACGGGCCGGCCGGTGGCTGCCGCGAGCTCGTCGCGGATGCCTTCCAGTTCCGCGAAGGCCAGGCGGTCGAAGTAGGCCTGGACGCTGAGGTAGCTGTCCGGGGACAGCGTGCCCAGCAAAGCCTTCACGGCACCTTCGGCGGTGGCTGCGTCACCGAGCCAGTCGCCGCCGCGGACCTCGATGGCGCCGTCGACAAACGCCGCGGGCGTGGGTTCGGGCTGTGCGTCCAGCAGGCCGCGGGCAGCGACCTTGGCTGCCTCAACGTCCGGCTGGTCGAACGGGTTGATGCCGAGAAGACGGCCAGCGACGGCCGTGGCGAACTCCCACACCATCATCTGCGTGGCCAGGCCGCCTGCGATGGCCACCTGGTTTTCGCCGAGTTCGACGTCGGCGTCCGCGTTCACCAGGCGCACCACCAGGACGTCCGGCGCGCCGTGGCTGACCTCGGGGGAGGCGGGGCCTGCAACAACCGGCAGGACACCCGTGCCCAGCTTGCCCGTGGATTCCGCGATGAGCTGCTCGGCCCAGTCGGCGAATCCGACGATGCCGGATCCGTCCTCGGCAATCACGATCTTGTTGCGCAGCGGGGTGGTGCCGCCCAGCGCGGCGCCGAGCGCCAGTCCGATGTTCTCCGGTGCATCCTCGTTGAGGATTTCCGCAGCCTCCTCGGCTTCATCAAGGAAGGCCTGGATGTCCACGCCGGCCAGGCCCGAAGGCACCAGGCCGAAGGCGGTCAGCGCCGAGAAACGGCCGCCCACGTTGGGGTCGGCGTTGAACACGGCGCGGTAGCCAGCCTCACGGGAAGCCTTGTCCAGCGGGGAACCCGGATCGGTGACGATGATGATCCGGCTCGCGGCGTCGACGCCGGCGTCGTTGAACGCCTTCTCGAACACGCGGCGCTGGGAATCCGTTTCCACGGTGGAGCCCGACTTGGACGAGACCACAATCGCGGTCTCGGCCAGCCGGTCTGCCAGGGCAGCACGGACCTGGTCCGGGTCCGTGCTGTCCAGCACTGTCAGCTCGACGCCGGCGGTACCGGCAATGACCTCGGGTGCCAGCGAGGATCCGCCCATACCGCAGAGTACGATGCGGGTTACACCCTCGGACCGAAGGGCGTCACGGAGTTCCAGGATGTCCTTCACGAGGGGCTGGGAGACGGTGGCCGCCTCCACCCAGCCAAGCCGGATCGCTGACTCGGACTCGGCGTCCGCACCCCACAAGGTGTGGTCCTTGGCGAAGATCCGGGTGGCAATCCGGTCCGCCACCAGGGCGGGAATGTGCTGCTCGAGTGCCTGCTGTGCTGCGCCGGTGGCGTCGTAGCTGAGAGTGCTCATATGGGACTAGGAAGCCTTCCGTGCTGAGGCGAGGGCACCTTCGACGTCGGCCAGGAGTTCCTTCCAGCTGGCCACGAACTTGTCCAGGCCTTCGGATTCCAGGATTGCGACGACGTCGTTGTAGGACACGCCGAGGTTCTCCAGGGCATCGAGGGTGGCGTTGGCTTCGGCGTAGGTGCCGCTGATGGTGTTCCCGGTGACCACGCCGTGGTCGAATGTGGCGTCCAGGGTCTTCTCGGGCATGGTGTTGACCACGCCGGGGGCGACGAGTTCTGTGACGTAGAGGGTGTCCGGGTAGGCCGGGTCCTTCACGCCGGTGGAGGCCCACAGCGGCCGCTGCGGGCGGGCGCCGGACTCTGCCAGCAGGGCCCAGCGTTCGGTGGCGAAGAGCTCTTCGTAGACCTGGTAGGCGAGGCGGGCGTTGGCGACCCCGGCCTTGCCCTTGAGGGCGAGGGCTTCCTCGGTGCCGATGGCGGTCAGGCGCTTGTCGATCTCGGTGTCCACGCGGGAGACGAAGAAGGAGGCCACGGAGTGGATCCTGGAGAGGTCGTGGCCGTTTTCCTTGGCCTGTTCCAGGCCTGACTGGAAGGCGTTGATGACGGCGCGGTAGCGCTCCAGGGAGAAGATCAGGGTCACGTTGACGCTGATGCCCTCGGCCAGGGTGGCGGTGATCGCCTCGAGGCCTTCCAGGGTGGCGGGGATCTTGATCAGGACGTTGTCCTTGTTGACCTTCTTGAACAGGTGCTTGGCCTCGGCGATGGTGCCCGCGGTGTCCCAGGCCAGGCGGGGGTCCACCTCGATGGAGACGCGGCCGTCCACGCCGTTGGTGGCTGCTGCCACGGGGGCGAAGAGGTCGCAGGCGTCGGCGACGTCGGTGGTGGTGATTTCGAAGATGGTGTCTTCGATGCTGGCGCCGGCGGCGGCCTGCTCGGCGATGGTCGCGTCGTAGTCGGTGCCGGAGGTGATGGCGGCGTGGAAGATGGACGGGTTGGTGGTCACGCCAACCACGTTCTTCTCTTCGATGAGCTTGGCCAGGGTGCCCGTTTCCAGGCGTCCGCGGGACAGGTCGTCAAGCCAGATGGAAACTCCGGCGTCGGAGAGCTGCTGGGTGGGAGTAGTCATGATGGTTTATCTCCTCAAGTGTTCTGGGTTTAGGCCTGGAGGCCGGCGAGGGAGTCCTTGGCAGCGGCGGCGACTGCCTCCGCGGTGATGCCGAACTCCTGGAAGAGGCGCTTGTAGTCGGCGGAAGCGCCGTAGTGTTCGAGGCTGATGGAGCGGCCGGCGTCGCCGACGAATTCCTTCCAGCCAAGGGCAAGTCCTGCTTCAACGGACACGCGGGCCTTGACGGCGGCGGGCAGGACGGATTCGCGGTAGGCGGCGTCCTGCTTGTTGAACCATTCAACGCAGGGCATGGACACGACGCGGGCGGCGATGCCTTCGGCCTGCAGGGTCTCGCGGGCCTTGACGGCAAGCTGCACCTCGGAGCCGGTGGCGATCAGGATCACGTCGGCCGGGACGGTGGCGCCGTCCTTGGACGCTTCGGCCAGGACGTAGCCGCCCTTGGCAACACCGGCGGTGGAGCCGAAGGTGTCACCGTCAGCTGCGCCCTCGCCGCGTTCCCAGGTGGGGATGTTCTGGCGGGTCAGGACGATGCCGGCAGGGTTGTCGTGGTTTTCCAGCATGGTCTTCCACGCCGCTGCCACTTCGTTGGCGTCACCGGGGCGGACCACGTCCAGGCCCACGATGGCGCGCAGGGAGGCGAGCTGTTCCACTGGCTGGTGGGTGGGGCCGTCCTCGCCCAAGCCGATGGAGTCGTGCGTCCACACGTACAGGGACGGGACACCCATCAGGGCACCCAGGCGGATGGCCGGCCGCTGGTAGTCGCTGAAGATCAGGAAGGTGCCGGAGAAGGCGCGGGTGCGGCCGTGCAGGCTGATGCCGTTCACGATCGACGCGGCGGCGTGCTCGCGGATGCCGAAGTGCAGGACCCGGCCGTACGGGTTGCCGGACCAGGCGTCCGTCTGCTTGGACGCCGGGACGAACGACGGCGACCCTTCAATGGTGGTGTTGTTGGACTCGGCGAGGTCGGCGGAGCCGCCCCAGAGTTCGGGCAGGACCGGGCCGAGGGCGTTCAGGACCTTGCCGGACGCGGCGCGGGTGGAGACGTCCTTGCCGGCAGGGAAGACCGGCAGGGCCTCGTCCACTCCGGCCGGAAGTTCCTTGGCCTCGATGCGCTGCAGCAGCGCGGCGGCCTCGGTGTTGGCGGCCTGCCAGGCGTTGAAGGACTCTTCCCATTCCTTGCGGGCAGCGGCGCCGCGGTCCACCACGGAACGGGCGTGGGCCAGGACTTCCTGGTCAACCTCGAAGGACTTGGCGGGGTCGAAGCCCAGCACCGACTTGAGTGCTGCGACTTCCTCGGCACCCAGGGCGGAACCGTGGATCTTGCCGGTGTTCTGCTTCTTCGGCGCGGGGTAGCCGATGATGGTGCGCAGCGAGACGATGGACGGCTTGGAGGTCTCGGCCTTCGCAGCAAGCAGTGCGGAGTAGAGCTCCTGGACGTCTTCCTTGTACTCGCCGGTCTTGGTCCAGTCGACGCGCTGGACGTGCCAGCCGTAGGCCTCGTAGCGTTTCAGGACGTCCTCGGTAAAGGCGATGTCGGTGTCGTCCTCGATGGAGATGTGGTTCTCGTCGTAGATGACAACGAGGTTGCCGAGCTCCTGGTGGCCGGCCAGCGAGGAAGCCTCGGCCGTGACGCCTTCCTGGAGGTCGCCGTCGGACGCGATGACCCAGATGGTGTGGTCGAACGGGCTGGTGCCCGGGGCGGCGTCGGCGTCGAACAGGCCGCGCTGGCGGCGCTGTGAGTAGGCGAAGCCCACCGAGGAGGCCAGGCCCTGGCCCAGCGGGCCGGTGGTGATTTCCACGCCGGCGGTGTGCTTGTACTCAGGGTGGCCCGGGGTCAGCGAGCCCCAGGTCCGCAGTGCCTTCAGGTCATCGAGCTCCAGGCCGTACCCGTTCAGGAACAGCTGGATGTACAGCGTCAGCGACGTGTGGCCGGGGGAGAGGACGAACCGGTCACGGCCGATCCAGTCAGGATCCCGGGGATCGTGGCGCATCAGCTTCTGGAACAGCAGGTAAGCGGCCGGAGCCAGGCTCATCGCAGTGCCAGGGTGGCCGTTGCCAACCTTCTCCACGGCATCGGCGGCCAGCACGCGGACAGTGTCCACCGCGCGCTGGTCCAGGTCGGTCCAAGTCAGTTCTTGCTCTTCCAAATGTGGCACGAAAACCGGGCCCCTCTCTGTGCTGATGGCAGGCGGCACACCGGGTCCGAATAAAGGCACGCTGTGTGGCGCCCGCTGCGGTGTGTACCAGCCGTTCACCATCGAAACGTTGATCTCTCACTCAGCCACTGGCCAGCTATGGGAATGCGTTTTCCACCGCTTTCCTGCTGCGTGCTGATCTGGTGACAGCTTAGCTCTATTCCATACTCCGGGCGGCGCAAATCTCAGGATTTGGACGCAATTTCCCCTTTTATGAATCAGCCTTAAGTGAGCTTGAGTTAATCTGCTCGAATTGGCACCCGAGCGATCAAGTGCGCATATCAGGGGGCAGGTGGGAGGGTGGCGGCACGGTATGATATTCGGAGGCCAATGCCGGGCAGCGGACCTTTCCAGCCGTCCGTAGCTGCACCGCCAGACACAACTGCCACACAGAACGGGTGACTGCCACCGTGAGCACAACAGATACGCCGCTGAACGCATCCCGGGCATCAGGTGCCGGGTTTGCCCGTAAAGCCAAGGCGTATCTCGCCCTCACCAAACCCCGGGTTATCGAACTGCTGCTGGTCAGCACGCTGCCCACCATGATCTATGCGGAGCGCGGCTTCCCCTCCATCGGGCTGATCCTGGCCACCCTGGTGGGCGGCGCGTTCGCGGCAGGCAGCGCCGGCGCGTTCAACTGCTACATCGACCGGGACATCGACAAACTGATGCACCGCACCGAAAACCGTCCGCTCGTGACCGGCGAGGTCACGCCGCGCGAGGCACTCGTGTTTTCGTGGGTCCTGGGAGCGGCGGCCATCGCCATCCTCTGGTTCGGTGCCAATCCGCTGTCCGCCTGGCTGGGCCTGGGCGCCATCTTCTTCTACGTGGTGATCTACACCATCATCCTCAAGCGCCGCACCGCCCAGAACATTGTCTGGGGCGGGGCCGCAGGCTGCTTCCCCGTGCTCATTGCCTGGGCGGCAGTCACCAACACCGTGGAATGGCCCGCCATCATCCTCTTCATGGTGATCTTCCTCTGGACGCCGCCGCACTACTGGCCGCTGTCCATGAAGTACGGCGAGGACTACCGCAACGCCAACGTGCCCATGCTGGGTGCCATCGCGGGTGCCAAGGTGGTCTCCGTGCAGGTGGTCCTCTACGCATGGGCCATGGTGGCCTGCTCGCTCCTCCTGGTCCCGGCCGGCGGCGCCGGGTGGGTCTACACCGCAACAGCCACCCTGGCCGGCGCGTGGTTCCTGTACGAATCGCACTCCCTGTACAGCCAGGCCCAGCGCGAAGAGATCTCCGGAAAGCGGGCCATGAAGGTCTTCCACGGTTCCATCAGCTATCTCACCCTGCTGTTCATCGCCCTGGCCGTGGATCCGTTCGTAGGCCCCGCGGTCATGGCAGCCGGCTAAGCAGCCCCGCCCTCCTCAACGCCCGCGCACTTATGGCGGCCCCAACGCCAACGCCCGCTCACTCGTCATGCCGGATAGGCAAATAGGTGAGCGGGCGTTCGGTTAAAGCAGCATCATGTGAGCTGGCGTTTCGGGTTTGGCCACCAAAAGTGAGCGAGCGTCCCGGGACATCCAGGCAATCCGTTACCGCTTGCGCTTCGCGCTGCGCAGGTTATTGACAGATTTGTCATGTTGATCACTTTCCGAGTCAGCAAGCGTGACATTCTGCCTACGCTGGGATCGATCCTGCCCGCGAGCAAAGGAAGATCCATGGCACAGGCATCCGGTCCATCAACCGTTCCGAGCCACAGTCCGCCCGGACCAGGCGCGTCCCGAAGATTCAAAAAACCGGCTTTCCTGGCACACCTGCGCGCCGACGTACCGGCGTCGCTGGTGGTGTTCCTCGTGGCCCTGCCTCTTAGCCTCGGCATTGCTGCCGCGTCCGGAGCCCCGATCATGGCCGGCCTCATTGCAGCCGCCGTGGGTGGCATCGTGGCCGGCAGCCTGGGCGGCTCGCCCCTGCAGGTGAGCGGGCCCGCCGCCGGACTGACGATCATCGTGGCGGGGCTGGTCCAGGAATTCGGCTGGCAGGTAACCTGCGCCATCACGGCCGCGGCAGGAGTCCTCCAGCTCCTGCTGGGC
This sequence comes from Arthrobacter nitrophenolicus, assembly GCF_000332815.1. GTDB lineage: Bacteria > Actinomycetota > Actinomycetes > Actinomycetales > Micrococcaceae > Arthrobacter > Arthrobacter nitrophenolicus. The sequence continues at coordinate 66,668 of NZ_AOFD01000018.1, forward strand.
ATCAGCCGCGTCGGCAGGGCGGCCCTTGCCGTCTCGCCGGTGGTGGTGAAGGCGATGCTCGCCGGAATCGGCATCACCATCATCCTCCAGCAGATCCACGTCCTGCTCGGCTCCCGGGCGGCCGGTTCGGCCCTGGAGAACCTGACTGCCCTTCCGGCGGCCATCACCAACCTTGAACTCCATGCCGCATTGCTGGGCCTCGCCGTCGTGGCCATCCTGCTGGTCTGGAAGCACCTGCCGCCGGCAGTGCGGCGGATTCCGGGACCGCTGGCCGCCGTCGCCGCCGGAACCGCCCTGTCCGTTGCGTTTGCGCCCGCCGTTGAGCGCATCTCCTTGTCCGGTTCGATTGTCGACGCCGTTGCGCTGCCGCAGCTGCCGGACGGCAACTGGCGTGCCGTCGCGTTTGCCGTGCTCTCGATGGCCCTGATCGCCAGCATCGAATCGCTGCTGTCCGCCGTCGCCGTCGACAAGATGCAGACAGGACCGCGTACCAACCTGAACCGGGAACTGATGGGCCAGGGAGCCGCCAACATTGTCTCCGGTTCCCTGGGCGGACTTCCCGTCACGGGCGTCATCGTCCGCAGCGCCACCAACGTGGAAGCCGGTGCCGCCACACGGACCTCGGCGGTCCTGCACGGTGTCTGGGTCCTGACCTTCTCGGCCCTCTTCGCCGGCCTCATCCAGCTCATACCCATGGCTGTCCTCGCCGGACTGCTCGTGGTGATCGGAGCCCGGCTGATCAAGGTGGCGGATATCCGCACCAGCCTCCGCACCGGGGATTTCCTGATCTACTCCGTCACGCTGCTCTGCGTCGTCTTCCTGAACCTGCTGGAGGGCGTCCTCATCGGGCTGGCGCTGGCCGCTGCCAGCGTGCTGTGGCGGGTGCTGCGCGCGTCCGTCCAGGCGCACCAGCCGGTGCCGCCGTCGGTCCTGTGGCGGATCACCATCAACGGGTCGTGCAGCTTCTTCGCCCTGCCGCGGCTGAACCGGGTGCTGCATTCGGTTCCGGAGCGCTTGGACGTCGTGGTGGAACTGAACGCCGACTACCTGGACCATGCCTTCCGTGAGGCAGTGCTCGCCTGGCGCCGCCAGTACGAGGCAGCCGGGGGCACCGTCCAGGTGGAGGAACACGGCAACAGCCTGTTCCGCGACGCGGCAGACCAGGCCCCCAAGCGCCAGGAAGCCAGCGAACTCCCGCTGCCGCCCAGGAACTCCTGGCAGGCGGGCGGGCCGGCACAGGACGCCGGACGGGACCCGCGGCGTTCGCTGCTGATGGGGATCAACAAGTACCACCGCCGCTTTGCGGACAAGGTCCGGCCCATGGTGCAGGACCTTGCGGACGGCCAAAACCCGGACGCGCTGTTCATCGCCTGCGTTGATTCGCGCGTGAACCCCAACCTGATCACCAGCAGCGGCCCGGGCGACCTGCTGACGCTGCGGAACATTGGCAACGTTGTGTGCCACGAAGGCCAGGATGCCTCGATCGATTCCGCTGGCCTTCGCCGTCAAAGGCCTGGGCGTAGAATCAATCGTGGTCTGCGGGCATTCGAACTGCGGGGCCATGAAGGCCGTCATCGCAGACGCCGGCGGCAACGCGGCCACGTCCCTCGGAGCCGGGTTTGACGCCTGGCTGGAACATGCGCGGCCAAGCTACCAGGAGCTGCGGGCAGGCCACCCGGTGGCGGTGGCTGCGGCCGAGGCCGGCTACGGCGAGGTGGACCAGCTGGGGATGGTCAACGTGGCGGTGCAGCTTGCCAAGCTGGAAACCCACCCGGTGATCGGTCCCGCCCTTGCACGGGGCGCCGTGCAGGCAACAGGCCTGTTCTACGACATTGCGACAGCGCGGGTGCTGCTGGTCACCACGGCCGGGATCGAGTACCTGGATGCTGCCCGTGCAGCGGAGCTGGCAAACGCCGGGCCGGTGCGTTGACCCAGGTGGATTAGCCGGTCCATGAAGAGAAGCGCCCCGGTTCCTCGGAACCGGGGCGCTTCGCCGACTTTGGCCTGAAGTCCTACTCCACCGGGCTGGACCGGGCGATGTCCCAGGCGTTCGTGGCTGCGGCCATGAGCAATGCGGCCCCGAGCATGTGGGCGGCCACCAGCAGCACCGGAATGCCGTTGTAGTACTGGGTGAAGCCGATGACGGCCTGCAGCACCGTCACGCCCAGGAGTCCCAGCACGGCAGTCCGGAACGGACCGGTGATGCCGCGCATGAACACCAGCGCCAGGGCCACAACGGTACCCGCGGTAATGAGGTAGGCGGGAACGGCGTGGATATGGGAGAACAGGTCCCAGTCAAGGCCGTTCCGCGGTGCGTCGGCGTCGCCGGCATGCGGACCGGCGCCGGTCACCACCACGCCGAGCATCACGGCGAGGGCGGAAAAAAGCGCGACGGCGGACGTCACCGGGCGCATGATGCCCGGCAGGGCGCGGTGCCGGTAGGCCATGAACCTGCCGGTCCTGCCAAACGCCCGGTTCACCAGCAGGGTGGCAAACACCACCAGGGCCATCGACACCAGGAAGTGCAGGCCCACCACCCAGGGGTTGAGGTTGGTCAGGACGGTGATCCCGCCGATCACTGCCTGGGCCGGGATGCTGGCCAGGAGGCCGAGGGCGAGGAGGAAGAGGTCCCTGCGTTCCTTGCGAAGGTTCCACAGATACACGAGCATGAGGGCGGCGACGGCGGCCAGCGCAAAGGTGAGGAGCGGTTGCCGAACTCGATGAAGCCGTGGATGCCCATTTCCGGGGTGTTGACCAGCGACGTTTCCGTGCAGCGCGGCCACGTCGGGCATCCCAGGCCGGAAGCTGTCAGCCGGACGGCACCGCCTGTGACCACCAGCAGTGTCTGCCCGATCAGGGAGGCGACGGCGAGGCGGCGCACCCGGGCGTCCACGGTGCGGGGCAGCCTCGATGCCAGGCGGCCGGCCAGTTGGGGTAGGCGTGAAGCCGTGCTCACGATTCTCTCAATTCCACTTGAACCAACGGATGGCTGCTGCTCCGGCGACAAGCGTCCATAGCAACAGTATGAGGGCGGCGCCGGCGTTCAGCCCGCCGCCAAGGAATGCCTGGCGCAGGGATTCGCCCAGAGCGCCCGACGGAAGGAACCCGACCAGCGACTGGCCGCCTGCCGGGAGCTTTTCTGCCGGCAGGACGATGCCGCCCAGCGCGCCGAGGAGGATCCACAGCAGGTTGGTGATGGCAAGCGTGGCCTCCGGCCGGACGGTTCCCGCCACCAGCAGGCCCAGGGCAGTGAAGGCGGCCGCGCCCAGTGCCAGCAGCGCCAGCCCGGGAAGCCAGCCCGCGGCCGGCGGCTGCCAGCCAAGCGCCAGCGCCACGGCACTGACCACTGCAACCTGCAGGCACAGTACCGCCAGAACGGAAAGTGCCTTCCCGGCAATGAGTCCACCGCGGCCCAGGGGAGTGGTGGACAGGAAGCGGAGGACGCCATAGCGGCGGTCGAAGCCGGTGGCGATGCCCTGCCCGGTGAAGGCCGTGGACATGGCGCACAGGGCCAGGATGCCTGGAACAGCCACGTTGATCCGGCTGTCGCCCATGCCGTCCAGAAACGGCGTCACGGTCAGGCCGACGAGGGCCAGCAGCGGCAGCACTACGGCAAGGATCAGCTGTTCCCCGTTCCGGAGCATGGCCAGCGACTCGTACTTGCCCTGCAGCAGGACGCGCCGCAGCAGGCTGGCCGGCTCCTGCCGGCAGGCGGGTCCGTCCAGGACTGCCTCGGCGGGGTTCCGGGTCATCGGATGTCCTTTCCCGAAATATCCAGAAAGACGTCTTCAAGGCTACGCGCCTGCAGGCTCATCGAACCCGGCATGATGTCATGCGCTTCCCACCACGCGGCGAGGGCGGCGAGATGCTGAGGTGCCAATGCGCCCGTGACGCAGTAGCTTCCGGCCCGGGCCTCCGTCACGTCGATGCCGGCCGGCAGGACAGCGGAAAGGTCAAGCCCGGGAGGTGCTTCAAAAACCAGAGTCCGGATGTGCTCGGTGCCTGCCTCCACCCCCGGGGCGCGCTGCAGCAGTTCCTGCACGGTTCCCTCGGCGACGTTCCGGCCGCCGTCGATGATGTAGACGTAGTCGGCAAGGCGCTGGGCGTCATCCATCAGGTGTGTGGTGAGGATGATTCCCATGCCCGCGTCGCGGAGCTCAGAGATGAGGTCGAACACCAGCTGCCTGGACTGCGGGTCCAGGCCCGCGCTGGGCTCGTCGAGGAAGAGAACTTCGGGCCTGCCGATGAGGGCGGCCGCGAGGGCCAGTCGCTGCTTTTGCCCACCGGACAGCCTGCGGACCGTAGTGCGGCTGAACGTGTCGATGCCAAGGCGCTGCACCAGCTCATCCACGGGCCAGGGCCGGGCGTACAGTCCGGCGATGTGGCGAAGCAGGGGGATCGGGCGTGCCGACGGCGGGAGCCCGCCATCCTGGAGCATCACGCCAACGCGGGACCGCAGTGCCGCGCCTGCCGCGGCGGGATCGTGCCCGAGCAGCGAGATGCTGCCGCCGCTGCGCTTCTGCAGGCCCTGGGCGCATTCAAGGGTGGTGGTTTTTCCTGCCCCGTTGGCGCCGAGCAGTGCGGTGACTTGTCCCCGTTCGGCGAGCAGTGAAACGCCGCTGACCACCCGGAGCATTTTTCCGTCCAGGCTGGGCAGCGGACCAACATCCTTAACGAGCCCGCTGATGGACAGAACCGGGGATTGGGGGGAACGCACCCCAGTATTCTACGGGAAGTAGTACTGGCTGCCGCCCTGCCGGGGCCCGGGCTGAGGTCAGCCTGCCCTTACTGGAGCGGGGGACTAAATTACGCCATGATTGTGTTGTGTATTCCATGAGCAATGCTACTGCTGTGCCTTTTGCCGGGCACGGAGCCTCCCAGGCTCCCGCAGACCGGAGCCGGATGGCTACCGGTCCGGTGGCTGATGCGGATGAGCGTACCCGCGACCGCGTGCTTGCGGCGGTCCTCGAAAACGGACCTGTCAGCGCCGCCGAACTCGGCGACCTGCTCGGATTCACCCCGGCGGCAGTGCGACGCCACCTGGACCATTTATCCCGCGAGGGCGTCATTGAAGTCAAGAGGGTTGCCAAGTCCGGCGCCGGCGCAGGCCGGCCCGCCAGGCGGTACGTCCTCAGCTCCCAGGGCCAGTCGAGCCTCGGCAACGACTACCTGGATATCGCCGCCCTCGCCCTCCAGCAGCTGCAGAAGGTTGCCGGACCCGACGCCGTCCGGGCGTTCGCCGTCGAGCGTTTCTCGGATATGGAACGGCGGTACGCGCCGGAGATCGAAAAGGCCGGTCCGGACATCAGCGCCCGCGCCAAGGCCCTCTCGGACGCCCTGACCCGTGACAACTTCGTCTCCTCCACCGCAACCATCGAGGCCAAGGCGCCCCTCCCGGCTGCGCTGTCCAGCGTGCAGCTGTGCCAGGGCCACTGCCCGATCCAGCAGCTCGCCGCCCGGTTCCCAGTGTTCTGCGACGTGGAAACGGAAGTGTTTTCGCGGCTGGTGGGCGTCGACGTGCGCAGGCTCTCCACGCTCTCCCGCGGGGGGCACGTCTGCACCACCCACATTCCTACAGGCAGGCCGTCTGTCCAGGAGCCCACAAGGCCTCCGGCAGCCCCCGCCCGCCTGAACGAAGAAATCAACCATCAGCAAGAAAGGCCGTGATGACGGACCAACTATCAGAGAAAGCGGTAGCCGAAAACACTGTGATCTCGGAAATTCTGGAAAAGAATCCCGAGCTCCACGGTATCGGCAACTACGAGTACGGCTGGGCTGACAAGAACGACGTTGGCGCCAACGCACGCCGTGGGCTTGACGAAGAAGTAGTCCGGGACATTTCGGCCAAGAAGAGCGAACCGGACTGGATGCTCGACCTGCGCCTCAAGGGCCTGAAGTACTTCGACCGCAAGCCCATGCCCACCTGGGGTGCGGACCTCTCCGGCATCGACTTCGACAACATCAAGTACTTCGTCCGGTCCACGGAGAAGCAGGCAGCCACCTGGGAAGACCTGCCCGAGGACATCCGGAACACGTACGAGAAGCTGGGTATCCCGGAAGCGGAGCGCAGCCGCCTCGTGTCCGGTGTTGCCGCACAGTACGAGTCCGAGGTTGTCTACCACCAGATCCGCGAAGACCTCGAGGCCCAGGGCGTCATCTTCCTGGACACCGACACCGCCTGAAGGAACACCCGGAGATCTTCCAGGAGTACTTCGGCACCGTGATTCCGGTGGGTGACAACAAGTTCGCGTCACTGAACACCGCCGTATGGTCGGGCGGGTCCTTCGTCTACGTCCCCAAGGGCGTCCACGTGGACATCCCGCTGCAGGCGTACTTCCGCATCAACACCGAGAACATGGGCCAGTTCGAGCGGACCCTGATCATCGCCGACGAGGACTCCTACGTCCACTACATCGAAGGCTGCACGGCGCCAATCTACACCTCGGACTCGCTGCACTCCGCCGTGGTGGAAATCATTGTCAAGAAGGGTGCCCGCGTCCGGTACACCACCATCCAAAACTGGTCCAACAACGTGTACAACCTGGTGACCAAGCGCGCCGTCTGCGAAGAGGGCGCCACCATGGAATGGGTCGACGGCAACATCGGCTCCAAGGTCACCATGAAGTACCCGGCTGTCTACCTGGTGGGCGAGCACGCCAAGGGCGAGACCCTCTCCATCGCGTTTGCCGGTGAAGGCCAGCACCAGGACACCGGCTCCAAGATGGTCCACATCGCGCCGAACACCAAGAGCTCCATCATCTCCAAGTCGGTGGCCCGCGGCGGCGGCCGTGCAGCCTACCGCGGCCTGGTGCAGGTCCGCGAAGGCGCCAAGCACTCGGCCAACACCGTGCGCTGTGATGCCCTGCTCGTGGACACCATTTCACGCTCTGACACCTACCCGTACATCGACATCCGCGAGGACGATGTGCAGCTGGGACACGAGGCAACCGTCTCCCGCGTCAGCGAGGAGCAGCTGTTCTACCTCATGTCCCGCGGCATGCCCGAGGACGAGGCCATGGCCATGATCGTGCGCGGCTTCATTGAGCCGATCGCCCGTGAGCTCCCCATGGAATACGCCCTCGAGCTGAACCGCCTCATCGAACTCCAGATGGAAGGATCCGTCGGTTAATGACTGCCGAAGCTACAACCGAAAAGGCGCGCATCGGCGCACCGTCGATCGAAGGTTTCACCGAGGAAGGCGAACAGCTCGTTCCCGCCAAGGTTGACCGCCACCACAGCCACGGCGTGCAGGTCATGGCCTCGCGCGCGGAGCGCCTGACCAGCCACGACGTCGCCGACTTCGCCCTGCCCAACGGCCGGGAAGAGGAATGGCGCTTCACCCCCGTGCGTGAACTGGCCAACCTCCTCTCCGACGCACCCAGCGACGCCGGCGTCCTGAACGTCGCCATCGAGGCGCCTGCCGCCGTCGTCCAGCGCACGCTGCACGCCGGCGAGGCCCCCCGCGGCGCCACCCTGGTCCCCGCTGACCGTGCCGCCGTCGTGGCTTCCGCCAACACGGACGACGCACTGCACATCCAGATCCCGGCCAACGCAGAACTGGACGAGCCGGTCCGCGTGGTCCTGTCCGGCAACGGTGCAGGCCGCCGCTCCAACTCACACCACGTGATCGAGGCCGGCGAGAACAGCCGCGCCGTGGTCATCCTGGAGCACGACGGCTCAGCCGACCACAACGGCAACGTTGAGGTCTTCGTCCGCGGCGGCGCCCAGCTGACCGTTGTTTCCGTCCAGCTGTGGGAAGACGACGCGAAGCACCTGGCCCAGCACGACGCCGAGGTGGCCAAGGACGCCGTCTACAAGCACATCGCCGTGACCCTCGGCGGCAAGATCGTCCGGCTGAACTCCAACGTCCGGTTCTCCGGCGAAGGGGCCGAGGCGGAACTCCTCGGCCTGTACTTTGCCGACGCAGGGCAGCACCTGGAGCACCGCTCGTTCGTGGACCACAACATGCCCAACTGCAAGTCCAACGTCCTGTACAAGGGCGCGCTGCAGGGCAAGGGTGCGCACACCGTCTGGGTTGGCGACGTCCTCATCCAGAAGCAGGCCGAAGGCACCGACTCCTACGAAAAGAACCAGAACCTGGTCCTGACCGACGGCTGCCGCGCGGACTCCGTGCCGAACCTCGAGATCGAGACCGGCCTGATCGAAGGCGCGGGCCACGCCAGCGCCACCGGCCGCTTCGACGACGAGCACCTGTTCTACCTGATGGCACGCGGCATTCCGGAAGACGTTGCCCGCCGCCTGGTGGTCCGCGGGTTCCTGAACGAGATCATCCAGAAGATCAACGTTCCGGCGCTTGAAGACCGACTGACCGAGGCCGTGGAACGCGAACTCGCGGCAACTGACAACTGACGAGAGACAGGCAGGGACGCATGAGTGGGAAGCCCAAGGGCGAGCTGGTTTGCAACGCCAATGACATCCAGGTCAAGCAGGCGCTGCGCATCCTGATCGACGACTACCCGGTAGCCGTGGTGCGGGATTCGATGGGTGATATCCACGCCATCGGGGACACCTGCTCGCACGCCGACATCTCGCTCTCCGAAGGGGACGTGGAAGGCTGCGCGATTGAGTGCTGGGGGCACGGCTCACAGTTCGACCTGCGCAGCGGCCAGCCCCTCCAACTCCCCGCCTACGATCCCGTTCCCGTGTTCGCCGTCGAACTCGACGGCGACGACGTCTACGTGGATGTCACCAACGTTTTGAACGGCGCGGCAGTAGACAACTACTGAGCGCCCTGCAGCACAAGACTTACGAACGAACAAGAAAGAAGAGCATGTCAACTCTTGAGATCAAGGACCTGCACGTCAGCATTGAGACGGAGCAGGGCACCAAGGAGATCCTGAAGGGCGTCAGCCTGACCATCCGCACCGGTGAGACCCACGCCATCATGGGCCCCAACGGCTCCGGCAAGTCCACGCTGGCCTCCACCATCGCAGGCCACCCGCGCTACACCGTCACCAGCGGCTCCATCACCCTCGACGGCGAAGACGTCACGGAGATGAGCGTTGACGAGCGTGCCCGCGCCGGCGTCTTCCTGGCCATGCAGTACCCGGTGGAGGTTCCCGGCGTGACCATGACGAACTTCCTGCGCACCGCCAAGACCGCAATTGACGGCGAAGCTCCCAAGCTGCGCACCTGGACCAAGGACGTCAAGGATGCCATGGAGAAGCTGCGCATCGACGCCGACTTCGCCCAGCGCAACGTCAATGAGGGCTTCTCCGGCGGTGAGAAGAAGCGCGTGGAGATCCTGCAGCTGGAACTCTTCAAGCCGAAGTTCGCTGTTCTGGACGAGACCGATTCCGGCCTGGACGTTGACGCGCTGAAGGTTGTGTCCGAGGGCGTCAACCGCGCCCACGCAGAGGGCAACATGGGCACCCTGCTCATCACGCACTACACCCGCATCCTGCGCTACATCAAGCCTGACTTCGTGCACGTGTTCGTCGACGGCCAGGTTGTCGAGGAGGGCGGCCCCGAACTGGCCGACCGCCTGGAAGAAGAAGGCTACGACCGCTACGCCAAGGGCGCCGGCCCCGCCGTCGCCGCTCCCGCAGCGGTACAGGCCTAGTTAGGACTCTGCCATGACCGAAATCACGCCGGGCCGTACGGCCCTGGAGGATGTCGAAGAGGCGCTGAAGGACGTCATTGATCCCGAGCTCGGGGTCAACGTGGTGGACCTTGGCCTGCTCTACGGGCTGAAGTACTCCGATGACGACGGCGCGCTGCTGATCGACATGACCCTCACCACCGCCGCCTGCCCCCTCACCGACGTGCTCGAGGAGCAGGTGGGCAAGGCCCTGGACGGTGTTGTTGACGACTGGCGCCTGAACTGGGTGTGGATGCCGCCATGGGGTCCGGAACGGATCACCGACGACGGCAAGGACCAGATGCGGGCCCTCGGCTTCAACATCTGAACAAAGTACGACGACGGCCCGGCCACCTTCTCGGCGAA
>NZ_AOFD01000019.1 GCF_000332815.1 Arthrobacter nitrophenolicus
GGCGGCTGGGGCGGCGGAGACTTCGGCGGCGGCGACATGGGCGGCTGGGGCGGCGACTCCGGCGGCGGAGGCGACTTCTAGTACCGGCACGGACCTTGGCGCTGCCGGACACCCCGGCAGGCGCCCGGAAGCAGTACACCACTGTTTACGGATTTCAGTGGCCATCACAGAGCAGGACGAAAGGTAACACCATGGTTAAGCAGTCCATTTTCGGCCGTATCGCGCAGTTGGCAAAGGCGAACATCAACTCCTTGCTGGACAACGCTGAGGATCCGCAGAAGATGCTGGACCAGATGGTCCGGGACTACACCAACAACATCGCCGAGGCCGAGTCCGCCGTCGCCCAGACCATCGGCAACCTCCGGATGCTCGAAGACGACTACAACGAGGACATCAAGAACGCCCGTGACTGGGGCAACAAGGCCCTGGCTGCCTCACGCAAGGCCGATGAGTTCAGGGCCAGCGGCGACGCTGTTGACGCCGAGAAGTTCGACAACCTCGCCAAGGTGGCCCTGCAGCGCCAGATCGCGGCCGAGAACGAAGCCAAGGGTGCGGAGCCGGCCATCATGTCGCAGCGCGAAGTGGTGGACAAGCTCAAGACCGGCCTGGAACAGATGAAGGGCAAACTCAACCAGCTCACCAGCAAGCGCAACGAACTGGTGGCCCGGTCCAAGACCGCCGCTGCCCAGTCGCAGGTCCATGACGCGATCAAGAGCATCGACATCATGGACCCCACCAGCGAGGTGGGCCGGTTCGAAGAAAAGATCCGCCGCGAGGAAGCCAAGGTCCGTGGCCAGCAGGAACTCGCTGCTTCCAGCCTGGACGCCCAGTTCAACCAGCTTGAGGACCTCGGGGAACAGGTTGAAATCGAGGCCCGTCTGGCAGCCTTGAAGTCGGGTGGCGCCAAGCCCGCGCTCGGTTCCGGAAACAATTCAGCCGCGGCCTCCTCCACCGTGGAAGAGGCGGACTTCGACAAGCTCTGACAGACACCGGAAAGCACGCCGTCCGGTAGTGCGGAATAAGGGCCAGGACCATACAGTCCTGGCCCTTATTCCGTGCCCCGGTGTGTAGCGTGGTGGCATGGCTTCTTCCGACGAGACATCCCTGGTCTGGCTGCGCGATGATCTGCGGCTGGATGACAACCCGGCCCTGGCCGAGGCCGCCGGCCTGGGCCTGCCGATGACAGTGCTGTACATCCTGGACGAGGAGAGCGAGGGCATCCGTCCCCTGGGCGGCGCTGCCCGCTGGTGGCTGCACCATTCCCTCGCCGCCCTCGCCGCGGATCTTGAGTCCAAAGGATCGCGCCTGGTGCTGCGCCGCGGAAAGTCAGATGCCATCGTCCGGAAACTTGCCGGGCAGACGAAGGCCGGCCACATCTTCTGGAACCGCCGGTACAGCCAGCCGGAGCGCACCATCGACGCAGGCCTCAAGGACTGGGCAGGCGAAAACGGCATCCACGCCTCCAGTTTCCAGGCCAACCTCTTATTCGAGCCCTGGACCATCCGCACCGGGGCCGGCGGGCCGTACAAGGTCTACTCGCCGTTCTGGCGGGCCTGCATGGCCTCCGCCGACATCAGGGACCCCCTCGACGCTCCCGCCGCACTGCCGGAACCTGCCGCCTCCGGACCCGGCGTTCCCACGAGCGACACACTGGCCAGCTGGAAGCTGCTCCCCACCTCCCCCGACTGGAGCACGGGGCTCGCCGAAACCTGGGAGCCCGGCGAGAAGGGGGCAGCGGACCGCCTGGCGGACTTCCTGGACGGACCGGTCGAGGACTACGGCACCGGCAGGAATATCCCCGGCACGGAGGGAACCAGCCGGCTCTCGCCGCACCTGCGCTTCGGCGAGGTCAGCCCGTTCCGCGTCTGGCGCGAGATCCGCCGCCGCCATCCCGGAAAAATTCCGGCCGACGTCGGGATCTTCCGTTCAGAGCTCGGCTGGCGGGAGTTCAACTGGCACCTGCTGTACCACAACCCGGATCTGGCCACCCGCAACTTCCGGCCGGCATTCGACAACTTCCAGTGGGGCCGGGTGAGCCGCAGCGAACTAGCCGCGTGGCAGCAGGGGAAAACCGGCTATCCGCTGGTGGACGCCGGGATGCGGCAGCTCTGGCAGACAGGCTGGATGCACAACCGCGTACGGATGGCAGCCGCATCTTTCCTGGTGAAGAACCTCCTCACCGACTGGCGCATCGGGGAGGAATGGTTCTGGGACACCCTGGTGGACGCCGATGCCGCCAACAACCCCGCCAACTGGCAGTGGGTGGCCGGATCGGGTGCGGACGCCTCCCCCTATTACCGGATCTTCAATCCGGTCACGCAGAGCAAGAAGTTCGACGCGGATGGCAGCTACCTGCGCGCCTTCATTCCCGAGCTCCAGGGCCTCGAAGGCAAGCAGATCCACGAGCCTTGGACGGCGGGAGCGGACGGCTATCCAGCCCCGCTGGTCGATCTTGCGGAGTCCCGGGAACGGGCCCTGGACGCCTACCAGAAGCTCAAGGACGAATAACGCAGGTCAGCGGTTGCTGACCTTGCCCATCAGCGAAGCAATGGGCCGCAGGAAAAGTGGGCGGGCCAGGAACCAGGCGGCAACCATGACCGCCACCGAGGCGACGAACACCCAGAAACCGAACCAGCCGTCGTCGTCCCTGACGCCGTACATGTGGTTCAGGTTCCGCAGCGCACCAGTGGCCAGCACCAGGAAGACGTGGACCACGATGAAGGCAACGAAGTAGATCATCACCGGGAAGTGCACCGCACGGGCCCATTCGATGGGGTAGGCCTTGTTGAGCCCTGCCGCCTTTTTGGGCCAGGCGGAGGACATCCGCAGGCCCGTGATGAAGGCCAGCGGCGCCGCGATGAACACCGTGATGAAGTAGGTAAGGAGCTGGAGGGCGTTGTAGTTGATCCAGCCGTTTTCCGTGGGCCAGTCCAGTGACGCGTACTGCAGTGCCGCCGAGAGGGCGTTCGGGAACACGTCCCAGCTGGTGGGGACGATCCGCATCCACTGTCCGGTGGCGAACAGCAGCACCGCGAACACCACGCCGTTGAGGATCCACAGGGCGTCCAGCGTCAGGTGGAACCACAGCTCCAGGCTGATCTTGGTGGGGGCGTTCCGGGTCTTGATCAGGCCCTTGTTGTTCCGGGTCCAGTACCCGCTGGGACGGGTGGTGGTGCGCACCTGCCAGCCGGTGCGGATGATCAGCAGCAGGAAGAAGGCGTTGAGGAAATGCTGCCACGCCAGCCAGGCGGGAAAGCCGACCGGGGCATTCTCCGGAAGTTCCGAGTGGCCGGGATAGTCCGCCACGAAGGAGGCGACGGCAGGAAGCCCCATCAGCCCCTTGGCGGCCAGGACCACCAGGACAAGCGCGGCGAGGACAGCCGGTACGCCCCAGTAGAGGCGGGTCCGCTTGCCCGCGGCGGTGCCGGGCTTCTTCGTGGGTGTGGACATCGAGCAACATTCCTCTCGAGAATGACTGGCCAACTGCTCACTGCTGTGAGGCTCTGCGAAAGAGAATACTAGGAACTACCCGTGATGAAGGAAAAAGAAGACCCCGGCCGGCTGTCTGCCGGTCGGGGTCTCTCTATAGTTGCGGGGACAGGATTTGAACCTGTGACCTCTGGGTTATGAGCCCAGCGAGCTACCGAACTGCTCCACCCCGCGTCGCTGAATCAACACTACCCTATTTTCGCACCGCCATTTACCAACCCTGGTTTGCACACCTGGCAGCCGGGTTAAAGCAAGAAGGCCCGGACACTGTTTCCAGTGTCCGGACCTTCCGTCAGTTGCGGGGACAGGATTTGAACCTGTGACCTCTGGGTTATGAGCCCAGCGAGCTACCGAACTGCTCCACCCCGCGTCGCAAGAACTACTTTACCGGGAGGTGAACAGGCGGCCAAATCGAGACGGCGTGATCTCCGTTACGCCGGCCCGGCACCTCCGCCCGCAAAGGGGCAGGAAGGCCGGGCCGGCGTCGTCGGACTAGTTGCTGGGCGAAGGCGACGGCGACGCTTCAGGCGTTGCCGTGGAGGCCGGGGCAGGGCGTGGCCTCGGGGGCCGCGACCGGGATCTTGGCCTCGGCATCCACAGCCTTCTGGAGCGCTGCCGCAATCCGCTTCTGCGCCTCGCCGTAGGCCGCGAAGTCACCCGCTGCCAGCGCAGCCTGGCCGGCCTGGATCGCGGCGTTCGCCTCATCCAGCGCCGCCTTCAGCTCCGCCTTGGCGTCCGCTCCCCCGGGAGCAGCCGGTGCTCCCGGATCGGCCGGCGTCTGGCCGTTATTGTCCGAGTCGCCTGCGGCCGCGCCGGAATCACCACCGAAGAGTTGCTTCAGCGCCTCATCCAGAGTGGGAGCGAAGCCGACCTTGTCACCGAACGCCACCAGCACGCGCTGCAGCGTCGGGTAGGACGTCTCACCGGTGGACTTGAGGTAGACCGGCTGCACGTACAGGATGCCGCCGCCCACGGGCAGGGTCAGCAGGTTGCCGTTCAGCACGTCCGAAGCACCCTGGCGCAGCAGGTTCAGGGCCTGCGACACGGTGGGGTCGGAGTTGAACTTGTTCTGCGCCTGGCCGGGGCCGGGCACCTGGATCTCCGGCGGGATCTGCAGCAGCCTGAGCTTGCCGTAGCTTTCCGCCTTGACGCCTGCCTGGTTCCCCGCATCCGAGTCCGCCGCCAGGAAGCCGTAGAGGACGTTGCGGGCGTTTCCATTGACGATCTGCGGAATGAAGGAGGAGGTCAGCTGGAAGGCGGGCTTCTCCTGGTCCGGCATCTGCAGGGACATGTAGAACGGAGGCTGCTTCACCTCGGCGCTGGAGTCCACGGTGGGATCGTTCGGCACGCTCCAGACGTCCTTGGTCTGGTAGAACGTGGACGGGTTGGTCACGTGGTATTCACCGAGGAGCTGGCGCTGGACCTTGAACAGGTCTTCCGGGTACCGGACGTGGCTCATGACGTCGCCGGACATTTCCGAGTACGGCTTCAGGGAGGTGGGGAACACCTTCTGCCAGGCCTTCAGCAGCGGGTCCTTGTCATCCCAGGCGTACAGGGTGACGGAGCCGTCGTACGCATCCACCGTGGCTTTCACCGAGTTGCGGATGTAGTTGACCGTGCTGTTCGGCAGGGCCACGGCGCGGCCGGAGGTGGTCTGGGAGTCCGCGGTGGCGTCCGAGAGCTGTTCCTGCTGCGAGTACGGGTAGTACTGGCTGGTGGTGTAGCCGTCCACGATCCACTTGACGCGGCCGTCCACCACTGCGGGGTAGGCGTTGCCGTCAACCGTCAGGTAGGGGGCCACCTTTTCGACCCGTTCACGCGGGTTGCGGTCGTAAAGGATCTGCGATTCCGGGTTGACGCCGTCGGAGAGCAGCAGGTCGGAGGACTGGAACTTGATTGCGTACAGCACCTTGTTGAAGAAGCTGCCCACGTTGGGCCCGCCGTTGCCCTCGAACGTGTACTGGGTCTCGCCTTCGCCGGACGGACGGTCCTGCTCACGCGGCTGCGCACCGTCCGGGGCACCCACGATGGAGTAGTCGGGCGAGTACTCACCGAAGTAGATGCGCGGCTCGTAGGAGGAGTCGTCGCCCAGGACGCCGGTTGACGGGATGCCCGACTGCAGGAACTCCGGCTTTCCGTCCACCGTGAATTTGTTGCCCTTGGCCGCCACCACGCCGTAGCCGTGGGTGTAGACAACGTGCTGGTTCAGCCAGCCCTGCTGGTTGGTGGAGACGTTGGTGGGGTTGAGCTCACGGACGGCGATCACGGTGTCCTGGATCTGACCGTCCACCTCGTAGCGGTCAACGTTCAGCGATTCCGGGAACCGGTAGTAGGGCCGGTACTGCTCAAGCTGCGCGAAGGCGTCCGAAATCAGGTTCGGGTCCAGGAGCCGGATATTGGCGGTGGTCTGGGCATCCGGCGCGAGGGCGCCGGTAGTGGCCGTGTTGGTGGCGTCATAGCGGCTGACCTGGATGGCATCAAGGCCGTATGCCCTGCGGGTGTTGTCGATGTTGCGCTGGATGAATTCCTTTTCCAGCGTTTCCTCCGAAGGCCGCACCTGGAACTGCTGGATGACCCAGGGGTAGACGCCCCCGGCCAGGATGGAGGTGATGATCAGCATCGCCGTACCGATGACGGGCAGTCGCCAGCGTCCGATGACCGCAGCGACGACGAAGAGGATGGCCACCAGCACCGCGGCGACGGCCAGGATGGCCTTGGTGGGAATGACGGCGTTGACGTCGGTGTAGAGGGCACCCGCCCACCGCCCGTTGTTGCTCTGCACGGCCGAGTAGCGGTCCAGCCAGAAGTTCACGCCCAGCAGCACCAGGAATGCGGCACCGGTGACGGCGATGTGGATCTGGGCCGCCCGGCTGGTGAAAACTCCGCGTTCCATCAGGCGGATGCTGCCGTACAGGTAGTGCGTGAGGATGCCCGCGATGCCGGCGATGACCACCACGCTGATCAGGAAGCCGGTGACGAAGCCGAGGAAGGGCAGCACCATCAGGTAGAAGCTGATGTCCAGGTTGAACTGCGGATCGGTCTGGCCGAAGCCCTCCTGGTTGAAGAACAGCAGGACCTTCTGCCACTGGCTCGCGGCGGCGCTGCCGGCGAAGAGGCCGAAGAGAACGGGCAGGCCCACCATCACCACCCGGCGGACGGGTTCCAGCTGCGCCTGGTAGCGGTTGAGGTTGTCCCGGATGTCGGAGTCCGGAGCGTATACCGGCCTGGCGTGGTAGGCGATGCGGATGGCGAAGAATACCGCCGCGAACATGATGGCGAAGCCGGCCGCGAAGATGGCGATCCGGACGAGGTTCTCCGTGACGAAGACTTCAATGAACCCCAGCTGCTGGTACCAGAGGACGTCGGTCCAGACGTTCGCGAAGAAAATGAAGCCCACAACCACGAGGGCAACAACAATCAGGGTGGGCGTCAGTGCGCCGCGCCGGGAAGGGGGTCTGCCTGTGGACATGGTGCTGGCGGGACGGGACAAACTGGGTACCTCATAGCTGGTCGTCAGATATTTGGAGCGTGCGAGCGGGCGGTGGACTCCGCCGGCCAACGGCTGGTTTTGTCCGCCATATATTTGCCACGAGTGGCGGTAAAGCTTAGTTCCTCTTGAGTCTAGTTGCGCCCAGTCTAGTTGTTTGTGCAGGTGGGCAGGCCGGATGTGTCCTGGCCGCTGGCAGCACGTTCGACGGCGGCCCTCGCCTCCGCGAGGGTCTCCACCCGCACCACCTGCAGCCCGTCGGGGATGTTCCCGACGACCTCCCCGCAGTTGGCGGCTGGTGCAAGGAACAGCGTGGCTCCCCCGGCCCGGGCCCCGTGCAGCTTCTGCTCGATGCCGCCGATTGGCCCCACCGCGCCGTCCGGGGTGATGGTGCCGGTCCCGGCCACATGCTTCCCGCCGGTCAGGTCCCCGGGAGTGACCGTGTCGATGATGCCCAGTGAGAACATCAGCTGCCGAGGGGCCGCCCACCTTCTCGAGGGAAATCTCGACGTCGAACGGGAAGGTGAACAGGTACTTGAGCATGACGCCGAGGATGAACCTGCCCTCACTGTTGCGCTTCGGCGTGATCGTTTCAGTGACCTGCTGCCCGTCCCGTTCCACGACGACGGCGGCAGGGGCGCCGTTTCCGGCCGCCAGTTCCTCCTGGACGACGGACAGCGCGGTGATGTCCTTGCCGTTGATGGTCTTGAGGATGTCCCCGGCCTGGATCTTTCCGGCAGAGGCGGAGTCCTCGGAAAGCCCCGCCGCCTGGAGCTGCTGGCCGTACGGGATGTCCAGCTCATTGAGCGCGGAGGCCACCGCGTTCTCCTGCGACGTGGTCATGGCCACGGCGCTTTGTTCCTCGGCTTCCTGCCTGGTGGTGCCGGTGGGGTAGATCAGCTCGACAGGCTGGACCGCGTGGGTGGGATCGAGCCATGCCGAAAATGCACGGATGATGCTGACAGGACCGTTGGGGCCGCCGTCGACGTAGACGGTGGTGAGGTCGAGGTTGCCTGCCGCGGGATACGATTCACGGCCGGTCACCTTGATGACCGGCGTGCCTTGGCTCTGTCCCAGGGTGTTGTACGTGGGCCCCGGCGTCTCGATAACGTAGGGCACCGGAAGCGTGGCGACGCCGATGCCAAGGCCCAGCGCGGCCATCCCCGCCAGCATCATGGCGGACACCCTTGGGTGCCGGGGTGCCGCGCCCGCCCCGAAAGGTTCAGGGCCGCCGTCGTCCGCTGCGCCGCCGTCCTTCTCCCACTGGAAGGCGTCCTGCTGGAGGTCTGGGGCGTGGTCCTCGGAGGGGTGGCTGCCACGGGTTGTCGTCACCCTCCCAACACTACGCGGTGGCGGCCGGGTACAGCTCTTTGCCTACAGCGAACGGTACCGGAGCGCGGCAGACAGCCGGGGACAGCCGGGGTACCGTGAAGGTTGATTAACAGTCACACCGACGATCGGCGGGATCATGACCTCCAATCCACTTAATCCGTCCAACGGCGACGACACCCCCAAGGACCCGTTGACCGAAATGCTGCAGAACCTCATGGGCGGCAAGGGGATGGAGAACTTCGACCCCGCCGAGCTGGCCAAGGCTGCCGGGCTGCCCAATGACCCCAACCTGCTGGCCCAGATGTTCTCCCAGGTCCAGGCCATGATGAGTGCCCCGTCCGAGGGGCCCGTGAACTGGACGCTCGCACACGACAACGCCCGCCGGGTGGCCGCAAGCAGCTCCGACCCGTCGGTGACGTCCCAGCAGTCCCGCGATGTTGACGAAGCCCTGCGCCTGGCGGAGCTGTGGCTGGATCCCGTCACGGACCTGCCCGCCACCGGCCTGATCGGCCACGCCTGGTCGCGGGCGGAGTGGGTCGAGGCGACGCTTGGCACCTGGAAGCGGCTGACGGAGCCGGTGGCCAACAGCATCGCCAACGCGCTCTCCACCGCCATGACAGAACAGATGCCCGAGGAAATGAAGGCCATGATGGGCGGGGCCTCGTCCATGCTCCAGAACATGGGCGGAGCCATCTTCGGCATGCAGCTGGGCCAGGCAATCGGCGCCCTCTCCGCGGACGTGGTCAGCTCCACCGATATCGGCGTGCCCCTGGTCGACCTTGAGATGGCGCTCCTGCCTGCGAATGTTGCCGCCTTCGGTGAGGGCCTGTCCCTCCCCGAGAACGACATCCGGCTCTTCCTCGCAGTGCGCGAGGCCGCCCATGCCCGCCTCTTTGTCCAGGTTCCCTGGCTGCGCGGGCACCTGCTCGGCGCCATCGAGGCGTACGCCCGGGGCATCCACATCGACACGTCCCGCATCGAGGAACTGGCACGGGACCTCGATCCCAGCAACCCGGAAGGCATCCAGGAGGCCCTGTCCCAGGGCGTCTTCATGCCGCAGCGCACCCCTGCCCAGGAGCAGGCCCTGGAGAAGTTGGAAACAGCGCTCGCCCTCGTGGAGGGGTGGGTGGACGAACTGACTGCCGCCGCGACCGAGAAGATGCTGCCCTCCGCTTCGGCATTGCGGGAGACCGTGCGCCGACGCCGCGCCACCGGTGGTCCGGCCGAGCACGCCTTCGCCTCGCTGGTGGGGCTGGAACTGCGCCCGCGCCGGCTGCGTGACGCCGCCACCCTGTGGGCCACCCTGAAGGAAGAGCGCGGCATCGAAGGGCGCGACGCCATCTGGCACCACCCGGACCTGCTGCCCACGGCCGAGGACCTGGACGATCCCAAGGGCTTCAGCGGCCGGCGCAAACTGGCCGAGGCCAGCGACAGCGAAGTGGACGATGCCCTGCAGAAACTGCTCAACGGCGGTTTCGACACCCCGGCGCCGGACGCCGGCAAGGGAGAAGCAGCGGGCGGGGAAGAACCGGCCGGCGATAAAGAAACCAAGGACGACGACGGAGGCGACACCCAGCCGAAAGGCTGAGTTCCTTCGTGGCCGGGTGGGCCGCTGCTAGTCGGCGTCCCCCGGCCAGCCGTCCTGCTCCGGCCAGCCCTCCGGCTCCAGCCCTCCGCTGCCACCAGCTCCCCCGGCGGCGGCCAGGCCGCGGGCGGTGGCAAACGAAACGCCTTCCAGGAATGCCTTGGCGCGCTGGGTTTCCGGGTATGCCTCAAGCAGCTTCCAGAACGCTGCATTGTGCCCGGCCACCAGCAGATGGGCAAGCTCGTGCAGCAGGACATAGTCGATGACCCACTGCGGCATGGGACGGAGTTTGTCCGAGAGCCGGATGGTTCCGTCCGCGGGTGTTGCTGAACCCCACCGCGAGTTCTGGTTGCTCACCCACCTTACGGACGTTGGGACGGCGCGCCCGCCCAGGTAGCGTCCCGAGAGGTGGGTGGCGTGGGCGGCAAGTGCGGCGTCCGAGGCGGGTCGCCTCCGGCCGGAAGCCGCGCGCCGCTCCCCCTGCCGCTGCAGCTTGGCCAGCATGCGCCGGACCCACTCGGACTCCTGGGCTGCCGTGAACCGGGCCGGAATGGCGACGACGGCTGTCCCGTTCTCCCAGAAAGCCACCACGGTGCGGGTACGGCGGGCGGAACGGCGTACCTCCACCGGCGCGCCCTCCGCGGTGGTGGTCAGGGGCGCAACTGCCCGCCGGCTCCCTGCCGCGGCTCCGGGGCTCACAGGGCGGTGCTTTCGGCCAGGACCCGGAGCACGTCTTCCCCGTATTTCTCCAGCTTCGAAGGGCCCACCCCGCAAGTCCGGCCAGTTCCTCCAGCGACGCCGGGCGGGCCTCGGCGATGGCTGTCAGGGTGGCGTCGGTGAAGACCACGAAGGCGGGGATGTCCGCGGACACTGCCACTGACCGGCGCCAGTTCCGGAGGGCGTCGAAGGTCTGTTCCTCGTAGCCCGGCGGGCAGGCGTTGCAGCGTCCCACCTTGCGCTCGGCGCCGGTGGCAAGCATGCTTCCGCACACCCTGCAGACAGCGGGAGCGGCTGCCTTCCGGCGGGGAGCCGGACCCTTTCCGCGGGTGCTCGAGCTCGCCACCGATGCGGGCCGGAGCCCGTCAAGGAACCTGGACGGCTTGCGGTTGGCGCGGCCGCCGGGCGTCCTGGCCGTACTCCAGGACAGAGCAAGATGTTCGCGGGCGCGGGTGATCCCGACGTAGAGGAGCCGGCGCTCCTCGTCCACGGATTCCGGCGAGTCGGCGAAGGAGATGGGCATCAGGCCCTCGCTGAGCCCCACGAGGAACACGGCATCCCATTCCAGGCCCTTGGCGGCGTGGAGGGATGCCAGCGTCACCCCCTGGACTGTGGGCGCGTGCTGGGCCAGCGAGCGTTCCTGGAGTTCATTGACGAAGTCCACCAGGCCAAACTGCGGTCCCCGGTTCTGGACGAGTTCGTCGGCCAGCGCCACCAGCGCCGCCAGCGATTCCCAGCGCTCCCGGAGCGCGCCGCCGCTGTGTGGCGCGGAGTCTGTGTAGCCGAGGGAGGCGACGATGTCCCGGACCAGCTGCCCCAGCGGCTCCGGCGCATCGGCTTCGCTGGCTGCCCTGGTGGCAGCCCGGAGCTGGAGGATGGCGTCACGGACTTCCTTGCGCGCGAAGAACCGCTCGCCGCCGCGGAGCTGGTAGCCGATGCCGGCGGCGGCCAGCGCCTGCTCGTAGGCCTCGGACTGGCCGTTGGTCCGGAACAGGATGGCCACCTCGCTGGCGGGAGTGCCGGCGTCGATGAGGGCCTTGATCTTCTGCGCCACGGTGGCGGCCTCGGCTTCGTCGTCAGCGCATTCCGTGAACGTGGGCACCGGGCCTGCCGGCCGCTGCGCCACGAGCTGCAGGGGCGTAGCCCATGCGGCATCCGCTGCCGGTCCCCCGCTGCGCCGCGCCGCGAGGAGGTCGTTGGCCAGCTTCACCACCTGCGGGGTGGAGCGGTAGTCCCTGATCAGTTTGACCACACTGGCCTGGGGATAGCGCGCCTTGAAGTCCAGGAGATGCCGGGGCGATGCGCCCGTGAAGGAGTAGATGGTCTGGCTGGCGTCACCCACGACGCACAGTTCGTCGCGCCCGCCCAGCCACAGATCCAGGAGCCGCTGCTGCAGCGGTGACACGTCCTGGTACTCGTCAACCACGAAATGCCGGTACTGCTCCCGGACGGTGGCGGCAACCCGCTCGTCTTCCTGCAGGATCCCGACCGTGATCAGCAGGACGTCCTCGAAATCAATGACGTTGCGGTCGGTCTTGACATCCTCGTAGGCCTGGAAGACCCGGGCCACAGCCGTGAGGTCAAAGCCGCCCGGTGTACCCCTCCCCTGGGCGTTCTCCAGGTAGTTGGCAGGAGTCAGCATGGACACCTTGGCCCATTCGATTTCCGACGCCAGGTCGCGGATGGAGGCCCTGTCCGTGCTCAGCCGTAACCGCCGGGCCGCCTCCGCGAGCATCTGGGCCTTGTGGTCCAGGAGGTTGGGAAGCGAGCCGCCAACGGCCTGCGGCCAGAAGAACTGGAGCTGGCGCAGGGCGGCGGCGTGGAAGGTGCGGGCCTGGACGTTGCCCGCTCCAAGGTCCCGGAGCCTGCTGCGCATTTCGGCAGCGGCCCGGGCAGTGAATGTGACGGCCAGCAGCCGCTGCGGGGTATACACGCCCGAGTGGACGCCGTAGGCGATGCGGTGGGTGATGGCCCGGGTCTTTCCCGTCCCGGCGCCGGCGAGCACGCACAGGGGCCCGTTGAGGTGCTCGCAACCTCGCGCTGTTCAGCGTCCAGCCCGCCAAGGATCCGGTCCTCAAGCGATGCCGCCCCGTCAAAAATTTCTGTAGTCACTTCTGCTGCTTTTGTGTCTCGACTACCGCATGCTTGGAGTCTGGTGGATAAGGGATCTAGGCGCCGGCGCGGTCCTCGATCCGCCCGCCGTACCAATGCTCGATGAGCGCCCGTGCGATGGAGAGCCTGCTGGAAATGGTGATGTCACCCCTGAGCACGGCTTCCTGCAGTTCCTCCCGGCTGAACCAGCGCGCCCTGGTGACTTCCACGCCGTCGGGCGTTGCCTCGGCATCTTCGGTGACGGCGGTAAATCCAAGCATAAGGGAGGCCGGGAAGGGCCAGGACTGCGAGCCGAGATACTGGCAGGCAGTGACGCGTACTCCCACTTCCTCAAACACTTCCCGCACGACTGCCTGTTCCAGTGATTCGCCGGGTTCAACGAACCCGGCGAGGGTGGAGAAGTTCTTCGCGTCCACCGGGCCTCCGCCGCCCAGAAGCAGCCGCCCGTCGGGCCCCACCACGGTGACGATGATGGCGGGGTCAGTCCGCGGATAGTGTTCGGACGAATCTGCCGGGCAGCGGCGCATCCAGCCGCCGGCCTCCACCAGGGTGGGCGTCCCGCACCGCGGACAGTGCGTGTGGCCGGCATGCCAGTTGGCGATGGCGCTTGCCTCAACAAACAAGGCAGTGCCGGTTTCCGTCAGCCCTGCTGCTACATCACGGAATCCTGCCCAGGCGGCACCGCCCGGAATGCCCGCGGTGCCCGGCTCCACCGGCTCTGGCAGGACGAAAAGCAGCAGCTCCGTGCCGGCGGGAAGGTCGGAGCCCGGCAGGGCAGCGCCGAGGTAGATCATCAGCCCGGGAGTGGCCGAGACAGCTGACAGACCGTCCAGCAGGCCCTTGGCGCCGGCCATGAAAAGGTTCCCGTCCTGCACCAGTCCCTGCCGCCCGGACAGGACGACTGCCAGCGTGCCTGGTGCGGCCAGGAGTTCGTCCACCATCCCGGGCCGGGCCCGAACGGCCGATCCCCTGTCCACCAGCGCCGGCCGGACAGGAAGCAGGGTGTCCCGGAGGTGGTTGGCCGGCAGCAGCGCCGGCGCTCCCTGATGGACCGGTGTGACAGACTCCGCGTGGCTCATGCATCCACCGTACTGACATGGACCGACAATCCGCATTTCCGCCGTGGCCTTCCGCCCTGCGCTGGTATCCCCCATTTGCACCGATCTGAAGACTCGCCGCCCGCAGACCGGTGACTTGGA
Organism: Arthrobacter nitrophenolicus; assembly: GCF_000332815.1. GTDB lineage: Bacteria > Actinomycetota > Actinomycetes > Actinomycetales > Micrococcaceae > Arthrobacter > Arthrobacter nitrophenolicus. Next base: position 13,922 of record NZ_AOFD01000019.1, read on the forward strand.
CGGCAGGCAATCTACCGTGGAACGGTGAGAAGAAAACCGATTGAACTGGCAGCCGTTGCAACCGCGGCAGTCCCTGGACTGACCCCAACGGCCGTTAGCTCTGCCCCGGATGATCCCGCAGACTTCGATTCGGCCCTGCTCCTGGATTCGGAGGGCAAACGCTGGCGTGTCCGGTCCCCCCGGCACGCGGAGGCCAGCGCCCGGCTGGAAACCGAGTTTCTGGTGCTGCGGGCCTTCGCACCCGGAATCCGGGCGGAACTTCCGTTCCTGATGCCCACGGTGGCGGGCAGCGTACGGCTTGGCACCCTGAGCACGTTTGTCTACTCACACCTGGCCGGAAGCACCCGGAGCGTTGAGGAGCTGACCGCAGGCCCGCAAGCCCTGGCCCGCGAAATCGGCGCGGCGCTGGCAGCTATCCACGACCTGCCCCGGGCACTGGTCAGCAACGCCGACCTGCCCAGCTACACGCCCAACGAATTCCGCCAGCGCAGGCTGAATGAACTGGACCAGGCGGCCACCACCGGAAAGATTCCGCCGGCGCTCCTGCTGCGGTGGGAGCACGCCATGGAGGATGTCTCCCTGTGGCGCTTCAATCCCTGCGTGGTCCACGGCGACCTGCACGAGGACAACATCCTGGTGGAAGGCCAGCGCGTCACGGCCGTGACCGGATGGACCGACCTCAGGATCGGCGACCCCGCTGACGACTTCGCCTGGCTGGTGGCCTCCAACGAGCAGGACTTCGTGGATGCTGTCCTCGCCGGCTATACGGCAAGCCGGCGCGACACTCCGGACAACCACCTGCTGCGCAGGGCCGCCCTTTCGGCCGAATTCGCCCTGGCCCAGTACCTGGTCAAGGGAATTGCTGCTGGCGATCCGGCCATGGTGGCGGAGGCGGAAGGCATGCTGGAAACCCTCGCGAACGATATCGCCGAGCACGGCGGCCAACCCATCAGTGTTGAGCCGCAGCCCACCGCCGGGACCGCCCCCGGCGCAGGAGTGTCCGACGGTGGCCCCGGACCAGGTGCGGCGCCCGTAACCGTCCTTCCCGTCCCGGCACAGCCGGCGGTGGAAGTTGTTCCCGTCCCGGTCAAGCCGGCGGTTGAGGTTGTTCCCGTCCCCGTCCAGCCGGCGGTCCACGTGACACCCATCCCCGCCGAGCCGGAGCAGGCGGCGGGCGGGAAACAGCACTCCCCGGAAGCAGCCGACGATACGTCCACCGCCGCGCTTCCGATCATCAACGCCCGGCAGTCCTAGCAGGGGACGCCAGCCAGGATCCGCCCGCCCTGATCCGCCAGCCCAGCGCGGTCACCTGGAATCCAGGGCTGCGCTGACGATGGCTTCCAGTTCCTCGGCCGTTCCGAGGTCATGGGGCCGGACCACCTCGTTGTCGGCCACATAGAAGAACGCTGCCCGCACTTCCTCGAGCGGAACGTTCTTCAGGCGTGCCCACGCCAGCCGGTAAACGGCCAGCTGCACCGAGCGGGCCCGCAACTGGGCACCGGAGGGACGGCGTCCGGTCTTCCAGTCCACCAGGTCCCAGCAGCCGTCGGCGTCCCGGAAGACGGCGTCGATCCGGCCGCGAACAACCACCTCGCCCACGCGGGTTTCCACGGGGACCTCCACGAAGGCAGGCGATCGCTCGGCCCAGGGTGAGGCGCGGAACGTTGCCACCATGGAATCGAGGTCGTACGCGGCGTCGATGTGGTCGTCGGAACCGGGAGCCTCGCCCAGATCGAGCATGCCGGCGGTACCAAAGTATTCCTCCACCCAGGCGTGGAAGGCAGTTCCTTTGCGTGCCGACATTCCGGGCTCACGCGGAACCGGCCGGCGGAGCCTGGCGAGCACGTCCGACGGGTCGTTTCCAAGGTCCACCAGCATGGATGCGGAGATATGGCCGGGCAGGTGCACATCCTGGCCGTAGGACCGTTTGGCCCGGCGCTCCAGCAGCAGCGCGGCTTCCCGCGCCCACCCCGCCGCCGGTCCAGCCAGGCCGGTGCTGCCTGCGGGGCTGCCTCCAGCATCCGCTGGTCCGGATAACGGCTGGTGATTCCCTGCGGCCTCGAGTTCGGCCAGAACGAGGGCAGCAGCCCTGTCCATGGCCTCCCTGCGGCCCCCGGCCAGCCGGAGCCGCTCCCCTGTCCGGGGATCCACGGGGCCTTCAAGGGGGTCGTAAGGCCACCCTGCCACTTCGGTTTCAGTGGACAGTGGGCTGCTTTCGGGCAGGGCGTCTTCGGCCAGGGACAGTGGATGGACCGAGGCCCGGTCCGGCTGCCATCCGGGTTCACGAGGATGTCCAGTTCGGCCAGGAACGGGGACATCTCCGCCCTGGCGGCGCGCGATCCCACCCAGGCGGCACTGGAAGCCCACAGGACGTGCTTGGCCCGGGTGTAGGCAACGTAGGCCAGGCGGCGCTCCTCTGATTCCCCATGCGCCTGCACGGCAGCCTTAAAATCCTTTTCCGCGTCCAGCCAGCCCTTCTGGTCCGGCTGGTCGAGGTCCCATTGGGGCAGGTCCGCACGGTCGCCCCGGAGGGGCCACGGAAGCGCCGCGCTCCCGCTGCTCCAGCGGGAGTCCTTGTCGCTGGGAAACGCCCCGGCGTTCAGCCCGGGCACGAAAACAACGTCCCATTCCAGGCCCTTGGACGCGTGGACGGTGAGGAGCTGGACTGCCTCACGGTTGACATCGCCGGGCGGGGCTTCGAGCCCGTTCTCCTCGGCGGCTGCAGCCTCGAGCCAGGCGAGGAAGGCAAGTATGTCCACCCGCTGGGAGGTGCGAAGAAAGCCCGCGGCGGCGTCCTGGAAGGCGTCCAGGTTGCGGCGCGCCTGGTGGATGCTGACCCCTGGGCGTGCCGCGACTTCGATGTCCAGGAGCATGGCCCGTTCCACTTCCCCAAGGAGTGTGGTGAGATCGTCACCCAGGTAGCCGCGGAGCTGCCGCAGTTCGGCCGAGAGCTGCAGCAGGCGGCCGCGGGCCACGGCGCTCAGGCACCGGCCGCTGGAGGATGTCCATCCTTCGCGTGGCAGCCAGTCCAGCGCTTCCACGAGGCTGGCGCCATCCGTCAGGTCCCCCTCGAGGACCGCGGCATCCTCGTCGGATGAATCGTCGTCGGACCGCTCCGCGGCCTGCCCCCGCCGGCGGGCCAGATGGCTGGACCAGTCCCGCAGGGCCATCAGGTCCGCCGGTCCAATCCGCCACCTCGCTCCGGCCAGCAGCCGCATGAGCGAGTCTGACCGGCCAGGGTCCGCCAGTACCCGGAGGGTGGCCACGAGGTCCACCACCTCGGGTGTGTCCAGGAGTCCGCCGAGGCCCACGATCTCGTAGGGGATGCTCCTGGCCTCAAGCTGGCGGCGGACCACCTCCATTTGCGCACGCCGCCGGCACAGTACGGCAATGGCCGGCGGCACGGGTGTGCCATCGGGCTTCAGTTCGAAGTCGGTCGCCCGGTATCTCAGGACATCCCCGGCAAGGGCCGCCGCTTCCTCCACGTCGCTGCCGAACCGGCCAAGCACCACCGACCCCTGGGCAGCATGGGGGCTGGGCTGCAACGGCGGCACATGCGCGGTCTGCGCTCCCTTGCCGCCTGCAGGTCCACGCTGCGCTTCGGCTTTGACCAGCGCCTCCGACATCACGTTCGCTGCCGCCAGGATGGAGCGTCCGTTCCGCCAGGCGGTGGTCAGGTAGGACGTGGGCGCAGGCGCCCAGCCCGCCTGCCCGTTCACGGATTCCTGGCGGACAGGAAACTCGCGGACGAAGTGGAACAGCTGGCCGGCCGAGGCACCGCGGAAACCATAGATGGACTGGTTTGGGTCCCCGACGGCCGTGACGGCGTGCCCGCCGCCGAAGAGCCGCGAGAACAGGACGAGCTGGGCGTGCGAGGTGTCCTGAAACTCGTCCAGCAGGACAACTTTGTACCGTTGGCGTTCCATGTGCGCGGCCATCGGAACATCCCGTGCCACCTTCGCTGCGAGCGCCACCAGGTCACCGAAATCGAGGGCGCCACGTGCCCGCTTTGCTTCGGCATACCTGCCCACCATGTCAGCGACCCTGGCCCGGGTGCGAAGCATCGCGGCCAGCTCTGCCGCGGCCTGCGGAGGGTTCTTCTTCTTGTCTGCCAGGTAGGGGAGCGACTCGAAGTCCGAGAGCCGCGCCATGAGCCAGGCCTCGACGTCTTCCGGTTCCTGGAGGTGTTCGGCGCATTCTCCGGCGAGCTGGATAACGGCCTTCACCAGGGTGGACTTGGCGGCACGGAAGTGTGCATATTCGCCGTCGTACGCTTCCACCACTTCGCTGGCCAGCTGCCACGCCTGGGCCCCGCCCAGCAGGACCACGTCCCGTTCCACGCCCAGCCGCAGCCCGTAGTCGGAAACGATCCCGCTTGCGAAGGAGTGGTAGGTGGACACCTTGGGTTCCAGGGCGTCGCTGCTGAGCAGGCCTTCCGGAAAGACCTGGTGCGCAGTGTCGCCGGCAACCAGCCGCTGAAGGGCCACCAGCTTGGCGCGGATCCGCGATGCGAGTTCCCCGGCCGCCTTCCTGGTGAACGTCACGCCGAGGACTTCCTCGGGCCGCACCCAGCCGTTGGCCACGAGCCACACCACCCGGTCCGCCATGGTGGCTGTCTTGCCGGAGCCGGCACCGGCGATGACCAGCCGCGGGGTGAGCGGTGAGGAGATGATGGCGGATTGTTCGGCGGTCGGCATGTTCTTTTCACCCAGGAGCACCGATAGCTCCTCGGGGCTGAACCGCGCCTCCGTCGGCCGGGCAGGCGCGGCGACCGCCGCTGACTGCCCGGCATCCGGATCAGCACCCTGCCGGCCGGGCAGCAGGTCGAGGTTGTTGGTCATTCCGTCACTTGCCTTCCACGCACGCACAGGGGGCATACCTCGGGCAGCTTGCAGCCGTGGCCGCCGTGGCTTCCCTTTGCCGGATCATGCCGGGCTTCGAATTCCTTGCCGCCCATCACTTGCGCTGCATCCTTCACCATGTCGAGTGCCCAGTTCTCCTGCGGGTCGAGTGGATCCTGTTGCTGGACGGCAGGATTCCTGGTGCTTGTTCCGAGCTGGGCAAGCACAGCCCCGCCGGGCAGGGTGCCGCCCTCCCTGCCTGTTGCCTCGGCGAATCCTCCCGCGAGGACCGCTGCCTGGTATGCACCGAGCTGGGGGTGACGGGACAGCTCCGCCTTGCCGGGCTGCCGCTTTCCCGTCTTCAGGTCCACAATGACCAGCCTTCCCTGGCCGTCAATCTCCAGCCGGTCCACCTGGCCGCGCAGGATGGCCTGCCGCGGCGCCAGCTCATCCACCGCCACCTCGCCAAGGGGCACCTCAAAATCCTGTTCCACTCCCGCGAGGCTGCGGCCCTCGCTCCTCATCACCAGGATGTACTGGGCGAGCTTGCGCACCATGGACTCCGCCCTTTGGAAGTCGAGGCGGCCCTCCCAGTTGTCCTTCATGCCCAGGGCGGGCCAGCGCCGTACCAGCTCCGCGAGGTACTCCGCGCCCGAGGCATCCGGCAGTTCCTGCGCGATGGCGTGGACCAGTGTTCCCAGGCTGCGGGCAAAGTCTGTGGCCGCCTCGCCCCCGGCCGCCTGCACAAACCAGTCAAGCGGGGACTTCTGCACGGTTTCGACCTTCGACGGCGACACGGAAACGGTACCGCCGGGCGGAACCACGGCTGCGTCGGTCGTGAGTGGCGCGAGCCCCCACCAGGTGGAAGGATGCGCACCGGGGACTGGCGGCTCGGCCGCCGCCAGCCGGGCCAGTACCCTTACCGCTTCCCGGGCCTCGGCGGACTGGTTCCCGTCCAGCTGGGCATGCTGCCGCAGTTCGGCAACGAGGGCCCGCAGGGTTATGGGGCGCTCGACCGGGGTGAAGCCCCTGTGCTCCTGGCCGTGCTCCAGCGGTGCGACGTAGTCGAGGAACGACGAAGCTGGTCGTCCTCCGAGGCGACCGCCGTGCATATGAGCAGTTCCCGGGCGCGTGAGACGGCTGTGGAGAAGCTGCGCAGTTCGTCATAGCGGATGTCGCGCAACCGGCTTAGGGGATCCCGCTGCATGGCGTAGGCGGAACCGTGTTCAACGGCGTCCGCGTAAAGGGTGCTGCCCAGGAGTTCCCCCCGGAGCCGGGTGTTGGGCCACACGCCCTCCTGCAGGCCGGCGACAATCACCACCGGCCATTCCCTTCCTGCTGCGCTGGCGGGCGTCATCAGCTCCACGGCATCATCCACCTGGGCGCGGGCGGCAAGGGTGTCCATGGGGAGCTCCTGGTTGAGCAGGTACTCCAGGAACTGTTCAGGCCCCGCTCCGGGCATCTGGTCCACGTACCGTTCAGCCGTATGGAACAGCGCCATCATGGCATCCAGGTCCCGGTCGGCCCGGGCGCCGTGGGGGCCGCCTGCCAGTGCTGTTTCCGTCCAGGATGCTGCCAGCCCCGTGGAGCTCCACAGTGCCCAGAGCACCGATTCGGCGTTGGCGCCCGGCTGGAAGGCAGCTTCACGGCCGGCCTGGATCATCCGCGCCGCGCGCCTGGCCGCCCTGCCTTCGATACCCAGGGCGGACAGGGCTCCGGGCTCCAGCAGGGCCTCGACCAGGAGGGCATCGCTGGTCCGTCCGCCGCCGCCCAGCAGTTCCTCACGACGAAGGGACTGCCGGAGCCGCCGGAGTTCGATGGAAGTGGCACCGCCGATCCGGGAGGTCAGGAGGGACACCGCGGCTTCCGGGGTCAGGAGCGTTGGGTCCAGCGCGATGGCGAAGGCGTCCAGCAGGGGACGCACCGCTACCTCGTCCCGGACGGCCGACTCGGCAACCGGCACACGGACAGGGATCCCCTGCCCCGAGAGGTAACGCTGCAACTCGCTGACCTGTCCGCCGTTGCGCACAATGACGGCAATGTCCGCGAGGTCCCGGCCATGGTTGATGTGCTGGTCCAGGATCCTCTGGGCGACATACCGGAGCTCATGCACTGGTGACGGGACCAGGTGCGCCTCGACACTCCCTTCCTGCATATTCCCCTCCGGCCGGTCTGCCTGCGGACGCTCCAGCTGCCTGGCCAGCTGGCCACCGGCGCGTTGCGAGATCCGGCCGGCGACACCCAGCCAGGCGTCCGCCAGGGCCGGGACCAGGCGGTGGGAAGAAGACAGCGGACGCTCCACGGGTGGCGCGCCCGGCGACAGCAGCCGCGGCAGCTCGGCCACGAGATCAGGCCGTGCGCCCCGGAAGCCCTGGACCACGGTATCCGGCGAGTACGCAACGTAGCAGTCCTTGCCTGCCGCGATGTCCGCCAGGAGTTCGAACACTGCCGGGTTGGCTTCCTGGATGTCGTCCACCACCACGAGCTGCAGCCGGTCCTGTTCGGCTGCGAGGAATTCCGGCGCGTCCTGGAAGATGTGGCGTGCCGCCGTGATGATTCCGGCGGGGTCGAAGGCCTCCGGCATCCTCAGGTCCAGGACGTCCCGGTACTCGTTGTAGAGGGCAGCCGCGGCGATCCAGTCGGGCCTGCCGCACTCGCGGCCAAGCATTTCAAGGTCCTCCGCAGTACGGCCGGACTCGATGATCCGGTCGAAGAGCTGCCGCACCTCCTGGCGGAACCCGCGCGTTTCGAGCGCGCCGTTGAGATCCTCAGGCCACGGCAGTTCCAGGCCGGGAAGGCGGTGCCCATCGAGGAGCTCCTTGATGATGAGGTCCTGTTCGGGGCCTGACAGGAGCCGCGGCGGCCTGGCCAGCGGGATGACGCCCTCGGCCTTGGCGCGCCTGATGAGGTCGAAGGCATAGGAAGCCCAGGTGCGCGCTGGGGTGGTGCTGAGGCTTCGGTCCAGCCGGGCTGTGAAGCGGTCCCGCAGGAAATCAGCGGCGAGGCGGCTCGGGGCAAGGATCAGCATGCGCTCGGGATCGATACCATCGCGCTGGACACGTTCCACGGCAGCCTCAATGAGAACGGTGGTTTTGCCGGTCCCTGGGGCGCCTGGAACCAGAACCGGCCCGGTTCCCTGGGGAACACTGACGGCGGACTGCTGGTCGGCGGTCAGGGACGGCGCAGCCGCATGTACCTGGCGCGGCGCGAGCAGCCGCAAAGCGGCAGCCGGGGACCTTCCTGCACTGGCGTTCGAGCTGCTTCCTGCGGTGGCGGCGCCTTGCCCGAAAGTGGGCTCCTGACCCGCTTGGGGGTCAGGCCGGTATTCGTCGCGTGGTTCCGTGAAGGGAAGAGTTACTGTCACACCGACATTCCATCATCAGCCACCGACAATCCATGGAGCCGACGCTCCAGCGCCGCGGCGATGGTGTCCACCCTGTCCAGTTCCCCGTCGGTCGGCTGCCAGCGTGCCGCGGACAGATCGACGCGCCAGCGGCCCTCTCCGGTGCGGAGGAAGGACCCGTAGTCGCCGCGGAGCGGGGTTGCCTCATCAAGGTAGCGGCGGAGGGCCCCCGCTTCGTGCCCCTCGGGAGCATGTCCGCTCGCCTTCAGCACACGCCACCAGGGGACGCCGCTGCCATAATGGCTGAGTACGGCCCCCACCTGCCGCGGGCCCCCGGAGCCGAGCAGTTCGGAAACGTCACCGTAAGACACAGCGGACCCGGCCGGTACCAGCTCAACAACGGCCAGCACCGCCTCCACATACTCCATCCGCATTGATCCAATGTATCCGCAGTGGCGCTCCCCGGAATTGTCCGGGGTCCCCCTTAGCGTTGAAGCATGAGCACCTGGAATACCCTTCCCCGAGCAGCCTTCGACCTCGAAACCACCGGACGGAACTCCCGCGCGGCCCGGATTGTCACAGCGTCGGTGACGGTCGTGGACCACCAGGGCGAGGTCATCAAGGAGCATGAGTGGCTTGCGGATCCGGGGGTGGAAATTCCCATTGAAGCCAGCGATGTGCACGGAATCACCACGGAACAGGCCCGGCGTGACGGGCGCCCCGCCCATGAAGTCACCAGGGAACTTGCGGGGGTCCTGCAGGAGTTGTTCGACGACGGCGTCCCCGTCATTGCCTTCAATGCCAGCTACGACTTCACAGTGCTGGCGGCGGAGTCGGCCCGGTACGGGGTCCCGCAGCTGACGAGGTTCCCGGTGCTTGATCCCTACATCATGAACAAGCAGGTGGACCGCTACCGGAAGGGCAAGCGGACCCTTACGGCCCTGTGCGAGGAGTACGGCGTGGTCCTGGACAACGCCCACACGTCTGCCGCTGACGCCCTGGCCACGCTGAAGGTACTGGATGCGATGGCCGGCAAATTTCCCAAGCTCATGATGCCGGCGAGCCAGCTCCACCAGCTCCAGGTAGATTGGGCCGTCAGCCAGGCCGCGGACTTCCAGGGCTACCTCCGCAAGACCAAGCCCACCGCCGTGATCGAGGGCGATTGGCCGGTCCTGCCTCCGCAGGATGCCACGGCCGGGGGATTTTAGGCTTCCGCAGGCCCTCCCCCGCCGCAATGCGAGGCAAGTCACAGTTCGTTCACCGCGCATTTCGGCCTTGCCGGGGCATCGTGAATTCGTTGGATTACCCGGCGCCCTCCCTGTCGCGCGCACAGAACGGCTAACTGGCCGAATTAAATGCGGCAATGGCATCGCCTGCCCGTCCTTGGATTTCCTTAACAGCGCATTTTCGATGAAGTGAGACAATAAAGTTTTGCGGTCACCCCTGCCCTGGCCATGCTCGACCAGCACGGGGCAGGTGCCAGGCGCCATCAGCGCAGCCTTGCGGCCCGGTTGACTTATGACTCAATGAAAGTGACAACCTGATGAAAATCAAAGCGATGAAGTGGCTGACTACCGCTCCCGTTGCTCTGGCCCTGGCGGTTTCCCTGGCCGCCTGCGGTTCAGGGGCCTCGGAGCCCGCGGGCATCCCCACCGATGCCCTCGCCGGCAGCGACCAGCAGACGCTGGACAAGTACACCACTGCCGATGTCACCCCGATCGACCAGATCGACAAGACCAAGCTCGGCCTCAACACCGAAGGCAAGCTCGAAGTGGGCACGCTCTCGGACGCGCCGCCGAACATCTTCATTGACCCCTCCGGCAAGTTCACCGGCTACGACAACGAGCTCCTGCGTGCCATCGCCGCCAAGCTCGGCCTCGAGGTTGAATTTGTTGCCACGGACTTCTCGGCGCTCCTGTCCCAGGTGCAGACCAAGCAGTTCGACGTCGGATCCTCCTCGATCTCCACCACCGAAGCCCGCCGCGAGAACGTCGGCTTCACCAACGGTTACGACTTCGGCTACATGGCCGTTGTCGCCAAGACCGACGGCGACGTCAAGAGCTTCGACGACCTCACCTCCGACCTGCGCATCGGCGTGGTCCAGGGCACCGTCCAGGACGACTACGTCACCAACACGCTGAAGATGGAACCGATCCGCTTCCCGGATTACGCCACCGTCTACGCGAACGTGCGCAACGGCCAGGTGGACGCCTGGGTGGCTCCGTCCCAGCAGGCTGAAGGCCAGGTCAAGGAAGGCGACGGCACCGCCATCGTCGAGTCCAAAATCAACACCGAGAACTTCACCGCCTACGCCGTGGCCAAGGACAACCAGCCGCTGATCGACGCGCTGAACTCGGGCCTGGACGCCGTGATCGAGGACGGGACCTGGTCCAAGCTGACCAAGGAGTGGTACCCGGACCGCGAAATGCCGACTGACTGGAAGCCGGGCAGCAAGGCCGCCACGGTTCCCCAGAGCTGATTGAGCCGGGACGTTTATGGATCTCCTGGACCAGCTTGCCGACACCTTTTTCAACTGGGAGGAAATGGCCAAAGTCATTCCCGCCCTGTTCATGGTGGGCCTGCCCAACACCCTGATGCTGGCCGTCGCCTCAGGCATCTTCGGATCCCTGCTGGGGCTGCTGCTCGCCATGATGGGTATCTCCCGCAACGCGGGGGCACGGTGGGCGGCGCGCATTTACACCGACATCTTCCGCGGCCTGCCGGCCATCCTGGTGATCCTGGTGATCGGCATCGGCCTGAGCCCGATCGCCAGGGAAATCACCGGTTCGCGGAACCCCTATCCCCTGGGCATCCTGGCCCTGACGCTGATCGCCGCCGCTACATCGGCGAGATCTTCCGGTCGGGCATCCAGAGCGTTGAGAAGGGACAGCTGGAGGCCTCGCGGGCCCTCGGGTTCAGCTACGGCAGTTCCATGCGGCTGGTGGTGGTGCCCCAGGGCATCCGCCGGGTCCTTCCGGCCCTGGTGAACCAGTTCATCTCGCTGCTGAAGGACTCCTCGCTGGTGTTCATGCTGGGCCTGGCCGCCTCGGACCGGGAGATCTTCCGGATCGGAAATGACGCCATGGCCAACACCGGCAACCTGTCACCGCTGGTCGCGGCGGGTGTCCTGTACCTGATCCTGACCGTTCCGCTCACCCACTTCGTGAACTTCATCGACCACCGGCTGCGCACTGGCAAGCCGGAGAAGAAGGAGCCGGACGAACTGGCAGCACCTATCGGCAAGGGGGCACAGGCATGACGGAATTCGCTTCCGGAACCCTGACCGGCAAGAACCTGCACCTGTCCTTCGGGCATAACCACGTCCTCCGCGGCATCGACCTGCACGTGGAGAAGGGCACCACGGCCTCGGTGATCGGCCCGTCCGGGTCCGGCAAGTCCACGCTCCTGCGTGTCATGAACCGCCTGATCGAGCCTGACCAGGGCGACATCCTGCTGGATGGACGTTCGGTCCTGAAGGACAACCCGGACGAGCTCCGGCAGCGGATCGGCATGGTGTTCCAGCAGTTCAACCTGTTCCCGCACAAGACCGTGGTGGACAACGTGTCGCTGGCCCTCCGCAAGCTCCGGAAGCTGCCCAAGGACCAGGCCCGCGCCGAAGCCCTGGAGCAGCTGGACCTGGTGGGCCTGAAGCACAAGGCAGATTCCCGTCCGGCCAACCTGTCCGGCGGCCAGCAGCAGCGCGTGGCGATTGCCCGGGCGCTGGCCATGAAGCCCGAGGTCATGTTCTTCGACGAGGCCACGTCCGCCCTTGACCCCGAACTGGTCAAGGGTGTCCTGGCCCTCATGACGGACCTTGCGAAGGGCGGCATGACCATGGTGGTGGTGACCCACGAGATGGGTTTCTCCCGCAACGTCTCGGACACCGTCACGTTCATGGACGCGGGCGTGGTGGTGGAGTCCGGTCCGCCGGAGCAGATCTTCACGGCACCGCGCACTGACCGGCTCAAGGGCTTCCTCTCGGACGTCCTCTAGCCGAAAGACAAAAAATCCCCGCGTCCCGGGCCTTCTCCCACACATGGTGGGTGGGTTGGTCCGGGACGCGGGGATTTGTCGTTAAGCCGGCGCCGGAACTACGGGCGGGCCGCAGCAGCCGCCTGCGCCGCGGCGGGCAGGGCATCGAAGATCCGGTTCATGGCGGCGTCGTCGTGCGCGGCGGAGAGGAACCAGGCCTCGAACACCGACGGCGGCAGGTAGACGCCGGACTCCAGCATGGAGTGGAAGAACGGCGCGTACCGGAAGGCCTCCTGGGCCTGGGCGTCGGCGTAGTTGTGGACGCCGTGCGCGGAGGTTCCGAAGGCCACCGAGAACAGGTTGCCGGCGAACTGGATGGAGTGGTCCACCCCGGCGGCATCCAGGGCGCTGGACAGGGCCGAGGACAGCTCCAGGGAGCGGGCGTCGATGTAGGAGTAGACATCGCGGGTGGCGTTGGTCAGCGTGGCAACTCCGGCGGCCATGGCCACGGGGTTTCCGGACAGCGTTCCGGCCTGGTACACGGGCCCGGTGGGAGCCAGGTGGTCCATGACATCGGCACGTCCGCCAAGTGCCGCCGTCGGCATGCCGCCGCCAATGACCTTGCCGAAGGTAAGCAGGTCCGGGGTCCAGGGGTCGGCGGCGTCGGGCGCTCCGCCGGTCAGGCCCCAGTAGCCCGAGTAGCCGGTGCGGAAGCCCGTCAGCACCTCGTCCACGATGAGCAGGGCACCGTGTTCCCGGGTGATCCTGGAAAGGCCGAGGTTGAAGCCCTCTTCCGGGGTCACCACGCCCATGTTGGCGGGCGCGGCCTCGGTAATGACGGCTGCAATGTTGGGGCCGTGCGCGGCGAATGCTTCCTTGACCGCGGTGAGGTCGTTGTAGGGCAGGACCAGGGTTTCAGCGGCGGTCGCCTCCGTGACGCCGGCGGAACCGGGCAGGGCGAGGGTGGCAACGCCGGACCCTGCGGATGCCAGCAGCCCGTCCAGGTGGCCGTGGTAGCAGCCCGCGAACTTGATGATCAGGTTGCGCCCCGTGAAGCCGCGGGCCAGCCGGACGGCGGTCATGGTGGCTTCGGTGCCGGTAGACACCATCCGGAGGCGTTCGACAGCGGGCACGCGTTCCTTGACGATTTCGGCCAGGTTGGCCTCGTCAGGGGTGGAGGCGCCGAAGGACAGCCCCCGGTCGACGGCGGCGTGGACCGCATCCAGCACGGCCGGGTGTGCATGGCCCAGCAGGGCAGGGCCCCAGGAGCAGACCAGGTCCACGTATTCCTTGCCGTCCGCGTCCGTCAGGTAGGCGCCCTTGGCGGCCACCATGAAGCGGGGCGTTCCGCCCACGGAGCCGAAGGCGCGGACGGGCGAGTTGACGCCGCCCGGCATCAACTGGCGGGCGCGGTCGAATAATGCCTCGTTGCGAGGATTGCTGGAAGTCATGGTTCCTATTCTCTCAGTTGGCCGGCATGTCAGCTGCCGAGCAGTTCCGCCACCTTGGGCGCCACTGCCGTTCCCATCAGTTCAATCGAGCGCATCATTGCCGAATGCGGCAGGGGCCCGCTGCTGTACTTCAGGTCGAAGCGGTCCACCCCCAGGTTCTGCTTGAGCAGGGCAATCTTCCGGGCCACCGTCTCCGGCGATCCGACGTACAGGGCGCCCTCAGGCGCGCACATCGCATCGAACTCGGGCCTGCCGGCAGGGCCCCAGCCGCGTTCGGCGCCCAGTCTGTTCCGGAGCGTGAGCCAGTGCGGATAGAACTCCTCGCGGGCCTCCTCGTCCGTGGGAGCGACGTGCCCCGGCGAATGCGTCGCCATCTGCTGCATTGGATGCCCGTACTTGGCCATGGCCTCGCGGTACAGGTCAGCCAGCGGACGGAAAGCACGCGGCTGGCCGCCGATGATGGCGAAGATGATCGGGTAGCCGTAGTGGGCGCAGCGGAGCACCGATTCGGGAGTGCCGCCGACGCCGATCCAGGTGGGCAACAGGTGGTGCTCCATGGGTGGGTAGACGCTCAGTCCGGCCAGGGCCGGCCGGGTCCGCCCTTCCCAGTGGACCGGCTGCTGCAGCCGCACCTTGCTGAACAGCTCCAGCTTCTCCTCGAAGAGGACTTCGTAGTCGGCCAGGTCGAATCCGAAGAGGGGGAACGATTCCACGAACGAGCCGCGGCCCAGCATGACCTCGGCGCGGCCGTTGGAGATGGCGTCCACCGTGGAGAAGCGCTGGAAGACCCTGATCGGATCGTCCGAGCTGAGGACGGTGACGGCCGAGCCCAAGCGGATCCTGGTGGTGCGGGCCGCCGCTGCAGCCAGGAAGACTTCAGGGGCGGACACCGCATAGTCCTTCCGGTGGTGCTCCCCCACGCCGAACGCGTGAAGTCCGACGGCGTCGGCAAGTTGGGCCTGTTCCAGCAGCTGCCGCAGGACTTCGGCATGCGCCTGCGGGGTGCCGTCCGGTTTCACGCCCACATCACCGAAGGTGTTGAGACCAAGCAGGATGCGGTCCTCCCCCACGGGTTCGGTGGGTCCCAACGGCAGCTCGGTCATCAGGATTCCTTCAGCCAGCCGGCCAGCTCCGCGGCCCAGTAGGTTAGCACCATGCCCGCACCGGCCCGGCGGATGCCCAGCACGGACTCGGTGATGGCGGCCCTCCGGTCGATCCATCCGTTGGCTGCAGCGGCCTCGATCATCGCGTACTCGCCGGAGATCTGGTAAGCCGCCACCGGCACCGGGCTCATGGCGGCGACGTCCGCCACGATGTCCAGGTAGCTCATGGCCGGTTTGACCATGACGATGTCGGCGCCCTCGGCCAGGTCCAGTTCCACTTCGCGCAGCGCCTCGGTGCGGTTTCCTGCATCCATCTGGTAGGTCCGCCGGTCGCCCTTCAGCTGGGAATCCACCGCCTCGCGGAACGGGCCGTAGAAAGCGGACGCGTATTTGGCCGAGTAGGCGATGACTGACGTGCCGGTGTGGCCGGCTTCATCCAGGGCGGTCCTGATGGCGGCGATCTGTCCGTCCATCATGCCCGAGGGGCCCAGCATGTGGGCGCCGGCATCGGCCTGTGCCACGGCCATCCGGGCGTAGATTCCCACGGTGCGGTCGTTGTCGACGTACCCGTCGTCGTCGAGCACCCCGCAGTGGCCGTGGTCGGTGAACTCGTCCAGGCACACGTCGCTCATGATCACCAGACTGTCCCCCACCTCGGCGCGAACGTCGCGGATGGCCTTGTTCAGGACACCGTCGGGGTCGAGAGAGGCCGAGCCTTCGGCGTCACGGATTTCCGGGATGCCGAACAGCATGATGCCGCCCAACCCCAGTTCGGCAGCCTCTGCTGCGGCACGCTTCAGGGTGTCCGTGGTGTGCTGCACCACGCCCGGCATGGACGTGATGGGGTTCGGTTCGGTGAGCCCTTCCCGGATGAAGGCGGGAAGGATGAGCCCGGCCGGCGCCAGGCGGGTTTCGGCGGTCAGCCGGCGCATGGCGGGCGTGGTCCGAAGGCGGCGGGGGCGTTGGCTGGGGAAAGTCATGGTCCTGTCCTTCACGTTGTTCCGGGTAGGTTCGGGTTCGGCGCCCCGGCGGGACCTGCGGTCCCCAGGGCAGCCCCGACGGCATCCGCGAGGCCCTCGGGCGTCGGCTCAGCTGCCACCGCAGCCACCTGCAGGCCGAGCGCTGCGGCCTGTTCCGCCGTCGAACGCCCGATGGCCACAAGCCGGCAGCCGTGCAGCGGCGCCAGGTCGGCGATCCGGCGCACGGCGCTGGGTGAGGCTGCCAGGACGGCGTCGATGCTTCCGTCAGCGATGCCTGCCCGGGCCGCGGCCGGCGAGAGCAGGGAGTACGACGGCGGCACCTGGCCCGGGCCCCCGTCCTCCACCGGAACGGCGAGCCTGCGTTCGGCTGCCGCCGGGTAGTCGACCGTCCGGTAGGCGGCCACCACGGTGACTTTGCTGCCTGCGGCCCCGAGCCCCTCTGCAAGCGCGGGCGCCGCAATGTCAGCCTGCGGCAGCAGGACCCGTCCGCCGCCGGGCCATACCTCGAGCAGCCCGGCGGCGGACTGCTCGCCGCGGGGCGTCAGATCCACGCCGAGGCCGTTGGACTCGAGCAGCCTGCGGGTGGCCGGTCCCACGGCGGCGATCCGGATGCCGGCCGGGATCCACTGGCGCAGGGAAAGCCCGCGGTCCCGCGCCTTGCCGAGGAGCACATGGCCGGTGGTTGCGCTGGTGAGGACCAGCCAGTCGAACGCCCCGGCTCCCAGTGCGTCACAGGCCACATCCAGGGAATGCTGGTCCGGTGCCCGTTCGAAGTCGATGAGCGGCAGGAGCATGGCGGTGGCGCCGGCCTTTTCCAGCGCAGCCACCAGTTCCAGTGACCGCTCCGGGCTGCGCGTGATCAGGACCCGGGCCCCTGCCAGCGGCTTGCCCTGCCCCGATGCGCCCGTTGGCATTCCCATGGGCAAGGTCAGGATGCCTGGAGGTCTGCGATGTCGGCAGCACCGGCGGCCAGGAGGACCTCGGCCAGTTCGATGCCCAGAAGGGTGGCGCCCACTTCGGTCAGCCCGTCAGTTGCCCGCTTGTCACGGACGGATGCGGTGCCGTCCACCGCGCAGACAACGCCTTCGAGGTGCAGCATGCTGCCCTTCCGGTAGGCGTATGCGCCCACCGGGGCCGCGCAGCCGGCTTCCAGCCGGGCCAGCATGGCCCGCTCCGCCGTGACTGCGAGCCGGGTGTCCGGGTCGTCCAGCGCCGCGAGGGCCTGGGCCAGCACCGCCTGGGATCCTTCGGTTGAGCCGGGCTTCCGCGGGGCGTCGGCGGTGCGGCACTCGATGGCCAGGGATCCCTGCCCGGCGGCCGGGAGCATGACGTCGGTTTCCAGGAATTCGCTGACGGCATCCAGCCTGTTGATGCGCTCCAGGCCTGCGGCAGCAAGCACCACGGCGTCGAGGTCGCAGGACTTGCCGGGCACTACCTGGTCCGTGGTGTTGCCCGGAAGCCCGGGAACCCGGCCCAGGCGGGTGTCCACGTTGCCGCGGATGTCAAGGATCTCCAGGTCGGGCCGGGCCGCGCGGAGCTGTGCTGCACGGCGCGGCGAACCGGTGCCCACCGTGGCGCCGGCCGGGAGATCGGCAAGTTTCAGCCGTCCCGGGCGCAAAGGACGTCGCGGACGTCAACGCGGCGCGGGGTGGCCGCCAGGCTCAGCCCCACGGCTGCCCCGGTGGGAAGGTCCTTCAGGGAATGGACGGCCACATCGCATTCGTTCCGCAGCAGCGCGTCCCGCAGCGCTGCCACGAAGACACCGGTGCCGCCCATCTGGGACAGCGAGCCGGTGAGGACGTCGCCGTCGGTCCTGATGTGGACGAGTTCGACGGGGAAGCCCCCGACGGCGGCCAGCTGGTCGGCGGTCTGCTGCGTTTGCGTCAAAGCCAGTTTGCTGGCGCGGGTTCCGATCCGGACAGTCACTGCTGTGCTGCTCCTTGCGGTGCTTCCGGCTGCCCCGGCGACGCGGGATAGGGGTCATGGCCCGTCCCCACAGTGGTGTCGGCGCCGGCGATGG
This sequence comes from Arthrobacter nitrophenolicus, assembly GCF_000332815.1. Lineage (GTDB taxonomy): Bacteria > Actinomycetota > Actinomycetes > Actinomycetales > Micrococcaceae > Arthrobacter > Arthrobacter nitrophenolicus. The sequence continues at coordinate 31,632 of NZ_AOFD01000019.1, forward strand.
TGGGTTTTTCGCCGCGGAAGTTCGCGCAACAGCCCGGCCGGCAGACGTCGTACCAGGGGCCGAGATCCGTCACTGCCGGACGCTCGCTGATGTTGTTGGCCTCAGTGCGTTCGCAGATGAGGTCCACCATGCCGTTGACGAACTTGCGGTGGGTGCCGGGCGTGGGAACGCGGGTGGCGGCCAGGCCCAGGTTGGCGCACGTCTCCAGCGCTTCGGTGTCGAGGTCCCAGACAACCTCCATGTGGTCGCTGACGAAACCCAGCGGCACGATGACGATGCCCTTGGTCCCCTTGCCGGCGAGTTCCTCGATGGCGTCATTGATGTCGGGTTCAAGCCACGGCACGTGCGGGGCGCCGGAGCGTGACTGGTAGACCAGCGACCACGGCGCCGTGAGGCCGGATTCCTCCTCCACCCGCTGCATGACGGCCGCGGCGGTGGCGAGGTGCTGCGCCACGTAGGCCGACCCCTCCTCGAATTCGCGGGGCTCGCCGTCGGACTTGCCGGCAGCTTCGGCGTCCCGGGTGGGGATGGAGTGGGTAGCAAAGAGGATCTGGACGGGAGCGTCCGGGGTGCCGGCTTCGGCCAGCTTCGCACGGACCTCGGCGAGGCCGGCGGCGGTGCCTTCAACGAACGGCTCCACGAAGCCGGGGTGGTCGAAGTACTGGCGGACCTTGTCCACTTCCAGGCGTCCGTCCAATCCGGTCTCTGTCAGTGCCATGCCGATGTCCTCGCGGTACTGGCGGCAGCTGGAGTAGCAGGAGTAGGCACTCGTGGTGATCATCAGCAGGCGGCGGTGGCCGGCGTCGTATGCGTCCTGCAGTGTCTCCGGGATGTAGGGAGCCCAGTTGCGGTTGCCCCACAGCACGGGGAGGCTGATGCCGCGGGCAGCCAGTTCAGCTTCCAGTGCCGCCTTGAGTTCGCGGTTCTGCTGGTTGATGGGGCTGATGCCGCCGTTTGCGCGGTAGTGGTGGGAGACCTCCTCCAGGCGCTCGTCCGGGATTCCACGGCCGCGGGTGACGTTGCGGAGGAAGGGAATCACATCATCCTGGCCCTCGGGACCGCCGAAGGAGGCGAGGAGGACGGCGTCGTAGTTCTTGGGGGCCATCCGGCCCGCCTCCGTCACCGGATTGACGGCGGTGCTGCCTTGGGGATCGCGGGGGCTCATGCCAGCACCTCGGCTACCTCGCCGGCGGAAATCCGGCGGCCGGTGTAGAACGGGACTTCCTCGCGGACATGGTTGCGTGCCTCAGTGGCGCGCAGGTGGCGCATGAGGTCCACCAGGTCAACGAGTTCGGGAGCCTCCAGGCCGAGGATCCATTCCCAGTCGCCGAGCGCGAAGGAGGACACGGTGTTGGAGATGACCTGCGGGAATTCGCGGCCGAGCAGGCCATGCTCGCGGAGCATCGCGCCGCGCTCCTCCTCGGGCAGGATATACCACTCGTAGGAGCGGACGAACGGGTAGACGCACAGCCACTCTGCCGGCGTGACGCCGCGCGAGAACGCAGGCGTGTGGTTCTTGGCGAACTCCGCCTCGCGGTGCACGCCCATGGCGGACCAGACGATCTCGGTTCCGGCGAAGAGCGAGCTGCGGCGGATGTCGCGGATGGCCTGCTGGAGGGCCTCCGGCTTGGGTCCGTGGAGCCACACCATGACGTCGGCATCGGCGCGCATGGCGGAGACGTCGTAGCTGCCGCGGTGGGTCACGTGCCCCTCAGCGAGGCGCTGCAGCAGGGCCTCGAAATCGGCGGCAGCATCGGCGCTGCGGACCACTGCCTCCGACCGTTTGAAGACAGTCCAGAGGGTGAAAAACTGCTCGGCTGATTCTTCGGTTTTAGTGACAGATTCGGCAGAAGTGTGGCTCATGGTTACAAGTTTGCCCTTTAGTACCCGTCAAGTCGAAACCAACAACTTCTACAACGCGTAGAAGTGGCCAAGATCACACCGCCCGGCGTTTCCCGGTGGTCCGGGTGCTCCGGCGCTAGAGGTTGCGCAGCCGGAAGAGCACCAGGCCGGCCGCACCTGCGACGCCCACCAGTCCGGACCCGAGCCACACCATGGCACTGCGCGGCTCCGGCTGCGAGTTGAGCGTGGCGCTGCTCCGCGGGCCGGTGCCGGTGCTGTACGGCGTCCACGCCGGGTGGGCCTGGGATGCGCTGTACAGCGGCGCGCCGCCGGCCTGGCTTTCGGCTGGTGCAGCTGCCGCCGGGCTTGCGGCCGGCGTAGTGGAAAGGGGCCGTTCCGCGGCCGGAACTTCGCTGGATTCACCGGACGCGGCGGCGCCGGAATCTGCGGGCGTCTGGCTGGCATCCGCAGCGGCGGGGGCCTCTGCGGTTGCCGGAGCCGTAACCGCCGGAGCAGTGGGGACTGCCGTGGTTGCGGCAGCGGCGGGCGACGGCGCCGCGCCGGTCTGCGATGCGGCACTATATGTCGTCGGCGTCTGCGCCGGAGCCGGTGCGGTGCCGGTGGATGCCGCCGAAGTGGGGGTACTGCCTGTCGGAAAAGGGGAAGCTGACGGCGTCGGGGTGGGGACCGCCGTCGCCGTCGGGGAAAGGGTGGCCGTTACCGCCGGAAAGAGGGCCGGCGGCAAAGACAGCAGCAGGGCAGGGGCTGAAGCGGACGCAACCGGGCCAGCCGTTTCCCGAATGGATGCGCCCGTTCCCTTGCTGCCCGGCTCTTCACGGTCCTGCCCGGGCGCCGCCTGCAGGCCATGCCCGGCGTTGTCCCGGGATGGCTCGTGCGGCAGGGAGGCTGTTGCCTGCGCCAGCGGGATTGTGGGGCTGCCGGGATCAGCCAGCCCTTCGTCTGCTTGGGACGCCGTGGCGCCTGTGGCTAGAACCAGTACCGCTCCGATTGCCGCTGCATAACCGCCGCGTCGGATTCCCCCATGGATACCAGTCCGGGACATTGAAAGCTCGGACCTGTGTTGAACCATAGTCATCGACCCTAGCCATGGAGCAGAGGGAATTGAAAGCCGGTGAAACGGCGCTGGACCACCCGCCGGAAACGCTGCCGGCACCCAACCCCGTCCTGACCAGCGAAGACGTTCAGCCTGCCAGATTCCGGATCTGTTGTTGCGTGTCGGACACCACGGCGGCGAGGCCGTTGCCGGCAACCCAGCCACCCACCACGGCAAGGCCGCCCGCACTGTTGCAGGCCTCGCGGATGGCAGCCACCCTCGCACGATGGCCGACGGCGGCGAACGGCAGGGCCCCGCGCCAGCGGACCACGTCCCAATCCACGATGTTTTCCCGGCTGATGTCCACGCCCAGCAGGGCTGAGGCGTCCCGTAGTGAGGCAGCCAGGAGTTCATCGTCCGTCCCGGGGCCGGCTGGCAGTCCCCCAACGCCGTCCACCCGGCCGTAGGACAGCCGCAGGACGTGCCGGCCCGGGCCGGCGGCTGCGGCCAGCCAGTCCCATTTGCCGGTGGCGTGCGTCAGCGCCTTCGCTTCAATTCCCGCGGTCTGCGGCGCCACCAGGATGCCCGTGCCGCGGGGGCGGCGGTCCAAGGCGGGATTGTCCAGGACCAGTGTGACCAGCTTGACGTCGGGCCCGGCTGCCGGCTTCCTGCCGGCGACGGCGGGCACCGGCCCGGCCAGGAGGTCGACGGCGGCCGGACCGTCCACCGCGACCACGAGCAGGGCGGCGTCGAAGTCAGCACCGCCGGCCGCAACGCGCCAGCCTTCCGGTGTGCGGCGGACGGCGACGGCGGTTGTCGCGGCCAGGAGCGTGACATCCCGTTGACGGAGGTCCTCCAGGAGCGCGCCCACCAGGGTGTGCATGCCGCCTTCCAGGCCAGCGACGGCGGATCCTGCCTTGGCGGGTCTGCCATTGACGGTTGCCGTGCCCTGCGCGGGAGGTGCACCGGATCCCTTCCGCTGGGCGGCGACGGCTCCGGCGAGGGACCCGTGTTGCCGGAGCCGGGTGCGGAGGCCGGGGGCCACCATGTCGACGTCCAGCAGCCCGGGATCGGCCGAGTGGACGCCTCCCACTACGGGGGCCACCAGCCGGTCCAGGACGCGGGCGCCCATCCGGGCTTTGACCAGGGCTGACACGCTGGTGACTTCCTGCCCGGTACCCACCGAGGCCGGCAGGATCCGGTCCAGGGACGCCCGGAGCGAGCCGAGCAGCCCGAGGGAACGGCGTACTTCCGGGTCCCAGGGATTGGCGGGAATGCCCAGCACGCCGGTCCGGGGCAGTTCCCGCGGACCCTCCGGCAACTGGACCCAGGCGCCTCCCGGCCGGGGCGACACAATCTTTGCCGCCAGCCCCAGCTCGGAGGCCAGCTTCGAAACCGCGTCGGACCGGGTGGCGAAGGACTCTGCGCCGCTGTCGAGCACCAGGCCGGCCACCACGTGGCTCCCAACACAGCCGCCCCAGGCATCGCCGGCTTCAAGGACGGTGACCCTGTAGCCGGCGGCTGCCAGCCCGCGCGCGGAGAGCAGCCCGGAAATCCCGCCGCCCACCACCAGCGCGGTCTGTGCCGAAGCCGGCGCGCTCTCCACGGACTACTCCGGGGAGATGGAGTGGATGAGTTCCACCACCCGGGTCAGGACATCGGGGTCCGTCTCGGGCGGCACGCCGTGGCCCAGGTTGAGGACGTGTCCGGGGGCCGACGAGCCTGCCGCGATGACCTCACGGACGTGGGCTTCAAGGATTTCCCAGGGGGCCGGAAGCAGGGCGGGGTCAATGTTGCCCTGCAGGGGTACTGTGCCGCCCAGGCGGCGGTTGGCTTCGTCAAGGGGCAGCCGGTAGTCGACACCCACCACATCGACGCCTACATCCTTCATGGCCACCAGGAGCTCCGAGGTGCCGGTGCCGAAGTGGACCAACGGGGCACCGAGGTGCCGGACGTGGTCCAGCGCGCGGGTCGAGGCAGGCGCGACGTACCGGGTGTAATCGGCCAGGCCCAGGGATCCGGCCCAGGAATCGAACAGCTGGCCGGCGGAGGCACCTGCCTCGAGCTGTGCCTGGAGGAACATCCCGGACGCGTCGGCAGCCCAGTTGGCCAGGGCAGACCAGGTTTCCGGGTCGGCGTGCATCATGGTGCGCGGCCCGAGGTGGTCGCGGGAAGGCTTGCCCTCCACCATGTAGGCAGCAGCGTGAACGGGGCGCCGGCGAAACCGATCAGCGGGGTCTTGCCGAGCTCGGCCACCGTCAGCCGGACCGCTTCCCGGATCGGTTCCAGCGCCTCCCAGGTCAGCTGCGGCAGCGCCGCGACATCGGCTGCCGTCCGGACGGGCTTGTCGAGGACGGGGCCCACTCCGGGAACGATGTCCACGCCCACGCCAGCAAGCTTCAGCGGAATGACGATATCGGAGAAGAAAATGCCTGCGTCAACGTCGTGCCGGCGGACCGGCTGGAGGGTGATCTCGGACGCCAGTTCCGGCCGCAGGCAGGAGTCCAGCATGGCAATGCCCTCACGGACCTTGAGGTACTCGGGCAGGGAACGCCCCGCCTGCCGCATGAACCAGACAGGACGGCGGGAGGGTTTGCCGCCGCGGTAGGCAGTGATCAGCGGAGAGTCCGCGGTGCGGCCGTCCAGCAGCGGATGGTCAGCGGCAAGGGCGCCGGCAGCGGAGACGGCAGGGCTAGAAGTCATGCCTTTGATTGTGCCGAAGATCAGCGCCAAAAGATAACGACAGCCTGTCATCCCCGGGGCAGGATTTCCCGTCGTGGCAGGAATCACAGGCACGGGTACCTCCCTGACCGGGGAGGGAGTTGTTCTACCGAGGAACGAAAAAGCTATGATTGGTCTGCTGTGGTTCTTTTTTCATTGGTGGCTACACACGCCGACATCGATCTTGAGACCGTTGCTCAGTTGAGCAACGGTTCCTCCGGGATTGCCACGAACGCCCTCACCGGTTCACCGGCGGTGACGGGCGCGGTTGTCCTTGCCACCTGCAACCGCTATGAGATCTACGGGGAGGCGCCCCATCCGGATGATGTAGAGGCAGCCCGCGCAGCCCTTGTCGCCCAGATCAGCGAAGCCAGCGGCCTGAGTGAGCCGCTCGTGTCCCGCTCCTTCAGCACGCGAACCGGCCCCGAAGTAACCCAGCACCTCTTCGCCGTCAGCGCCGGACTGGACTCCGCCGTCGTCGGGGAACGGGAAATCGCAGGCCAGGTACGCCGCGCACTGATCACCGCCCAGCATGAAGGCACCGCCAGCGCGGGGTTGGTCCGGCTGTTCCAGGCCGCCTCCAAAACGGCAAAGGACGTAGGCGCCCAGACTGCGCTCGGTTCGCGCGGCCTGTCCATCGTGTCCGTCGCCCTGGACCTTGCAACGGATCTTTCCGAAAACCCGGACTGGTCCAGCAAGAAGGTTGTGGTCTTTGGGACCGGAGCCTACGCCGGCGCAACCATGGCACTACTCCGCGAACGCGGCTGCACGGACATCTCCGTCTTCTCCTCCTCCGGCCGGGCCGAAGGGTTCGTCGCCACGCGGGGCGGCACCGCCCTCGACGACGATTCCCTCAACCCCGCCGTGGCCGCCGCGGACGTCATGATCGGCTGCAGCGGTTCGGACACCCGGGTGGAGGCGGACGAGCTCGCCCAGGTCCGCGCCAACTCCCCGCAGCCGCTGATCGCCATCGACCTGGCGCTCACCCACGACTTCGACCCCGCCGTCGGCGAGCTGGACGGCGTCGAACTCCTCACCCTTGAATCCGTCCGCCTCGCCGCGCCGCAGGAACAGGCCGAATCGCTGGCGCAGGCAAGCAGCATCGTCAACGGTGCCGCCACCGCTTTTGAACAGGAACGCGAGGCCAGGTCCGTGGATTCCGCCATTGTTGCCCTGCGCCGCCACACCATGAACGTCCTGGACGCCGAAATGGAAAAAGTCCGGGCCCGGCACGGCTGCACCGCCGCTGCCGAGGAAGTGGAATTCGCACTCCGCCGCATGGTCAAGCAGCTGCTGCACGTCCCTACGGTCCGCGCCAGGGAACTGGCGGCCAACGGCCAGCAGGACGAGTACGTGGCGGCCCTGGAGGCCCTCTACGGCATCACCGTAGAGCAGCCCGCCGCCCGCCCGTCCGCCCAGGCTGAATGCCCGGTGGACCACCGGGGCCTCGAAAGCGCCTGAACCCAACTTGCTCTATCAGATATGGCTCCCAAAACACAGTTTTGGGAGCCATATCTGATAGAGCATCGGGTCAGTAGACCGGCTTGTGGGGTTCCACCTCGCGCACCCACGAGAGGATGCCGCCGTCGAGATGGCTGACCCGCTGGTAGCCCGCCTTCTGCGCCGCTGCCAGGACGTTGGCTGACCGTGTCCCTGCCTTGCAGAGGAACACGATGTCCCGGTCCTGCGGAATCTCCGCCCATGCGTCGCCGGCCAGGATCCGGCCCTGCGGGATCAACACCGCGCCGTCGATCCGGACGATCTCGAATTCACCCGGCTCCCGGACATCCACGAGCTCGAAATCCTTCAGCCCGGCCTTCCGTGACGCCAGCATGGTGGCCAGCTGCGTTGCGGTGACGGTGTGTTCGGTGTCCGACGGCGCTGCCGGGGTGATGCCGCAGAAGGCCTCGTAGTCCGTCAGCTCCGTAATGGGTGCCGCCGCGGGATCCTTGGATACCCGGATCTCCCGCCAGCTGCCGCCCAGGGCGTCGAACAGCGCCACCCGGCCCAGGAGGGAACGTCCGACGCCGGTGATCAGCTTCACTGCCTCAGTCACCATCATCGACCCCACGGCCGCGCACAGCATGCCGAAGACCCCGCCCTCGCCGCAGGAGGGAACAGAGCCGGCGGGCGGCGCTTCGGGGTAGAGATCGCGGTAGGTGGGTCCGTGTTTTTCCCAGAACACGCTGACCTGGCCGTCGAACCGGAAGATGGAGCCCCACACATACGGTTTGCCCAGGATGGCCGCGGCATCGTTGACCAGGTAGCGGGTGGCAAAGTTGTCCGCCCCGTCCAGGATCAGGTCGTAGCCGGCAAACAGGTCCAGGGCGTTGGAGGCGTCCAGGCGGACATCATGGAGGCGGACGTCCACCAGCGGGTTGAGCGCGGCGATGGCGTCCCTGGCGGACTCGATCTTGGGCCTGCCGACGTCCGCCACCCCATGGATGACCTGGCGCTGCAGGTTGCTGAGGTCAACGGCGTCGTCGTCGATGATCCCGATGGTTCCCACACCGGCAGCCGCCAGGTACAGCAGCGCCGGCGATCCCAGGCCCCCCGCGCCGATCACCAGGACCTTCGCGTTCTTGAGCCGCCGCTGCCCGATGGTCCCGATCTCGGGAATGATGAGGTGCCGGGAGTAGCGCTCCACCTCGGCAGGGGTCAGCTCACCCGCCGGTTCCACCAGGGGATCCAGGGAAACAGATGAAACATTTGCGGTGAAAGTCGAAGCCATACTTCAATGTATGCCCCGGGATACCGCCGGGTCATATTACCCCGCAGTAAAGTGGAGCTAACCGCAATGGAAAGAAGGACAACCGTGGTCCCTGAAGCACGGGCTGACCGCCCGCCCGCCGCCGAACAGCAGGCGGCCCCGCGTCCGGCAGGCCAGCGCTCCGCCCGGCTGCCGCGCGACGAGCGCCGCGCCCAACTCCTTTCCGCAGCGCAGGAAGTCTTCGTGGCCAACGGCTATCACGGTGCCGCCATGGACGAGATCGCCGAGACGGCCCACGTCAGCAAACCCGTCCTGTACCAGCACTTCCCGTCCAAGCGGGAACTGTACCTGGCGCTGCTGGAAAGCCACCTGGCGTCCCTCACCGACCTGATGCTGGGTGCGCTGAACTCCACCACGGACAACAAGGAACGCGTGCAGGCCGTGATGCGGGCCTACTTCCGCTTCATCGCCAATGACGACCAGGCCCACCGGCTGGTCTTCGAATCGGACCTCATCAACGATCCGGATGTCAGCTCCAGGCTGGAAACATTCAACCGGACCTTCGCGGACGCCATCGCACGCGTCATTGCCGAGGACACCAAGCTCCCCCATCTCGAAGCCGAGCTCCTGGGCCGGGGACTGGCCGGAATGGCCCAGGTCAGCGCGCGGTACTGGCTCGAAACGGACGGCAACCTGGACCTCGATGTGGCCAGCGACCTCATCTACCGTTTAGCTTGGCGCGGAATCTCTCGCTTCCCCAAAGAGTCCTAGACTACAAATAAGACAACACCTCGTGGAGAAACACGAGTACTTTGACTGGCTGGGAGGCCCCTGTGGAAATTAAGATCGGCGTTCAGAACGTTGGCCGTGAAATTGTGCTGGAATCGACCCAGGACGCCGAGACGGTGGCCAAGGTTGTGGGCGAAGCCATCAATGCCGGCAGCGAGCTGCGGCTGACCGACGACAAGGGACGCCTGATCATTGTTCCCGGAAATGCCCTCGGCTATGTGGAAATCGGCGCCGAAGAGGTCCGCCGCGTAGGGTTCGGCCAGTTCTAGCCCCGGCACCGCGAACGTTCCTAGGAGATCCATGCTTTCCCTGACCATCGTTGTGCTCGCAGCGGTTGCCGCAGGCTTCATCGTCTGGGCGAATGACAGGCGGCATGCCAAGTACGGCGCCGCCCTGCCCGCCGGCGTTGCCGTCGTTGCCGGGGCCCTGACCTGGATCATCCTGATGGCGGCAGGCTTTGGGTACCGCCCGGGCCTGACGTGGCTTCCGTGGGTACTGCCCATCGTGCTGGGAGCTGCGGCCGCCGTGGCCGCCGTCCTTTACCTGGGCCGCAGCCGGGCCCGCCAGGACACGCAGCGCCTCACTGCCATCCTTCGCCGCTAGCAGAGGAACAACCCGCAAACGCGCGTGGCCGCCGCCCTCCGGGGCGGCGGCCACCTTCGCTTAACGGATGACTAGTTTCCGGACGGGTAGCGCGAGGGTTCCGCATTCGCCCCGACGGCGGCCGCAGCCTCGCTCGCTCCTGCCGCGGCGGCGAGGTCCCGTTCTGTCACCTGCCCGCCTGCGTCGTGCGACGAGTAGCGGATGAAGACGCGGTTGTAGCGCCAGTCCAGGTCCGGGTGGTGGTTCTGTTCCTCAGCAAGGCGTCCGACGGCGGCAATCAGCTCGAGTGCGGCAGCCGCCGTCGGCGTCTTGAAGACGGTGACCAGGCCGCCGTCGTGGTACCGCCAGCCGGGCAGCCCTGCCAGGGCCTGGTCGATCTGTTCCCGGGGAAGGGCATCTTTGCCGGCCACTGCTGCTCCTTGGTCCAGGGGCATCAACCGGCGTGTGCCGGGCTAGAGGAACTCGGCCCGGCCTTCCATTGCCGACGATGCCAGCGCGTGTTCGCGGCGGGGAATGCGCCCCGCCGCTTTCGCCAGCCTACCGGCGATGACGGCGTGTTTGAATGCCTCCCCCATCAGGGCCGGGTTCTGTGCGCGGGTCACCGCCGTGGCCAGCAGCACGGCGTCGCAGCCGAGCTCCATGGCAAGGGCAGCGTCGGAGGCCGTACCGATCCCGGCATCCAGGACCACCGGGACCGAGGCGCGGGAGACGATGAGCTCAATGTTGTGCGGGTTCAGGATTCCCAGCCCCGTGCCGATGGGAGCTCCCAGTGGCATCACGGCGGTGGCGCCGAGGTTCTCCAGCCGCAGCGCCAGGACGGGGTCATCGTTGGTGTACGCAAACACCTTGAAGCCGCGGTTGACCAGCTGTTCGGTGGCCTCCACCAGCTCGACGGCGTCGGGAAGGAGCGTGTGTTCGTCGGCAATGACTTCGAGCTTCACCCAGTCCGTTTCCAGCGCTTCGCGGGCGAGTTCGGCGGTGAGGACGGCGTCCCGGGCGGTGAAGCATCCGGCGGTGTTCGGCAGGACCGGATGCCGTGGTCCACCAGGAGCTGGAACAGCGAGCCCGTTTCCGCGGTGGAGTAGCGCCGCATCGCCACGGTGGTCAGGGACGTGCCGGAGGCCAGGAGAGCCGCGCCAAGCCCGTCCAGGCTCGGGGCGCCGCCGGTTCCCATGATGAGCCGGGACGCCAGGGGCACGCCGTCGATGACCAGGACATCATCCAGGCCGGGTGCAGCCGTGGAGGTCAGGGTGGTGGATTCCGTCATGGTGTCAGCCTCCCTGCACTGCCGTGACAAGCTCGACGTCGTCACCGTCGGCGAGCGCCGTTGAGAACCATTGGCTCCGGGGAACCACCTGTGCGTTGTGCGCCACGGCGACGCCCAGCCTGTTCCCGTCGTTGGCCTGGCCGTCAGCCCCCACGGTGCGGCCGGTGACCTGGCTGACGAGCGTGGTGATGGACGCCCCCTCAGCCACCGTATGGTGGTTTCCGTTCAGGGTGATGTTCATGCTGTCTCCTTGATGTTGACGCTTGCAGCGGAGGATTCGCGGCCGGAGAAGCGGCCAGGGTTGAACGGCTCCCAGCGGGGGTCCGTTGTGCCGTCCATCAGGTCCCGGCAGATGGCACCGGCTGCGGGTGACAGGAGGACGCCGTGCCGGAAGAATCCGGTGGCGATGACCAGGCCCGCGATGTGCCCGCCCGGGGTGGAGCCTGGAGCGGCGGGCACCCTGCCCAGGAGCGGGGCGTTGTCCGGGGTCGCCGGCCGGGCCCGCGCCGTACACTCCAGCAATTCCAGCTCGGCGACGGCGGGGACCAGGACCTGCGCGTCCCGGAGGAGCTGGTAGACACCGCCGGCGGATACCGTTCCGGCAGCGGACCGGGCAGCTTGTGGGGCTGCAACGCCCCTGGCGGGGGCATCCTCACGCTGGGTGGCTCCGATCACCACCGTCCCGTCCTCCCGGGGGACGATGTACACGGGTACACCGCGGACCAGTCCGCGTACGGTGGCCGTGACCAGCGGCTGGAGGTGCTGCGGTACGGCGAGCCGGAGGATGTCCCCGTGCACCGGCCGCAGCGGCAGGTGCAGGCCCTCAGGCAGGTCCGCCAGCGCAGCGGCATCCAGTCCGTTGGCCACCACGGTTTCTCCGGCCAGGACTGTACCGCCGCCGGCAAGCCGGACTCCCGCAACAGTGCCATCAGCCCACAGCAGTCCAACGGCCCTGTCCGGCACGGCATACCCATCCACTGCACCCGCAGCTGCGCGGCCGCTGCGGGCAGTTTCCCCCGCCAGGGCGTTGCGAAGGCAGGACACCAGGCGCCTGGGATCCACCTGGTGGTCGGCGGGGGTGTCAAGTGCGCAGGCGATGGCGGGGCTCAGCAACGGTTCCCGCCGCCGCGCCTCGCGGACGGTCAAAGGCTCAACAGCCAGGCCGTTGGCCTGCTGGACCGCGCGCAAATCCATCAAGGTTCGGCGGTCGGCGGCGTCGGCACCCACGGCGAGGGTCGGCGTCGTCAGGTATCCGGTCCTTTCGCCGGACGCAGCGGCCAGGTCGGCGATAAAACCGCGCCACCGGGCCGAGGATGCGAGCATCAGGTCGAGGAGGTCCTCTTCCTGGTAGTGCAGCTCGCTCACCGGCGCCAGCATCCCTGCGGCGGCCCAGCTGGCGCCGCTGCCGGGTGCGTCATCGATCAGCGCGACGCTGCGGCCCGAGCGCAGTGCCTCCCAGGCGATCACGTGGCCCACAACTCCGCCGCCAATGACCGCGACGTCGGCCCTGGCGGTGCCGTTGGTGGGTTGCGGGGGTGCCGTGTTGGGGGTGCCCATGTGTCTCCTTCCCTACGCCGGCATTACCCGGATCAGGTCAAGCGGTCGGCTCTGACGCCCTCTCAGCCCGGCGCTTCATGACAGCTGCCGCAGGCTCCCGCAGTACGAGGCAAGTGTAGAGGAACTAGGCTTGCAGCCATGAATGTGTCCCACTCCCCTGCCGCTGCCGGCGCCTCCGCAACCGATGCCTTCACCACCGCCGGGGGAACCGCCGGGCTCAAGACTGCCCGCCTCTACCTCTGTACTGACGCCCGCCGTGACCGCGGCGACTTCGCGGAGTTCGTGGATGCCGCGTTCGCCGGCGGAGTGGATATCATCCAGCTCCGCGACAAGGCCATCGAGGCTGCCGAGGAACTGGAACTGCTGGCCGTCCTGAAGGAAGCCGCGCAGCGCCATGGCAGGCTGTGGGCAGTGAACGACCGCGCCGACATCGCCGTGTTGTCGGGCGCTCAGGTGTTCCACATCGGCCAAAAGGACCTCCCCCTGCCCGCGGCCCGCACCTTGCTGAACGGCAACGCCGCCATTGGACTCTCCAGCCACACTCCGGACCAGGTGGATGCGGCCCTCGTTGCCACGGCCGGACCTGCCGGGCTGGACTACTTCTGCGTGGGGCCGGTCTGGGCCACCCCCACCAAACCGGGTCGGGCCGCCGTGGGACCCGACCTGGTGAAATACGCTGCGGCAGCCACCGCCAAAGCCGCTAACGAGGTGCCGTGGTTCGCCATCGGCGGCATCGACCACTCCAACGTCAGCGAGGTGGTGGCAGCGGGAGCCCGGAGGATTGTGGTGGTGCGGGCCATCACCGAAGCGGCGGACCCCGCCGCAGCGGCGGCCTCACTCCTGGCCGCTCTGGATGCTGCCGGCTCCTGAACTGGCGGGTCCTGGACTGCCGGCGGGGCAACACGGCCCTGCCGTCCATCCCGCCGATGGCCTGCATAATCGGCGGTCTTCGGGCTAGGCTGATTTTCGTGTCACACCATCGGCTGGCTCCCAACGTCCACGAGCACAACAATGCGCTGGAAGAGGCCCTGGGCGCGCTGCGGAGCGAGCTCGAGCTTCCCGGGCCGTACCCCGAGCATGCGGTCCGTGACGCTGAGGCGGCCGTGGCTGCGCTGGAGCTTCCGTCCCATGACCTGACCGGCGTCGATTTCGTCACCATCGATCCGGCATCGTCTACGGATTTGGACCAGGCGTTGTTCATAGAGGCCGACGGCGGCGGCTACCACGTGCTGTACGCCATCGCCGATGTTCCGGCGTTCGTGAAGCCGGGCGGACCGCTGGACCAGGAAACGCGCCGCCGCGGGCAGACCTTCTATGCCCCCGACGGCCGGATTCCGCTGCATCCGGAGGTCATCAGCGAAGGGGCAGGGAGCCTGCTGCCCGGCCAGGAGTGCCCGGCCTTCGTCTGGGACTTCCGCCTGGACGGCAACGCCGATGTCACCTCGGCTTCCGTCAGGCGGGCACGGATGCGCAGCCGCGCCAAGCTGAGCTACAGAGGCGCGCAGGCCCAACTGGACGCAGGCGGCGCATCCCCAGTCCTGCAGCTGCTGAAAGAGGTTGGGCTCAAGCGCGTGGAGCTGGAACGTGCCCGTGACGGCGCCAGCCTGAACATGCCGGAGCAGGAGATCGTCCAGCTCCCCGACGGTGGCTACCGCATCGCTGCCGCGCCGCAGCTGCCCGTGGAGGACTGGAACGCGCAGATCTCGCTGATGACGGGCATGGCCGCTGCGCAGATCATGCTGGACGGCCAGGTGGGCATCCTCCGGACCATGCCCGCGCCGGACGAACGCTCCCTGAACCACTTCAAACTCCAGACCGAGGCGCTGGGAAAGCCGTGGGACGGCGAGGTCAGCTATGGCGAGTACCTGCGCAGCCTGGACCCGACCGAACCGCGGCAGCTCGCCATCATGCACTCGGCGGGGATGCTGTTCCGCGGCGCCTCCTATACAGCTTTTGACGGCAGCGTCCCGGAGGCCGCCATCCAGGCCGCCATCGGTGCGGCCTACGCGCACACCACTGCTCCCCTGCGGCGGCTGGTGGACCGCTTCGTGCTGGTGATCTGCGAGGCCCTCAGCAATGGCGGCAACGTTCCCGGCTGGGCGCGTGAGGCCCTTCCGTCGCTTCCCGAGATCATGGCGGGATCGGACCAGCTGGCGTCCCGGATGGAGCGGATGGCGCTGGACACCGTGGAGGCCGCGCTCCTGGTCAACCACATTGGCCAGGAGTTTGATGCCATCGTGATCTCCGGGTCGAAGCCGCAAAAAGACAACGGCAATGGCAACAACGGCAGGAACGGAAACGGCAAGAACGGCAACGGCAATGGCGGTTCCGGCATCATCCAGGTGGCTGAACCTGCCGTCACGGCCCGCTGCGCAGGCGACCTGGAGTCCGGCACCAAGGTCCGCGTCCGCCTGCTTTCGTCCAACATCGCAACCCGTGAGGTCCACTTCGAACTGGTCGGCTGAGGTCCGCTGCGGCCCCTCATACCCGCCCCCGGGGGTGCAAAAGCCGGTATTGCGGCCTTGTACGGCTAGACTGGAGAAGTAGAAATGGATGCCCGGTCGTTGATTTCCTTGATTTGAAACCAACAAGCCCGCCCCTACGCGATCTTGAGATTTGCCCGCTGGTCACCAGTGCCAGCATTTAGATAGCCCGCGATCGGCTTCCACTGGAATTGCTTGTGCGCCCGAGCGTGCTCCGGACCGGCCTGCCGGCCGGCCCGTTGAGCAGGCAGCGCCAATGCCCAAATGAATAAGGAAACTCCCTGTGAGTGAATTGCATACCCACCAGCTTCTGACGGACGAGACCGGCACCGAGACCATTGAGCCGGAAGAGACCATCATCTCGGACGAGAAGCCGCACGAAATCGCGGAAAAGTCCTTCGCCGACTACAACGTCCGCGAGGACATCGTGGAATCGCTGGCCGACGCCGGCATCACGCACCCCTTCCCCATCCAGGCCATGACCCTGCCGGTGGCATTGTCCGGCCACGACATCATCGGACAGGCCAAGACCGGCACCGGCAAGACCCTCGGCTTCGGCATTCCCGCCCTGCAGCGCGTCATCGGCCAGGACGACCCCGGCTACGCGAAGCTCGCCGTACCGGGCGCACCGCAGGCCCTGGTGATCGTCCCCACCCGCGAACTGGCAGTGCAGGTGGCCAATGACCTGCAGACTGCATCCCGCAAACGCAACGCCCGCATCGCCACCATCTACGGCGGCCGCGCCTACGAGCCGCAGGTGGAAGCGCTGAAGCAGGGCGTCGAAGTTGTGGTGGGCACCCCTGGGCGCCTCATCGACCTGTACAAGCAGAAGCACCTGAGCCTCAAGAACGTCAAGATCGTGGTCCTGGACGAGGCCGACGAAATGCTGGACCTCGGGTTCCTGCCCGACGTCGAGACCCTGATCGCGGCCACCCCCGCTGTCCGGCAGACGCTGCTGTTCTCCGCCACAATGCCCGGCCCGGTCATCGCCATGGCCCGGCGCTACATGACCCAGCCCACCCATATCCGCGCCGCAGACCCGGACGACGAGGGCCTGACCAAGCGCGACATCCGGCAGCTCATCTACCGTGCGCACAGCATGGACAAGACCGAGGTGGTGGCGCGCATCCTGCAGGCCAGGGGCCGCGGCCGCACCATCATCTTCACCAAAACCAAGCGCACCGCCGCGAAGGTGGCAGAGGAACTGGTGGACCGCGGGTTCGCCGCCGCCGCCATCCACGGCGACCTGGGCCAGGGTGCCCGCGAGCAGGCCCTGCGCGCCTTCCGCAACAACAAGGTGGACGTCCTGGTGGCCACCGACGTCGCTGCCCGCGGCATCGACGTGGAGGATGTCACGCACGTCATCAACTACCAGTGCGTCGAAGACGAAAAGATCTACCTGCACCGGGTGGGCCGCACCGGCCGCGCCGGCAACAAGGGGACGGCCGTCACCTTCGTGGACTGGGACGACGTTCCCCGCTGGGCCCTGATCAACAAGGCCCTGGGCCTCAACGTTCCCGAGCCGGTGGAAACCTACTCCTCCTCGCCGCACCTCTTCACGGACCTGGACATTCCTGAGGGCACCAAGGGCCGCCTCCCGCGGGACAAGCGCACCCTTGCCGGTGTGGACGCCGAGGTCCTCGAAGACCTGGGCGAAACCGGGAAGAAGAACAGCAGCCGCGGCGGCCGCGGGGACGGCCGTGAACGGGCCGGCCGTGGACGCCGGGATTCCGGCAGCCGCGAAGATGGCCGCGGCGGCGAGTCCGCAGGCCGCTCCGGTGAGCGCCGCCGTCGTACGTCAGGCCCGGCGGCCGCATCTGCGCCTGCCGGCGAGGCCGGACAGAACGACGGCGAGCAGCCCACGCGTGCGCGCCGCACCCGTACCCGCACCCGGCGCCGCAACGGCGAAGTGGTTGCCGGCGCTGACAAGGGCACACAGCCGGGCGCCGAGGGCTAACTGCCCCGATGACTGACACTGTTTGGGCGCCGGACGGCGGCAGCCTGGTGGTGCACGCGGACAACGCGGAGTACCTCCCCACGCTGCCGGACGGCGCCTTCACACTGATTTATGTGGATCCGCCCTTCAATACAGGCAGGCCACAGCGGCGCCAGGAAACCAGGATGGTGGCCAATGCCGAGGGCAGCGGCGACCGCGTCGGCTTCAAGGGCCGCTCCTACGACACCATCAAAGGTGCCCTGCACCGCTACGATGACGCGTTCAGCGACTACTGGTCCTTCCTGGAACCGCGGCTCGTCGAGGCGTGGCGCCTGCTGGCGGAGGACGGGACGCTGTACCTGCACCTGGACTACCGAGAGGTCCACTACGCCAAGGTGATGCTCGATGCCATCTTCGGCCGGGAATGCTTCCTGAACGAGATCATCTGGGCCTACGACTACGGCGCCCGCGCCAAGAACCGCTGGCCCACCAAGCACGACAATATCCTCGTCTACGTCAAGAACCCCGCCAAATACCACTTCGACAGCGCCGAAGTGGACAGGGAACCCTACATGGCCCCCGGCCTGGTCACTCCTGCCAAGCGGGAACTCGGCAAGCTGCCCACGGACGTCTGGTGGCACACCATCGTCTCCCCCACCGGCAAGGAAAAAACCGGCTACCCCACGCAGAAGCCGGAGGGACTGGTCCGGCGCGTCGTCGCCGCGTCAAGCAGGCCCGGCGACTGGTGCCTGGACTTCTTCGCCGGCTCCGGCACCCTCGGCGCGGTGGCGGCCAAGCTGGGCCGCAAATTCGTCTGCGTGGACCAGAACCAGCCCGCGGTGGACATCATGGCAAGGCGGCTGGGCGCACACGCCACCCTCGCGTCGTTCCCACCCCACCCTGCCGCGCAGGTGTCCTTGTAGGGGGCCGTTAAGGACACCTGCTGCGGCTTATTGCGCCTGCGGTTCCGCTAGCAGGTTTCCAGCAGCTGGATTCCGTGGTCCCCCTGGCGGTTGTCCAGGACGGCTCCGCTGGATTCGCAGATGGCGTTGACCAACAGGGCATAGCCCTCGCCGTTCTGGAAATTGCCGTCGTCGCCTGCGCCTTCCGGGACGGTTCCCGGGGGCAGGAACACCCAGGCACCAGCTTCCAGCACGTAAGCCCAGTTGCCCTGCACATGGACGTGGATGTCGGGGCCGGGTATGAACACGTAGTCGCTGCCCGTGTAGGCCGACCGGCTGACGTTGGCACAGTCCAGCGCATTGGCTGCGGTGGGGACAAACATGAAAACGACGGCCAGACCAGCCGCGGCAAGTGATTTCCTGAACATGATTCTTCTCCGTCTACCGTACGAAATATTGCATGGTGACGAGACCTTTTTTGGCACCGAAAGCCACCCCGGCAAGCGAAAGACTACTCAGGCGGGACCATTAGTCAAGGTGCGCGGAGCTTCCCCGCACAACGGCGGTCCCCGTGCCCAGTTCCTCGATCCTGGCCAGGGCTTCCCGGGACGTGAGGTTCTCGCCCAGCAGGTTGGGTTTGCCGGTGCCGTGGTAGTCGGAGGAACCCGTTACCAGCAGGTCGTGCTTCGCGGCGAGCCGCCGGAGGAAGGCCCGCCCTTCCTCCGGGTTGTCCCGGTGGTCGATCTCCAGGCCAGCCAGGCCGGCGTCGATCATTTCCCGGTAGGTGCGCTCCCCCACCGTCCTGCCCCGCGCGGTCGCCACCGGATGGGCAAAGACAGGCACGCCGCCGGCGGCGCGGACGAGCTCGACGGCGGTGGCGGGGTCGGGTGCGTAGTGCTGGATAAAGTAGCGCGAGCGTGAGGTGAGGATGGTGGCGAAGGCTTCGGAGCGGTCCTCCACCACACCGGCGGCCACCAGCGCGTCGGCGATGTGGGGACGGCCGAGGGTCGCGCCGGGCGCCACATGGTGGATGACGTCGTCCCAGGTGAGCGGATAGTCCTCGGCGAGGAGCGTGACCATCCGCTCTGCACGCGTGAGGCGGGCGTCCTTGGCCTTGGTGATCTCCTCCAGCAGGCCCTCGTGCGCGGGGTCGTGCAGGTAGCTCAGGAGGTGCACGCTGATGCCTTCCGAGGTCCGGCAGGACACCTCCATCCCGGGCACCAGGGCCACTCCGTGCTCAACGGCTGCAGCGGATGCTTCCGCCCAGCCGTCCGTGGAGTCATGGTCGGTCAGTGCCACCACGTCCAGCCCGGCGCGGGCGGCGGAGGCCATCACGTCGGCGGGTTTCTCCGTGCCGTCGGAGACATTGGAGTGGGCATGCAGGTCAATCCTCACCTGTCCAGACTAGTTGACCGGCCCCGCCCCCGGCGGAAGCCCGTTCGCATCGCCGCGGAGCTGGTGAGACGATGGTGCCGTGAACGATGCCGAAAACACCCTGAACTCTGCTTCCCAGCCGCTGGAAGAGCGTGTCAACAACCGCTCGCAGCGGCCCAGTTCCGACGCCTTCAAGGCCTTCATGGCCAGCAACTGGGCACCGTCCAGCGAGGAGCTGCCGGACCGTGACGCCGTTGCTGCCTACGCCGCAACCCGGCGCAAAGCCATCTCCGCCAAGTTCAAGGGCGAACGCCTGGTGATCCCCGCGGGGCCATTGAAGGTCCGCTCCAACGACTGCGACTACCGGTTCCGGCCGTTCTCCGGTTTCGCCCACCTGACCGGCCTGGGCCTGGACCACGAGCCGGACGCGGTCCTGATACTTGATCCCGTCGGGGAGGGTAAGGGCGACGACGGCGGGCACCACCGTGCCACGCTCTACTTCCGTCCGCTGGCCGGCCGGGATACGGAGCAGTTCTACGCCGACGCGCGGTCCGGGGAATTCTGGATCGGCGCCCGGCCCACGCTGGCCGAGTTTGAGGCACGTCTGGGCCTGGCGACGGCCCACATCGACCAGCTGGAAACAGCCGTCACCAAGGATGTTGGTGCCCCGGAAATCGGCGGCATCTCCATCCGGCTGGTGCGCAAAGTGGATGAAAACATCGACGCACTTGTGGACACCGCCCGGTACAACACCGCCAGGGACCCGGAAAACCTTGACCTGGGCGTGTTCGACGCCCTGGACGAAAAGCTCAGTGAGGCCCTCTCCGAGCTGCGCCTGCTCAAGGACGAGTGGAGATTGAACAGATGAAGACTGCCGTGGCTGCCACCATTGAAGGCTTCGAGGAAGTGGTGAAGTCACTGCCCCGCGCCCTGACCCATGCCCGGGGTGAACGGGTAGTGGAGGGGGCCTTCTTCGCACGGGCACGAGAGGTGGGCAACGAACTGGGCTACGACACCATCGCGGCCTCCGGCAACAATGCCACCGTGCTGCACTGGACCCGCAATACCGGGAAGATCCACGCGGGCGAACTGCTGCTGCTGGACGCCGGCGTGGAGGTGGACTCCCTGTACACCGCTGACATCACGCGCACCCTGCCGGCCAGCGGGGTCTTCAGCGACGTGCAGCGGAAGGTCTACCAGGCAGTGCTGGACGCCGCGGATGCAGGGTTCGCCGCGGCCCGGCCCGGCGCCAAGTTCCGCGACATCCACACTGCCGCCACTACCGTGCTGGCCGAACGGCTCGCCGAGTGGGGCCTTCTGCCTGTCAGCGTGGAAGAGGCCATCAGCACCGACGGCCAGCAGCACCGGCGGTGGATGCCCCACGGCACCAGCCACCACCTCGGTCTGGACGTCCATGACTGTGCCCAGGCCAAGCGGGAACTCTACCTGGACGGCATCCTCACCGAAGGCATGCTGTTCACTATCGAACCCGGCCTGTACTTCAAGGCCGAGGACCTGGCGATCCCGGAGGAATACCGCGGCATCGGTATCCGGATCGAGGACGACATCCTGATGACGGCCGACGGACCGGTCAACCTCAGCGCCGCCCTGCCCCGCAAGCCGGCGGACGTGGAGGACTGGATGGCCGGGATCTACCGCGAAGCTGACAGCGCACAGTAGTACCGATATACAAAAGCGGGGCCACCCGGGGACTGGATCAGTCCCCGGGTGGCCCCGCTTTGTTGCGAACGGGACGCGCCTACTGGCGCGGATCCGCCGGCCGCTGCGGTCCTTCAGGGCCATGGCCGCCCTCGGTACCCGGCAGGTTCTCGCCCTGGGCCGTTTCCTCGGGGTGTCCCGAAACGGGAGCAGCGCCGGGCTGGGCAGGCCCGGCGGCGGGAGCCTGGGGCAGCCGGACGCCGTACTGCGGCCGGCCATCCGGCAGGTCCGGGTAACGGACCGAACGCGCCGGCGCGGGTGCCTGCTCCTGGCGCGGGCCGCCGTCGTAATCCTGGCCGCCCTGCTGCTGGCCGCCTGGGTGGCCGCCGTCCTGTGCGGAAGACCCCGTGGACTGGCCGTACGGGTCCTGCCAGCCGGACGGGCGTGCAGGTCCCTGCCCCGGCTGCTGGTGGTGCTGGTCCGGCTGGTACGGCTGGTTGTAGTAGTCACGCTGCGTGTAGGGTCCGCTGCCGGCGGCCGCATCGGAACGGGTCATCGGGAGCTGCTGCAGCAGCCGGCGGGCCTCATGGGCGGCTTCCGGCGACACGATGACGTCGTAGCTGGTGGCAACCACCTGGCTGGTGGAGGTGAAGTCCCGCTTGCCGCGCTGCATGGCGTAGGTGACGATGCCAAACAGCATGAAGAACGCAGCGCCCATGAGCACGGAGGTAAGGATGGAGAAGTACCCCGGCGACGGTGCGAAGAAGGACAGCAGCACACCGACGAACAGGCCGAACCACATGCCGCTCAACGCTCCCGAAAGAGCCACCCGGGGGTAGCTCAGGCGCCCCGTCACCCGCTCCACCATCTTCAGTTCGTTGCCCACGATGGATACCATCTGAACCGGGAACTGCTGGTCCGCGAGGTAGTCCACCGCCTTCTGGGCATCCAGGTAAGAGTTGTAGGAGCCGACGGTGTCGCCGGTGGGAACGGCCCTGGCTTCGTCCATGCCGTTGGGGCCACCTGCCTTGGGAGCACCAAAAATGTTTGCCATACCCCCATTCTTGCCCATCAGCATGCATGCTGCCTGGGAATTCAGCTAAAAGAGAGCAGACTCGGTAGCCTGTAGGAGTGAGCACAACACCTACCCGCGTCTTCGTTGCGCGCCTGCTGGGACTCGACGTCTTCGACCCGCTGGGTGACCGGCTGGGCCGGCTGCGCGATGTTGTTGTGCTGTCCCGCGGAACCCAGGGCGCCCCGCATGTGGTGGGCATCGTGGTGGAGGTGCCGGGAAAGAAGCGTGTGTTCGTTCCGATGACGCGCATCACCTCTATCGACCAAGGCCAGATTATCTGTACCGGCCTGGTGAACCTGCGGCGCTTTGAGCAGCGCGGTGCGGAAACGCTGGTGGTGGCCGAGATGTTCGACCGCCGCGTTACCCTCCGTGACGGCAGCGGCGACGCCACCATCGAAGACATCGCCATGGACCAGGGCCGTTCCGGCGACTGGTTCGTCAGCAAGCTGTTCGTCCGGCGCGGACATTCGCTGTCCCCCCTCAGCCGGCTGCGCCGCAACGAGACCCTGATCATTGACTGGGCAGACGCCTCGCAGGGCCCGCGCACGGAGCCGCAGGCCGCCACCCAGTTCGTGGCAAACCACGAGGACCTCAAGCCCGCAGACTTCGCCGAGGCCCTCCAGGAAATGAGCGACAAACGCCGCTTCGAGGTGGCCAGCGAGCTCCAGGACGAGCGACTGGCCGACGTCCTGCAGGAACTCCCGGAGGACGACCAGGTGGAGATCCTCTCCGCCCTGGACGTCCAGCGCGCCGCCGACGTGCTGGAAGAGATGGATCCGGATGACGCCGCAGACCTCCTCGGCGAGCTTCCCTCCGCGCAGGCGGAGGAGCTCCTGCAGCTGATGGAGCCGGAGGGCGCCGAGGACGTCCGGCGCCTGCTGGAATATGACGAGGACACCGCGGGCGGCCTGATGACGCCGGTGCCGGTCATCCTGCCGCCGGAGGCCACCGTGGCAGAGGCGCTGGCGCATGTCCGCCGGGAGGAACTGTCCCCGGCCCTGGCCTCCTCCATCTTCATTGCCCGGCCGCCGCTGGAAACCCCCACGGGACGTTTCCTGGGCGTGGTGCACATCCAGCAGCTGCTCCGCTTTCCCCCGTACGAGCCCCTGGGAAACCTGGTGGACAAGAACCTGGAGCCTTTGTCCGACCAGGCACACATCAGCGAGGTGGCCCGGACCCTCGCAACGTACAACCTGAACTCCCTCCCGGTGGTCAACCACACCGGCCGCCTTGTGGGGGCGGTGACTGTTGATGACGTCCTTGATCATCTGTTGCCGGATGATTGGCGCGCCCATGATGGCGAAGCCCCGATAAGAAAGCTCGGTGGACGCATTGGCTGACAGCAGCGCTCCAAAGAACCCGAACCAGAGGGTCCCCGGCCGGGGTACGGCGAAGGGCGGCAGCCTGGACACGCCGCTGAGCGGACGCCAGCGGATCCTGCCCAAGTTCTCCCCGGATCCGGACGCTTTCGGCCATGCCACCGAAGGTTTCGCCCGCTTCATGGGAACGCCGCAGTTCCTGGTCTACATGACGGTGTTCGTCGTCGTCTGGCTCGCCTGGAACACGTGGGCTCCGCTGGAGTGGCAGTTCGATTCCAAGGACCTCGGGTTCACCCTGCTGACCCTGATGCTGTCGCTGCAGGCCTCGTACGCTGCGCCCCTGCTGCTGCTGGCCCAGAACCGGCAGGACGACCGGGACCGGGTGTCGCTGCAGCAGGACCGTCAGCGTGCCGAACGCAACCTGTCCGACACTGAGTACCTCACCCGGGAACTGGCGTCGCTGCGGATCGCACTGCGTGAGGTGGCCACCCGCGACTACGTCCGGGCCGAGCTGCGGTCACTGCTCGAAGACATCCTGGAGGCGCAGGAGGAACTGCGCAGCCATGACCAGACGGGCCCGGGCAGCCACGAGTCCCCCAAGGACAAGGTCAAGGACAAGCTGCGCGAGCAGCGCGACCGGCAGCGCAATCCTCGAACGCAGCAGATCCCCCGGATTAAGCCCGGCCACTCCAACCAGGACCGTTAATGAATGAACGTACCGCCAACTCCGGGTTGGCCGATGCAGTCACGGCTGCGCTTTCCACCGTCATCGACCCCGAGCTGAGGCGTCCCATCACGGAACTGGGAATGGTGGACTCGGTAACGGTCTCCGACGACGGCAGGGTCAGCCTGACCGTTCTGCTCACCATTGCCGGCTGCCCGCTGAGGGACACCATCACCGCCGACTCCGAAAAGGCGCTGGGGGCTGTACCGGGCGTCACCGCCGTCGACGTGGACCTGAAAGTCATGGACCAGGCGCAGCGGGACGCCCTCAAGGAAAAGCTCCGCGGCGCCGGCGGCCAGCGTGGCATCCCGTTCAACCAGCCCGAATCCCTCACCAAGGTCTTCGCCGTGGCCAGCGGAAAGGGCGGCGTGGGGAAGTCTTCCGTCACCGTGAACCTTGCGTGCGCCATGGCCGCCCAGGGCCTGCGGGTGGGCATCGTGGACGCGGATGTCTATGGCTTTTCCGTTCCTGCCCTGATGGGAATCACCCAGTCACCCACCCGCGTGGACGACATGATCCTGCCGCCCGTCGCCTACGGCGTGAAGGTGATCTCCATCGGCATGTTCGTCACGGGCAACCAGCCCGTGGCCTGGCGCGGGCCCATGCTGCACCGCGCCCTGGAGCAGTTCCTTACGGACGTCTACTTCGGCGACCTGGATGCCTTGTTCCTCGACCTTCCGCCCGGCACCGGGGACATCGCCATTTCGGTGGCCCAGCTGCTGCCCAAGGCCGAGATCCTGGTGGTGACCACTCCCCAGGCCGCGGCAGCGGACGTCGCCGAACGCGCCGGCGCCATCGCCACCCAGACGGGGCAGAAGGTGGCAGGCGTCATCGAGAACATGTCCTACCTGGAGATGCCCGACGGCGGCCGGATGGAATTGTTCGGAAGCGGCGGCGGCGCGGTCCTCGCCGAAAGGCTGACGGCCACCGTGGGCGCGGAGGTGCCGCTGCTGGGACAGATTCCCCTGGACATCCAGCTCCGTGAAGGGGGCGACACGGGAGTTCCGATCGTGATTGGCCAGCCGGGAACGCCTGCGGCTGCTGCCTTGTCAGGGATCGCCGGCCGGCTGGCTGCGGTGCCGCGGGGCCTGGCGGGCATGAAACTGGGGCTCCAGCCGCGCTGATAATCGGGCCGGTCCGAGGCCGCGGATGGTGAAGCGCGGGATTCCTAGGTGGCTTCGGTATCGTACGGCGCGGCTTCGCCTGGCGGGAGGGACTGCACCACGCGCTGCGGCCGTGCCGGAGCCGCATCCACGGCGGCAACGGCTGCCGCTCCGGAGACGGCGGCCACTGCGGCGGGTGCTCCCGCACTGACGGGTTTGGAATCGTCGTCGAGAAGCGCTTCCTTGATGATGCGCCGGGGATCGTACTGGCGGGGATCGTACTTCTTCCAGTCGACATCATCGATGTCGATGCCCACTTCTTCCTTGATCTGCTCGCGGGCGCCGGACGCCATGCGGCGGACTTCCTTGACCAGGTTCGCCAGTTTCTGGGTGTATTCGGGCAGCCTTTGGGGGCCGATCACCAGGATGCCGATGAGCAGCAGAAGAAAGAACTCCGGGCCGTTGATTCCAAACACTTTAGGAAGATTACCCTCTCCGGGCTGCCGGTGACGATTTCCGTCCCGCGGGTACGGACCATACCTGTATCACCGGGTAAGAAGGGCAACGATGTTGTTGATCCCGCGCTGCATCCGTGCGCCGAGGGACTCCCCGTGTCCGGACCCGTCCGGTTCCTGGCCGGCGGCGGCCGCCACCCCGGCAGTGGACTGGTTGCCCAGCTGCTGCAGGATCGGCACGGCGTCATCCGCCTGGTCTGCGGGGAGGTTGGACTCGTAGGTGAAAGTGCGGGCAGGTGTCCGGTAGGTGGCCGTCCATGGCGAGGTCCCGCCCAGTTGCAGCGGGCTGCCGTGCTGGCCGGAGACGGCCTGGCCCTGGGCGCCGGTGGCGTGCTGCTCGGTGACGGTGGCGTAATGGGAGCCGTCGGTGAGCCGCAGGGACACAGCGGGCTGGCCGTCGACGACCACTGCCCTGGCGGACTCGAGATGGAAGCCCATTGCTTCCAGCTCCGGGCACGCCCAGCCCTCGGCCCGCAGCCTGCCGAGCTGTTCCTCCGTCAGCGCCCGGCCGTCCGCGGGAGTCTGCGAGGAGACCTGGGACAGCGCCGCCGAGGTGGCTGCGCCGGCCGTGGGTTCCGGGTCGCCGGCGGCAGCGAAGGCGCCTACGGCCAGGACGCCGGCGGCCGCAACAGTGCTTCCGGCCGTGACTGCCAGCATCCGGACTGCAGTCCGCGGCGCCGGAGCGTGCGTGGCCACTGGCAGTGGCTCTGCAGCCAGTACCGACGTGCGTGCGAGCAGGCGCGCGGTCAGGTCGTCGCTGGCCGGGGGGATGGGCGCCTGCCTCAGCCGCTCCAGGTACTGGCGTTCACGGCGCACGGCAGAGGCACATTCATGGCACGCCGAAAGATGGCCGGGGGTTCTCTGGTGCCTGCCGCCGAGGGGGAAACGGGACCTCATGCGCCGATCAGAGGATGCCTGCTATGCGCGGCATGGAAAGCTTGCGCCGCGTCTGCTGCGGACGCGGGTCCCGGTGGGCGAGCTTCTCCCGGAGCATGGTGCGGCCGCGGTGGATGCGGGACCGGACGGTGCCCAGCTTCACGCCCAGCGCCTCCGCCACCTCGTCGTAGGACAGTCCCTCCAGGTCGCACAGGACAACGGCGGCCCGGAAGTCCGGCGGCAGTTCTTCCAGCGCAGCCTGGACGTCCAGGTCCAGGTTGTTCAGCTCAAAGCTCTGCTCCGGCCCCGGCTCGCGCCCCGGCAGGCGTGACTCCGCGTCCTCGGCCAGCGCATCGAACCGGATGCGGGTCTTGCGCCGCGCCTGGTCCAGGAACAGGTTGGTGGTGATGCGGTGGAGCCAGCCGTCGAGCGTTCCGGGCTTGAAGTTGTCCAGCGACCGGAACACCCGGACGAACACCTCCTGGGTGAGGTCTTCGGCGTCGAACTTGTTGCCTGTCAGGCGGTAGGCCAGCCGGTACACTTTGGCCGAGTGGTTGGTGACTACCTCTTCCCAGGTAGGACGGACCCAATCGGCGTCGGGATTATTTGTTGCAGGGACAGGTGCCACAACTGAAGATGACATCGTCCACTCCCCTCGTGGAATGCTAACGCCCGGATACTGTTGACATCTCTGATTCGGCGCCGATCACCTTTTGGATGAGCGGATAATTATCATTTCAAACTTGGCTGGGAATTTCCTGACTGCCGGACATTTCAGCCGTGGGCGCAACAGCCCGCCTCCGCTGCCGTTTCGCCGGAACACAGTAGGCTGTAGGAGACACTCCCCCCTTCCGCCCAGAAAGCGAATATTCATGAGCGCCGACAAGTCCATCAGCTGGTCCTATGCAGAAGATCTGCCCGCTGAGGATGAGGTCATGCTTCGGGCCAGGGAGCGCTCCTTCGAACTGGGGGTCACGCCCATCGGGCCGGGCGTCGGGGCTGTCCTCACCGTCCTCGCCGCGGCCTCGAAGGCGCAGACCGCCGTCGAAATCGGCACCGGCGCCGGGGTGTCCGGCGTATGCCTCCTCCGCGGGCTTGGTCAGCAGGCGGTCCTGACCACTATCGATGTCGACGTCGAACACCTCAAGGCTGCCCGTGAGGCTTTCGCCGAGGCCGGCAGCCCCGCCAACCGCACCCGGACCATCTCCGGCCGCGCCGGTGATGTGCTGCCGCGGCTGACGGACGCAGCGTACGACCTGGTGTTCATCGATGCGGACAAGCCGGGCCTGCCCGGTTATGTGGAGCAGGCCATCCGGCTCCTGAAGCGGTCCGGGCTGCTGATCATCAACGATGCCCTGGACAAGGACAAAGTGGCCAACCCTGCGGGACGCGAGGCAACCACGGTGGTGCTCCGCCAGGTGGGGAAAGCCATCCGCGACGACGAACGGCTGGCGTCGGCAATGCTTCCCACCGGAGACGGCCTGCTGGTGGCCGTCAAGAAATAGCGTCCGGAACAGGCGCAATAGAAAGGACAGGGTCCGCAGCTGCAAGCTGCGGACCCTGTCCGGCACGATTATTCGGTAACGCCTACCAGGCATTCCTTGAGGTTTGCCGCCTCGGCAGCGTTCAGTTCGACCACAAGGCGCCCGCCGCCCTCGAGCGGGACGCGCATGATCAGGCTGCGGCCCTCCTTGGTGACTTCCATTGGGCCGTCGCCGGTGCGTGGTTTCATCGCCGCCATGAGGAATTCCCCTCCATTTTGTCCCAGGACTGATCAGCCCGGGCGGGCTGTGTCCGCATGTCGATCAAGCCGCTATGGCGGGCTGCTTTTACCGCCAAGGCTGCGCGTATTCTGAATGCTTTTTGTCCTTGCTTACTTACCATTATCGCGGAATTACCCGCACGTAGCTAATCGATGGAGATTTTCGGTGTGCCTATATTCCCGCGCTGACCTGCGGGGGGAGTTTCCGGAACTAGGGCGGGTAATCTCCGCCGCCCGGCAATTGCGCCCAAGCCCAAAGCCACACGATCCACACGATCTGGAGCAGCAGGAACATGGTGACCACCGTTCCCCGATAGGCCCTTGACCTGGACAGCAGCACGGCCCCGAGCGCGAGCGGAAACAGCGGGAGCAGCATGCGGAAGGTACTGGTTTGCGGATGCAGGAATGCCACGAGGTAGCCCATGTAGCAGGCGCACCACAGCCGGAGTTCGACGCCGAGGCGCACCACGGGCGGAAGGAACAGCATCAGCCCGAACAGGGCAACGAAAACAAACGGCGCAAGGAGCCCCAGCACGGGACCGAAAAGGTCGACGCCGGCATCGAACCACGGCTTGAACGGCACCAGGTCGTGTCCCCGCCAGGCCGTTTCAGTCTTGGTGTAGGCCTGGAAGTCGCCCGTCGCGGCCCAGGCCGCTGCGGGCCAGGCAAGGGCCGAGACCCCTGCAACAGCGGTCAGCACAGCCAGCGAGATAAGGTCCCGGATGGAGTGCGCTTCCCCTGCATCTACGCGTGAGCCCGCTCCGCGGAGACCCCCGGACAGGGGGAACCGCTGCAGGAACCGGAAGACGATGACGAGCCCGAGCATGAGCGCGAAGGGTACGCCCACGGGACGGGACAGGCAGAGCAGCACCACCACCGGAACAGCCCACAGGTACTGCCGGCGCACCACCAGCAGCAAGGCGCCCGCCAGGAGCAGCAGGGACAGCGGCTCCGCGTACGGCACCTGCAGCACTGCCGATACCGGGAACGTGGCGAAGAAGGCGACCCCCCATAGCGCAGCAGCATGGGGTGCCTTGTGGCGGAACAGGGTGTAGACCAGCAGTGCCGCACCCCAGCCGGCCAGCATGGCGATGATGGTGAGTGAGGCCGCGGGGCCCAGTCCCGTAAGGCGTCCCAGCCTCCTGCGAGCGCGGGAAACAGGGGGTAGAAAGCCCAGGCGTTCTCCTGCACGGTGCCGGAGGCGTCTGTGGGCAGGACCGACGGATAGCCGTTGGCGATCACCTCGCCGTACCAGCGGGCGTCCCAGATGTTGATGAAGTTCCAGTAGTCCGGCTTCGCCGGGAACCAGGGGTTGGGCCCCTGGTGGAGTGCGGCCGCCATGAAGATGCACGCACTGACCAGCCTGGCACTGATGTAGATGGCCGAGACCTGGGCCCACCACGGCCAGCTGCGCATCGCTGCTCCGGCCCGGTCCGCCAGCGCCTGGGCGGAAGAAGCGATGCCCGTCCTGCGCCGGGCCACGGTACTCACCGGCCGTCCTCGCCTGAGGTGGCCTTCCCGCCGTCGGGCGTTCCGGCGGACCCGCCGCCGTCCGATCCCCCATCCAATCCCCCGCTGCCGGCGGCAGGCTGCTTCTCACAGGCCTGCAACCGGGCGCGCAGCTCTTCCACCTCCTGCTCCCTGGCTGCCAGCTGGTCGCGGAGCTCGTCGAGGACCTGGTCCACCTGGTCCATCCTGTAGCCCCGGAGGCCCAGCGAGAAGCGGACGCGGTCCACGTCCTCGGGGGCGGCACCGGCAGGCAGAAGCACCGGGGGAAGATTGGCCGGGGGCTGTTCGAACCCGCCGTCCAGCAGCACCGGCAACGGCCGGTCACCGGCACCCCTGGCACGGCGCCCCAGGCTGGCCCAGGCAACTGCCCCAACCAGCACAATGGCAAGGAAAACCAGAAAGAAGCTCACCGTTCCATCGTGCCAGACCCGGCCCGCCGTCCTGGACTGCCTGTAAAGCTACTCCGGCCGCTGCTCGCCGTTAAGGGACGGCGTAATGCCCGCCTGCAGGACGCGGTTCACAGCCTCGCCGGGATCGTCCACCAGCTGTATCAGGTCCAGGTCCTTTTCGGAGACCATTCCTTCGGCCACCAGGGTTCCCCGGATCCAGTCGATCATGCCCCCAGAATTCGACGCCGAGCAGGACGATGGGGAAGGACGTCACCTTCCGGGTCTGCACCAGCACCATGGCCTCGAACAGTTCGTCGAGGGTTCCCAGGCCGCCGGGGAGCACGATGAACCCCTGGGCGTACTTGACGAACATGGTCTTGCGGGCAAAGAAGTACCGGAAGTTGATGCCCAGGTCCACCCACTGGTTCAGGCCCTGCTCGAACGGCAGCTCAATGCCCAGCCCCACGGAAACGCCGTTGCCTTCAACCGTTCCGCGGTTCGCGGCCTCCATGGACCCGGGTCCCCCGCCCGTGATGACCGCGACGCCGGCCTCCGCCAGCTTCCGGCCGACCTCGACGCCCATTTCGTAGTAGGCGCTGCCCGGCTTGGTGCGTGCCGAACCGAAGACGCTGACCGCCTTGCCGATGTCCGCAAGCGCACCGAACCCCTCCACGAACTCGCTTTGGATTCGCAGGACCCGCCACGGATCCGTGTGGACGAACTGCCCGGGGCCCTTGGTATCAAGCAGATGCTGGTCCGACATTTCCACCGCCGCCTGCTTGCGGCGCAGCTCGAGGGGCCCCTTACGGCGCGGCTGGGAGTTCTTGGCCGGATCTGCATTGATGCTCATTCCCCTAGGCTAACCTCCCGTGGCAGGTATCTCTTGAATCACGATCCGCAGGAACCTGGGGTGATTCCCGTCATAACCACCCGCAGTTCGCTAGATTCTTCCTATGACTACTCTTGTGCCCGGCGATACCCTCGTTTCCCTGCAGGCCGTCAATAAGCATTACGGCCAGCTGCACGTTTTGAAGGACATTAATCTTCAGGTCCGCAAGGGCGAGGTGGTTGTGGTCATCGGGCCGTCCGGCTCCGGTAAGTCCACGCTGTGCCGCGCCATCAACCGCCTGGAAACCATCGAAAGCGGAACCATCAGCATTGATGGGAAGGTGCTTCCCGAGGAGGGCAAGGAACTCGCCCAGCTCCGTGCCGACGTCGGAATGGTTTTCCAGTCGTTCAACCTCTTTGCCCACAAGACCATCCTTGAGAACGTCACGCTTGGTCCCATCAAGGTCAAGGGTGTTCCCAAGGGCACCGCGGACAAGGACGCCATGGCGCTCCTGGAACGCGTGGGCGTTGGGCACCAGGCGCCCAAGCTTCCGGCACAGCTTTCAGGCGGCCAGCAGCAGCGTGTTGCCATCGCCCGTGCCCTGGCCATGAAACCCAAGGTGATGCTCTTCGACGAGCCCACGTCGGCGCTGGACCCCGAGATGATCAATGAGGTCCTGGACGTCATGATCCAGCTCGCCAAGGAGGGCATGACCATGATCGTCGTCACCCATGAGATGGGCTTCGCCCGCAAAGCCGCGGACCGCGTTGTCTTCATGGCCGACGGCCAGATCGTCGAGGACGACACCCCGGAGGAGTTCTTTACCAACCCCAAGAGCGACCGGGCCAAGGATTTCCTTTCCAAGCTCCTCACGCACTGAAACCCGCGCCACCCAACACCCGAACCCACCACACTCAAGTTCGCACCCAGGCCGTGACCCACGGCCATCAATGAAAGGAATGTCATGAAGGCATTTACCAGGCGGAAGTCATTCTTCGTGGCGGCTACCGCTGCCCTCGCCCTGTCCCTGAGCGCCTGTGGCGGCGGCGGCACCGGGACCACGGATGATCCCACTGTGGCGGAAAAGCCCACGTTCGCGGCAGGCACCACCATGGAGAAGCTGTCATCGGCCGGCACCATCAAGATCGGCACCAAGTTCGACCAGCCGCTGTTCGGCCAGGTGGGCCTTGACGGCAAGCCTGTTGGTTTCGACGTCGAAATCGGAAAGCTTATCGCCGCTGAGCTGGGCATCGCCGCGGACAAGATTGAATGGTCCGAGACCGTATCCGCCAACCGCGAACCGTTCATCGAGCAGGGCAAGGTTGACCTGGTGATCGCTACCTACACCATCAACGACAAGCGCAAGCAGGTTGTCGACTTCGCCGGCCCTTACTACGAAGCCGGCCAGGCACTGATGGTCAACAAGGACAACGACACCATCAAGACCCCCGAAGACGTCAAGGGCAAGAAGGTCTGCTCGGTGACCGGTTCCACCCCCGCTGCCACCATCGTGGACAAGTACGGGGCTGAACTCGTTCCGGCGGCTACCTACTCGGCCTGCCTTGAACCGCTGCGCAACAAGCAGGTGGAAGCCATCACCACGGACAACGTGATCCTGGCCGGTTTCGTGGACAAGGAGCCGGACGCCTTCAAGCTCGCTTCCGACGAGACCTTCACCAAGGAACCGTACGGCATCGGCCTGAAGAAGGGTGACACCGAGTTCCGCAACTGGATCAACGACCAGCTGGAGAAGTTCGAGGAGAACGGCTCCTACGAGAAGGCCTGGGAAGCAACCGCAGGTTCAGTCATCAAGACGGCTCCCGACCTGCCCGAGATTGACCGCTACTAAACCAGCCGCACGTTGCCGGGGCCGCCTGACGGCCCCGGCAACGTCCGCTTCCCCGTCCACGCCCACAGCCGAAGGATCCAATGGACGTCATTCTTGAAAACCTCCCCCTGTATTGGAACGGTTTTCTCCGCACACTTTTCCTTTCCGCCGTTTCCGGGGTCATCGCGCTGGTGCTCGGCACCCTGCTCGCGGCAGCCAGGGTTTCCCCGGTGGCTGCGCTCCGCGGCTTCAGCACGGTTTACGTGGAGGTACTCCGCAACACTCCGCTGACCATCGCCTTCTTCTTCGCAGCGATCGTCCTCCCCCGGCTCGGGGTCAAGTTCGAACAGTTCGAAGTCGCAGCAATCATTGCCCTCAGTACCTACACCGCAGCGTTCATCGCCGAAGCTGTCCGCTCAGGTGTCAACAGCGTCCCGGTGGGGCAGGCCGAGGCCGCCCGCAGCATCGGGATGAAGTTCGGCCAGGTCCTGAACCTGATCATCCTTCCGCAGGCGCTGAGGACGGTGGTCCCGCCGCTGATCAACATCCTGATCGCCCTGGTCAAGAACTCCTCGGTGGCCGGCGCGTTCTTCGTCCTCGAACTGTTCGGCTACGGACGCCAGCTGGCCAACGCCAACGGTGACGCCGTCATCGCCGTCCTGCTGGGCACTGCATTCTTCTATCTGCTCCTCACCGTTCCGCTGGGCATCCTGGCCAGCACGGTGGAACGAAAGGTGGCGATCGCCCGATGAGCTCCGTCCT
Source organism: Arthrobacter nitrophenolicus (assembly GCF_000332815.1). GTDB lineage: Bacteria > Actinomycetota > Actinomycetes > Actinomycetales > Micrococcaceae > Arthrobacter > Arthrobacter nitrophenolicus. The sequence continues at coordinate 65,220 of NZ_AOFD01000019.1, forward strand.
TTACGACGTTCCGGGTCCCAAGGCCCGCCGTGTTTCCCTGATCGGTTCCATCGTGGGCTCGCTGCTGATCCTTGGCCTGCTTGCGTGGATCATCATGACCCTGGCCCAGCAGGGCATCTTCGAAGGCCGGCGCTGGCAGATCTTCACCCGCGCCGACGTCTGGACGCTCCTGGCCAACGGCCTGGGCGCAACACTCAGTGCGGCAGCCCTGGCGGCCGTCATCGCCTTCCCCCTGGGCCTGCTGCTGTGCCTGCTGAGGATTTCGGATGCGGCCATCATCCGGATCCCCACCCGGGTGGTGCTGGAGTTCTTCCGCGGCATGCCCGTGGTCCTGATGATGCTGTTTGTCCTGCTGGGCTTCGGCACGTCACCGTTCATCGCGGTGGTCACCGGCCTGGTGCTGTACAACGCAGCGGTCTTTGCCGAAATCATCCGCGCCGGCGTGCAGTCCCTGCCCCGCGGGCAGCGGGAAGCGGGCCTGGCTATCGGACTGACCAGCTTCAAGTCGCGCATGCTCATTGAGCTTCCGCAGGCCATCCGCCGGATGATGCCGTCCCTGGTGGCACAGATGGTGGTGCTCCTGAAGGACACCTCGCTCGGCTACATCGTGGCCTACGGCGAGCTGCTGCGTGCCGTCCAGGTCATGGCGGACTTCCTGGGCACGCAGTTCCTGTTCCCGATCTTCTTCGTGGCGGCGGCGATCTACATCGCCATCAACATCCTCGTCTCCCGGCTTGCCGTCTGGATCGAGCGCCGCGGTTCCAAGAAGGCCGCCGGAGGTGTGGCCAAGGCTGAACCCGAAAAGGCCGAGGCCCCGGTTCCCTAACAGTTCCAAACGGAATGGCCCGGACCGGCAGGTCCGGGCCATTCCCAGTTAATCCAGAGAGTTTTATCGTCCGTTTGTCCCCGCCAGCCAGTCCTGCAGGGCCGCGAGGCATTTGCGGATGGCGTCGGCGTGGACATGTTCGTTGTCCTTGTGCGCCAGCAGCGCGTCCCCGGGACCGAAGTTCACGGCCGGGACGCCCAGCTCACTGAAGCGTGCGACGTCGGTCCAGCCGTATTTCGGCTTGGGCTCGCCTCCCACGGCGGCAATGAAGGACGCGGCGGCCGGGTGCTGGAGGCCCGGCCGGGCGCCTGCCGCGGCATCGGTACGGACCACATTGAAGCCGTCCAGCAGTCCGCGCACCACCGCTTCCGCCTGGTCGGGCGTCTTGTCCGGGGCAAACCGGTAGTTGATCTCCACCACGCAGCGGTCCGGAATGACGTTGCCGGCGGTTCCGCCGTTGATCCTCACGGCGTTGAGGCTTTCGCGGTAGTCAAGGCCGTCGACGGTGATGGTCTGTGGCTCGTAGGCTGCCAGCCGGGCGAGGATGGGCGCCGCGGCATGGATGGCGTTGCTGCCCATCCAGGCCCGGGCCGAGTGTGCCGCTTCCCCCACGGTTGTCGCTTCGAAGCGGCTGGTGCCGTTGCAGCCACCCTCTACGGTGCCGTCTGTGGGTTCCAGGAGGATGGCGAAGTCGCCGTGCAGCAATTCTCCGTGGTTGCGGACCAGGCGGCCGAGGCCGCTCTTCACCGCTTCCACTTCCTCGTTGTCGTAGAAGACGAAGGTGACGTCCCGCCCGGGCTGCGCGCCGCCGTCGAACATTGTTGCCGCCAGGGCAAGCTGCACCGCCACCCCGCCCTTCATGTCGGTGGCGCCGCGGCCGTAGAGGACCCCCTCCCCCCGGATGCCGGACTCCCAGCTGGAAGGCACAGTGCCCTTCGCGTTCTCGGCAAGCGGCAGCGGGACGGTGTCCAGGTGCCCGGCCAGGATGACCCGCTCGGAATGCCCCAGCTCGGTGCGGGCGATGATGGCATCACCGTCGCGGACAACGGTGAGCTGGGGGATCTGCAGGAGGGCCGCTTCGACAGCGTCCGCGAGTTCTTTCTCGTTTCCGGAGACGCTGTCTATGTCCATGATGGCCGCAGTCAGCAGCGCCACGTCCTGCCGGAGATCCAGCCGGGCCGGCGCGGCGTGCCGGCTGGGGTCCTGGGTGGAGAGGGCGGTGGCGGGGTCCGGAGCGGTTTCGGCAGTCACGAAGCCAGTCTAGTTCGAACCCGGCGCCCGGCCCTCGATAGACTGGAGCACATGACTGAGACCGCTTCTTCTGCCGTGCCCGAAACCTTGAACTCCTCCACCGACGAACGCTCCGCCTATGGCTTCGGCGTGGCCACCGTCGCCACCGCCAACGGCGAGGCAACGGTGCTGGACGTCTGGTTCCCTGCACCGGCCCTCGGTGTTGCCGCCGAAAACCTGCGTTCAGTGGAGAACGCCGACGAGGCCCTGACGCAGATCGCGGAAAACGGCACCGACGAGGACCGCGGCACGGAGCAGAAGGTGGTCTTCGTCCAGGTCAACCTCGACGAGGCTCCCGCCGACACCGCCGACGCCTACCTCCGGCTCCACCTGCTCTCGCACCGCCTGGTCCGGCCCAACACGATCAACCTGGACGGCATCTTCGGCAAGCTGCCCAACGTCGTCTGGACCAACTTCGGCCCCGCCGCCGTCGAAGGCTTCGAACTGACCCGCGCCCGGCTGCGCCGCCGCGGCCCCGTCACCGTCTACGGCATCGACAAGTTCCCGCGGATGGTGGACTACGTGGTCCCCGCCGGTGTCCGCATCGCCGACGCCGACCGCGTCCGCCTCGGCGCACACCTCGCCGCCGGCACCACGGTCATGCACGAGGCTTCGTGAACTTCAACGCCGGAACCCTCGGCACCTCCATGGTGGAAGGCCGCATTTCGGCTGGCGTCGTCACCGGTGACGGCAGCGATGTGGGCGGCGGCGCCTCCATCATGGGCACCCTCTCGGGCGGCGGCAAGGAAAAGATCACCATTGGCGAGCGTGTGCTGCTGGGCGCCAACTCCGGCGTCGGAATCAGCATTGGCGACGACTCCGTGGTGGAGGCCGGACTGTACGTGACGGCAGGCACCCGTGTCCGGGTGCCTGGCCCCAAGGACGAGGTGGGCGAGGACACCACCAAGATCGTGAAGGCCGCGGAACTCTCCGGGGTCCCCAACCTGCTGTTCCGCCGCAACTCCACCACCGGTGCCGTGGAGGTTCTTCCCCGTAAGGCCAGACCGTGGAACTGAACGACGCACTGCACGCCAACTGATTCCCGGTGGCACGCAGACGCGGCCTGCACCGCCTCGCGGTACTCCTGCTGGCCCTCGCCCTGGTAGCAGGCGGCATCTATGCAGCAGTGTTCTTCGTGCAGCGCTCCGAGACCCTTGTCTCGGAGCGCTGCACCGCCGTGGTCGGTGAACGGACGGCCGAACTGGCTCCCGACCAGGCCGTAAACGCCTCCCTGATTACCGCCGTCGCGGTCCAGCGGGGGCTGCCGCCGCGGGCGGCCAGTATCGCCCTGGCTACCGCCATGCAGGAGTCCAAGCTGCGGAACATCGGCCACGGCGACCAGGCCGGGCCGGACTCGCGGGGACTCTTCCAGCAGCGGCCGTCGCAGGGCTGGGGCACCGAGGAACAGGTCATGGACCCCTACTACGCCGTCAACGCCTTCTATGACGCGCTGGTCCGGATTCCGGGCTACGAAACCATGGAGATCACCGACGCCGCGCAGCAGGTCCAGCGCTCCGCCTACCCCACTGCCTACGCCCAGCACGAGGACATGGCAGGTTCTTCGCCTCGGGCCTGTCCGGCCAGGCACCGGAGGCGGTGCACTGCACGCTGCGTTCCAGCGAATCAGCCGGTGACGCTACCGCTGTCTCGGCCGAACTTGACCGCGCCTACGGTTTGGGCAGCACGGTTGAGGGGCAGACCGTGGTGGTGGAAGCCAGCGGCAGCCAGGCCTGGTCTGTGGCGCACTGGGCGGTGGCCAACGCCAAGGGCCTGGACGTGACCCAGGTGGAGGTGGCAGGCCGCAGCTGGGACCGTACCGAACGCAACGGTTGGCAGGAATCTGCGGCCCCGGAAGGCCAGGTCCGGATTACGGTGGCGGCGCAGGACGCCTGAGCTTCGGCCCTGGGCTGGCTAAACTCCGGCCGCACCGGCTAGACGAGGATTTCGACGACGGGCTGCACGTAGCTGCGGAAGAGCTCCGGCTGGCTCATGAGTTTACGGCTCATGATGATCTTGTCCGGTTCCAGGTACCACGCGCGGTCCTCGTTGAGCGGCAGTTCAATGATGGTCAGCGTGAAATCACGCGAATCCCGGCCCACCTCCAGGAGCCGGTCATCCACCATGTCCTCCAGCAGCTGGTTGGTTCCGCTGGCAACCCGCTCCGCCTCCAGCTCCGCGTATTCGCTCCGCCGTTCACGGGCCCAGGTGAGGGCTGCGCCGAAGTGGGCCTGCAGGACGCGCTGGAGTGCCGGTGAGTTGCCGAACGCAGCGAAGTCGGGTGGCGTGAGTTCGGGCGAGGTCTGGGGGTGGGCCTTGAGGAGCTGCTCCCACCACGCCTCCCACTCTGTCTTGAGCGCGCTGAGGCCGCCGACGTCGGCCGTAAGGTGTGTGTGGTCGGCGGGGCGAATCTTGGGTGAGGCATGGGACAGTGCCGGGTGGCCGGCGCCGTTCAGTCCAGCGGTGTCGCGGACGTACAGGGCGATCATCATAGGCCCGGACGTGTCCGTGGTGATCTGCCAGCCTGTACCCGTTGCCTGATGCATCCCTAATCCCTTCCCTGACGCGCCTCTGCCGGGTCTGGTGATCCGGTTCTGCGCCCTCCCCCGGCTATCAGTCTATTCCCGCTCCCTGCCCACGTTAACGCCCCCGGGCTCCCAACCCGTTAAGGTGCCGCTCCAAAACGCCGTCGACCATCTCCGAGGTGATCCACCCGGGGTGGAGCAGGGCGTGCAGGCACAGCCCGTCGAGGGTGGCCAGCAGCCGTTCGGCTTCCAGCACCACGTTGTCCTCCGCTTCCTCCGCCGGCACCAGGGTGGCCACCACTTGGCCAATGATGGCGGCCACTTCCCGGTGGCTCCGGTCCGCGACCGGCGCGAGGAAGGGCCGGATCCTGGCGGCGTTGCGGAAGGCCAGCCAGGCACAAACGTCGAGTGCCCGCGCCTCGTCCAGGGGCAGGGCGCCACCCAGCAGGGCCAGTACCGCCGCACGCTGCCCGCTGCTGCCATGCGCCGCAGCCGCGAGGTGGTGCATGCCGTCCCGCAGCCGCGCCACGATGCGGTCCACCACCGTGGCGAAGGAGTAGGCCAGCAGTTCGTCACTGTTCGCGAAGTAGTGCCGGACGGAGCCGACTGCCAGGCCGGCCTCGTCCGCGACTTCGCGCAGCGACGCCCGTTCCAGCCCGTCCACTGCGATGATGCGCAGGACCGCTTCCACTACTTCCTGGCGGCGGGCATGGGCGTCAACAATTTTAGGCACCCCTCTTATTTAGCACACTTGTGCTTCCATCACGGCCGCGCGTGGCCTGCCCGGCATCCGGAACGCGACGGTGGCAGCGTGCCCCGTGGGATAGCGTGGAGGCATGAAGATTCTGGTTACCGGGGGCACCGGTTACATCGGTTCCCACACTGTTCTTTCCCTGCAGGAAGCCGGCCATGACGTGGTGGTCCTCGACAACCTGGCCAACTCCAGCGAAGAGTCCCTGCGCCGGGTGGCCGAACTCAGCGGCAAGGCCACCGAGTTCCACCACGTGGACCTGGTGGACGAAACCGCCGTCGAACGCGTCTTCGCCGCC
>NZ_AOFD01000020.1 GCF_000332815.1 Arthrobacter nitrophenolicus
GCTCGGTCATCCCTTGGAAGTCGACGGCGGCCGTTTGGTTTAACGCGCCTGCCCGCCTGGCGGGGACGGCGGTCAGCCGCGCTCGGCGATCGCCTTCACGTCGCCTACCAGCTTGTCCCACATGCCCTTTGAGTGTGCGGCTGCCTCTTCCGTGGCGTTGTTGTCCTGGGCAAGCGTGAGCCGGGTCCCCTGGTCCAGCGCCTCGAGGGTCCAGGTAAGGGTGTGGTAGTTCTCCGGGATGTCCGCGTCGCCGCTGAGCGGGCTGTAGTGGGTGTGGACCAGCCGCTGCCCGGGTTCCACTTCCAGGATGAAGCCTTTGTCCTCGTAGTCCCTGCCCTCCCACCGGCCGCGCCACACGATGGGCCCGCCCACGGTCCAGTCGGTGACCACGTCGCGCCGAACATGAACTCCTTGATGGCGGCAGGTTCGGTGATGACGTCCCAGACCCGACTGGCAGGAGCGTCGATGGTGACGGTCGAGGTGGCTACATGGCCGCCCGCCATCACTGCGCCTTCTTCGCCGTGAACAGGAGGTACTCCCATTCCATCTGGAAGGGGGTGTCGCCGTGGGCGTCGCCGAAGGAGTCGGCCAGTTCCGTGAGCGCGGCATCCAGTGCCTTGACCTTGTCCGGGTCCTCTCCGATGAACTTGTAGACCGAGATGGTGGGGCCGTAGTGGGACTTGAAGTAGCGGACGAAGTCGGCCGGCTGGTGGAAGCTGCGCACTGCGAGGGTCTGCTTGCGGGCCTTGGCATCGGTGATGCTGCCGCCCAGCAGCTCCCTGATGTAGTCCTCGGTGCCCCAGAGGGGCGCGGGCTGCGCGCCGGGCGGGGGCGGCGGCGCGAAGGGTTTCATGGTGGCGAACATCCGGCCGATGAATCCTTCCGGCGTCCAGCCCAGCAGTCCGATGGTCCCGCCGGGTTTGCAGACACGGACCAGCTGGTCGGCGGCTTTCTGGTGGTTGGGCGCGAACATGACGCCCAGGCATGACATCACCACATCGAACTCGGCGTCCCCGAACGGCAGCGCCTCGCGTCGGCCTCCTGCCAGTCCAGGCTCACTCCCCTGTTCGCCGCCTCCCGGCGGCCAGCCTCGAACAGCTCGGGGGTGAGGTCACTGGCCACGACTTTGGCGCCCATCATCGCCGCCGGAATGGCGGCATTGCCGGAGCCTGCCGCCACGTCCAGTACGCGGTGGCGGGACGTGATTCCGCAGGCTTCCACCAGGATGGCGCCAAGTTCCAGTAATAGCTCATCCGCCAGGGCCGGGTAATCCCCGGACGCCCACATGGCCCGCTGCTTCTGCTTGAGAGCCCGGTCCGCCTCCGCCGCTTCCGTTTGGTCGTTCATGTCCGCGCCCCTCTGCCGTTCCGTTCGGGATGACTGGCAGCACGCTGTGTGCACAGCGGAGGCTGCGATTCAGCCATTGTGGACGTGCGGGCACTGGCTGTAAAGGGACCTGCGGGATTATGCGGGTTTGCGGGCTTTGCTGGCGGCGGGCTTCGACGCCGTGGTCTTTTCTGCCGACGTCTTGGTGCCCGTGCTCTTGGTCCCCGCGGCCTTGGCCGCCGTCGTCTTCGAGGCTGCAGCCTTGGTGCCGGACGTTTTCGTGGCGGCCGGTTTGGACGCCGTGGACTTCGAGGCGGTGGACTTCGAGGCGGTGGTCTTCGCCGTCGTGGATCTTGCAGTGCCGGACTTGGTGGTTGCGGATTCCGCAGACTTCGCGGCGGAAGACGCGCGCGATCCCGAATCCCTGCGGGCAGGCTTGGCCGGCACCTCTTCTTCCTCTTCCCCGTCCGAGTCCCCGGCAGCGGCAGCTGCCCCGCCCCCGCGCTTCTTGTCCAGGCTCCGCTTCAGCGCCTCCATCAGGTCGATGACTTCGCCCTTGCCGCCTTCGCCCGCTTCCACGCCGAAGGTTGCTTCCGTATCCAGCGACTCCCCCTGCTCAAGCTTGGCCTCGATGAGCGTGCGCAACTGGACCTGGTAATCGTCAGTAAAGGATTCGGGATCGAAGTCCGCCGCCATGGACTCGACCAGCGCGGCGGACATCTCCCGTTCCTGGGGGGAGATCTTGATGGACGTGTCCAGGGCGGGGAAGTTGGCTTCGCGCACCTCGTCCGGCCACAACAGCGACTGCAGGACCAGGACGTCGTCCTTGATGCGCAGCGCGCCCAGCCGCGTCTTCTCCCGCAGCGCGAACTGCACGATGGCCACCCGGTCCGTGTCCTCCAGCGCCCGGCGCAGCAGCACGTACGCCTTGGGCGACTTGGAATCCGGCTCCAGGTAGTAGCTCTTCTCGAACATCATGGGTTCCAGCTGCTCGGACGGGACGAACTGCACCACCTCGATCTCGTGGCTGTTCTCCGCAGGAATGGACTTGAGCTCATCCTTGGTGAGGATCACCGTCCGGCCGTCTTCCTCGTACGCTTTCTCGATGTCCGAGTAGTCGATGACCTCGCTGCACACCTCGCACCGGCGCTGGTAGCGGATCCTTCCGCCGTCGGCATTGTGAACCTGGTGCAGACTGATGTCATGATCCTCAGTGGCGCTATAGACCTTGACGGGCACGTTGACCAGCCCGAATGCAATGGCACCCTTCCAGATGGCTCTCATTCCTACAGTCAACATCAGTCCGGGCCGGAGGTGAAGACCCATGCCCGCGGGTAAGGAGCGTGTCCGGGTGGCGGGCCGCGAACTCACGCTCACCAACCTGGACAAAATCATCTATCCGCAGACCGGAACCACCAAGGCGGACGTCCTGGCCTACTACGCCGCCGTGGCCCATGTCCTGATTCCCGCCGCCGCCAACCGGCCGGCAACCCGGAAACGCTGGGTCAACGGGGTGGGCACCGCGGAGCATCCCGGCGAAGTGTTCTTCCAGAAGAACCTCGAGGATTCGGCCCCAGGCTGGCTGCCGCGGGCCGCCGTCACGCACAAGGACCGGACCATCTACTACCCGCTGGTCAACGACGCAGCCACATTGACGTGGTTCGGCCAGATCAACTCGCTGGAAATCCACGTGCCGCAGTGGTGCGTGGATTCGCACGGCAACCAGCTGAACCCGGACCGCCTGGTCCTGGACCTGGACCCGGGTGAGGGCGCGGGCCTGCCCGAATGCCGCGAGGTGGCCCTGCTGGCCCGGTCCATCCTGGAGGACGTGGGGCTGGACCCTGTGCCCGTCACCAGCGGCAGCAAGGGCATCCACTTATATGCGCCGCTGGACGGGACCCAGAGCTCGGACCAGATCTCCGCCTTCGCCCGGGAACTCGCCCGCGCCCTGGAGGCCGACCATCCGGACCTCGCCGTCAGCGACATGAAGAAGACGCTCCGGAAGGGCAAGGTGCTGGTGGACTGGAGCCAGAACAACGCCGCCAAGACCACCATCGTGCCGTACTCGTTGCGGGGCCGGCCCACGCCCATGGTGGCCGCGCCACGGACGTGGCGGGAGATCAGCTCCAGCCGGCTGAAGCACCTGGACTACCACGAGGTCCTGCGCCGGGTGCAGGACGGCAAGGACCCGTTCGCCGCCGTCGTCAGCGCGTCCGGGCAGCCGGCCAACTCCCCCTCGGGCGCCGGTGCCCACGGAGGATCGAAGCACGGCGGGTCCAAGCACAGCAGGCCGACGCAGGGCGGGTCAGCGGCGGGCTCCGACGGGCACGACGCGAATCCCCGCCTGGCCAAGTACCGGTCCATGCGTGATCCGAAGGCCACGCCGGAGCCCTTCAGCGGCGCGGCGGGAAGCGGCGACGCCTTTGTCATCCAGGAGCACCACGCCAGCAGGCTGCACTACGACCTCCGCCTGGAGCACGACGGCGTCCTGGTGTCCTGGGCCATCCCCAAGGGCGTCCCCGAATCCGGGGGCAAGAACCACCTGGCCGTGCAGACCGAGGACCACCCGATGGACTACCTCACGTTCCACGGCACCATCCCCAAGGGGGAATACGGTGCCGGTGAGATGACCATCTGGGATACCGGCACCTATGAGCTGCATAAGTGGATCAACGGCCGCGAGGTCATCGTCACCCTCCACGGTTCGGAGGGAGGCGGGCTGGGCAGTCCAAAGAAGTTCGCGCTGATCCACACCGGCCGCGGCCAGGGCAAGGATGCCGAGGGGCAGTGGCTTATCCACCTCATGGACAAGGAGCAGGCAGGCGGACGACGGCGGTACGCGGCCCCCGCGGACGCCATCACCGAGCAAGCGCCGCCCCCTCCCCCACAGATTTCAGCCCCATGATGGCCACTGCCGGCGACGAGGCAGACCTGCAGGGCAGCAACTGGCAGTTCGAGCTCAAGTGGGACGGAGTGCGGGCCATCCTCGTGGCCGACGCACAGCGCGTCCGCATCTTCAGCCGCAACGGCAACGACGTCACCCGCACCTACCCCGAGCTCACGGACCGTTCCTGCTGGCCGGAGCAGCCCTTCGTGGCCGACGGCGAGATCGTCGCCGTCGGCGGGGACGGCAGGCCCGACTTCGGGCTGCTCCAGGGACGCATGAAACTCAACCGGCCTGCCGACGTCGCAAAAGCCCGCACTGCCATCCCGGTCCGGCTCGTCCTCTTCGACCTGTTGTCCGACGGCGGAACGGACCTCCGCCGGCTGCCGCTCAGCAAACGGCGCGAGCGGCTGGAGGGGTTTTACCGCCCGTCCGGCTGCCCCGTGGATCTCTCGCTCGTGCTGGACGACCGGATTGACCACATCCTGGAGAGCGCGCGCGAGCTGGGGCTCGAGGGTGTCATGGCCAAGCGGACGGACAGCCGATACGTGAGCGGGCAGCGGACCCGCACCTGGATCAAGCTCAAGATCGAACAGACCCAGGAAGTGGTGGTGGGCGGCTGGCGCCCGGGCAAGGGCGGCCGCCAGGACACGGTGGGATCGCTCCTGGTGGGCATCCCCGACGGCGACAAGCTGCAGTACGTGGGCCGGGTGGGCAGCGGGTTCAGCACCCGCGAGCTCGCCGAACTCCGGCAGACGGTGGAGCGGCTGGCCAGGAAGACGTCGCCCTTCCACGAGGTCCCCCGCCCCGATGCCGCGGACGCGCACTGGGTGGCGCCGCAACTGGTGGGTGAGGTGACGTACAGCGAGTGGACCGGCCCCGGACGGCTGCGGCATCCACGGTGGCGCGGCTGGCGGCTGGACAAGGATCCGTCCGAGGTAGTCCGCGAGGCGTGAGGCGAACCGGCAACGCGAAGAATCATCCGCGACACGAAAATTTGTCCCCGGCACGAAAATTGCCTGGCGCCCCCAAATAATGGGATCGCCAGGCAATTTCCGTGTCGATAGCTGCTGCGGCCGGCCCTAGGACGAGTGCGGCATCTGCGGCCTGCTGGTGCGGTGCACGGCCGTCACCGCTGCCTCGTGGCCCATCCGTCCCTGTCCGGAGCCGCGCTCCTTCGGGTGCCGGCGCTTCCCGTTGCCGTCCGGCCACGAGGCCTGCTTGGGCATTGCGGTCCTGCCGGCCATCGCCGGTCCGGGCAGGTCCGGGGCGTTCATGGCCGCCGCCAGGTGGTCTGCCAACTCGGGTTTGATGTGGGTTTCACGGTTGTCAGCCATGTGATCTTCCTTTCCGCAGTGAACTGATGTGTTGCCCGGCGGCCGGCGGCCCCCGGGGAACCGCTGGACGTGCCAGCGGAGTTGCGCAGCCGGCCTGCTGCCGGGACATCCCCGGCTCACGGTGCGCAGGCCTGAAAGGAACGGCGGGGTGCAGCCGGACTCTGTCCGGGCACACGGGTCCGCCTGCTTAAGAAGAAGGTTTTTCCATTGCTCCACCATAGGCACCCGGCAGCCGCCTGTGAACCCCTTTGCACCCGGTTTTGGAAAGCACGACGGCGGCGTCCGGGCCGGGCCGGAATCGCAGCCTTTAGGGCGGGCAGGAGAGCGTGGCCCCGGTCACACTCACAGTGGGGACGTCCGTCAAAAGCGGCTGGAAAGGCCCCTGCGCGGAAAAAGATTTGGTAACGATGGCCACATGGGCGCATATTCCCTGTAATGGCGCGGGAAAAGCCGGGAAACGGCACCGCAAACAGCGCGCTCAAACGGGCCCAAAAGGTCGATCCTACGGCATTCGGGGGCCGCGCGCCATGGAAATCCCGTAAAATTGAAGGCCTGCCCAGAGCGGGGCAGCTACAAGTCGCAAGCAAATGACCTCCACAGGAGTTGCCCAAATGCCCACAGACCGAAGCATGACCGACTCTTCAGCAGGCGCCAGGAACGCCAGCGGAACAGACCTGACAGCCCACAAAGCTGCGAAAAAACCACGCCGGCTGCCGCGCCGCCGGCTCAAGGAATCCGACGTCAACGTGGTGAACCAGCCGATGCTCAAGAAAGCACTCGGCGGAACCATCGTGGGCAACACCATGGAATGGTACGACGTAGGCGTCTTCGGCTACCTCATCACCACCATGGGGCCTGTCTTCCTGCCGGAGTCCGACCCCACCACGCAGACCCTGTTCCTGCTCGGAACCTTCGCTGCCACCTTCATCGCCCGTCCCCTGGGCGGCGTGATCTTCGGCTGGATGGGCGACAAGATGGGCCGGCAGAAGATCCTTGCCGCCACCCTTATGCTGATGGCCGCGAGCACGTTCGCCATCGGCCTGCTGCCCGGCTACGCGCAGATCGGGCTGTGGGCTGCCGGCCTGCTGGTCCTGCTCAAGATTGTCCAGGGCTTCTCCACCGGCGGCGAATACGCCGGTGCCACCACCTTCGTCAGCGAGTACGCCCCGGACAAGCGCCGCGGCTTCTTCGCCAGCTTCCTGGACATGGGCAGCTACCTGGGCTTCGCCCTCGGCGCCGCACTGGTCTCTGCCCTGCAGCTGGGGCTGGGACAGGCCGCCATGGAGGAATGGGGCTGGCGTATCCCGTTCCTGGTTGCCGGTCCGCTGGGCCTGATCGCTATCTACTTCCGGAGCAAGATCGAGGAGTCGCCGCAGTTCCAGGCCACCCTGGACGCCCAGGAGGACATCGCCAAGAACGCTGCCGCCTCCGATGACGCTGCTGCCAAGGGTCCGGTGGGAATCGTCAAGGCCTACTGGCGCTCCATCATCGTCGCAATGATCCTGGTGGCCGCCGCCAACACGGCAGGCTACGCCCTGACCTCCTACATGCCTACCTACCTCACCGAGTCCAAGGGCTATGACGAGGTGCACGGCACCCTGCTGACCATTCCGGTACTGGTGGTCATGAGCCTCTGCATCCCGCTGACGGGCAAGCTGTCCGACCGGATCGGCCGCCGGCCGGTGCTGTGGATCGGCGCGCTGAGCACGGTCATCCTGGCCACTCCGGCCTTTATGCTTATCGGCATCGGTGAAGTCTGGTCCACCCTGGCCGGCCTGGCCCTGATCGCCTTCCCGGTGACGTTCTACGTGGCCAACCTTGCCTCGGCGCTGCCGGCGCAGTTCCCCACGTCCAGCCGCTATGGCGCCATGGGCATCGCCTACAACTTCTCGGTGGCCATCTTCGGCGGCACCACCCCGTTCATCGTGGCGGCCCTGATCAGCGCCACCGGCAACGACATGATGCCTGCCTACTACCTGATGGGCACCTCCCTGGTGGGCGCCGTGGCCATCTACTTCCTGAAGGAATCAGCCCAGCGTCCGCTCCCGGGCTCCATGCCCAGCGTGGACACCCAGGACGAGGCCAAGGAACTGGTGGCAACCCAGGACGAGAACCCGCTGATCGACCTGGACGAGCTGCCGTTCGAAACCCAGGACATCCAGGACTCCGTTGCCGCCGGCAAGGACTCCCCGGACAACTCCACGGAGAAGAAGGTTCCTGCCGGGGTCTAGCCCCTCTTGTAGCCCGCGCTCACAAGGCCCGTCCTGCATGCCTCCTTGGGGGAGGCATGCAGGGCGGGCCTTCGCCGTGTCCGGGGACTGCGGCACGCGGATGTCCTTGTATGACCGCCCGCCGCCCGCGGACATGACTCCCGGGCAAGCCCGGGATAATTTCCGGGGGGACCGGGAGAAAACCAGGCAGCGGAAAAGACAGGGACGGTAGGACATGAAGCGCGTAGCGGAGCAGGTGCGCGCCCTCCACCGGCTGGAACCCGCCAGCAATGACCACCTGGCGGCGCTGCGGGTGGCCGCGGGGGTGGCGATCCCCTCGCTGCTCCTCCTGGCTGCCGGCCGGACGGACCTGATCATGTACGCGGTGTTCGGCGCACTGACCGGTATGTATGGACGGGCCGAACCGCACCAGCTGCGGCTCATCCACCAGGCCCAGGCTGCACTCGTGCTCCTGGGCGGCGTCACCGTGGGCGTTGTCCTGTCCGTCAACCACCTGCACTCCTGGTGGCTCGTGGCGGTGGAGGCCGTGCTCGCAGGACTGGGATCTGCCTATTCGGACCGGGTCCGGCTCCGGCCCAACGGCCCGTTCTTTGGCATCCTCGCCCTGGGCGCCTGCGCATCCGTTCCCATGGCGGTTCCCTGGTACGCCGCGCTGCTGATCGCGGCCGGCTCCGCCGCGTTCTCCATGGTTATCGGCTTCGGCGGCTGGTTCCGCCGCCGCACCTGGCAGCCGGGCGCCACAAGGAACCGGCAGGCCGGGCCAGGCCGCCGGGAGATGCTTACCCACGCGGCGAGGTATGTGCTGGCCGTGGGAGCGGCCGGAACACTCGGCGTCCTCAGCGGCAGCGGCCACCCGCACTGGGCGATGGCTGCGGCCGCCGTTCCCCTGGCGGGTGCAGACCTCCCCAGCAGTGTCCGCCGCGGCATCCACCGGATTGTGGGGACGTTCGTCGGGCTGGCGGTCACCGCCGTCGTCATTCTCCCGGAGCCGTGGACACTCACCGGGCTGTTCCCCGGGCAGCAGGCCATCCTGCTGGCAGTGCTGGTAATCCTGTTCCAGTTCACCACCGAGCTGTTCATGGCCCGCCACTACGGCTTCGCCATGGTGTCCTTCACGCCCGTCATCCTGCTGATGACCCAGCTCGCGTCACCCATCGACCCCGCGCTTCTGATCCTGGAACGCGGCGTGGAGACCCTGGTGGGGGCGCTGGTGGGAATCCTGGTGGTCATTGCGGTGCGCCGGTCCGGCACCCGGAGCCCCGCCGCCCTGCTGGGCCTGGGGACCCACGTCCGGCTTCCGCCCCTATTTCGGCTTCCGCGCGGGTCCCGCCACTAGCTTCGCCGGCGCCACCCGCGCCACCGCAGCCACCAGCTTGTACCTCTTGGACGGGATGGACACCGGCCGGCCGCGTTCGTTGTCCGCCAGGCCCTCGCGCACCACGCGGTCCGCGTGCAGCCACGCCCAGGAGGGGGCCACCGACTTGTCCATGCCCATCCGGTCGTGGAATTCGGTGTGGGTGAAGCCGGGGCAGACGGCGGTGACCTTGATGCCCTGCTTGCGGTACGCCAGGTTGGCCCAGCGGCTGAAGCTCACCAGCCAGGCTTTCGCCGCGGAGTAGGTGCCGCGCGGCAGGAACGCGGCGATGCTGGCCACGTTGATGATCCTGCCGCTGCGGCGTTCCAGCATGCCTTTGAGTGCGGCGTGCGTCAGCACCATGGCGGTTTCGCCGTGCAGTTTCAGGTGCTTCTTCTCCTCCGAGATGCGGTTGTCCTCGAAGTTGTGCAGCAGCCCGATTCCGGCGTTGTTGACCAGGAAGCCCACCGGCCGCTCCGGATCGGCGAGGCGTGCGACGACGGCGGCCACTCCGGCGTCGTCCGTCAGGTCGGCGGGGAGCACCTCAGCGGTGATCCCGTAGCGCCGTTCCAGGCCCGCCGCGGCTTCCTCGAGGCGGGCCCGGTTCCGCGCCACCAGGACCAGGTTGGTGCCCTGGGCGGCGAGCTGGCGTGCAAACTCGGCGCCCAGGCCCGCGCTGGCCCCGGTGATCAGTGCTGTGTTTCCGGAGGTTCTAGCCGTCATGCTGCAAGCCTAGCCACCTGCCGGGGCATCCTCAGGCGAAGCGGGCCAGCGGGTTCGCCAGGCGTCCGGCCATCTGCAGTCCTCCGGACGGGTCCGTGAGATCCAGCATCTGCTGGTTATTCCGGAGCTGGAGCCGGTTCAGGCAGGACAGCTCGAAGTCCGCCGCGAAGAGGTCGTGCCGGGCGAACTGGTCCGCAAGCTCCGGATGCTGCTCCTGGTACTCCTTGACGGCCGCGGCAGCGGTCCGCCAGAACTCCTCCTGGTCCAGGGTTCCCGCATCCTCCAGCAGCGCCGCCATGAACCGGAAGATGCAGTCGAAGATGTCCGTGAAGATGGCCAGGACTTTTTCGCCGTCCGGGATGGCGGCCTTGATCCGGGACACCTCGTCCGGAAGGTCCAGCCGGTCCCCCATCACCACGATTTCCTCGGCAATGTCCTTCATGACGGCCCGCACCGGCACCCCGTCCTGGAGGACCAGGATGACGTTCTCGCCGTGCGGCATGAAGGCCAGCTCGTACTTGTACAGGCAGTGCACCAGCGGCACCAGGTACGCCTCGAAGTAGCGGCGCAGCCAGTCCGCGGGGGCCAGCCCGGAGCGGTCAATCAGTGCGGACACCATCGGCAGGCCCTGCGCATCAACGTGCAGCAGTGAGGCCATGGTGGCCAGCTGCTGGCCGTCCCGGAGCAGTGGCAGCGGGCTTTCCCGCCACAGGGCTGACAGCATTTTCCGGTAGGGCGACCCGCTGGCCGAGCCGGCCTCGTAGTAGCCGTTGTGGTAGCCGAGGGCGGCGATCTCGCCGATCATGGTGAAGCCCCGCTGCTGCAGGGCACCGTCCGCCTCGATCAGGTTCCGCAGCCAGTCGTTGATGGCGGGTGTGGCCTTCATGTACTGCGGCGACAACCCGCGCATGAAGCCCATATTCAGCACGGACATGGCCGTCTTGACGTAGTTCCGCGCCGGGGCGCTGGTGTTGAAGAACGTCCGGATGGACTGCTGCGCCTGGTACTGGTCCGTCCCCGTCCCAAGGTAGACGATGCGCTGGCCTGCTATTTCAGCCGCGAACGTCACGGTGAGCTTGTTCTCCCACTGCCACGGGTGGACAGGCATAAAGAAGTACTGCTCCGGGTCGAGGCCCTGCAGCTGCAGTTCGCTGGTGAAGTCCACTGCCAGCGGGCCGAGCTCGGCGTCCAGGTGCGCCCGGTAATCCAGCCCGGCGCTTGAGGTGAAGACCGCGTGGCTGCGGTGCACGGCGATCCATTCCAGCTGCACCGCCGCGCCGGTTTCCGGGGCGAAGGCGTGGTAGTCGCTGATGCCAAAACCCAGCCGGCCGTTGTTGGCCACGAAGCAGGGGTGGCCCTCGGTCATGCTCCGCTCGATGGCCTGGAAGTCGGCGGCAACGTCTGCCCCGCCGGTGATTCCGGCCGCGAGTTCCGCGGCGGACGGCTGGCCGGCCCACTGCTTGTACGCATGGCTGGCCAGGGTGCTGCTGATTTCCTCCAGGTAGACGGGGAGCATCTGGATGTTGATCCCCAGGTGCCCGTGGAACGCCGTGATGAAGCCCAGCACGTCCAGCGGCGCTTCGGTGCCGTCCTGGAAGTAGCGGATGGAAGCGGCATCGATGGACCAGTGCTCCAGCTCCAGGACGCGGGCTGCGAACCGGTACTCGTGGGTTCCGTCGCCGCTGCGCAGGCGGTAGCTGCCGGGCTCGCCGTCCACCGGTTCGGGCGTGAGGATCCGCTCGTGCGAGAACTCGGCGAGCGCCTTGCGCAGGAGGTGCCGGTTGGCCCTGCTCCAGCGCTCCGCATCCAGGTGCGGAGCGGCGTTCATGGTGCCGGCGCCGGGGGTGTGGCGGCGGGCGGGTGCGAAGGTGTTGGCCTGGACAGTCACAGTGATGCTCCCTGCGGAACGGGGGTGGAAAGAGTGTCTAGTGCCGCCCTGGCGGCAAGGTAGTCGGTGCGGGTGCAGAAGCTGAGCAGGGCTTCCTTGTCCGGCAGGGTGACCAGCCCGGCGGCCTGGAACCCGAGCCGTTCGTTGAGGGCGTGGATCCTGGTGTTCCGGGCATCCGGTTCCACCACCACCCGCTCCACCTCCGGCCGGTCAAACAAGCGGCCGAGGACGGCGTCCATCACCGCGGTGGTGTAGCCGGATTCGGGGTTTCCCGACGGCGGCGCAACCAGCAGGTGCATTCCGACGTCGCCGGGCTGGACGGCGTACCGGCCGGCCAGCGGCGAGGACTCCGGCAGGTACTCCTCCATCAGGAAGGCGGGGACGCCGCCGTCGAGCCCCAGCAGGGCGTGGTGGTGGCCGCTCGACTGGATTTTGGCGTACTCCTCCGCCACGTCAGCCACGCTGGCGGACAGCATCCCCCAGAACGAGGCGTACGGCCGGGTCACCCAGCTGTGCAGGAGCGGCGCGTCGGCCTGCGCGTCCAGGCAGCGGAACGTGAACCTCATGCGGGCACCTCCGCTTCAACGCCCGAAACCGTACCCGGCACGGCAGCACCGGCCGGGGAACCACCGGCCGGCACTGCGGCGGCCGGCGAACCGAACTGCTGGAACGCGATGCTCCGCTCCACGGGATAGACCTCGCGGCCGGTGATTTCCCGCAGGATGCAGGAGTTGCGGTAGGCGCCCATGCCCAGGTCCGGGGTCACGAAGCCGTGGGTGTGCAGCTCCGCGTTCTGAACGAAAATCTCACCGGGAACCACACCGGTGCTGTAGTTCCGGTCCACGTCGAACCTGCCGGCGCTGTCCCGGGCTATCCGGTCCTGCACCCCGGCCAGGAACGCCGGCTCCCGGTAGCCGTAGCCGGTGGCGAACACCACCGCTTCACTGTCCAGGGTGTAGGAGGCGCCCTGTTCGCCGTGGTGGAACTGCAGGGTGTGCGTGCCGGCGGCCGGGTCCCACTGCGCGCCGGTCAGGGTGGAGTGGGTCAGCAGCTGGCTGTTGACCATGCCGGAAAGGCTCTTGGCGTAGAGCAGGTCGTAGATCGCATCGATCAGGTCCGAGTTGATCCCCTTGTAGAGGTTCTTCTGCGTCTTGTTGAGGTGGTCCCGGCGCTCCTGCGGCAGTCCGTGGAAGTAGTCCACGTACTCGGGCGAGGTCATCTCCAGGGTCAGCTTGGTGTACTCGAGCGGGAAGAACCTGCCGGAGCGGGTCACCCAGTTCAGCTGGTAGCCATGGACGTCGGCTTCCTGCAGGAGCTCGTGGTAGATCTCGGCGGCGCTCTGGCCGCTGCCCAGGATGGTGATGCTGCGCCGCTGCTGCAGCTCGGCTTTCCGGGCCAGGTAGTCGGCATTGTGGAAGGCCACTCCCCCGCTCCTGTCCGCAGCACCGGCAACGATGTCGGCGCCTGCTTCCGGCACATACGGGGACGTTCCGGTTCCCAGCACCAGCCGCCGGGCGAACAGCACCTCCGTCCCGTCCGGACCCGACACCGTCAGGCGGTACACGCCGCCGTCGTACGCCGTATCCAGCACAGCCGTGCCAAAACGGACGGAGGCCAGCTGGCCCGCCACCCACTGGCAGTACTGGTTGTACTCGGCACGCAGGGGGTAGAAGTTTTCCCGGATGTAGAAGCGGTACAGCCGGCCCGTCTGCTTCAGGAAGTTCAGGAAGGAGTACGGCGAGGTGGGGTCCGCCAGGGTGACCAGGTCTGCCATGAAGGGCACCTGAAGATGGGCGGGTTCCAGCATCATCCGGGATGCCAGTCAAAGGACTCGCGCTGTTCCAGGAAGATGCCCTCCACCCCCTCCACCGGCTCGGTGAGTGCGGCGAGGCCCAGGTTGAAGGGCCCGACGCCGATGGCGGCGAAGTCGTAGATCCTGCGGTTGTCATGGGTGCTCATGCGGATACCTCGCTCTGCAGCAGTCCGGCGCCGGTGGTGCGGAGGAGTCCGATGATTTCGGCGATGTCCTCGAGCGTTGCCTCGGCGTTGAGGAGGGTGAATTTCAGGTAGTGCCGGCCGCCCACCTTGGTGCCGGCAACCACGGCCTGGCCGGACGCGAAGACGGCCGCCCGGATGGCGGGGTTGATGGCGTCGGCGGTGTCCTCGGACAGCCGTTCACCGGTGTCCAGGACGGGCCGGTAGCGGAACACCAGGGTGCTGAGCTGCGGTGCGGCGGCGAGCTCGAAGTCGTCGTCGGCCTCGAGGAGGGAGCCCACGCGGGCGGCAAGGTCGATCGCCTCGTCGAACAGGGCCCCCACGGCGTCCGCACCCATGATCCGCAGGGTGAGCCACAGCTTGAGCGCGTCGAACCGGCGCGTGGTCTGGATGCTCTTGTCCACCTGGTTGGGGATGTCGGCCAGGGCGGCGCTTTCCGGGTTCAGGTAATCGGCGTAGTAGGTGATGTGGCGGAGCATGGCGGACTCGCGGACCAGGAGCGCGCTGGAGCTGACCGGCTGGAAGAAGGTCTTGTGGAAGTCCACGGTGACCGAATCCGCCAGGCGGGTGCCGTCCAGCAGGTGCCGGTAGCGTCCGGAGACCATCAGTCCGCCGCCGTACGCGGCATCGATATGAAACCATGCGCCGTAAGCCTTGGCGAGGGCGGCGAGGTCTGCGAGCGGGTCCACCGCGCCGAAGTCCGTGGTCCCTGCGGTGGCCACCACCGCCATGGCGGTCAGGCCGGCACCCTGGCTTCCGCCATGGCCTCGGCGAGGGCCGCGGGGTCCATCCTGTGGTCGGGGGTGCAGGGGATGCTGATGACGGCGTCGAAGCCGAGGCCCAGCATGGAGGCTGACTTCTGGATGCTGAAGTGGCTGTCCGCCGAGGTGAAGATCCGCAGGGTGTCCAGCAGGGCCGGGAGGCGGAGGCCGCTGCGGGCCGGATCCTGCCGGAGCCCGGCAACCGCGTGGTTCCGCGCGATCAGCAGCGCCTGGAGGTTGGACTGGCTGCCTCCGGAGGTGAAGATGCCGTCCGAGTTGTCGCCCAGGTTCAGGCGCTCCGCCGTCCAGTCGATGAGGCGGCGCTCGATCATGGTGGCGCCCGCGCTCTGGTCCCACGTGTCCAGCGAGGAGTTCACCGCGGACAGGATGGCCTCGCCCACCAGGGCGGGGATCACCACGGGGCAGTTGAGGTGGGCGGCGTACTTGGCATCGTGGAAATAGATGGCGTCCCGGAGGTAGACGGCCTCGAGTTCCTGGAGCGCGGCCGCGGTGTCCGGGAGCGGTGCATCCAGGTCCACGGCGCCCACGCGCGCCTTCATTTCCGAAGGCCCGACGCCGGTGAACGGCCTGGTGGTGCGCTCCAGTTTGGTGGCCACCGCGTTGACGCCCTGCAGCACCTGCGCCACATAGCGGGGCGAGTTCCGTGCGTTGAACAGGTGGTTGGTTGCCCCCAGCGCGAGTTCCACCCGGGAGCCGAAGTCCTGCCCCGGCGGCTCGGGTTTTGTGTCCACACCGCTGCTGCGGTGGTCATCCACGGGTAACTCGTCAAGGCGGGGCATCAGCGACACTCGTCTTCCTTCGGTCAGGAGCTGGGGGAATTACAGAGGTAAGCCTTACTTAGGTGACCCTTTTAATCAAACTTTTGTGCTCTATTTCTCTTCAGCCCCGGAATTTCAAGGGTTCCGCCGCTCCTTCGTGCGTCATTGACTGGCACGCAGAGGGGGATCTAGCGCAAAATGCCCCTTCCGACGGCCGGAGGCGGGCAGGGCGCGGCCTGGCGGGCTTGCAGCTAGGGTGGACTCACGGCAGCACTGACCGCTGCGTCGAGATTTGGGGGAAGCAATGGAGCAGGCACCGTCGCAAGCCATCGGCTTTCGGGAAGTGGACCGGGACGGGAATCCTATGCCTGAGGACAACGAACAGGCAGCCCGCAACACCGAAGGCGGCAGCACGCCCGCCATCAACCCGTTCATCGCCGCCCTATGGCTCCTCACCGTCATACTCATTGGCGGCGGGGCGTGGATTTTCGCCAACGCGGACACCTTCGCGGGCCCGGGCAGCGGCGGCATGCCGGCGCAGTTCCTGGTGTTTACCTTTGCACCCTATGCGGTCTTCGCGGGGATTGCAGCGCTCATCAGCCTGCTGCTATGGCACGCGCTGCAGTGGCAGCGCAAGCGGGCGTAGGCAGCAGCTTCCGAGCGGGGCAAGGGCAGGAAACCGGCCTCCCCGGCATGTGTCGCGGGCCACAGCGGATTTGCCCGTTCATTAGTAAGCATGCTTAGGTAATGGGGTAAATGAACCTCCGCAAGCAGTTCGCGGCGGGGCTGCCAACGCCGGCAGCCTCGTGAAGAAGCCCAAGGATGAACATCATGGCCACCGCTACCGAAGACCAGTTGACGGCGTTTGGGGAACGCACGCTGGGAGACCTTTCTCCCGTGGAACCCCTCCAGCCCCTGGATATGGAATTGATGGTCACCCTGAATTCGCGCATGCATTGCCGCATGCCCATGGAGCGCATTGACCCCGATGAGCTTCCCGTCCGCCAGCCCGTCTACGTTGACGGAACGGGCGTTGTACCCATCGGCATGTCAACTGTTCCCGGGAACGTAGTGACGTACCGCTGCGCCTGCGGCTTCACCATCGATGACCCCGCGTCGGCGCAGGCGCAAGCGCGCAGGCCCTCGCCAGCTGACCTGCGTCCAGGCGCACAGATCTACTGGTCCGGCTGCTACCCCTCCGGCCAGTCGACGAACTGCTCGTACCCCTCGTGCTTGCGCAGGTAGCCGGAGATGAACGGGCAGTGCGGAATGATCCGCTTGCCCGTGGCCACCACGTCGTCCAGGGCGAAGTGGGCCAGCACCCTGCCCAGGCCCCGGCCTTCGAAGTCCTGGCTGGTTTCGGTATGGGTGAAGTCAATATGCCCGGGCAGGTCCCGGAAAAACGACTGCACGGCCAGCTTGCCCCCTACCAGTAGCTCGTAGCGGTGCTGCGCATCGTTGCGCCGCAGGGTGACATCGGGGGCGAACCTATCCTCGGTGGACATCGTGTTCTCGGTCATGGTTCGACACTGGCACTACTTCACCCCGCTGGCAATGCCACAGCAGCAGCATTAGGGCAGCGGCGAAGCAGGCTGCGCCCGCACCCAGCAGTCCCAGCGTCAGGCCGCTGAAGGCCGCGGCCGCCACCGGAAGGAAGACCACGACGACGGCGGCGACCACCCTGGCGGGCCGGCAGCGGGTGCCGGGAACCGTCGTCGGACGTTCCTCCAGCCGGCCAAAGGCCGCCACGGCGGCCAGCAGCAGGAGGACCAGCGCCAGCAGGACCAGGGGCCGCGCCCACCACCACTCCGCCGTGCCGGAGGCGGGCTTGGGGAACGGGGTGAGGAGCAGCAGCCCCGACATCCCCACCAGCAGCGGCAGGTGCCACAGATACACCGTCAGGGAGCGGCTTCCTGCCACCGTCATGAGCCTGCTGACCCACCCCACGGAGCACACCGGGACCAGCACTGGCCGCGCCAGCTCCAGGAGGGCCGCCTGCGTGATGCCCAGCAGGAGCAGGCAGAGGTTGGGCGGGTTGAGGTTGACCAGCATATTGCCCGGGTAGAGTCCCAAACCCGTAACTGCGCCGAGGACCAGATTGGCACCCAGGGCAACGGCCAGCAGCCCGGAACGCGACACCCTGGACCAGTGCCCGCCAGCCAGCAGGAAGCCCACCTGCTGGACGGCGCACCACAGGAACACCAGGTTGGCGTGCGCCAGCCCGGGAAGCGCCCCGCGGAGGCAGTCAACGGTTACCACCAGCGCGGTCAACGCCATGAACGTGAGCCAGGGGGCGCGGGTGTGCAGGGCGGCGAGGAGCGGAATATTCAGCTGGGCGGCAAGGTATGCGGCCAGGAACCACAGGGGCATGCCCGCGCCGGCCGCCATCAGCTGGACCACCTGCGGATGCACACCCAGCAGCGCTGCCGCGCCCAGTGCCACGAACATTACCGCCAGCAGCGCGGTGGCGGGGCGGACCAGGCGCAGGAGCCTTGCCCGGACAAATTGGGATGCAGTTCCGCCGCCCTCGCTGAGCCGCCGCCAGGACTGCAGGCCGGTAATGCCGCCGGTCACGAAAAACAGCGGCATGACCATGAAGATCCAGATGACCGGAACAAACCAGTCCTGCTCAGCGAGGGTGTTTTGCGTTGTCACCGTGCCGTCGGGGTGCAGGACGGGGCTCACCATCATGCAGTGGCCCATTACCACCAGGGCCAGGCAGACGAAGCGCACAAGGTCGATGGCGGCGTCGCGGCCCTCAGCCGGAGCCGGGCGAGGCTTCCCGCTGCTCACAGCACCATTGTGCGCCTGTTGCGTGTGGTGTTAAAGGGTCACGAGTTTTGTCCAGATACGGTGGCTTCCGCGCCTCCCAACCCGCCAGATCTGGACAAAACTCCTGACTGAGCGGGCAGGAGCGGCTCTACTGCGCCAATGCGAGCAGGCCGAGGACGACGGCGAACAGCGGCAGGGTCCCTTGGGTGGCAGCGGCCCGGAGGTACTTCCGGCCGGTGGAAACCAGGACCAGCGCGGCCAGCAGCATGGAACCGCAGCTCGCGAAAATCAGGGTCCAGCCCGCCACGGACTGCGCCGAGCCCTCGGACCCCAGCGCCACGCAGGCTATGCCGATCAAGGCCCCGGCAGCCAGGAACAGGTTGTAGAAACCCTGGTTGAAGGCAAGCGGCCTGGTGGTCTCGGCGTCGGCCTGCGAAGCCACGCCGAAACGCCGCCAGGTGGCCGGTCGCGTCCAGGTCAGCGACTCCATGGTGAATATGAAGACGTGGAGCGCCGCCGCCAGGAAGGCAAAAAGGAGGGAGGCCAGGATCATTGCTTGATCCTAGCCTCCCCCGATTCCGGCTACCGGCCAGCCCCACGGCTACCGCGTGAGCGTGGCCAGCGTTCCGGCGGCGAAGTCCTTGGCGGTCCTGGTCCAGTGGCCCAGGAGCGCCTGCAGGTTTTCGCCGTCGGCGCGGTGGCCGGGCAGCTGTTTCTGCAGGGTGGCCAGGACGCCGGTGCGGAGCTCGGTGTTGAAGTTGACCTTGCCCACGTTCATGGCGGCCGCCTTCACCAGCTCCTCCGCCGGGATGCCGGACGCTCCGTGCAGCACCAGCGGGATGTGCGTCCTGACGGCGATGTCCTGCAGGACGTCCCAGCGCAGCTGCGGATCGCCCTTGTACTTGCCGTGGACATTGCCGACCGCCACGGCCAGCAGCTGGGCACCGGTCCGGGCGACGAAGTCCTCCACCTGGGCGGAATCGGTGAGGCCGGCCACGGAGGCGCCGGACTTGTCGGCGCCGAAGGCACGGTCCTCGTCGCCGGCGAGGTCGCCGAGTTCCGCTTCCAAGACGACGTCGGGACCAAGCAACGCGCGGGCGGAAACCACAAGCGCGATGTTGTCCTCGTAGGGAAGCGAGGAACCATCAGCGAGGACGGAATCCGCCCCCGCCGCGACGGCGTCGGCCATCACGTTCAAGTCCATGGCATGGTCAAGCTGCACTGCAACGGGCACGGACGCGGCGTCCGCCAGCCCGCGCAGTGCTGAGATGAGGCGCAGGCCGTTGGGGGTGGCGGCGGTCTTGGGCGCCACCAGCAGGATGGCGCCCAAGCCGGATTCCTCCGCGGCGCCCACCACTGCCAAGGCGGTGGTGAAGTCGTAGCAGGTGAACGCGGGGACGGCCGAGCCCTGCTGCAGGGCGGAGGTGACCAGGTGGTCCAGACGGGTGCGCATCAGACGCCCAGGCCTCCCACCAGGATCCAGGCGACGAAGGTCAGCGCGAAGCCTGCCAGGCCCAGGATGGTGGTCAGGACGGTCCAGGTGCGGAGCCCGTCAGCAACCGAGAGCCCCAGGTACCGGGTCACGATCCAGAAGCCGGAGTCGTTGACGTGGCTGAGGCCGAAGGCGCCGAAGCCGATGGCGATGAGGATCAGCGCGGTCTGGATGGGCGAGAAGCCGCCGTCGGCCACGGAGGCGGCCAGCAGGCCTGCCGTGGTGATGATGGCAACCGTGGCGGAGCCCTGGGAAGCGCGGAGGATTGCCGCAAGGATGAAGGCCATCACGATGACCGGCAGGCCCGCGGTCTGCAGCCCCTCGGCGAGTGCCTTGCCGATGCCGGAGACGGTGAGGACCTTGCCGAAGACACCGCCGGCGCCGGTCACCAGGATGACGATGGCCGTGGGGGCCAGCGCCGAATCCATCACTTCGCCGGTGTGCTGGGAAGACCAGCCGCGGCGGATGCCCAGGAAGTAGTAGGCAAGGCCCAGGGCAGTCAGCAGTGCGATCAGCGGGGCGCCGATGAATGCAGCCAGCTGGGCGGGGAAGGAGTCCTTGGGCAGGATGACGGCGCCGACGGTGCCCACCATGATCATGAGGATCGGCAGGACGATCAGGGTGAT
The DNA here is from genome assembly GCF_000332815.1 of Arthrobacter nitrophenolicus. Classification (GTDB taxonomy): domain Bacteria; phylum Actinomycetota; class Actinomycetes; order Actinomycetales; family Micrococcaceae; genus Arthrobacter; species Arthrobacter nitrophenolicus. The sequence goes on from NZ_AOFD01000020.1 coordinate 20,169, forward strand.
GATCATGGCCGGGCTGGGGGCAGTCCGGACCTCGGTCTTGACGGCAACCTTGGACGTGCCCTGGGCGGCTTCCTGTTCAATCTGCGAGTTTCCGGTGCCGAAGAGGCGGAACTGCTCGGCGGTGGCGGGCAGCATGGAGAACTCGCGGCGGTTGAGCTTGCGGGCAACGAAGTAGCCCAGGACACCCACCGGAATGCACAGCACCAGGCCGAGGATGGTGGTCCAGCCAATGTCGGCGCCGAGGATGCCGGCGCCGCCCACCACGCCCGGGTGCGGCGGAACAACAACGTGGATGGCCAGCATGATGGCACCAACGGGCAGGCCGATCTTGACCGGGTTGACGCCTGCCGCCTTGGCGAAGCCGTAAATGATGGGGATCAGGATGATGAATCCGACGTCGAAGAAGACGGGGATCGCCAGCAGGAACGCGGCCGCGGTCAGGGCTGCGATAACCCTGCGGGGTCCGAGCAGCTGGGTAAATTTCCCGGCCAGCGACTGCGCACCGCCGGAAATTTCGATCATCTTGCCCAGCATGGCGCCGAGGCCCACCAGGATGGCCACGGAACCGAGCGTTCCGCCCATGCCTTCGGTCACGGTCTTGATGACATCCGGCAGCGGAATTCCCGCGACCAGCGCCACGGAAACGCTGACCACCAGCAGGGCCAGGAATGCCGGAATCTTGAATTTAATGACGGCCACCAGGAGCAGGGCGACCCCTGCTGCTGCTATGGCCAGAAGAGCCAGTGCGCTCATCGTGCGTCTCCTTTGACATCGCCAGTTAAGCCTAGCGAGCTTGGCAGGTGCGGCGACGGCGGAGGGGGGACCGCCGTCGTCGTACCTCTTGGGGGAAGAGTTTTTGGTCAGATATGGCGACTTGGACGGACGTTAGGCCGCTTTATCTGCCAAAAACTCGATGGGGGTGGAACGGGTTACTTGGTCCGCTTGGTGGGGGCGACCACCTTGATGACGGCGGAGTCATCGGCGGCGGCGAGTCCCTGGGCCTGGCCCAGGAGGTAGAGCTGCTCGGCGGCCGCGGCAACCGGGGCCGCGAGCCCGGCCGCGCGGGTGGCTTTGCCCACGATGCCCATGTCCTTGACGAAGATGTCCAGGCGGGACAGCACCTCGGCACCTTCCTCGTTGTAGGCCTCGAGGATCCGGGGGCCGCGGTTGGACAGCATGAAGGACCCGGCCGCGCCGGCTTCGAGGGCGGCGAGGGTCTTGGCCTGGTCCAGGCCAAGCGCGTCGGCGAGGGCCATGGCCTCCGCTGCGGCCGCGATGTGGACGCCGCAGAGAAGCTGGTTGACGGTCTTGAGGGCCTGGCCGTCGCCGGGCTTGTCGCCCACCACGGTCAGGGTGGAGGCGAGCAGTTCCAGCGCGGGTGCTGCCTTTTCGCGAGCCTCCGGGGAGGCCCCGACGACGATCAGCAGGTCGCCTTCGCCGGCGCGCTTGGGCCCGCCGGACAGCGGGGCGTCCACCAGTTCCACGCCGTATTCGGCAAGCTTCTCCACCGTGGCGGGGATGGCATCGGTGCCCACCGTACTGCCGAGGATGACGACGGCGCCCGCCTCCAGCACGGAGGCCACGCCGTTCTCGCCGAAGAGGACGTCGTTGAGCTGGTCGCCGTTGCGGACGGCCAGCAGGACAGCGTCGGCACCCTTGGCGGCTTCGCGGGCGCTGCCGAAGGTGGCGATGCCGGCTTCTTCAGCGAGCTTCAGCCGCGGTTCGGCGATGTCGAAACCGTGGACGGTCAGCTGGGAGGCGAGCCGGGTGGCCATGGGCAGGCCCATGGCGCCGAGGCCCAGGACGGTGACGGTGTAATTGCTGGTCATGGTGTTCTCCGTTGAAGGTTGACGGCGGTTCGGTGATTGGGCTTGTCGAAATCCGGTTTCGACGGGCTCAACCACCGGAAGGACTAGAAGGTGTTGCTGAGCTTGCGGGTGACGTCGGCGAGGGACTGGTCGTCGCCCACGTTGCCGGCGAAGACGATGTACGGGATGCCCTTGGCGGGGCCGTCCACCGGTTCCCAGAGGCTGACGATGCCTGGGAGCATGGGGCCGCGGACGATGGCGTGGCGGATTTCCAGGCCGTGCGCGGCGACGTCTGAGGAGGTGATGCCGCCCTTGGCGATGACGAACCGCGGCGGGAAGGTTTTCAGGGTGCGGTTGACTACGGCGACGACGGCGGCGGAGACGGTGCGCGCGATCCGCAGGCTTTCGGCGGGGTCGTCTGTCTTGATCAGCAGGCGGCTGGTGTGGACGATGACGTCGCCGCCGCGGAGGGCTTCGACCACCGTGTCCACGGTCAGGTCCAGGTGGGAAGCGGCTTCCGCCTCGCCGGCCAGGAGCTTTTCGACGTCGATCTCGACGATGCGCGCGGCGCTGTGCTGTTCGGTCAGGGCCTTGAGCTGCCTGGTGGTAACGCCCACGTGCGAACCGACCACGATGAGGCCGCCGGCCTCGGACGGGGTGTTGCCGGCGTAGGCTTCGGCGCCGGTCAGCTCGGTACGGATTTCCTGTCCGATCCGGGCGCGGCCGAACGGAGGGCCTACCCGGTAGAGGAGCTTCTTGCCCCGGCGTTCCGCTTCCTCAAGGCCCAGGGCCAGGGCGCGGAGGTCGTTTTCGCTCACAATGTCGGCCACGATCGGGGTGGAATCGGCGGCTCCTTCGATGGCGTCGGCGATGGCCTTTGCGGAAATCGCAGGGTCCTGTGCCGCGGCGCCGGCCCGGATGGTGTTGAGGTCCAGGACGATGACGGAGTCCGCTGCAAAGCGGCCCTGCGACTTTTCCGCCACGTAGTCCGCCATGACGGAGGTGCCAAAACCGAAGGTGGCGTCCCTGGCGAACTCCGTCTCGGAGACAGGCGTCAGCGTTCCTGCGGATTCACCGGTGCCGCGCATGTAGTGCACCCCGCCGATGGTGACCCGGCCGGCGTCGGGAAATGCCGGGACCAGGACCACACCGTCGGTGCCCTCGCCGCTTACCTTGGCAACGGTGGTGGCGATGACGTCGGGTTCCAGGGGGTAGTGGCCGCGGAGGGTCGAATCGCTGCGGCTGACAAACCCCAGCCGGAGCGTGTCCGGAGAGCCGGCAGCGGCGAGCGCGTTGCGGACCACTTCCTCGTTGCGGGCGGCTGCTTCGGCGGGGTCCAGGCTGCGGGTGTTGGTCAGGACGTAGACGGCCGGCTTGGACTGGCCAAAAGCCCAGGTGAAGTCCTCCACGTCCCAGCGGGTGAGCACGGGGAGATCGGCCACGGACTGCGTCCCGGTGGGGTCGTCGTCGAGCACCACCAGCACGCGGGGAACCTCGGCGTTGGACGCGGCCAGCGTGTCTGCCACGAGGCTGGCGGGGATCTGTACTTCCGCTGGGTAGGCGGCCAGAACATCTGCTTCAAGCGTCACAGTGCACTCCGTTGTGTAGTAATCCGGGCGGCGGATCGTCAATTTTCGAATCTGTAAGATGTCTGACATCTTGCATTTGAATGCTAGTGTGGCATACGACATAGAGACGCGCAAGTAGACTTGTCAGACATATCCGCCGGGCAGAGGCCACGGCAAGGATCGGGGGCAGGAATGGCAAGGAAATCGCTGGTCGGCGTCGTGGCCGACGAGCTGCTGGACCGCATCATCGAGGGCGAATTTCCGCCCGGGGCCACCGTCCCCGGCGAACACGAGCTTAGCGCCCGCCACGAAGTCAGCCGGATGACCGTGCGCGAGGCCATGAAGACCCTCCAGGCCCAGCACATCCTCAGTGTGGAACGCGGCCGCGGAACGTTCGTTAACCCGTTGAGCCGCTGGACGTCCCTGGAAGCCGTCCTTCGGGCAGCATCGGAAGGCAAGAACGAGGCCGAAGCCTCCGTCCAGCTCATCGAACTCCGCCGCATGCTGGAAACCGGAGCATGCGAGCTGGCGGCCGGCCGCATCTCGGAGCCGGACACCGAGGCGCTGTTTGCCTACATCTCGGCCATGAAGGCAGCCCATGAAGTCAACGACGTCGCAGCGTTTGTCGAGGCCGACCTCGCCTTCCATGACGTCATACTGCGCGCGTCCGGCAACGTTTTCGTGTCCGTGCTGTTCGAACCGCTGCACCGGGTCCTGGAGAAGCGCCGGGCGGAAACATCGGCGGTGCCGGAAATCCAGGTGCACGCCATCGGACACCACCAGAACATCGCGGATGCGCTGCAGGCACGTGACGCCACAAAGGCGCGCCAGGCCATGGATGCGCATATGCAGCAGACGCTGGACGACTTGAAAACCCTGGTGTTGGGCAGCAAGTAACCCCCAGGCAGAAGGTCAGGAGGCCGGCGGGGCCGTGGTCCCGCGGACCACCAGCTCAGTGGCCACTTCCAGGGCGGTGGGCGCCATGGCACCCGGCTGGTCCTGCTGTTCCGTGAGCATGCCCACGGCCATGGATGCCAGTTGCGCCAGCGGCTGCCGGACCGTGGTGAGCGGCGGCGACATCAGCGCCGCCTGTGCGATGTCATCAAAACCCACAATGCTGAGGTCCCCCGGCACATGGAGGGAACGCTGCCCCGCCGCGTTCATCACCCCGATGGCCTGCAGGTCGCTCCCCGTGAAGATCGCCGTGGGCGGCTCGGGGAGGTCCAGTAGGTCGGCACCGAGCCGCATGCCGGACTCGATACTGAAGTCGCCGTCGCGCACCAGCTCCGGCAGGACGGGCAGGCCCGCCTCGTGCAGTGCCGCCGCGTAGGCAGCGTAGCGGGCACGCCCGTGGCCCGGACTGTGCTTGCGGCCGGTGATGATGCCGATCCGCTGGTGCCCCAGGGAGAGCAGATGCCCGACGGCGGTCAGTGCGCCGGAGAACGACGCCGGACTGACGCTGGGGATGGGCAGGTCCCCCGCGCTTTCGGGGTCGATGGCCACCGCCGGGATCTTGAGCGTCCGCACCATGCCGACCAGCCGCGACCTTGCGGGGAGCCAGCAGCAGCACACCGTCCAGGCGGTTCACCGACGGCTCACGCAGTTTCCGCCAGCGGTCAGGGGTGGAGTGGTCAGCCCGGGCGTAGGACACGGTGTAACCCAGCCGGTCCGCGGCGGCCTCGACGCCGGCCATGGTTTCCAGGATCCACGGGGAGTCAAAGTTGTTGACCACCAGCTGGAGCATGCCGGGCTGGGAGGCAGGGGTGCTGCGCTTGGAATAGTCCAGTTCTTCCAGCGCCTGCTGTACCTTGGCCCGGGTGGCTTCCGAAACGTGGGTGCGGCCGTTGAGCACCTTGGACACGGTGGGCACCGAAACCCCGGCGGCCGCCGCGACGTCGGCAATTTTGGGTCGCGGGGTGGCTGTCAACGGAGCAATCCTTGGGGTCATGTGGTTGCGGCGGCGAGTTGCGGAGCAGTCGCGCGCCTGACGGGCGCGGTCTCCACCCGCACGGGTCCCACGATAACACTGCCGCTTTCCCGGGAACCCAGCGGCGACGCCGTAAAAATGCCAAGTTCGGCGCCGATCCATCGGCCTTCCACAACGTCGAAGTTCCAGCCCTGGACCTCCCAGGGCTCGCCCGGGCCCGACCGCCAGGCAAAGGTTGACCGCGGCGTACCGTCCGTCCGGATCTGGAGTTCGATCCTGGCGCCCGGCAGCAGGACCCGCCGTCCCATCGCCTGTTCAGCGGGCTCCTCTCCCCCGGTGCCGCCGCCCAGGACGTAGCCGTCGGCTGTGCGCACAATGCCCAGCCAGGCGTACCTCTGTCCCAGCACCACCACGCCGGCGCGCGTTCCGGGCGGAACGTCCCGCAGTTCAAGGGATGTGGTGAACGTCGAGGGCGTGCCGGGCAGGATCTGGGCCAGCACATTGGGCAGCTCCCGCAGGTTCACGGGATCATTGGCCTGCGGCCGCAGCTCCAGCTGCCCGCCACCGCCCTGGTAGCACCAGGCGTCACGCGGGTTGGCCTGCCAGTGCCACTGCGGCCCCAACCAGGGTGACGTGAAGTCGTCGCTCGCGGGCGGTGCCACATCCCGGGGCGAGGTACCCGCGGGGTAGGGGTGGCTGGTCACCGGGGTGCCCGGGCCGCCGTCGGACGCCGGTGTACCCATCCAGGGCCAGCCGTCCTCGTCCCAGCCCATCGGCTGGAGGTGGACCACCCGCCCGTACGGCCCGCGGTCCTGGAAATGCAGGAACCAGTCCTCGCCCCGGGGCGAGGTCACCCATGCACCCTGGTGGGGCCCGTTGACCGCGGTGCTGCCCTGCTCCAGCACGCGCCGGCCCTCGTAGGGACCAAAGGGCGACCTGGACCGGAACACGGACTGCCAGCCGGTGGCCACACCGCCGGCCGGGGCGAAAATCCAGTACCAGCCGTCCCGCTTGTAAAACTTCGGCCCCTCCAGCGTTGTGTAGCCGGGAAGCTCGTCACCGTCGATGACGTGGGTTCCGTTGTCCAGCAGCCGGCTTGCGTCCGGGCTCATCCGGTGGACCGTGAGCCGGTTCTTGATGCCGATCCGGCTCTTCGCCCAGCCGTGGACGAGGTATGCCTGGCCGTCGTCGTCCCACAGCGGGCAGGGATCGATCAGCCCACGTCCGGGATACAGCAGGTGCGGGGCGGTCCAGGGGCCTTCCGCCTTTTCGGCGCTCAGGACGAAGATGCCGTGGTCCGGATCCGGATAGAAGATCCAGAAGCGGCCATCGTGGTACCGCAGTGCAGGAGCCCACACGCCGCTGCCGTGCCGGACCAGGGAGTAGTGGCTGCCTTGGGGCAGGTGCGGCAGTGCATGCCCGGCGTGTTCCCAGTCCACCAGGTTCCGGGACTTCAGGATGGGGAGTCCCGGCACGCGGTTGAAGCTGGAGGCGATGAGGTAGTAGACGCCGCGGACCTGGACGGCGTCAGGATCCGGCCAGTCGGCGTTGAGGACGGGGTTGGTGTACACGGGGACTGCGTTGCGGGATGTCATGGCGTCCTGTCGGGGCGGGAGGTCTGGAGGTCGGGGTGCTGCTCGAGGAGTTCAAGGGCTTGGGACGGGGCGGAAAGGTGGCCGTCGTGGATGACGGCGTGGAGTGCCTGCACCAGGGGATTTGCAGCGTTGACGACGGCCTTTTCGGACCAGGCAACGGCCGGGCCGGCACCAAGATAGCCGTCCGTCCTTACGAACCAGGGGCGGTTGTTTTCCTGGGCCAGGACAACGCTGGCCGGGGATCCGCCTGAGGTTGTGCTGATGGCGAGCCAGGGTGACTGGCTTCCGTGGCTGCCGCCACGCCGTCCCCCGATGCCGAGAAGACTCTTGGCCCGGCGCAGTCCTCGGGAAAGCGCCAGAAGATCCCGCCGTAACCTGCGCCCACACGCCCCTTGACGGCCGACGACGAAACCTCCAGCTGCGCGACGCCGCCTGCGGGAAGCAGCGCCGAGCGGATGGACAGGCTCCACGTGCCCGGGGCCGGGTGCCGAAAGCAGCGGATGCTTCGGTGCTCAGTGGCCAGCTCCATGCCCTGCCCGGAAAACCAGGTGACGGAACCGTCTGCGCCGCCGGCTGTCCGGCTCCAGCCGGACGGTTCCTGCCACCCGTGGTTGGAGAGCATGGCCGGGCCATGGGTGGACGTGTACGTGGAGCCGCCCCAGAAGTTGGTGCCGTTGACGTCCGAGAAGGCGATGGACAACCCGGCGTGGTGCGGATGGTCCTCCGACCCCGCCGCGGTCAGCGTGGTGCCCGCCAGCGAGCGGACCGGATGGAGATACGGCCGCGGTGAGTTCGACGGCGGAAGGCCGCGTCCGCTGCGGTGGCCCACCAGGGCGTCGAAATCAGGTGCGCCACGCGACATGGGGCCTCCTCCCGGGTGATGGTTTTGCGGAATGCAGATCAGCCTAGGCACTCCGGAAAAAAACGGCAATACCTAAAGAAAATTTCTGTTTTTTCTGTATGCGAGTTTCTAAAAAGGTGTTGACAGTCACACTCGCACCTTGCTAGAAATCGTTTACTCACTTGTTTCTTCTGCTTGCTGCTTTTCGCCTCTATAAGAAAAGCCAATCGCATGCACTTCTTCCGGAAACAGAAAGTTTCCGGGCCAACTCCACATCACGCTCCGTCCGCGGACAGCAAAAGAGAGGCGTCATTCAATGAAGAAGACAACAACCGCCGGGATGCCCCGCAGGATGTTCCTGGGCGCAGCCGTAACGGCAGCCGGGCTGGCCCTGAGTGGCTGCGGCGGAGGTGCGGCCCCCGCGGCCGGCGGCAACGTGGAACTCAACTTCGTTTACTGGGGTGACGCCAACCGGGCCAAGATGACCGACGCGGCCATCAAGGTCTTCGAAGAGAAGAACCCGGGCATCACCGTCAAGAGTGAATACCAGGACAGCGGCCCTTACGCCGATAAGCTCGCCACCCGCTTCGCCGGGGGCAATCCACCTGACGTACTCAACATGGCCAACCGAAGCCTGCTGGAATACGCCCAGCGCGGCACCCTGGCAGACCTTCGATCCATGCCGGAACTCGACCTGGCGAACATCCCGGACACCATCCAGAGCCGGGGTGAGGTGGACGGCAAGCTCTTCGGCCTTGCCACCGGCGTGACCACCATCGGCATGGTGGTGAACAAGACCATCACGGACCAGGCCGGCGTCACCATCCCGGACGACAAGACGTGGAGCTGGGAGGACTACGCTAAGTTCGCCACCGAGGTCACGCAGAAGACCGGCGGCAAGGTCTACGGGGCAGGCTACGACGTCGCCACGGAAACAGGCCCCATCCTGTTCGCCAGGCAACGCGGCGAGGACTTCTACACCAAGGACAACAAGCTCGGGGTCAGCGAGGAAACCATCCGGGACTGGTTCCAGTACAGCGTGGACCTGCGGGAAGCCGGCGGCTATCCGCCGGCAGGCTTCTTCGAGCAGATTGGCGGCTCCGCCGCGCAGTCCTACCTGGCCAAGGGAACCGTCGCCTCCCAGATCATCCCGATTAACAACTACAAGGCCTACAACGAGGCTGCCGGCGGCAACGTGGTGCTGCTCCGGATGCCCGGTGAAACTACCCTGGAGCGCCGTGGCTACTCTGCGGACCCCAGCATGCTCTGGTCCATCGCAGCCAAGTCGAAGCACCCCAAGGAGGCTGCAAAACTCCTGAACTTCCTGGTGAACGATGCAGACGGAGCCGCCGAAACGCTCACCCAGCGCGGCGTCCCCATCAATCCGGAGATTGCTGAGGCCATCAAGCCGAAACTCAGCAAGGACGACACCGCCTTCGTGGACATGGTGGCCGCCATCCAGGAAGACGAACTGGCCCCGGCATACGTCTACCCCAAGGGTGCCAGCGTTGTGGCGGACACCCTCAAGCAGCTCGCCACCGAGGTCGAATTCGGCCGGATCACCCCCGCGGATGCCGCCAAAACCTTCCTTGAGAAGAGCAATGCAGCAATCAACAAGTAGGTCCGTCCGCTTGCCGGCACCCCCACACCAGATAGGAGCCTGACGGATGTCAGTGCTGACCAAGCAAGCCCCCGGTGCGGCCGCAGCCCTCGGCGCGGGCGCACCGGGACGCCCGTCCCGCGGAACGCCGCGGCGGAAGAACCAGCGCTCCGGCTACCTGTTCCTGTTGCCGTGGTTTCTGGGCATGCTGTTCACGATCATCCCGTTTTTCGCGTCCCTGTACCTCGCGTTCACGGACTACAACCTTTTCATGGAGCCCAATTTCGTGGGCCTGGCCAACTTCCAGGCGATGGCCGGGGACCCGCGGCTGTGGCAGTCCCTGAAGGTCACCTTCATCTACACCTTCGTCTCCGTGCCCATTTCGCTGGCCGTTGCCCTGGCAATTGCCCTGGTCCTCAACCGCGGCCTGCAGGGGCTTGCCATCTACCGCTCCGTCTACTACCTGCCGTCCCTGCTGGGCGGCAGCGTGGCCATCGTGATGCTGTGGCGGTACATCTTTGGCAATGACGGCATCGTCAACGGATTCCTGAGCCTCTTCGGTATCCAGGGGCCGGCCTGGGTCACGGACCCGGACTTCTCCCTGAGCACCCTTATTGTGCTGAACGTCTGGACCTTTGGCTCGCCCATGGTGATCTTCCTGGCAGGCCTGCGGCAGGTCCCCACCATGTACTACGAGGCCGCCTCGATTGACGGTGCGTCCCGCTGGCGGCAGTTCCGCAGCATCACCATTCCGCTGATCAGCCCCATCATCTTCTTCAACCTCATCATGCAGCTCATCGGCTCGTTCCAGACGTTCACGCAGGGCTACGTGATGAGCGGCGGCACGGGCGGGCCAGCAGACTCCACGCTCTTCTACAACCTGTACCTCTACCAAAAGGGCTTCACCGAATTCGAGATGGGGTATGCCTCGGCGATGGCCTGGCTACTGCTGATGATCATTGCGATCTTCACCGCCGTCAACTTCATCGCATCCAAGTTCTGGGTCTTCTACGACAACTAAGGCAATCCCATGGCACTCATCGAATTACCGACAAAGCGCAAGCAAGACAAGCGGGCCAGGCAGGCGGATCCGGAAGACGCCCTGGCAGGAACGCCGGGCACCCGGTTCTCCCGGCACCTGATCCTCTGCCTGGTGGGCCTGGTGATGCTGTATCCGCTGCTGTGGCTGATCTCCAGTTCCCTCAAGCCCAGCAACGACATCTTCCGGCAGCTGGGACTATGGCCGGAGAACTGGGATTTCGGCAACTATGCCCAGGGCTGGACGGCCCTGGACCAGCCCTTCCACGTCTACCTTTTCAACTCGATGATCGTGGTGGTCTTCTCGATCGTGGGCAACATCTTCTCCTGCGCCCTGGCGGCCTACGCCTTCGCGCGGATGGAGTTCACGGGCAGGAAGCTGTTCTTCGCGCTGATGCTGGGCACCCTGATGCTGCCGGGCCACGTCCTGCTGGTACCTCAGTACATCATCTTCTCCCAGCTCGGCTGGCTGGATACCTACCTGCCGCTGATCATGCCGAACTTCATGGCCACCAACGCGTTCTTCATCTTCCTGATGGTCCAGTTCATGAAGGCGCTGCCAAAGGAACTGGACGATGCCGCGCAGATTGACGGATGCGGCCCTTTCCGCACGTTCCTCCGGGTCATCCTGCCGCTGTGTGTCCCCGCCATGGCCACCACCGCCATCTTCACCTTCATCTCCACCTGGAACGAGTTCTTCGGCCCCCTGCTCTACATCCAGAACCAGGACCTGTACACCGTTCCCTTGGCGCTGCGGGCCTTCATGGACTCGGAAGGCCAGAGCATGTGGGGGCCCATGTTCGCCATGTCCGTGGTCTCCATAGCCCCGATCATCGGCTTCTTCATCGCCGGGCAGAAGTACCTCATCAACGGCATCGCCACCACCGGCCTTAAATAGGCCGCCCCGTTTTCCGCGCGCATCACCTGACACCCCGAGTGAAACCGCCCTGGCCGGAGGCTGCCCGGGCACAAAACAAAGGAGTTTTGCATGAGTCTGCGACGTCTCTTAGGCGCGGCAACCGCCGTCGTCATCCTTGGCGGTTTTGCCCCCGCCCCGGCAACCGCCGCCCCTGCCCTTCCGGCCGGCGGCACCCGGGTGCCCGCCGCGCCGTCCGCCCAGGACCCCGCTACGCTTGATCCCGCAGCCCTGTGGAAGGGGACTCCGGACGGCTTCGCCTCGTTGCCCGGCCACGGGCTTCCCGGAACCACCGGCGGACAGGCGGGAAAGATTGTCACCGCCACCACCATCGCCCAGCTGCAGGAGTTTGCTTCCGCCCCCGAGCCGCTGGTCATCTTCATCGACGGTTCCCTGCACGCCGCCCAGTACGTCAAGATCCCCGTCGCGGCGAACAAAAGCTTCATCGGGGCCGGCGCCGGCGCGCGAGGTGGTGAACGCCGGGTTCAAGCTCATCAACGTTTCCAACGTTATCTTCCGGAACTTCACCGTCCGTGATTCGTACATTCCCGGCGACTGGGACGGCAAGCGCCCGGACAATGACCGGGACGGCATCCAGCTGGACACCAGCCACCACGTCTGGGTGGACCACATGAAGTTCGAACGGATGGGCGACGGACTGATCGACACGCGCAAGGACTCGGACTTCCTGACGTACTCCTGGAACGTCTTCGCGGACAACAACAAGGCCCTGGGCGTGGGCTGGTCCGCCAACGCCGTCACCCGCATGACCATCCACCACAACTGGATCCGGAACACCACACAGCGGAACTTCAGCCTGGACAACACCGCCGCCGCCCACGTCTACAACAACTACCTGCAGGACATCGGCCAGTACGGCATGATGGGCCGGAATGCGGCCAAGGTGGTCCTGGAAGGCAACTACTTCACAGCCGTGCAGGACCCGATTGTGGCCAAAGACCCGGGCACCGAGGTGGTCAACCGGGACAACATCTTCAACTCCACCCGCGGCCGCAAGGACAACGTGGGCTCCGCCTTCGATCCCGCCGCCTTCTACCCGTACCAGGAAGACGACGCCGCCCGCATCCCGGACCTCGTCAGTGCCGGCGCCGGACCGCGGACAAACAACGCAGCCCAGACGACGGCGGAAATCACCGTCGCCCTGGACGGCACCGGCGACTTCGGCAGCCTGCAGGCCGCCATCGGCTCCATCCCCGCCGGCAACACCCAGCCGCGCACCATCACCGTCAAACCCGGCACCTACCGCGAGGTGGTGAACGTCTGGGCAGACCGCCCCAACCTCACCATCCAGGGCGCAACAGCCAACCCGGCCGACGTCGTCATCACCTACGACACCCCCTCGAACGGTGCGAAATTCTTCGGCGGGACCTGGGGCGCGGTCGGTTCCGCCACCATGACCATCTCCGCCACGGACACCACCGTGCGGAACCTGACAGTGGAGAACGCGTACGACGAGGCAGCCAACGGCAACAGCCAGGCGCTGGCTGTCCGCAGCGTCGCCGACCGCGTGGTGTTCGACGGCACCCGGTTCCTCGGCAACCAGGACACCTACCTCGCCGATACTGCCGGGCGGGACGCCACCGCGCGGACGTACCTGAAGAACTGCTACATCGAAGGCGACGTGGACTTCCTCTACGGCCGGGGAACGGCAGTTTTCGATCGCTGCACCATCCACTCCGTGGACCGCGGCAGCGACACGAACAACGGCTACATCGTTGCCCCCAGCACCAAGAACTCCAATCCTTACGGATTCCTGATCACCAACAGCACCCTCACCTCCGATGCCGCTCCGGGCACCGTGAGCCTGGGCAGGCCCTGGTTCGCCAGCAGCGACCCCGACGCACACCCGATGGCCGTCATCCGCGACTCCGTGCTGGGCAACCACATCGCCGTCCAGGGCTGGGCCGACATGGGTGGCCACGTGTGGACCGAAGGCCGGTTTGCCGAGTACAGGAACACCGGGCCCGGCGCCTTTATCAACGAGTTCCACCCGCAGCTTTCGGACGCAGACGCGGCCAGGTTCACCAAGGAAGCCTTCCTGGGTGGCTGGACCCCGGCGGGATTGCGCTGAGATGGCCGGCACGCACAACTCCAAGGGGGTCCAAGAGTGATTACCGCACCCGTGTCCATCGCGATCGCCGCCGCAGTCGCCCTCACCGTGCCCGTACCCGCGCCGGCGCCGGCACCTCAAGGCATGGAAGCCACTTCCACATCCGATCCCGGGCGGCAGACCCTGGCACCGCGTGATGGCTGGGCGTCCTTTGACGGCGGCACCACCGGCGGTGCCAATGCAGCACCCGACGACGTGCACGAGGTTTCGACGAGGGATGAGCTCGCCGCAGCCGTGGCGGGCAACAAGCCCAAGATCGTCTACGTCAAGGCGGACATCAACGCGAATACCGCCTCTGACGGCACTCCCATCACCTGCCAGGACTACGCCGCCAACGGTTATTCCCTGGATGCCTACCTCGCGGCATTCGACCCTTCCCACTGGAACGGGAAGGCATCCGGACCCCTCGAAGATGCCCGCAAGGCATCGAGCGCCAACCAGCAGAAACAGATCCGGATGGACGTCGGTGCCAATACAACCATCATCGGCTTGGGCAACGTCCAGCTCACGGGTTTTACCGTGAACATCGACCAGGTGGACAACGTGATCGTCCGCAATCTCCGGATCTCCGACGCCTATGACTGCTTCCCCGGTTGGAACGGGGAGACCTGGAAGACCGAGTGGGACAACCTCGTGGTGTCGGGATCCACACACGTGTGGCTGGACCACTTAACCCTGGATGACGGCGCGACGCTGACGCCGAACAGCCGAGATATTTCGGCGAGCCCTTCCTGCGGCACGACGGCCTGCTGGACGTCGTCCGGCAGGCGGACCTGGTGACCGTTTCGTGGAGCAGGATGGTGGGGCATGACAAATCGCTGCTGTGGGGCAACGGGGACGGTGCCACCGGGGACCGGGGAAAGCTCCGGGTCACGCTGCACCACAACGAACTGGTTGATCTCGAGCAGCGTGCGCCCCGGGTCCGGTTTGGCCAGGCGCACGTCTATAACAACGTGTACCGGGTGACCAGTCCTGGCCGCTACCAGTACTCGTGGGGCGTGGGGGTGGAGTCGAGTATCATCGCGCGCAACAATACCTTTGAGCTGGCTGAGGGCATTTCTCCTGACCGGATCCTCCGGGACTTCGGCGGCACCGGCATCGACGAAGAGGGCACGTGGTCAATGGACGGCACATCAGCGTCCTCGACGCCTACAACTCGGCCAATCCGGGCCAAATGCTGGCACCGGAAGTTTCGGGATCGCCAGGGCCGCACCTGCCGATTGAACCTGCCCCGGCGGCACGGGAACGGGTTGAGCGTGATGCAGGTTCCGGCCTGCGGTCCTGAACCGGCCTGGGCGGGCGGATGCGGATAAGGGCTGGTCAGCCCATCGTTGTCCTACTAGTCTTCAAGGACGGCCCGCAACCGGGAGCAACGATGATCACGAGGAGCGAAGTTGTCCAACCACACGTACAGCATTTCTGAAATTGTCGGCACGTCGGATCAGGGTGTGGACGACGCCGTCCGGAACGGGATCGCCAAGGCTTCCCAGACGCTGCGGAACCTTGACTGGTTCGAGGTGAAGGAGATCCGCGGACACCTGGAGGAAGGCAAGATCGCCGACTGGCAGGTCACCATGAAGATCGGCTTCCGCCTCGAGGAACACTAAAACCCTCGCGACTGGCCAGCAGCCGGTGCCCGGAAACCAATGGTTTAGGCACCAGCTGCGGGCCAGTCCGCGTTTAAGGTTGGCCCTAGTTGGCCGAGGCGAAACCTGACGGACGCCGCCGCCACACTGTAGGGACGCCGTCGAACGCGGGAAACACATGTCCTTCAAAAAAGGACAGCACGGTGTGGGGATCGTGGTCGGGGCTCCACAGTCCGGACACCGGGCAGTGCGAGCCGGTGGCGGTGGACGAGGCGTTGCCGGCGTTACCTGCCTGGCGTTCCTTCAGCAGGGCGATGCGTTTCATCTTTGAGACCATCCTTGGTGGGCGAAGAGTATGTTCCTCCAGCCTAGGAACAGCGCCCCACCCCACCAATGGGCGGCTGGCCAGAATCGCCGCCTTCCTCTGGACAAATGTACAGCCGGCCCGGCGCCGCTACGCTTTCCCGGTCTCCTGGGGTGCTGCGACGACGTCAATCCCCTCCCGCTGCTGCCCCGCCCCGGGCGCACCAAGGCTGCCCAGCAGCGCAAGCGCGTCCGACGACGGCGAGCCGGGCCGGGCGGAATAGATCCGCAGCGTCTGGTCGGGGTCGTCCGGAAGAGCCAGGTTTTCAAAGTTCAGTTCCAGGTCCCCTACTGTCGGGTGGTGCAGCCGCACGGTCCCCGCTGCCCTCGTCGCCACCCGGTGTCCGGCCCACCATTGCCGGAAGTGTTCGCTGTGGACCGCGAGCTCGCCCACCAACTGGCTGGCCTGGGGATCGTTGGGGTGCCGCCCTACGTCCAGCCGGAGCGCTCCGGCTGCCTCCGCCGCCACCGTTTTCCAGTCCCGGAACAGGTCCCGGGCCCCCGAATCGAGGATGAGCCAGCGGGTGAGGTTGCGTTCGGCGGCCGGAAGGGCGGGGAAATCAGTAAAGAGCAGGAACGCCATCCGGTTCCCGGCCAGGACATCGCTGCGCCGGCCCAGGACCATGGCGGGCACGTCCCCCACGGCGTCGAGGAGGTTCCGGAGCGCCGGCCGGACGCCCTGCACCGTGGACCCGGACGGCCGGGGTGTTCCGGCGCAGTTCTCCAACAAATCCAGCATGTGGGCGTGCTCGCTGCTGTCCAGCCGCAGCGCCCGCGACACGGCGTCGAGCACTGTCCGTGAGGGGTGGATGTTGCGGCCCTGCTCCAGCCGGACGTAGTAGTCAGTGCTGACTCCGGCCAAACGCGCCACTTCCTCGCGCCGGAGCCCGGGAACCCTGCGCGCCCCGGGGGTAGTGCCTGCTCCGGCTACTTCCGGACTGAGCCGTGACCGCATGGCTTTGAGGAATTTTCCGAATTCGGCGCTTTGACCCATGGTGACCATTGTGCCCGGCCTTCCCCGCCAACTTCTACAACGAAGGTAGGACTGGCAGTCCTAGGAAAAAGAGGATCATCCTTAGCTGCTGACTTGGCGGCAAAAAATGCATAGGCTCGGAACAGAGCCAGCGGAAACCGCTTTCTCCGTGTCAAGCACACGGCACCCCATTCCAGCATTAGCACCAGCACCTGCAAGGAGCACCAATGTCAGAGCTGACACTGAACAACGGCGTCACCATCCCCCAGCTTGGCTTCGGCGTATTCCAGGTCCCGCCGGAAGACACGCAGCGGACCGTCGAGGATGCGCTGGCGGCAGGCTACCGCCATATCGACACTGCCGCCGCCTACCAGAATGAGGAAGGCGTCGGTGCCGCCATTGCGGACACCGGCATTGCCCGCGAGGACATCTTCATCACCACCAAGCTGCGCAACGGCGAACAGGGGCGCGCACAGGAGGCTTTCCAGAACAGCCGCAAGGCACTTGGCCTGGACTACGTCGACCTCTACCTCATCCACTGGCCGGTTCCGTCGCAGGGCCTCTACGTCCAGGCCTGGAAGGAGATGGAGCGGCTCTACGAGAACAAGGAAATCCGGGCCATCGGCGTCTCCAACTTCCTCTCCGACCACCTGGACACGCTGCTCGAGTCCGCCGAAATCGTCCCGGCCGTCAACCAGATCGAACTCCACCCGAGCTACCAGCAGGCAGAGCTTGCCGGGAAGTGCCGGAGCCTGGGGATCGAGGTGGAGGCGTACAGTCCGCTGGGACAGGGCGCGGACCTCAACGGAAACGCCGTCACGTCCATCGCCACCGCCCACAACGCCACCACCGCGCAGGTGTGCTCGCCTGGCACCTGGCGACCGGCAACATCGTCATCCCCAAGTCCGTGGACCCCGGACGTATCCGGGAAAATTTTGCCGCGTCGTCCCTGACGCTTTCCGACGACGAACTCGCGGCCATCAGTGCCCTCGAGTCGGGCGCCCGCCTGGGTTCCGATCCCGCCGTCGCATCCTTCACCCAGCTCTAGCCGCATCCCGGCCGGCCCAACCGCCGCGCTACCCGGCACAATCGCTGAAAGGACTTTCCATGGAATACACCCACTTGGGCCGGTCCGGCCTCAAGGTCTCCCGCCTCTGCCTTGGCACCATGAACTTCGGACCGCAAACAGAGGAATCCGATGCCCACAGCATCATGGACTCCGCCCATGAGAACGGCATCAACTTCTTCGACACCGCCAACGTCTACGGCGGCGCGGGGCACCGCGGCTGGACCGAGGAAATCATCGGGCGCTGGTTCGCCAAGGGCGGCGAGCGCCGCGAACACACGGTCCTGGCCACTAAGCTCTACGGCACCATGACGGACCGGCCCAATGAGTCCAGGCTGTCCGCCCTCAATATCCGCCGTGCCCTGGACGCGAGCCTCAAGCGGCTGCAGACGGACTACATCGACGTCTACCAGTTCCACCACATCGACCGGGATACCCCGTGGGACGAAATCTGGCAGGCCATTGAGGTTGCCGTCCAGCAGGGCAAGATCCTCTACTCCGGCAGCAGCAACTTCGCCGGCTGGCATATCGCCCAGGCGCAGGAGGCCGCGCGGCGGCGGAACTACACCGGCCTGGTCAGCGAGCAGTCCATTTACAACCTGTTCATGCGGCAGGTGGAGCTGGAGGTCATCCCCGCCGCCCAGGAGTACGGGCTGGGGCTCATTCCGTGGTCACCCCTCCAGGGCGGACTCCTGGGCGGGGTGCTGAAGAAGGAGCGCGACGGCGTCCGGCGCACCGAAGGCCGTGCGGCGGAGACCCTCAAGAAGCACGAAGGCCAGATCCGCCAGTACGAGGACTTTGCCGACGAGCTGGGCCATGAGCCGGGCGACATCGCCCTGGCATGGCTCCTGCACCAGCCGGCAGTGACGGCCCCGATCGTGGGCCCGCGGACCCAGGAACAGCTGGACGCCGCCATCCGGGCACTAAACGTCACACTGGACGCCGATGCACTGAAGCAACTGGATGCCATCTTCCCGGGCCACAGGACAGCCCCGGAGGATTACGCGTGGTGATCCCGCACCCTGAAGCCGGACCGGTGGCGCCGCGGAACATCCTCTTCATCGGCGGCACCGGGGTAATCAGCACGGCGGCAGCGGAACGCGCCGTCGGGCTGGGACACCGGCTCACCATCCTCAACCGGGGCCGGTCCACCAGGCCGGTCCCGGAAGGGGTGGAGACCCTGCAAGCGGACGTCCGGGACCAGGAGTCCGTCCGGGAGGTGCTGGGCAGGCGGGAGTTCGACGCCGTTGCCGATTTCATCACCTACACGCCGGACCAGGCGCAGGCCAGCATGGAGTTGTTCCGGGGCAGGACCGGGCAGTACGTCTTCATCAGCTCCGCGTCCGCCTACCAGAAGCCACCTGCCCGGCTGCCGATCCTTGAGTCCACGCCGCTGAAGAACCCGTTCTGGAAGTACTCCCGGGACAAGATTGCCTGCGAGGAACTGCTGTTCCGCGCCTACCGGGATGACGATTTTCCATTGACGGTGGTCCGCCCCTCACACACCTACGACCGCACCAAGATTGCCATGGTGGGCGGCTGGACCGACATCCACCGGATGCGCGCAGGCCTGCCCGTCATGGTGCACGGGGACGGCACCTCGCTCTGGACCCTGACCCACAGCCGGGACTTCGCCAAGGCCTTCGTCGGCTTGCTCGGCCTGCCCCAGGCGGTGGGCGAGAGCTACACCATCACGTCTGACGAGTACCTGCCCTGGAACCAGGTCTACCGGCTCTTTGCCAGGGCCGCGGGCGTGGCGGAACCGGAACTTGTCCACGTGGCATCGGAGACCATCGCCGCACAGAACCCCGAGATCGGCGCCAATCTGTTGGGCGACCGCTCCCACTCGGTCATCTTCGACAACAGCAAGATCAAAGCCCTCGTGCCGGACTACGCGGCCACCATCCCCTTCGCCGACGGTGCCCGGGAGATCGTTCAGTGGCATGACTCCCACCCTGAGCTGCAGGTGGTGGACCAGGGCTACATGGAGCTCACGGACAAGCTCACTGCGTGGGCCCGCGGCAGCATGTGAACCTCCGCGCAAAGCGGAGCTGAGCCTGCCTTCGTTAGCCACTGTCCGCGAAATCGCCGGAATGCTTCGGGAACGCCGATCAGGATCGGCGTTCCCGAAGCATTCCAGCGTGCCCGGCGAGCACCCAATTCTACAACGTTCTAAATAGCGCGCTTCTGGCGCGATTTCAAGGCTTGTTTTACCCCCACCCCCTACCCTAGGTTACTGGGGAAGCGTTTTCCCGATACAAAATTGAAAGGATTCACCGATGAATCCCACCAAGACAAGCCTGCGCCTGCTGTCGGTCGGCACCCTGGGCGTTGCCCTGACATTCGGCTGCCTTGCAGCCCCGGCCTCCGCCGTCGGGCCCTCCCCTGAGCCGGGCAACCCGGCGGTCCAGCTGGATCACCTGGACCGGGGGCTGGTGGCCGCCGGCACGTCCGAGGGCGTCTTCCTCAGCTGGCGGCTGCTGGGCCACGAAGCCACCGGTTCGTCCGCCACAGGCCTGACCGGCACCGACTTCAACGTGTACCGGGACGGCCAGAAGCTGGCAACGGTCACGGACAGCACCAACTACCTGGACACCTCCGGAACCGCCGCCTCGAAGTACCAGGTGCGCGCCGTCGTCGAAGGCGTTGAACTGGACGAAAGCGCCACCGCCACCTCCTGGGGCGGGAACTTCAAGGACATTCCGCTACGGAAGCCGGCGGACGGCGTCACCCCGGCCGGCCAGGCCTACACCTACTCCGCCAACGATGCCTCGGTGGCCGACGTGGACGGCGATGGCCAGTACGAGTTCATCGTGAAGTGGGACCCCAACAACTCCAAGGACGTCTCGCAGGTGGGCTACACCGGCAACACCTACGTGGACACCTACAAGGCGGACGGCACGCTCCTGCACCGGATCGACCTGGGCGTCAACGTCCGTTCGGGCGCGCACTACACGCAGCTGCTCGTTAACGACTTCGACGGTGACGGCCGCGCCGAGATGATGATGAAGACGGCGCCGGGGACAAAGAGCACCAACTACAACGCGGACGGCAGTGTCGCATCCCAGCAGTTCATCACGCTGCTTCAGTCCGACATCGAAGCAGGCTACGCCAGCACCGACGACTACCGGATGAGCGCCGCGGACTACTACCAGCACGTCGTGGAGATGTTCCAGGGCTGGAGCCAGCACCCCGAGGTAAAGGCCGGCAACTGGCCCGCCACCCTCGAGGAAGCCTTCGGCATCGCGCCGGAGTACCAGTACCCGCTGTCCACATCCGACGCCAAAGCGCTGGCCGACTACTTCATGGACGTTTACGCCCCCTCCCGCAGCGCACGGAACAACCTTCGGGCCTTCGAGGGCTTCATCGTCTCCGGCCCGGAATACCTCACCGTTTTCGAGGGCGCCACGGGCAAGGAACTGAAGACGGTGGCCTACGAGCCGGGCCGGCACGACGACGGCCTGATGTGGGGCGACTACGCCATGGCACGCATCGAGCCGGGAAACCGCGTGGACCGGTTCCTGGCCGGCGTCGCCTATCTGGACGGGCAAAAGCCCGCAGCGGTCTTCGCCCGCGGCTACTACACCCGCACCACCCTGGCCACCTACACCTGGGACGGTACCAACCTCTCCCCGGCCTGGAACATCGACTCGGGCTGGGCACCCATGACCAACCCGTTCAACGATTCCCCGCACGGCCGTGACGGCACCGATCCGGAATACGGCAAGCTCACCACGCAGGGTTTCCATTCGCTGAGCGCCTCGGACGTGGACGGCGACGGCAGGCAGGAGATCGTCTACGGCGCCGCAACCATCGACGACGACGGCTCCGTCCTGTACAGCTCCTTCGACACCATGCCGGAGGGCAGCGCCACACCGGGTGAAGAGGCGCGGCTGGGCCACGGCGACGCCATGCACGTGACGGACATCGACCCCAACCGGCCCGGCAAGGAAATCTTCACGGTGCACGAGGGCGGCACGTGGGCACCCTACGGCTATGCCATGCGCGACGCCGGCACGGGCGAGGTGCTGTTCGGCGCCTACTCGGGCAAGGACACCGGCCGCGGCATGATCGGCGACGTTGACCCCGCCGTACCCGGCATCGAGAACTGGGCCATCGGCATGCAGTCCGCCGACGGCACCAAGCTTTCCACATCCCAGCCCGGCACCAACATGAGCATCAAGTGGGCAGCGGACATGACCACGCAGATCGTCAACGGCTCCGGCGACCAGACCCCCACCATCGACGACTGGAAGCGCGGACGGCTGCTGACCGCGGAGGGAACCCGCACCAACAACGGCACCAAGGGAACACCCAGCCTGGTGGCGGACGTCGTGGGTGACTGGCGCGAGGAGATGCTCGTCCGGACCGCGGACAGCACCGCCCTGCGGATGTACCTGAGCACCGAGGTGACCAACCACAAGCTCTACACGCTGATGCACGATCCCCAGTACCGCGCGGAGGTTGCCCGGCAGAACACCACCTACAACCAGCCCTCCTACACCGACTTCTACTTTGCCTCGGACATGGAGTTCGGCGATGTGCCGCTCCGCGCAGCCTGGCTCCCCGGCAGCGTGAAGGCGTTGCAGCACGCGCTGGAGGACCTGACGGAATCAGGGGATGTCACGGGCCCGGTGGCCAGCCAACTCACGGAAAACGTGCGGCAGGCAGCAAAGGCCGTTGAAGACGGCGACCCGGAGAAGGCTGCCAGGACGCTGGAGCGGTTCGTGGACTTCCTGGCCCAGCAGAACGGACCGGACACGGTTTCGGACACCGCCCGGACGGTCCTGGACTACAACGCCGGAAACATTCTCCGGGCTTTTGGGAGCTAGGACGGCACTACGGGAGAGACTGTTCTCATGACACTTGCACCGCTGATCAAACTCAATGACGGCTACTCCATCCCGCAGGTAGGTCTTGGCACCTGGCCGCTGGACGACGACCAGGCCGCTGCCGCCGTCGTCCAGGCCGTGGAAGCCGGGTACCGGCACATCGATACGGCCGTGAAGTACGGCAACGAGCAAGGGGTGGGGAACGGCGTCCGCGCCTGCGGCGTGGACAGGAGCGAGCTCTTCATCACCACCAAGCTCGACGG
Source organism: Arthrobacter nitrophenolicus (assembly GCF_000332815.1). GTDB lineage: Bacteria > Actinomycetota > Actinomycetes > Actinomycetales > Micrococcaceae > Arthrobacter > Arthrobacter nitrophenolicus. The sequence continues at coordinate 42,676 of NZ_AOFD01000020.1, forward strand.
CCAGTTCCAGGGCAACGACAGGGCGGTGGAAGGGCTCGAGGGTTCGCTGCGGCGGCTGGGGCTGGATTACGTGGACCTCCTGCTGATCCACTGGCCGCTGCCGGCCCGGGATGAGTACATCTCCACATGGAAGACGTTCGAGCGACTCCAGGCGGAAGGAAAGGTGCGCTCCATTGGAGTGTCCAACTTCAAGCCCGCCCACTTGGAGCGGTTGATGGCAGAAACCGACGTGGTTCCTGCCGTCAACCAGATCCAGCTGACGCCGGCGGTGACCCGGACCGTGGAGCGGGAGTTCCACCAGAAGCACGGAATCGTCACCGAATCCTACAGCCCCCTGGGCGGGTCCGGGGCCGGTCTGCTGGACGCGCCCATCCTCACCCAACTGGCCGAAAAGCACGGCAAAACGCCCGGCCAGCTGGTACTGCGGTGGCACGTTCAACACGGACTGGTAACGATTCCCAAGACCGCTAATCCGGACCGGATGAAGGAGAATCTGGACATCTTCGATTTCACCCTGGATCCGCAGGATCTAGCGGAATTGGCGATCCTGGACGAGGGTCCCGGGGCCGGCAACGATTCGGACGTCACGGGGCACTAAAACGCCCTGAAATGCACTTTTTCCAACTTACGGGGTTGGCAAACAGATAGTAAGCATGATTACTATTGAGTCAGAAGGATGAAGTGCTTCCGGAATCCGGAGGCCTCCTTTACTTAGGAAGAGGAACGAAAAAATGGGATTTATTGCATTTCTGATTCTCGGACTTATTGCTGGTGCGATCGCTAAGGCGATCCTTCCGGGCCGTCAGGGTGGCGGCTGGCTCATCACCCTGGTTCTGGGCGTCGTAGGAGCACTCCTCGGCGGCTGGATCGGCGGCATGGTCTTCGGCACCGGACTGCAGGAGTTCTTCTCGCTGCAGACGTGGCTGCTGGCCATCGGCGGCGCTCTCATCGTGCTGCTGGTCTACGGCATGGTCACCAAGCGCAGCGCTCGCGGCTAACCTAGCCCGCAAGCCAGGAAACCGGCCCGGGGACAAAATCCCCCGGGCCGGTTTTCATATTCCCGGCCATACGCCGTCCGGCTGGCCGGATTTGAAAACCTTCTCACGGAGCAGGATTTCATCGTGAAAAACAAGCTTCTTTTGGGTATCGGAATTGCCACCGGCTACGTCCTTGGATCCCGGTCCGGGCGCGCTGCGTACGACAAGCTCAAGGCACGCGCCGCAGGAATTTGGGACAGCAAGCCCGTCCAGGACAAAGTGCATGTCGCCACGGATGCCATCAAGGAAAAGGCCCCCGAAGTGGCCGACCAGCTGACCGAGGCGGCACGCCGGGCGGGGACCGTGCTTGGCTCCGCAATGCATCGTGAAGGCGCGTCCGGGTCTTCGGGTGACGGCAAACCCGCAACGTCCGACGCCGGCACTTCCACGGCTGCCACCGCAAGCGGCACAGGTACTGGCACCATAGGCAACGGCGCCCCAGGCAGTTACGGAACCGCGGCGACTGGAACATCCGGCACCACGGGAGGCGCAGCGGGAACGTCCGGAACCCTGAGCGATGCGGGTGACCTCGGCGAGGACCACATCCCCGCGCACAGCACCCACCCGGAAACTACGAACCTGGGAACCACATCCGATGAGGGTGGTTCGAAGGCCTGAGGCACTCTCTGCGTCAGATCATGACACGGGAAGCACCCTTGACAATGGGGCATTGACTTCCGTGTGCTAAAACTGAATCGCCATGCTGGCCGTCGCGATCCTTGGGGGACGCGGCGGCCGGCATTTTTGCTGGTCGGTGCTGGCAGGCCTTGGCGGTCAGGTGTTCAGGGCTCAGGTCACCAGGTCCGCGGCGCCAAAGGAAACGCTGAACTGCACGCACCACAGGTCCACTGACTTGTACCGCGCAAGATCAACGTCCGCGGGAATGTCGTAGACCTGGTTGCCTTGGTTTCCCTTGATCAGGCCCAGGTCGTAGTACTCGGCGGAACCCGCGGTAAACCAGCCGGCTGTGCCCTCAACTACTTTGGCAGCGCTCAACCAGACGTGGACATCCGGACCGTTCGACGTGTCCAGGTTCTCCAGGGTCAGCAGCCTTTTGCCGTCGGGCTGTTCAACGATCCGGACAGTGCCTGTGGTGGCGTGTTCGTGGCTGATCAGCGTGCCCACGGCCAATTGCCGGGGCCCGGGAGGCGTCGCCGGAGGAGCCTGGGGTTCGATGGCATCCCCGCCCGGAAGGCCTGAAGGAGAAGGCTGCGGCGGCGTGGTCTGGCTGGCTACAAACGGTAGTTGCTCGTCCACCCGCACATCTATGAAAAGCAGCCACGGCTTGAATACGACAAGCCCCACGACCAGGGCTGCGGCTGCCAGAACCGCCAGGATGACCTTCGATCGCCGGCCCAACCGGCCGCGGTTTCTGCCCATGGCTCCATCGTCCGCGTAATAGCCACCCGGCGCAACGACGCCCCGGACCGTCCCGCCCTAATCTCGTGGCTTCCCTTCCCCATTCCGGAACAGCATGCGACCCCCGTTCAGCGGGTTTTCCACATAGCCCTCTCGAACCGGCTGTTTTGTCGGTGGTCTTTGGGAGAGTTGTCCCATGGAGGCCATTGGGGAGCAGCTTGCAGAGTTCGGCAGTACTGCCGGCACTCTTCCGCTGGTTGCGCCGCAGCACCGCCGCCCGTTTATTGCGCACGACGCCGGCAGGCGGCCCGGGCGGCTGAGTCACCTTCCGGCGCACCAGGCTACCGCCGGTCCGGTTGCCCGCCCGGCCGAGGACCCGCTGGGGCTGGCCGCGATCGGTGCACTGCTCACCACGGCGGCAGCCGCTGCACCGGAAGCCCTGGCAGCCGCGGACTATGCCGAAGCAGCTCATTACGCGGCCCACATTGAGGAACTTTCCCGGCGTCTGGAGTCTTTGCAGGTTCAGTCCGCCGGAGCCGTGGACCGCACCCGCACCCAAGCCATCGCCGCCGCCGCGGCCGCCCGAACCAGCCGGACCCGCACCAGCGCCGCAACAACGGACCGGCCGGGGCGGGGCTGGATGACCGGCTGGGACGCCAACGGCGTCGAGACACTGAACGAAACCGACGTTGACTGGCCCGCCTCCAGCACTCTTCAACCCGCAGCCGCGCCCGCAGCAGGTCAACAGGATCCGCCGGTGACATCCCCGGCCGACGACGGCTGCCGGAACACTGCCGAGTTCCTCAGGCTCCGGCTCCGGATCCCCATCCGCGAAGCCCGCCGCCGCCTTGCCCTCGCCCACCAGGTCCTGCCAGCCAGCAGCCTCACCGGACAACCCGTCCCACCGTTGCGCACCCACCTCGCCGCCGCGCTTGCTCCCACAGGCGGTGAAGCCGCAGCACCGGCAGTGTCCTCTCACGCCGCGACCATCATCACCGCAACCCTCGACCGGCTCCAACATCAAGCCACGCCGGAAATCCTCGAGCACATCGAAAACCACCTCACCACCGCCGCCAGGACCACCGACCCCGACTTCCTCGCCCGTCTGGCCCGCCGATGGGCTGACACCATCGACGCCGACGGTGCCGAACCCTCCGAAGAAGCGCTCCGCCACACCCAGGGAGCCTTCATCCGAAAACCCCGCCACGGCCTGCACCACGTCGAAATCTTCGCCACCACCGACCAGTACGAATACCTCGCCACCGTCATGAACACCGCCACCAACCCCCGCACCACCACCCCCAACACCAGCACCAGCCAGACAACGGAAAACCTCACGAGCAGCAGCCAGGCTCAGGTCCCGGCAGACAACCCGGATGCCACCGTGGACCCGCACCGGGACCTGGACATCAGCCTGGAACGGCGCTCCCGCCCCCAGCAACAGCTGGACGGGCTTGTCTCCGCCGTCAAAGCAGGGCTGACCACAAACCAGCTGCCCACCACAGGCGGCAACCGTCCCCAGATCATCGCAACCATCAACTACCAGGACCTCTTCCCCACCACCACCGCCGCCGCTACCGGCACCGGTGCAGCCGATGCGGACAGAAACAGTGCAGGCAGTACCACTGCGGGTAGGGCTAGTACTGGTGGAGCTAGTTTGGCTGGGCCCCATACGGACGGGTCAGGAACACGCGCGCGCCCAGGCCAGGACCGTACGCCCGACCGGCACGGAACCGGAAACTTCGCCTTTACAGGACCAGCGGCCGCCACCACGCTGCGCAAAATAGCCTGCGACGCCGACATCATCCCCGCAGTACTGGGCACTCACGGCGAAATCCTGCACCTGGGACGCAAAACCCGGCTGTTCACCCCCGCCCAACGCCTCGCCCTCACGGCCCGCGACCAAGGATGCGCCTTCCCGGACTGCACCATCCCCGCTCCGTGGTGCGAAGCCCACCACATCACCTACTGGTCACACGGCGGCGAAACCACCACCGACAACGGCGTCCTGCTCTGCAGTTTCCACCACCACCTGATCCACAAAGAACAGTGGGCCATCGCCATCCAGCACGGCACCCCAAGCTTCATTCCACCGCCCCACGTCGACCCCAACCAAAGCCCCCGGCAAAACAACTACTTCAAACCCCCACCACTCCCCCACCTGCGGGAGTGAACCGTACCGTCCCTTCAGCTTGGTGCCCTACCCTGTTTGGCCCACTTCTCGCCCTCCCCCGCGTGGCATACCTCGCGGGCGGCTCCCCTGTCAGTGCCAGCTCGGCATGATGCCAGATCTTGGCGGTGCTAGCTTCCTTTGGTCCCGACCACTAAGGTGCCGTCCAGTTCTTCCGATCGAACGGTCCTCACAGCAAGGCCAGCCGATGCAACGATTGATGCTGTTCCCGCTGCCTGCTGCTCACTGGTTTCAATGAGAAGATGCCCGTCAGCACTCAACCATCCGGGGGCGGAAGCAGCCACAAGGCGGTGGATGTCGAGCCCGTCGGGCCCGCCGTCGAGGGAAAGGCGGGGTTCGTGAAGCCGCGCCTCAGGAGGCATGGTCCTGATCGCGTCGCTGGGCACATACGGAGCGTTGACTGCAAGCACCTGCACGCGGCCCCGGATCGAAACGGGAAGGGCAGCAAACAGGTCCCCCTCGTACACGCGGCCGCCCATCTTTTCGACGTTCCGCCGGGCGCAGGCCGCAGCAGCGGGATCTAGGTCGGAGGCGTGGAGTTCCAGATCTGGGTGCACAGCCAGCAGGGTGGCACCCACGGCCCCGGACCCGCAGCAGAGATCGACTACAACGCTGGACAGAGCGTGGGCGGACGGAGCGTGGCCGACCGGAACAGGGCTGGACGGAACGGTGCTGACGGGAACGGGGTCGGTCGGGGCAAGCAGTTCCAAAGCCGTTTGGACGAGCAGCTCGGTCCGCCGACGGGGCACAAAGACACCTTGCCCTACTTCGATCCGCTGACCGAAGAATTCGGCCCAGCCCAGGACATATTCAAGCGGAATGCCTGCGCGGCGCCGCTGCACCCCGCGGGCCAGTTCCGCGGGGCCGGAACATTCGGCCATCAGGAGCGCGGCCTCCTCCTCAGCGAAAACACAGCCGGCTCCCCGCAGGGCGGAGACAATTCCAGCAAAAGTCAGGGAAGCGGGAGGTAATGCAACAGGAGCAGTAGACCATTCAGCAGGTGGCATGGGAACGCCTTTCGGTGAGCCGGTGGGCACCCTGCATGCGCCAGTCAGGCCAGACGGCCCGGACAGCAGCACCAGGATGAACCCGAAACAGGTAACGCGTTGATCGGATTCACCTCCTGGTGCCGTGACTGGAAATTCCATGCTAGCTGAGGCCGGGTCGCCATGGAGCGAAGCCAAATCCTTGACAGGATGGAGGCATGACCTCCGCCACTAGCGACACCATCATCTGGACCGGAACCTACACATCGGACGGAGGCGGCCGCGCCGAGGGCATCGGTGCCCTCCGCGCGCATCAGGACGGCAGCCTGGAGTGGCTGGGCACGGCCGTGCAGGCGCAGTCGCCGTCGTTCATTGCCGTACATCCGTCCCTGCCGGTCGTTTATGCGGTGGCTGAGCAACGCCAGATGGTCCAGGCGTACCGCAGGACCGGCGAGTTCGGCCTGGAACCGCTCGGTCCGCCGCAGCCCGCCGGTGAGGCCACCTGCCATGTGGCCGTTGACCCGAGGGGCCGCTTTGTTACCGCTGCCTGCTGGGGTGACGGCCAGGTCCTCCTGTACGAACTGGATGCCGACGGCGGCATGACAGGGCGGTTCGCAGCGCCACCTTCGGCGGACCCGCACGCAAGCCTGTCACCGGGCCGGCCGCGGCCAAGCCGCGCGCATGCCAGCCTGATGCTTCAGGACGGCCGCATCATGACCACCGATCTTGGGCATGACACCCTCCGTGTCTGGAACTACGTCCCGGGTACGGGGCTTGTTGCCGACCACGAGGTGGCGCTGGCGTTCGGCAGCGGTCCCCGCCATCTGGTGCAGCATGCCAGCGGCAACGTCTTCGTCGTCTCTGAATACTCCGTTGAGGTCTTTATCATCCGGCCGGAGGCCGGGACCTTTGAGCTGGTGTTCCGTGGACCGGCCACCTCCGGCGGCAGCCAGTCCGGGGACTCTGCGGCCGAGATCTCCCTTAGTAAGGACGGCCGCTACGCCTATGTGGGCGTCCGCGGCACCAATATCGTCAGCACCCTGGAGGTGGCCGGTGGCGGGACGGAGCTCCTGCCGGTGCACGACATGCCGAGCGGCGGTGACTGGCCGCGGCACCACCTGGTAAGGGGAAACTGGCTTCACGTGGCCCATGAACGGTCGGACAATGTCGCCACGTTCGCGCTGGATCCTGCCACCGGGCTGCCGGGCCCACTCCTCCACGACGTCCGGACCCCCTCACCCACAGCCCTCATCCCGGCTGGCTGACGCCCCGGGCACTCGGGCTGACGGCTGCGGGCATTCGGGCTGGCGCCGTCCCGGAACCACGGACTGTCGCCCCCGGGTACGCACGCTGACGCCGCCCGGGCACTCGACGGGTGCTTTCGGCAATGGCTCCAGCGACCCCGCACGGACATTACCCAAACGCTGGAGTTATTCAGTGCAAGCGCTTACAGTTGTGACGTGGTTCACAGGGCTTGCCGCCTGGTGAACCCGCACCCAGCAGAACGCCCTGCCTCCGGCAAGCCTGAACAGCAGCGCCGCTACACCAGGAAGGTCTCACCCTTTGATATCCCGCACCCCTAATAGCGCCTTGTCGCGCGCCAGAACCACCAGCCAGAATCGCAGACGAACCGGAACAGGAACAGGAACAACCCCGTCCTCCATCCGGTCGGCGGGCATCCGCTCCGCGGCGGGAGTGGTTGCAGCAGCAGTTGCCGTGTCCGCAGCAGTCCTACCCGCAGCCGCCGCCCCCGGCACCACAGAGGGTCCAAAGCATCCGGGAGCGTCATCAGCCTCCACTCACTCCGGGCCCCGGTCACGGACGAGAACTTCTATTTCGTCATGGCCGACCGCTTCAGCAACGGCAGCACGGCCAATGACCAGGGCGGGCTTGGCCCGGATCCCATGGTCTCGGGCTTCGATCCAGCCAGGAAGGGGTTCTACAACGGCGGCGACCTGGCTGGGCTCCTCAACAAGATCGACTACATCCAGGGGCTTGGCACCACGTCCATCTGGCTTACTCCCAGCTTCAAGAACAAGGCCGTCCAGCCTGAAGACAAATCAGCTGGCTACCACGGCTACTGGATCACCGACTTCACCCAGATCGATCCGCACCTGGGCACCAACGACGAACTCAAGGCGCTCATCGACGCTGCCCACGCCCGGGGCATGAAGGTCTACTTCGACATAATCACCAACCACACGGCAGACGTCATCGGCTATGAGGAAGGTGCACGCAAAGGCTACGTCTCCAAGGATGCAGTTCCGTACAAGACGGCGGATGGCCAGGAATTCGATGACCGCGACTATGCCGGTACAGGCAGTTTCCCGGAACTGGACGCCACCACCTCCTTTCCCTACAAGCCCGTCCTGGACGAGAGCGAAAAGGACCTGAAGGTTCCGGCCTGGCTGAACGACCCCACCCTCTACCACAACCGCGGTGACACCACCTTCGCGGGCGAGGACGCCTACTACGGCGACTTCTTCGGCCTTGATGACCTCTTCACGGAGCACCCAACGGTGGTGGAAGGCATGAAGGACATCTACAAGACCTGGATCGGCGACTTCGGCGTGGACGGCTTCCGGATCGACACCATGAAGCACGTCAACAACGAGTTCTGGCAGGAATTCGGCCCGGACGTCCTCGCCTACGCGAAGGAACAGGGCAAGGAAGAATTCTTCATGTTCGGCGAGGTCTTCGACGCTACCAAGAGCTTCACCTCGCAGTTCACCACGCGGAACCAGATGCAGGCGGTACTGGACTTCCCGTTCCAGGACGCCGCCCGCAACTTTGCCTCGAAGAGCCAGGACACCCGCAACCTGGCAACGTTCTTCGCCGGCGATGACTGGTACACGGATGCGGACTCCAACGTCTACCAGCTGCCCACCTTCCTCGGTAATCACGATATGGGCCGCATCGGCAGCTTCATTGCGGCAGACAACCCGGGCTCGGACGACGCCGAGCAGGTGGCCCGCGACCGGCTTGCCCACGAGCTGATGTACTTCTCCCGCGGCAACCCGGTGATCTACTACGGCGACGAGCAGGGCTTCACCGGCCCCGGCGGAGACCAGGACGCGCGGCAGACCCTGTTCGCAAGCAAGGTGCCTGAGTACCTGGACGATGACCTGCTGGGGACTGACGCCACCCACGCCCAGGACAACTTCAACACCGGCCACCCGCTGTATGCCAAGATCAGCGAACTGGCGGCGCTGACCAAGGAACACCCCGCCTGCGGGACGGCGCGCACCAGCACCGCTACGCGTCCGAGGGCGCGGGCATCTACGCCTTCTCCCGGACGGACGCTGAGGACCAGCGCGAATACGTTGTGGCGTTGAACAACAGTGAGCAGGCGCAGACGGCCGAGGTTCCCACCTATATCGCCAAGCGGAACTACACCCGCATCTATGGCGATGCGGCAGCAGAAACCAAGACGTCGGAGGACGGAAAGCTGACGGTCACCGTCCCGCCGCTGTCCGCCGTGGTTTACGAATCTTCGGGCCGGATCCCGCATTCGAAGGCCGCGCCCGGCGTCGTGCTCCAGGAGCCTGCAGCGGCACCCGGTGACAATGGACGCCTTAATGTGACGGCCGACGTCGACGGTTCCTCATTCTATGAGGTCACCTTCGAAGCGAAGACAGCGGGCGGCAACTGGGAACCGATCGGCACTGACGACACCGCTCCCTACCAGGTCTTCCACGACGTCGCGGGCTTCGACGCCGGCACCGCGGTGGAGTACCGCGCAACCGTCCTGGACAATGGCGGCCACACGGCCACCAGCCAAACGCGTTCGGCCAACGTCCCGGCGCCCGTCCTCACGCTGCAGAAACCCGAAGAGGGCAGCAGCGTCAAGGGCATGGTGGAACTCAGCGCCACGGCCGATCCCGAGAAGGCCAGCCACAGTGTGTCGTTTGAGCGCAGCGTGGCGGGCGGCGAGTGGACGGCCGTCGGATCTGATGCTTCTTCGCCCGTGTACTCCGCTACGGACGACGTCTCCAGCCTGGCGGACGGCACCGAGGTTAAGTACCGTGCTTCGATGAGCGGCCCCGGCTTTACTGTTGCCAGCGGGGTGCGCACGGTCACCGTGGGCGATGCTCCGCAGCCTGACTCGGTGACCGTTGCCGGATCGCTGAACCAGGCGATGGGCTGCGCTGAAGCATGGCAGCCGGCCTGCACCCAGGCCATGATGGCCCTGGACCCGGCCGACAACATCTGGCGCCTGACGGTGGACCTGCCGGCAGGCAAATACGAGTACAAGGCAGCACTGAATGGCGGCTGGGATGAAAACTACGGGGACGGCGGCCAGTTCAACGGGCCTAACCTCGTGCTGGACCACCCCGGCGGACCCGTCACGTTCCGCTACGACAACGGCACGCACGTCCTCAGCGCGGTCTACGCCTCCCAGCAGCCGGGGGCAGTTGCCGCCGCTGGCAGCATGAACAGCGAGCTTGGCTGCACCGCCGACTGGGAGCCCGCCTGTGACCAGGCCCAGCTGGTGCTGGACCCGGCAGACCTGGTGTGGAAGCTGAGCGTTCCGGACCTGCCCGCCGGGAGCTACGAGTTCAAGGCGGCGCTGAACCGCTCCTGGGACGTCAGCTACGGGGCGGGCGGCGCCTCGCCAGGTGCCAACATCGCCTTTGAGCACGACGGCGGCCCGGTCACCTTCCGCTACGACCACTTCAACCACGTGATCACGGCGGGTTAGCCACAATCACCATGTGGAAGGCTCCCCGCCCTGTTCCCGATATCGGGACGGGGCGGGGAGCCTTCCTTCGTTCCCGGTCAGCCCTTGACGGGGTGGCCCAGGATGCCGATGAACCGGCGGACGGCGTCTTCGGCCGATGGCGGCGGCCCGAAGACCTCCGCCTGCCGCCTGGTGTCGGCAACATAGCGCCCGGACTGGAACCAGGCGATCATGGCCGCGAGGTCCTTCACCATTGGATTGAAGCGGCCCACTACCAATCCCGCCGCCTTCAGGACCGGCATGGGGATGGAGCGGACCTTGATGGGTTTGCCGGTCAGGCGGGCGGCAATTTCGGCGACGTCCTGCATGCCGAGCGGACGGTCCCAGCCGATATCGATCCGCTGCCCGTCAACGCCGGGAGCGTCCACGGCTTCTGCCAGGTAACCGGCAAGGTCCGGGGTCAGCACGAACGTGGTGGGGACGCGGGGCGAGCCCATCCACATGAGCTTGCCCTTGGCGATGGGGTCCCCGCCGAACCGGGTGACCTGGTCCAGGAAGGCGCCGGGCCGCAGCGCGACGAACGGAACACCAAGCTGCTCGAGCCTGTCCTCCATGAGCTTTTTGTGCCAGAAGTGCGGGACGTCCGGGGTCTGGTCGCAGGTGAGGATGCTGGTGAGGACGAACCGGCGGACGCCCCCGCGGTGCGCGGCCTCGGCCAGGTTGGAATTGCCCCTCGTATCGATATCGGGCGTATCCCCCTTGCTGTGCCTGGTGTAGCCGGCGGCCGAGGTAACCACAGCATCCACACCGGACATCGCGCGGTCGAGCGAGTCGGGGTCCATCATGTCTCCGCGGGCTATGTCTGCGCCGGCGGCCTCCAGCCGGGACGCATCCGAACCTGGCCGGACCAGGGCGCGCACCTGTTTCCCACGTTTCAGCAGCTCGGTGACCACCTGGCTCCCCAGGAACCCGGTGCCGCCAACCAGCAGGATGGGCCCACGCCCGTCCGGCTCCTTGGCCGGGCTTGCGGCGTCGGGGAACGGGTGGGGATTCATGGCGCCCTCCTCAGGGTTGATCAGCCGTGCAGAGCCTCCTCCACCGCAGCGAGCAGGCTGTTGAACCGCGCGTTAGCGGGGAGGTCATCAAGGACAACGGGACTGCCGTCCGGGCCGCCCAACGGGACCTGCCAGTTCGGGTACAGCGCCTCGGTGGTTCCGGGCTGGTTCTGCACGCGCCGCTCCCCCACTGCGTCCACCAAGGCCACGCCCAGCAGGACCGACGGCGTCTGCGTGAGCAGCAGGTGCAGGGCCTCGATGGTGCGCTCCTCGGAGCCGGATGGTCCGGGACCACCGGAGCCGCCGGTCCCGTCCTCCGGAAGGTAGCCCCGCTCCCGCAGCATGGCGAGCATCTTTTCCAAGGACGCGTTGTGCTCGGCCCGCTCTTCGGCTTCGGAGCGTTCCAGCAGGCCCAGCCTGCTCCGCAGCGCCACATGGTCGCCGGCCAGGTAGCCGGCGGTGGGCGGAAGGTCGTGGGTGTTCACGCTGGCAAGCGCCTGCGTACGGTACTTTTCGGGCGCAAGCGGGGAATCGCCGTCGTACTCAAACCAAAGGATGGACGTGCCCATGATGCCGCGCGCGGCCAGGTAGTCCCGCACCCACGGTTCGAAGGTGCCGAGGTCCTCGCCGATCACCACGGCCCCGGCGCGGTGCGCCTCAAGGGCCAGGATGCCGATCAGTGCCTCGTGGTCGTAGCGGACGTAGGCGCCGTCGCCGGGGGCGTTGCCCACCGGAATCCACCAGAGCCGGAACAGTCCGAGAATGTGGTCCACCCGGATGCCGCCGGCGTGCCGCAGCACGGTGGCGAGCATATTGCGGAAGCTGGTAGCCGGCCTCCGCCAGCCGAACGGGGTGCCACGGCGGCTGGCCCCAGTCCTGGCCCTGCTGGTTGTACATGTCCGGCGGCGCACCCACGCTGGTGGCCGGCGCCAGCACGTTCCGGAGGGTCCAGGCGTCGGCACTGCTGTGGTCCACGCCGACTGCAAGGTCGTGGACCACACCCAGCCGCATGCCCGACCTCAGCGCGGCCTGCTGGGCATTCTCGAGCTGCTCGTCGCAAATCCACTGCAGCCAGCGGTGGAAGCCGATCCGGTCGCCAAGCTTTTCCCGGAGCGCTTCCGCTTCAGGGGTGCCCAAGGCGGTGGCGGGGTCGGTCCACAGCGGAGCATCCGGGGCGAGGTCCTCGCGGATGGCGGACCACAGGGCGAAATCGTCGAGTCCGCTGCCGGAAATCCGGCAGAACTCGTCGAACGCTGCCTGCCGGGCAGGCGAACGGCGGGTGTGGTACAGAAGTTCCAGTGCCTGCAGCTTTGCGGCGTAGACGGAATTCCGGTCCAGCCGCCCGCCGTCCTTGTTGAGTCCGGCCACTTCCTCGTGCAGTTTTTCCAGCTGGGCACGTTTGCGCGGCTTCAGGTAGGCCAGTTCGGGAATGGCCTCAATCCGGATATAGAGCGGGTTGAAGAACCGCCGGGTGGACGGCGAATAGGGCGAAGGCTGGACCGGCGGAACGGGCTCCGCCGCATGCAGCGGATTGACCAGCACATAGTCGGCGCCGCGGGCACCGCTCAGCGCGGCAAGGTCGGCCAGGTCCGAGAAGTCGCCGATGCCCCATGACCGCTTGGACCGGACGGAATACAGCTGCGTTGCCAGGCCCCAGCCCCGGCGCTTCTCCAGTTCCTTTGCCGTCTCAAGCCGGGCAGGAGCCACCACCAGCGTGGCGGACGCGGTGGTGCCTTCCGACTCGGCCACAAGCGTGTGCCAGCCCAGCGGCAGGTCCTGCGGGAGGGCGAAGGTTGCCCGGCCCACCGACACACCGTCCACGTCCACGGGCTGCACCCAGACGTCCTGCTGTTCCGCTTCCCGCGTCCCGGCCCCGCCTTCCAGCGTGATGGCCAGGCTGGCAGCGGCTCCTTCCCGCACATGCACGGGGACCTGCGCCGGCTCGCCCTGCTGGATTACGACGGCGGGTGGCAGCATCCGCCGCCACGGCGCCAGTGCCGCTTCCGCCAGCGCTTCCTGGATGTGCTGGTTGGTGTGCGCCTGGACGCCCAAGGCAGCCAAAACCTTGATGAGTGTTTCCTCGGCCACCGAGTGCGGCAGCCCATCCCAGCCCTGGAACGAAGTTCCCACGCCGTGCGCATCCGCCAACTGCTGGAGCAGGTGGGGGTCCACGCGTGCCCCTGTGACGGGCCCGCCGGCAGCACTTCCCGGGGCAGATTCCCCCGCAGCCGGAACGAAGCCCGGTGGATCGGCCGGCATCGCTGGCCGTGGTGCGTGCTGCTGGTCTGAAGCCGTCATGCGTGTCCGCCTCGTCTGGTGTGAAGGGATCGAACTTACAGTGCTGCCTGTTGTACCGGGCGCTCGCACCCCCGTGCACAACCGTTGGTTCAGATTATTGCAGGGCGGGGCAGAGGCGAAATGCGGCTGCCGTCACATGGGTGGGCGCCCGCCTCACGGCTCGAAGTGCGTGTTGACCGCTCCGTCGCTCACCCGGGCAAGGACTTCCGCCGCCAGGTCCCGCAGTTTCTGGTTGCGGTGGCTTGAGGCCTTGGTCAGCAGCGCGATGGCTTCGTCCTGGGAGCACCGGTTTTGTGCCATGATCACGCCGCAGGCGAGATCGATGGTGGTGCGGTTCTGCATCGCGGCCGAGAGGTCTTCGGCGAGGTTCTGGGCATCCGCGATGCGCAGGGCAAGCCGCAGCGCGCGGCCGGCCAGGTCGGCAAACCCTTCGGCCCGGCTGATCACAGCCTCGGAAAAGACGCCGGGCTGGTTGGCAAAGAAGTTCAATGCGGCGCTCTGGTTCTGGTCCAGGGCAAGGGGGACGCCCAGCACGCTGCGGCAGCCGTTCTCCGCCAGGACCTTCCGGTACTCCGGCCAGCGGGTATCGGTCTCCACGTCGGGCAGGACAACGAAACTCATGCTCTCCAGGGCAGTGAGGCACGGCCCCTGCCCCAGGTCCTGTTCCAGCGCGTCCAGTTCCCTTGCCCGCTCGCTGCTGCCCGCCACCGTGGTGCTGCGTTTACGCCGCCGGAGGGTCACCCCGCATTCAATGTGCGTGCCGGCAGACTCGCTCAGGGTCGCGGCCGCCACTGTGGACAGCTCCGTGAGGAAATCGCTCACATTGGTGCTGCCAATAATCAGGTCGTGCAGCTTTACGAACTGCTCGTCTTTACTGGGGGTGGCCATCCCTCAATATAAGCGAGATCGCGGGCTGCGCGCGCGCCACAAAACGTCATCCGGGCCCCCTCCGTTACTTCGTGCGTCGAAAAGCGAAGGACTAAGGCAGGAATCTTCAGGCAACCGGCGGATCTGGGTAGCCTCATGACGGGTCAAGGGCAAGCAAGCCAACGGGAGGAGACCGGGGATGAGCCTCAACGAACTGCGGGTGTTCGGGCGGTCGGGAACCCCCGTCAGCGCACTCACGCTGGGCACCATGAACTTCGGCGAAGGGACCGGCGGACCGTCCGGGGCGCCCACCGGCGCCGAGGAAAGCATCCGGATCATCCACGCCGCACTGGACGCAGGCATCACGGCGATCGACACCGCCGATGTCTACTCGCAGGGCCAGTCCGAGCAGGTGGTGGGCCGGGCACTGCGCGGACGCCGCGATGATGTTTTCCTTGCCACCAAGTTCCATGGGCAGATGAGCGCCAACCCCGCGCACTGCGGCAACTCCCGCCGCTGGATCACCCAGGCAGTGGAAGGCAGCCTCCGCCGGCTGCAGACGGACCGCATCGACCTCTACCAGGCGCACCGGCCCGACTACAACACCGACGTCCTGGAAACCATCACCACCCTCAACGACCTGATCCGGCAGGGCAAGATCCTCTACTACGGCACGTCCGTCTTCACGCCGGCGCAGCTGGTGGAGGCGCAGTGGCTGGCCACCACCAACCATCTGATCCCGCCGCTCGGCAACCAGGTGCCGTACTCGATGCTGGTCCGCGGCAACGAGCGGGACGTGCTGCCCATCGCGCAGCAGTACGGGCTGGGTGTCCTTGCCTATGGACCGCTGGCCGGCGGCTGGCTGTCCGGAAGCTTCGTGCTGGAGTCCGGCCGGCCGGCCACCCGGGTGCATTCCCTGCCCGGGCGGTACGACATCTCCGGCCCCTCCAGTGAGCGGAAGCTGCTGGCGGCTGACGCCCTGGCCCGGCTGGCAGACAAGCTGGAGCTCCCGCTGGTTGATCTCGCCGTCGGCTTTGCCCTGGCCCATCCGGCCATCAGCAGCGTGATCATTGGCCCGCGCAGCGAGGAGCACCTGTACGCCTACCTCCGCGCCGCCGGGATCCGGCTGGGTGAGGACGTGCTGGACGCCATCGATGACATCGTCCCGCCGGGCACCAATTTCGTGGAGCGGGACGCGGGCGCCATTGTCCCGGCCATTGAGTTCGCGGAATTACGACGGCGGTAGCCGGCCTCGTGCCCCTGGCTACCTCTGCCGCCCGGTGCGGCGGAGGGCGAACCGGTAGCCTGCCCAGAATGCCAGCAGGAGCATTCCGGCGAGGATCAGCGCGTAGCCGAGCCTTGCCGTGCCGTCCATGAAAACCAGGCTGTTCGACGAAAAGGTGTCGTTCGCCAGCGGCGCGTAGGCAAACCAGCCCACGTCCTGCCGCGGGACCCGCACCACCAATATGCCGATGACGGCACTGGCCACCGCGATCAGCGGCACCAGGAATCCCCGCCAAATCCGTCCGCCGGACCGGCCACTGCTGCTGTCCCCCAAAGTCATGCCTTTACCCTAGCGGCATGCCGCAAGGCGGGTCTTGACTAAGTGAGACAAGGCTCCTACGGTCAGTACCGATACCCGCTTTCATGGAATTCAGGGGCATGCCATGCCAATGTCCGAAGAGGAGCGGAGGCTGCTTCACGAGCTGGAACTGCGGCTGATCGCCGACGATCCCCACCTGGCCATGGAACTGCTCTCCGGCTATCCCGCCCGCCGCCTCCCGGCGAGGCTCTTCGCCGGCTTAGCCGCGTGCCTGCCCGGACTTGTCGTGCTCCTGGTGGGAATCGGCAGCCAGGCGGCCGCCGCCGTCGTCCTCGGCCTTTTGCTGCTGGGCGCCGGGGCCTTTGTCTTCCTGGACCGGCCCTTCCCAGGCAGGAGCCGGCGGCGAGAACAGCCCACCGGCTAGGGCCGGATGCTGCTGGCGCCCCGATCCCCGGGGAGTGCCCGGCGTCAGGATGAACAGGCTCGCCAGGACGACGGCGGCGCCAAGCCAGCCGAGCGCCGGAAGGCGCTCCCCCACCACCAGGACGGCCAGGACGGCGGCCACCACCGTCTCCAGCAGGGAGATGCTGGTTGCGGTGCTGGCGCGGATCCGGGCAAGCCCCCAGCCGAACAGGACGTAGCCGGCAAACATCGGAACCAGCGCCATGTAGGCGCCCACCGAAAAGTTGGTCCACGACTGCAGAAGCGGGGCGCCGGTCACGGCGAGTACCGGCATCAGCAGCACCCCGCCCAGCCCGAACACCGCTCCCATCGCCGCCCGTGAGGGGATCCCGCCACTGATCAGCCGGTGCGCGGCCCACGAATACAGGGCATACGTGCCACCGGCTACCAGGCCCAGGAGGATGCCGGCGGCGGACGCTCCAGAATCTCCGCCTTCCAGGCCCGGCCCCGCGCCTGCAGGACTGTGCCCGGCAAAGGACAACAGGGCAGCACCGCCCACTCCCAGCAGCGCACCGGCAACCCACCGCCGGGTCAGCGGCTTGCGGTCCGCGAACCGCTCCACCAGAGCTGCGGCCACAGGGGCCGAGCCAATGGAGACGACGGTTCCGATGCTACGCCTGCCAGATGCATGGAGCTGTAAAAGGCAAGGGGATAGACGGCCACCGCTGCTGCGGCCAGGAGCACCAGCCGCCACCTTTCCGCCAGTCCGCCCCGGTGGTCGGTGATGGATCGGGCGGCATACAGCGCCTGCAGTAGCCCGCCGATCCCCATGGCGACAGCACCGATGGCGAGCGGACTGACGGACGGCGCGAAGGTGGCGGCCGTCCCGGTGGTTCCCCACAGGACGGACGCGGCCGCCACGAACAGGGCTCCCCAGAGCGGTGCATCGGCCGCCGCGGTTCTTGCTGTCACAGCTCCGCCAGCATCCGGGCAGCAATGAGCCTCGCATCCCTGAGCCGGGCATCCCCGCCTTCCAGCCCTGCCCGCGCCATGGCCCCCTCCAGGAGGAATGACAGGTGGCGTGCCAACTCTGCGGCGCGGGCCTTCTGGCCGGGCAGAAGCTCGAGTGCATGCGCTGCCAGCAGTTCCTCCACCTGTTCCTTGTGCCGCCGCACCGCTTCCCGGCCTGCGTCCCCCGCCGGGAGTTCGGCGGCGGCGTTCAGGAGCCCGCAGCCCCGGAATCCGTGTTCATAGGCGGCATTGGCATGGTCCAGGTAGGCATCGAAGACAGCCAGGACCCGGCCCCCGGCGTTCCCCGCGGTTTCCAGACGGCTGCGGTACAGCTCAAGCCATTCCGCGTGCCGGGCTTCCAGATATGCAGCCACCAGGTCGGCCTTGGAAGCGAAGTTGTTGTACAGGCTTTTCTTTGCAACTCCCGCTTCCGAGGTGATGGCGTCGATGCCGGTGCTGGCCACCCCGTTCGCATAGAACAGGCGCGCGGCTGCGTCCAGCAGCAGTTGGCGCGCTGGACGCCGGGGCGGGACTGAAACGTCCGGTGCAGGCATGGGCACTCCTCGAAACAGTGGTAGGTAGACCAGTCTACCTACCACTGCTATTCACGGCGAGCGCGGCTCTTGCCCGCTATGTTCACGCCCGGAGTTCCGTGCTGGGATTAACGTAAGGACGCGTCAGGAGGCGGTAGCGTGGCAGCTATGGATGGCCGGATTGCACTGGTCACGGGAGCAACGGGAGGCCTGGCCAAGGCAGTTGCCGCGGGCCTCGCCAGGGAAGGCGCCGCCGTCGTCGTCATTGGCCGGAACTACGCCCGCGCCCAGGAGGCGGTGCAGGATATCCGTGCGCGCGTCCCGGCGGCCACGCTGGAGCCCCTCGCCTGTGACGTGTCCCTGCAATCGTCAGTCCAGGCGGCGGCGGACCAGGTCCGCGCCCGCTACGGGCGGCTCGATGTGCTGGTGAACGCGGCCGGCGTCTTCCGGAAGGAACGGCATGTGACGGCGGAGGGGCTGGAGCTGACGTTCGCCACCAACGTCATGTCCTACTTCCTGTTCAGCAACCTGCTGCTGGATGCCCTGAAGAAAGCCGCAGCGTCCGCGGGATCGGCGCGAATTGTGAACGTGACCTCCAGGTACGGCAACACGCGCCTGGCCTTCGACGACCTGCAGACCGCCAAAGGCAAATACAGCTACCTGCGCTCCACGCCGCCCACCATGCTGGCCCGCGTGCTGCTCACCCAGGAGCTCGCGGAGCGCCTGCGCGGCACCGGCGTCGTGGCCAATGCGGTCCACCCCGGGCTGGTCAGGAACACCGGGCTGCTGAAGGACGTGGGCGGGCCGTTCCGGTGGATCACCAACAGGTTCGGGAAGACGGCGGAGCAGGCCGCGGACACGCCCCTGTGGCTGGCTACCGCCGCGGAGACAGCCGCCGTCACCGGCAAGCTGTGGGCACAGCGGAAGGAACTGCCCACCCCGGGAATGGGGTCGGACGTGGAGGCCCGGCACCGGCTCTGGGCCGAGTGCTCGCGGCTGGCCGGATGGGACGGCGTGCACAAGTAGCCGGAGCACCGGTGTTGAAGCTATATTGGCCCTCCGGAACTGGCGGGAATAACTTCCGGCCGCTTTGGGTTTTCGCTCTGTCCAGAACAATCTGGGCAAACCACAGCCGTACAGGAGAACGCATCAATGGCAGTTGACTACGACGCTCCGCGGGTGACTCCGGAAGAAGAACCGAACGTCGCCCTGGAGGAGCTGAAGACCGAGAAGCCGGGACGTCGGGAGGCCACCCCTGACGTTGACGAGACTGACCTCGCGGACAGCTTTGAGCTGCCCGGCGCCGACCTGTCCAACGAGGAACTGCTGATCCAGGTGGTCCCTGTGCAGCAGGACGAATTCACCTGCATGTCCTGCTTCCTGGTCCACCACCGCAGCCAGCTGGCGCGGGAAAAGGACGGCAAGAAGTACTGCAAGGAGTGCGAGGGGTAAAGGGGGCGGAGGCCGGCCAGGTTTGGGTTTCAACGCCCACAAGGCCTGGCAGCCGCCGGCAGGAAAGGGGCTGGCCGGGACCTTAATGCAGGTCCCAACCAGCCCGTAAGTTTTTGAACGCTATTGCCCCAGCGGTCAGCCCACTGCGGTGAGCTCGGCCGCCGTCGTGCCTGTCAGCCGGAGCCAGGTGTCCACCACGGTGTCCGGGTTCAGGGAAACGGAGCTGATGCCTTCCTGGACCAGCCACTCGGCGAAGTCGGCGTGGTCGCTGGGGCCCTGGCCGCAGATGCCCACGTACTTGCCGCGGGCGTTGCAGGCGCTGATGGCCATGCTGAGGAGCTTCTTGACCGCGGGATCCCGCTCGTCGAAGCCGCCGGACACGATCCCGGAGTCACGGTCCAGGCCCAGGGTCAGCTGGGTCATGTCGTTGGATCCGATGGAGAACCCGTCGAAGTAGTCAAGGAACTCGTCGGCGAGCAGGGCGTTGGACGGAAGCTCGCACATCATGATCACTTCCAGGCCGTTCTCGCCGCGCTTCAGCCCGTTTTCGGCCAGCAGCTCAATGACGCCGCGGGCCTCGTCCAGGGTCCGCACGAACGGGATCATCAGCTTGACGTTCGTCAGCCCCATCTCGTTGCGGACATAGGCCAGGGCCTCGCACTCCAGATCGAAGCAGTCCCGGAAGGACGGGTCCAGGTACCGTGAGGCGCCGCGGAAGCCGATCATCGGGTTCTCTTCGTGCGGCTCGTAGGCCGGGCCGCCGATGAGGTTGGCGTACTCGTTGGACTTGAAGTCGGACATGCGCACGATGACCGGCTCCGGGGCGAAGGCCGCGGCGATGATGGACACGCCCTCGGCCAGGCGCTTGATGTAGTAGTCGCGCGGGCTGCCGTAGGCGGCGATCCGCTCGCTGATTTCGGCCTTGATGTCCGCCGGCTGGTCGTCCAGGTTGAGCAGCGCCTTGGGGTGGACGCCGATCTGGCGGTTGATGATGAACTCCAGCCGGGCCAGGCCCACGCCCTGGTTGGGCAGCTGCGCGAACGTGAACGCCTGCTCCGGGGTGCCCACGTTCATCATGACCTTGACCGGGGCGTCCGGCAGCTGGGCGATCTCCGTTTCCTCGGCAGTGAAATCCAGGATCCCCTCGTAGATCACACCGGTTTCGCCGTCGGCGCAGGAAACAGTGACGGCGGGGACGTCGGCGAGGATTTCCGTGGCGTTGCCGGTGCCGACCACGGCGGGGATGCCCAGTTCACGGGCGATGATGGCTGCGTGGCACGTGCGTCCGCCGCGGTTGGTCACGATCGCTGCGGCCCGCTTCATGATCGGTTCCCAGTCGGGATCGGTCATGTCCGCCACCAGCACATCGCCGGTCTTGAAGGCGGCCATCTGCTCAATGCCGGTGAGGATGCGGACGTTGCCGGCACCGATCCGCTGCCCGATGGCGCGCCCCTCGGCCAGCACGCGGCTGGTGCCGTTGAGCCGGAAGCGGCTCAGGCTGCCGGTGGAGCGGCGGGACTGCACGGTCTCCGGCCGGGCCTGCAGGATGTACAGGCCGCCGTCCACGCCGTCCTTGCCCCACTCGATGTCCATGGGCCGGCCGTAGTGCTTTTCGATGGCGACGGCGTAGCGCGCGAGCTGCTCCACGTCGTCGTCGTTGAGGCTGAACTTGTTCCGCAGGGATGCTTCAACGGGCACGAAGTCGACGGTGCGGCCCACCTCGCGGCTGGTGGTGTAGGTCATCTGGAGGGCCTTTTCGCCCAGGCCCCGCTTCAGGATGGCCGGCCGGCCGGCTTCCAGCGCGGGCTTGAAGACGTAGAACTCGTCCGGGTTGACGGCGCCCTGGACCACGGCCTCGCCGAGGCCGTAGGAGGACGTGACGAAAACCGCGTCGCGGAAGCCGGACTCGGTGTCCATGGTGAACATAACGCCGGAGGCCCCGACGTCGGAACGCACCATGCGCTGGATGCCGGCGGAGAGTGCCACGTCGGCGTGCTCGAACTTGTGGTGGACGCGGTAGGCGATGGCCCGGTCGTTGTAGAGCGAGGCAAACACGTCCTTGATCGCCACCAGGATGTTCTCGATACCGCGGACGTTCAGGAAGGTTTCCTGCTGCCCGGCGAAGGACGCGTCCGGAAGGTCTTCTGCGGTGGCGCTGGAACGGACGGCCCAGGACAGGTCATCGGACCCGCCGTGCTTGTCCACCAGCTGCTGGTAGAAGTCCCGGACCTGCGCTTCGAAGCCTGGGAGGAAGGGCGTCTGGCGGATCAGGTCCCGGATGTCGTGGCCGGCCGCGGCCAGGGCGGTGACGTCGTCGGTGTCCAGCCCGACCAGCCGGTCGGCGATCGTCTGGTCCAGGCCCGAGTCCGCAAGGAAGGTGCGGTAGGCATCCGCGGTGGTGGCGAACCCGTCCGGGACCTGTACCCCGGCTGAGCTCAGGTTCTGGACCAGTTCCCCGAGGGAGGCGTTCTTTCCGCCCACACGCTCGAGGTCCTTCAGTCCGAGCTCTGAGAACCAGAGGATGTCTTGTGTCATGTCGCTGCTCCTTCGCAGTTAATGGCAGTGGTGTACCCGTCGCCGTGTGGCTTTTGCTGCCTTATGGGCGCAAATCCTGTCCACCGTGACAGGTATTGGTGGCTCTTTCCATATGATTTGCACCACAGGGCCGGCGGCGCGGCTTTTCCTAGTGCTTGAGGTTCATCCGCTGCAGGATGGTTGCCGCCATCTCCTCCACCGATACGGTGGCCGAATTCAGGAACGGAATCCTGTGCGCCATGTACAGTTGCTCGGCGCTGCGCAGCTCATAGCCGCACTGCCGCAGGGAGGCATAGGGCGAGCCGCTGCGGCGCTCGGTGCGGATCTGGCTCAGGCGCAACGGGTTGGAGGAGAGGCCGAAACACTTCGACACAAACGGCCGCAGCGGCTTGGGCAGGCCTTCCCGCTCGAAGTCCTCGTCCACCAGCGGAAAGTTCGCGGCGAAGATGCCGTGCTGCAGCGCCAGGTACATGGTGGTGGGGGTCTTGCCGCAGCGGGAAGGGGCAACCAGGATCACCTGGGCCTTTTCGAGGGCACGCAGGCTCTGCCCGTCGTCGTGCTCCATGGCGTATTCGACGGCGGCCATCCGGGACTGGTAGCGCGCAGCGTTGCCCAGGCCGTGCGCGCGCCCCGGTTCCCCGCTCGCCCGGGTGCCCAGGGCAGCCTCCAGTTGCGGGACGTGGGTGCCGATCAGGTCCACCACGGCGGCCTTGCACGTCTCCAGGATGGAGCGGATCTCGCTGCTGACCGCCGTCGAGAAGACGAGCGGCCGCAGGCCCGCGTCGGCAACGGCGTCAATGGTGGTCACCACGGCCCTCGCCTGCTCGGCCGTGGTGATGAACGGGACGGTGATGCGGTCGAAGTTGTTGCCGGGGAACTGCGTCAGCAAGGTGTTTCCGAGCGTTTCCGCAGTGATGCCCGTGCTGTCCGAAAGAAAGTACACGGGGCGTGGAGCGTCATTGGTCATGGACAGATTCTCCATCACCACGGCACGGGCCCCGCGCTCCGGCCCTCAGCGTGACGGCTCTGCCCCGCTTCTGTGCGGGCACCAGCACCGGACAATGGCGCCGGCGTCTCTCCCGCACACCCCGTAGTCTCAGGCCGTGCCCGGGTAAAGCTGTTACCGCGCTAGCCCTGGCCCCCGGCGGCACCCGGAGCCGGCACAGCCACTGTTGAATGCTGCGGCTTCGCGGCCTGTGCGGGTTCCCTGCTTCCTTTGCACAGTGCAGGCAGCAGTAGATGCCGGGCTCGCTCTCAACCGGATGCCCCAGGATCCGGCAACCGCAGTGTTCACACGCGGGCGCATCATGTGGATGGCACATTCGAAGCTGTCGAACGTCCCGGTCTGGCTGGCCATGGTCACGGTGAACATGCGGCCCTCGTGGTTGCCGCAGACATCGCAGGTGTCCATGATCATTCCCTCCTTGATCCCGTTGCTCCAGACACTCAGCGTGGCTGCTCCGTTAGCTGCCGGCTAGAGGCAAAAGTCCCAGCAGTTTCCCGAACCACCCGGCGGAAGAAAAATTTCTTTCCCACCCGGGCCATCCATCACCCGTCCCGCTACGAAGTCCTCTCAGGAAGACCATCACGAATGCGGGAGGGACGATGGATGAGGTGGACCAGCAGGCCCTGACCGGCGCTGTGATCAAAAGGCACAACCTGGACCTGGGCGAACTGTGGCTGGACTACGTGGCACTGGGCGGCGACGCCTCGGAGCAGCAGATCCGGGACTACACTGCAGGCGCGGCGGGGCTCTCGGAGAAGGAACGGGACGCACTGTCCCAGGCTGTCAACGAACACTGCGCCGCCGCCGGTCTTGGCGTGCGGGCACCGTTCAGCGACTCGCCACTGGAACAGTTGGATTCCAAGCCGCAGGATCCCTATTCGTCGAAATAGGTGAAGGTCTCTGCGCCTCCGGCCACGGTGGAGATCACTCCGGAGGCGATCTCCCGCAGCTTGATGTTCCGGGTGTTGGACGCCTCCCGCAGTACCTTGAACGCTGCCGCCTGGCCGCACCGGTTCTGCGCCATGATGGCTCCGGTCGCCAGGTCGATGACGGTCCGTGTCTGCATCGCGGCGCTCAGGCCGTCCTTGGTGTCCTGGAGCTTGGCCATCCGCAGGGCAAGCCTCAGTCCCTTCGATGCCTGCGCAACAAAGGCCTCCGCAGATGCCGTACTGCCGGGCTCCGCGGGCTGCGGGGAGTAGAGGCTGAGGAGTCCCTGGTCGCCGTCGAGAAGCAGCGGAAGGCTGACCACAGAAAGCACGCCCTGCCTGCGGCCGGCGAGGACGTACTCTGGCCAGCGGCCTTCCCGGCGCAGGTCCGGAACCACCACTGTTTGGGAAAGCCGCGCCGCAGTGGCACCCGGGCTGTCGGCGTATGCGCCTTCCAGCTGGTTCATCAGCCTGGCAACGGAACTGCTGGCTGCCCTTGCCACCGGCTTCTTGGGGCGGGCCAGCGTGATGTTGCAGGCAAGTTCGCGGCCCGGCCCGCCAAGCCTCTGCGCCGTATATCCCGCCAGGTCCTCGAGCATCTGGGGTACCGGCTGGTTACCAAGCATCAGGTCCTGCAGGCGTACCGCAACATCGGCGAAGGAGGTGCCGTCACAAACGTCGCTGTTCATTGCAAGGCTCCCTTCCGGACACAGTTAGGCCACAGCATCATGGCCGCCCACTGCCAGACGGTACGTTCCACCCTACCCGGGCGGACGCCGTAACGTGTCAATCATGAAACTTGCCACCGGCCGCTGCGGCACGGCAGCCGGCACCACCCTTGCCGTGGATGGCGCGGCAATCCACCGCTTCCTGGGGATTCGCTATGCGGAGGCGCCGGAGCGGTTCCGGCCCCCTGTTCCGGCCGCTCCGTGGGCAGGAGTGCTGGACTGCACCGGGCCGGGACCGGCGGCACCGCAGAACCCCGAGTCCCCGGCTCCACCGGGCTCCCGGCCGCGCAGTTGGAGCGAAGACGGCTGCCTCAACCTCAACATCTGGACTCCGGGCACGGGAGGGCCTGGCCGTCCTGTGCTGGTGTGGATCCACGGCGGCGCCTACCTCAGCGGTGCCAACAGTGACGCGATGTACGACGGCGGCGCCCTGGCGGCAGCCACAGGCACCGTAGTGGTGGCCATCAACTACCGGCTGGGAGCCCTCGGTTTCCTGAACCTGGCAGAACTCCTGGGGCCGGGCTACGAGGACTCTTCCAACGTTGCGCTTCTGGACCAGCTCGAGGCGCTGCGGTGGGTGCGGGACAACATCGCGGGGTTCGGCGGCGATCCGGGGAACGTTACGGTCTTCGGGGAGTCGGCAGGGGCGGCGGCCATCGGCACCCTGCTGGGCATGCCGGCGTCGGAAGGCCTCTTCCGCCGCGCCATCCTGCAGAGCGGCACCGCCGAACGGTTCCGAAACCCGGAGGATTCCACCCGCATCGCCCGGGAGTTCCTCACCCTGTGCGGCCTTGACGCCGGGTCAGCCCGGAACATCCTCACGCTCCCGATCGCGAGGCTGCTCGAGGCACAGGAAGAACTGGGGCGGCGCACGGCCCGGGAGACCTTTGCGGTTCCGCTGCCTTTCCAGCCGACGGCGGGGATCCCGTCATTGCCCCTGCCGCCGCTGGAGGCTGTGCGGCAGGGGCTGAATGGAGAAGTGGACCTGCTGCTCGGAACCAACCTCAACGAGGGGTCCTTCAGCGTGGAGATGCGCCCGGCCGGTCCCGCTGACCCCGGCTATCCCGAGCGGGCAGCGGCGGTGCTTGCGGCAGCCGGCATCGCCCCGGGGCGGACCGCCGGTTACGCGGAGGCCCTGTCGCGGGTCCTGTCGGCGGAGCCCGGCGGAAAGGTGCTGCTGGAAGCCGCCGTGGCTGACTCTGTGTACCGCCAGCCCAGCAACAGCCTGCTCGCTGCCCGGGAGGGCCCGGTGCTGCAGGGATCCACGGGGCGGAATTTCGCCTACCTCTTCACGTGGCGCAGCCCGGCCATGGGCGGGAAACTCGGGGCGTGCC
This sequence comes from Arthrobacter nitrophenolicus, assembly GCF_000332815.1. GTDB lineage: Bacteria > Actinomycetota > Actinomycetes > Actinomycetales > Micrococcaceae > Arthrobacter > Arthrobacter nitrophenolicus. Next base: position 68,620 of record NZ_AOFD01000020.1, read on the forward strand.
ACGCGCTGGAAATCCCGTTCGTCTTCCGGCACCTGGACTCGCCGGAGGCCGCCTTCCTCACCCGGGGGCAGGCACCCCAGGAACTGAGCGACGCCATGAGCGGCGCCTGGGCTGCCTTCGCCCGCACCGGCTCACCCGGCCTGCCTGGGCTGGACTGGCCGGAGTACGGGCCGGAGCGCAACACCATGGTCCTCGACGCCGCGCCCCGGGTGGAGCAGGATCCCCGCCGGGAGATCCGGGAGTTCTTCGCCGCGAACCAGGTCAGCCGGCAGCCTGGGCGTTGAGGGTATCCCGGATCCCGTTCAGTGCCGGGTCGCGGAGCTGCATGAAGGCGGGCTTGAGCAGCGGCTGGATGATTTTGGCCGGGCCCTTGATGCTGAACTCGGCCGTGTACTTGACCACCGAGCCGGAGCCGGACGGGCTCACGTCCACGGAGTCGAACGCCGTGACGCTCTTGTTCTCGCCGCGGAGCTTGATGTGGTTGTCCGTCAGCTCGATGACCTCGTACTCCAGGGTCTGCCGCTTCCCACGGAACTCGGACTCCGCATGGTAGCGGTGGCCCACCGCCACCGGTTCCGGGGTCAGCTTGTCCATCACCGGAGTGTTGGGGTCCCACTTGCTGGTGTTTTCGAACTCCTTCATGAAGGCAAAGGCCTTCTCGGCGGACAGTTTGGTTTCCACGCTTCCGGTGACTGTGATCATCACCCCAGTCTAGGAAGGCACCCGCGGCAAGCACACCCCCAATATGTGCCCGCTACGGACCCGGCAGGGGCACGGGCAGGCGGACGGCAGCCATTTTGTAGCACAGCTTCCCGCCCAGTTCTCGCGGACTGATCCACACCTCGTAACCCTCGGCGGCCGCAAACAGGGCCCTCCCCGCCATGCGTCCGCGGCCAGCCATAAGGCCGAGGAATCAGGCATGACGTCCTCCACCATCCCCGCCCGGACCAGCGTGAAGTCCTTCCGGATCTCCACGGGAATCCCCACCAGGCGGCTCCAGTCGTGGCAGCGCATCCACTTCATGCTGTACTTCCCGTCCCGCGTGCCCGGCTAGCAGGCCTCAAAGTCGGTCAGCACCTTGACCTTGCCTGCGGATGCCGACGCCGGATCGAACGTGTAGCCGATCCACTCTTTCGCGAGCCGGCGGGCGAGCTCTATCCCGACCACCCGCTGGCCCATGGTGAGGACCTGGCAGTCGTTGGACAGGATGGAGCGTTCCACGGAGAACGAGTCGTGCGCTGCCGTTGCCCGGATGCCCTCCACTTTGTTCGCAGCGATGGCCACGCCGATTCCGGTGCCGCAGAAGAGGATGGCCCGGTCTGCGGCGCCGTCGCGGATCATTTCGCCGGCGGTGATGCCCACGTAGGGGTAGGGCCTGGTGAAGGCGTCCGGGGCGTCGGACAGGTTGACCCCGATATCGATGACTTCGCTGATCCGCGGGTCCTCCCGGAGGTCTGCCAGGACCCGGTCCTTGTAGTCCACCCCTGCCTCGTCGGCACCGACAATGACGCGCAGTCCCATGCTGTGTCCTTCCTTGTTCATGCTTTTGCTCCAACGGTTTCCTGTGGTGCCGGAACGGCAGTGAAGTGCGGACCCATCACGCTGAAGACCATGGCCAGCGATGTTGCTCCGGGGTCCGGGGTGCCCAGGCTCTTTTCCGCGAGCGGCCGGGCGCGTCCCTTCAGCGGCAGCAGGTCCGCCGTCGCCGCGGCAGCCGCGGCGGCGTCGCGGGCAGCTTCCTGCCAGGCGGCAGCGGGATCCGTGCCTTCGCCGATGAGGCGGGCAAGGCTGCCGGCAAACGGAAGCAGCGCGTCCACCATGGTCTTGTCGCCCACCTCGGCCTTGCCCAGCTGGACAATCCGGTCAGCGAACGCGGTGACGCAGGCGGCGAGGTCCGCGGCCGAAGGAACAGCCGAATTCCCCACTGTTTCGCCGAAGGCACGCAGTCCGGCGCCCCACAGGACACCCGAGGTTCCGCCGGCCTTGTCAGCCCAGGCGTCCCCGGCGGCAGCCAGGACGTCACCGGCCCCGGCGCCCTGGCCGAGCGCGGC
>NZ_AOFD01000021.1 GCF_000332815.1 Arthrobacter nitrophenolicus
GCCGGGACGGGCACAAGGTTCGCGGCGGGGCAGCCGCGGGCCGGGTTCGGTGCGTCGGGGTCCAGGAAGTGGTCCGCGAGGGCTACGGCGGCGGGGTGGTCCAGGGCCTCGGTTTCGTCGGCGATGATCCTGGCGCCCTGCCAGGACAAGGACCCGGTGGACAGGGCCCCGTACACGGATGGGAGGGAACAGACTTGCCGGGCCTGGGTGATGAACGCCCCTGCTGCTCCGGAGCTGATGGTCAGGACCCCGGCGATTTCTTCCACTGTTGATATTTCCGCATACGTGCGGTCCTGGGTGGAGGCGTCGGGCGGGGTCATGGCCTGCTGCAGGTCAAGGGACTGGGCAGCGTCCCTGGCCTTGAGTGCGGTGGTCTGTGCCTCAAGCTTGGATTCCAGGCCAAGCCGTTCCAACCGAAGCTCATACAGTCGGCCGAGAACATTAACCCCGGATCCGTCCGCATCTCCATTGGCATGCACGGTCTTCAAGGCTGCTTCTTCAAGGAACAGCGCGTTGATGGCAGCTGTGGTGGCAAAAACGCCCTCCATCGGTGCCGCTACTACTGCGCTGTTTCCCATACCTAAATCATCGTGGGAGGGTACGACATTCTTTCGGCGCCCGGCACAGGATCGAGGCCAAGCCACGCCAGCCCGCCGCCGTCGTCATTCCCCAATCCCAGCCGAGGGGATAGTCAGCTTGCTTATTACTTTCGCACTTCCTAGGCTGGTAACTGTCAGGCAATCAACTCTCGCTGCGGAACCTGGCGCGCCAAAAGCGGGCCCGGGCCGCCTCAGATGAGGAGGAACAATGTCAGAACACAACATCGCAGGCAAGAAGGTTGCATTCCTGCTGACGGACGGCGTGGAGCAGGTTGAACTTACCAGCCCCTGGCAGGCCGTGAAGGACGCCGGCGGACTGCCCACGCTCGTGGCCCTCAAGAGCGGCAAGCTGCAGGGCTTCAAGGGCACGGAAAAGGGCGACACCTTTGACGTCGACCTCACTGTTGCCGAGGCCAACGCATCAGACTTCGACGCACTGGTCCTGCCGGGCGGCGTTGTCAATGCGGACCACCTCCGCGTGGACAAGGATGCGCAGAGCTTCACCCGCAGCTTCTTTGAGCAGCACAAGCCGGTCGCCTCGATCTGCCACGGGCCGTGGATGCTCATCGACGCCGGCGTGGTGCGCGGGCGGAACGTCACGTCCTACCACACGCTGGAAACAGACCTGAAGAACGCCGGGGCAAACTGGACGGACCAGGAAGTGGTGGTTGACCAGGGCCTGGTGACGAGCCGCAACCCTGACGACCTTCCGGCATTCAACAGCAAGCTGGTGGAGGAAATCTCCGAAGGCCAGCACGCAGGCCAGACGGCCTGACACCTTCTGTTCCCTCAGGGTTTGAAAAAAGATCCGGTGCGGAGGAATTACTCCAGCCGGTAGAGTGTTGGCATCTGCAGCGACCATGTTCGCGCACCACACTCATCACTCCCTGAGGGAACACTCATGTCTACCGAAGTCTCGCCGAACGCCAGCGGCCAATCCGTCCAAGCAGAAGGAACACAGCCCGCCGCGCCGGAGAAGATGTCCCGGGAGTCCGTGACCATCATCAGCACGCTGCTGGTGGCCACGTTCGTGGTCATCCTCAACGAGACCATCATGAACGTCGCACTCCAGCGGCTCATGGTGGACCTGCAGGTGGACGCCCCCACCGTCCAGTGGCTCTCCACCGGGTTCATGCTGACCATGGCAGTGGTCATTCCCACCACCGGCTTCATCCTCCAGAGCCTGTCCACCCGCAAGGTCTTCATGCTGGCCATGGGGCTCTTCGCCGGCGGCACCGCCCTGGCGGCCGTAGCTCCCGGATTCGAGATCCTTCTGCTCGCCCGCATCATCCAGGCCGGCGGCACGGCGATCATGCTGCCGCTGCTGATGACCACCATCCTCACGCTGGTGCCGATGGCAAAGCGCGGCGCCGTGATGGGCAACGTCAGCATCGCCATCTCGGTGGCGCCCGCCATGGGGCCCACTGTTTCAGGCCTGATCCTGGAGCACTTCACCTGGCGCTTTATGTTCGTGTTCGTCCTGCCGGTGGCCCTGGCCGCCCTGGCAATCGGCGCCAAATACCTCACCAACGTGGGTGAAGCCGAAAAGACCAAGCTGGACTTCCTCTCCGTCCTCCTGACGGTTCCCGCGTTCGGCGGACTGGTCTACGGCCTGAGCCAGATTGGCGGCGGCCACGGCGGTCAGGCCGGTCCGGGTGCCGGCGCCATCACGGCCCTCGTGATCGGTGTTGCCAGCCTGGCAGTCTTCGTCCTCCGGCAGCTACGGCTGCAGAAGGCAGAGGCGCCGCTGCTTGACCTCCGCGCGTTCAACTTCCGGATGTTTACCGTCTCCGTGCTGCTGATGGTGGTGGCCATGATGGCGCTGTTCGGCGGCGTGATCCTGCTGCCGCTCTACCTGCAGGAAGTCCGCGGCCTGGGATCCCTTGAAACGGGCCTGGCGCTGCTCCCGGGCGGCCTCGCCATGGGCCTGCTGGGCCCGGTCATCGGCCGGCTCTTCGACAAGGTGGGCCCGCTGCCGCTCACGGTCACCGGTTCCATCCTGATGGTCGTTACCCTCTGGCAGTTTTCAATGCTCGACGCCGGCACGGCAGTCTGGTGGATCGTCACCTTGCACGTGGGGCTGAGTTTCGGGCTGGCGTTGCTGTTCACTCCCGCGTTCACCACCGGCCTGAACCCGCTCCCGCCGCACCTGTACTCCCACGGGTCGGCGATCATGAGCACCACCCAGCAGGTGGCCGGCGCCGCCGGAACCGCCCTGCTGGTGTCCATCTTCGCGGTGGTGTCCGCGACGTCGGGCCTCGTCGCCGGGATGAGCGCCGCCTTCCTGACGGCAACCGTCATAGCCTTTGCCGCCGTCGTGCTTTCAGCGATGATGCGCAAGACGGAAGGCGCCACCGCAGGCCACGGCGCCGGGCACTGATTCATTGGTGGTTGAGCCTGTCGAGATCCCAGGAGGTTTCGACAGGCGGTTTCGACAGGCTCAACCACCGGTCAGCCGGCGTAGAACTCCGCCAGTTCCTTGATGAGGACGTCCGGCGCTTTGATGGCGCCGTCGTGGCCGAACCCGGGAAGGATGGTGTAGCTGGACCCGGAGAGGACGTCGTGGATCTGGCCGCACGCCACCCCGAAGTAGGCCGGGCTCTTCTCGCCCACCACGATCAGGGTTTCCAGCGGAAGCGCGAGGAACGGCTCGGCCGGCATGTCCGCCGCGATGATCGCCTTGATTTCCCGGACGCCGGTGCGCATCAGTTCGCGCTGCTGCTTGCCCTCGGACGTGCCGGCGGTCAGCTTGTTGGCGAGGGTCAGCATGGACAGCGGCATCCGGGACGAGAACGGTCCGCCTTCTTCGAGCCCGCGCTGGATCACGGCGAGGGCCCGGTCGTCATCACCGGCGGCAGCCGCGGACTCGTATTCGGCGATCCACTCCGCCTTGACGGAGTGGTTGACGGAGACGGCGGGGTCGTACACGGCGAGCCGCTCCACCGGCAAGGTCCGTGCCGCGTGCAGGGCCACGGCGCCGCCGAAGCTGTGGCCAAAGACATCCGTGCTGGACGTGTGTTTCATGACGGTGTCCAGGTCGCGGATGTCCACATCCAGCGTGTAGTCCTCCGGCTGCGGCGACGACGATCCCCGGCCGCGGCGGTTGAACGTGTGCACCGGGCGGCCCAGGGCTGCGCTGAGCTTCTGGGCGAACTTGGTGTAGTCGGCTGCGGTCACCATGGAGGGCGGGATGACCACCACGCCCGAACCGGCGGAAGCCAGTTCGGCGCCGGTGGAGAAGAGCTCCAGAGTGCCGCCGTCGGGGGTCCTGATGTTCTCGCGCGTCATGGTCCGAGCCTAGCCGAGCAAGCTGGGCGTCAGCATCACGGACACCGGGCGGAAATCAGGAGAACCGGGCGATGAGGGCTGCGCTTTCGGCCCGGATGGCCGGCAGTTCCGGGCCCCGTCCGCAGAGGACAAGGCCCGCATCCGCGGCCTGCAGCGGGGAATCACCCGTAACCAGGCCGTCCGCGCGGAGGCTGATCAGCGACTCAACCAGCCGGAAGGTGACATCCCCGCCGCCGGCTTCCTGCATGCCGGTTTCGCCCGCAGCGGAGCCGCCCAGCTGCCGGTACAGTCCGCGCAGCTCCTGCCGGTCGGCAAGGAACCGGGCAAAGCGCTCATTCCGGACCTCGGGCAGGTGGTACAGGATCCCCAGGTTCCAGCGGGCGCTGCAAAGCTGGGTGCCGTCATAGAGTGCGACGGCGTGAAGCCGGCTTCCAGGGGCCGCCTCGCCTTCCGCGCCGGCAGCCACGGCCCGGGCGAACGCCAGCCCGCCGGACACGGTGCCGTCCAGCAGGTCCTCGAGGATGTCGTCCTTGGTTTTGAAGTGGTGGTACAGCGATGACTGCCGGATGCCCACGGCGTCCGCAATGGACCGGGTGGAGGTGCTGGCGTAGCCCTGCGTGGTGAAGAGCTCGGCTGCGGCGTCCAGGATTTCATCCCTGGCTGTGGCTCCCGGACGGGAGGGCTGTTGGTGGCGGGGGCGTCCCGGGCCGGCTGAAGTCACCGCATCATTCTTGCATTACCGCCGGGGCCGGTTTGGCCCGGACAGGATGGTGAGGGGCCGGAAATACAACGGAAACAAGATGTCTATCCGCCTTTTACAGAAGTGAAACTGTTTGGGGACATGGCGCTGGAAAACTATCAAGTGACCGGTAATCAGCAGCCATCGGCCGAGTGCTGCGCTGCCGGGAGGCTTTATTCCCCCCCGCCGTTCCAGCCCCGGAGATTCTGATGACATCAACTGTTCTCCCCACCGTCCACCAGGACGATGCGGACCTGACGTCCCTTGGCTACCAGCCCACCCTCCACCGGAAACTCGGCCGCTACGCTTCCTTCGCCGCCGGCTTTTCGTTCGTCTCCATCCTCACCACCATCTTCCAGCTGTTCGCGTTCGGCTACTCCTTCGCCGGACCGGCGTTCTTCTGGACCTGGCCGGTGGTGCTGGTCGGGCAGCTCCTGGTTGCCCTGAACTTCGCCGAACTCGCCGCCCGCTACCCGCTGTCCGGCGCCGTGTACCAGTGGGCCCGGCGCGTGGGGGGAGAGGGCGTGGGCTGGTTCGCCGGCTGGTTCATGGCCATCGCGCAGGTGGTCACCGCCGCGGCAGCCGCCATCGCCCTGCAGGTGGTGCTGCCCCAGCTGTGGGACGGATTCCAGGTGGTGGGCGGGGACCCGGCGCTGAACACCGTCACCGGCGCCGCCAATGCGGTGATCCTCGGGGCGGTGCTCCTGGTGGCCACCACTGTCATCAACTCGCTGGGCGTAAAGCTCATGGCCCACGTGAACTCGGTGGGCGTCACCTGCGAGATCGTGGGCGTCATTGCCGTGATCCTTGCATTGATCACCGCCGCGCAGCGGGGTCCGGACGTAGTGGCGGACACCACCGTCCTGCAGACCTCCGAGCTGGGGGCGGTGGGCGCCTTCCTGGTCTCGGGGCTGATGGCCGCCTACGTGATGGTGGGCTTCAACTCCGCCGGTGAGCTGTCCGAAGAGACTAAGGACCCCCGCCGCACCGCACCCCGCACCATCCTCTCCGCCCTCCTCATTTCGGGCATCGGCGGCGCACTCATGATCATCACCGCCCTGATGGCCGCACCCAGCCTCGACGACGGCCGCCTCGCCACCGAAGGCCTGCCCTACGTCCTCACCGCGGTGCTGGGCACCTTCTGGGGCAAGGTGCTGCTGGTGGACGTCGCCATCGCCATCTTCGTCTGCACCCTCGCCATCCAGACCGCCGGCTCCCGGCTGGTGTTCTCCATGGCCCGGGACGGCAAGCTCCCCGCCTCCGCGCTGCTGTCCTCCGTCCACCCGACCCGCGGGACCCCCATGTGGCCCTCGATCGTAATCGGCGCCCTGGCAGTGGGCGTGCTGGCCATCAACGTGGGCAACGCCGCCCTGTTCACCACCCTGTGCAGCGTCTGCATCGTCATGGTCTACCTCGCCTACCTCCTGGTCACCGTGCCGCAACTGGCCAACCGCATCCGCGGCGACTGGAACCGCGTGGGCCAGACGATGCCGGAAGGCCTCTTCTCCCTGGGCCGCTGGGGGCTGCCGGTCAACATCCTCGCCGTGCTCTACGGAGCCGTGATGGTGGTCAACCTCGCCTGGCCACGGCCCGAGGTCTACGACCCCAGCGGCGAGAACGGCATCCTCCTCTACTCGGCGCCCCTGATGGTGACGGCAGTCCTGCTGGTGGGCCTCTGGGTCCGCCGCCGGAACCTGGCTGCCAGCGCCTGACCCGCACCGGACCAATTCTTCGCCTTCGAAACAACACAGGACTGACATGACCCAGACGATCGAAACACCAGCCACAGGTACGGCCACCACCGCCGGTGCCCGCGCCCACGCCAGGGAGCAGCACGGCAGGACCGCGGAGACCATGCGCTTCGTGCCGGCCACTTCCGCCCCCGCCCGCCTGACAGACGGACTGCCCGACGGCGTCCGCCCCACCTGGGCCGAGTCCCTCGCCTTCGGCCGGTACACCACCATGACACTCGCCCGCGGCACGAGGATCCGGCTCGCCGACACCGCCGGTGACGCCTGCGTGCACACCCTGCTGTACCGCGCCGGTGCCCTGCACGAGCGGCTCAACGTGGCGGACACCGTCAAGGTCCCGTGGCAGGCCTACCCCGGCGCGGGCCACCCCTTGCTGTCGGACGCAGGCCGGCTGATGGCCACCATCGTCGCCGATACGTCCAACCGCCACGACTCCCTCACCGGTGCCACCACCCTGGCCGGGAACACGGCGAAGTACGGCGCCGGAACGGCGCACAGCACCTCCCGGCCGCCCGCGAACTGCTCACCCTCGGTGCACTGAAGTGCGGGCTGGGTCCCAGGGACGTGGCGCCGTCGCTGTCCTTCTTCCAAGGCATCAACGTCGACCCCGCCGGCACCATCACCTTCACCGGAAGCGCCGGCCCGGGAGCCGTCGTCGAACTCCTGCTCCAGATGGACGCCGTGCTGGTGCTGGCCAACACCGCCCACCCGCTGGACCCGCGCCCGGAATTCACCGGAACCGCCGTGGACATCACCGCCTGGCATGCACCGAAGGACCTGGCCGCACTCGAAACCGGCAGCCTGGCCGGACCACTGGCCCCCGAGCACCTGCAGGCGCTCCGCAATACCGAACACGACCTGACCGCGAGGAACGCCCGATGAACACCGCCACTTTCACCAAATCCCCTGCGGACACCAAGTCCGTCCCGGCAGCGGGCGAAACCGCCCTGGCGGCAGGCCAGGTGATCCTGGACGAATTCGTGGAGGCCCGCGGCCCCTGGTCCGCCGTGGTGGCAGCCGGCGACGTGCTGACCATCGTGGACCTGGAAGGAAACCAGGCCGTGGACTGCCTCCTCTATTCGGCCGCCGATACCTCCGTCCGCTATTCCGCGGCTGCCACCATCGCCGCGCAGCAGTCGATCGTCCTCACCACCGGTTCCGTGCTCCGGGTGGACACCGGCGCCCCGCTGATGACCGTGGTGGCGGACGAGGTGGGCGTGCATGACACCATCGGCGGCGCCTGCTCCCAGGAGTCCAACACCCTCCGCTACGGCCAACACACCCGCGAACAGCACGCCTGCGTGGAGAACTTCCTGATCGAAGGCTCCCGCTGGGGCCTGGGCAAGCGGGACCTGGTGTCCAACATCAACTGGTTCATGAACGTCCCCGTGGACCCGGACGGTGCGCTGGGCATCGTTGACGGCCTCTCTGCCCCCGGCAAACGGGTGGCCCTGCGCGCCGAGGCGGACACCCTGGTCCTCGTCTCCAACTGCCCGCAGATCAACAACCCCTGCAACGGCTTCAACCCCACCCCAGTCCGCATGATCGTCACCCGGCCGGAGGCAGCGCTGTGAGCACCACAAACCTGAGCACTTTCGACACCCTGCTGATCGCAAACCGCGGTGAAATCGCCTGCCGCATCATCGATTCCGCCCGGAAGCTCGGGCTGCGCACGGTGGCCGTCTTCTCCGAAGCGGACCGCGGCGCCCGCCACGTCCGCCTGGCTGACGAGGCAGTGCTCCTGGGCCCGGCACCCGCGAAGGAGTCCTACCTGAAGGTTGACGCCCTGCTGGACGCCGCCGCGTCCACGGGCGCCGGCGCCATCCACCCCGGGTACGGCTTCCTGTCCGAGGACGCCGCCTTCGCCGAGGCCGTGGAAGCGGCGGGGCTGGTCTTCGTCGGCCCCACCGCCGAACAGCTGCGCATCTTCGGCACCAAGCACACAGCGCGCGACGCCGCCCGTGCAGCCGGGGTACCGATGATCGCCGGTTCCGGGCTGCTTGAGGACGTGGACGCCGCCGTCGCGGCCAGCCAGGCGATCGGGTTCCCGCTGATGCTGAAGGCCACCGGCGGTGGCGGCGGGATCGGCATGACCGTCTGCCGCACCGAGGCCGAACTGGTGGAGAGTTTCCCGCGCGTAGCCCGCCTGGCCGGCGCCAGCTTCGGCACGGCCGGCGTTTTTGCCGAACGCTATGTCGAGAACGCCCGGCACATCGAGGTCCAGGTCTTCGGCGACGGCAAGGGGCGGGTGGTGAGCCTGGGCGACCGGGACTGCTCGCTGCAGCGCCGCCACCAGAAAGTGCTCGAGGAGGCACCGGCCCCGGACCTGCCGGACAGCCTGCGGCAAGAACTGCACCGCACCTCCCGCGCCCTCTGCGCCTCCCTTAACTACCGCTCCGCCGGCACCGTGGAGTTCGTCTACGACTCCGCCCGCCAGGAGGCGTCCTTCCTGGAGGTCAACGCCCGCCTCCAGGTGGAGCACCCCGTCACTGAGGCCGTCACCGGGGTGGACCTGGTGGAATGGATGCTCCGGCTGGCGCAGGGCGGCGGGGAAGCGAAGAGCGTCCTTGCCGGTCTTCCGGACGGCCTGCCCGTTTCCGGCAGCGCCGTCGAAGCCCGCGTCTACGCCGAAGACCCGGCGCGCAATTTCCAGCCCAGCGCCGGGACGGTCACGAACGCAGAATTTCCCGCCACCAATGGTGTCCGGGTTGACGCCTGGGTGGAGACCGGCACCGACGTGTCCACCAACTACGATCCGCTCCTGGGCAAGGTCATCACCTCCGGGGCAACCCGGGGCGAGGCGTTCGACCGGCTGGCCGCCGCGCTCGCAGGCACCCGGATCGACGGGATCGAGACCAACCTGGGGATGCTGCGCGCCGTAACGGGCCTCGACGTCGTCCGCAGCGTCGGGCACTCCACCAGCACCCTGGACAGCGTGGGGGACCCCGAGCCGCGCATCACCGTCAACCGTCCGGGCCTGCAGACAAGCGTGCAGGACTGGCCGGGCCGCACCGGGCTCTGGCAGATCGGTGTTCCGCCGAGCGGGCCGATGGACGATCTTTCCTTCCGGCTGGGCAACACGGCCCTGGGCAATCCCGAGGGCGCGCCGGGCCTGGAATTCACCATGACCGGCCCGAGCCTGACCTTCACGCACGCCACCACCGTCTGCGTCACCGGCGCCGACGTCACGCTGACGGTTGACGGGACGGAGGTGCCCGCGTGGACGCCGGTCACGGTTCCGGCGGGAGGAACGCTCGACGTTGGCACCGCGGCAGGGCACGGGCTCCGCGGCTACATCCTGTTCCAGGGCGGCCTGGACATTCCCGAGTACCTCGCAGCGCCTCCACCTTCACCCTGGGACAGTTCGGCGGGCACGCCGGACGGGTCCTGCGCGCCGGCGACGTGCTCCGCGCCGTCCAGTCCCCCACCGGCACAGTTGCGGGGGCGGTGCCGCTGGACAGCCGTCCCGCCCTGACATCTGTGTGGGAACTGGCAGTGACAGAGGGCCCGCACGGTGCCCCTGAATTCTTCCAGCGCGAAGACATCGATGAGCTGTATGCCGCCGAGTACGAGGTGCACTTCAACTCCGCACGGACCGGTGTCCGCCTCACCGGTCCCAAGCCGCGCTGGGCCCGGACCGACGGCGGCGAGGCAGGCCTGCACCCGTCCAACATCCACGACACCGCCTACTCCGTCGGCGCCCTGGACTTCACCGGCGACACCCCCATCCTGCTCGGCCCGGACGGCCCCAGCCTGGGCGGCTTCGTCTGCCCGGTCACGGTCGTCACGGCCGACCGCTGGAAGCTCGGCCAGCTCCGGCCCGGCGACAAGGTCCGGTTCGTTCCCGTCAAAGCCAGCCAGGCGCCGTCGGCCAAGGACCTGGGACCCGGCCGGCAGCTGCTGCTTCCGGGCAGCGCCGGGTGGCAGGCCGGCCTGCCGGCGGAAAGGGACGGCGACGACGGCGTACTGGGCCGGGTGCCCGAAGGTTCCGGCCGCCCTGCAGTCACGTACCGCCGCTCCGGCGACGACAACCTGCTGGTGGAGTACGGAGACATGGTGCTGGACCTGGGCCTCCGCGCCAGGGTCCATGCCCTGCACCAGCACATCGAACAGCTCCGGGTGCCCGGAATCGTGGACCTGACGCCGGGAATCCGTTCCCTCCAGATCAAGGTGGACCCCTCGGTCCTGCCCACCAGGAAGCTGCTGGGCATGGTCCGGGAAATTGAAGCGGCGCTGCCCGCAAGCTCCGAACTGGTTGTCCCCAGCCGCACCGTCCGGCTGCCACTGTCCTGGGACGACCCCGCCACCCGGGAAGCCATTGAACGTTACATGGCAGGTGTCCGGGACGACGCCCCCTGGTGCCCCTGGAATATCGAGTTCATCCGCCGCATCAACGGCCTGGACTCCGTCAACGACGTCTTCGACACCGTCTTCAACGCGGAGTACCTGGTCCTGGGACTGGGCGACGTCTACCTCGGCGCCCCGGTGGCCACACCGCTTGACCCGCGGCACCGGCTGGTCACCACCAAGTACAACCCGGCCCGCACCTGGACGCCGGAGAATGCGGTGGGCATCGGCGGCGCGTACATGTGCATCTACGGCATGGAAGGCCCCGGCGGCTACCAGTTCGTTGGCCGCACCACCCAGGTGTGGTCCCGCTACGCGGACTCCGCACCGTTCGAGCCAGGCTCACCGTGGCTGCTCCGCTTCTTCGACCGGATCTCCTGGTACCCGGTCAGCCCGGAGGAACTGCTGGACCTGCGGGCGGACATGGCCGCCGGAAGGGGCCGCGGCATCGAGATCGAGGACGGCACGTTCTCCCTGGCCGACCACGAACTGTTCCTCGAGGAGAACCGGGAGTCCATCACGGCATTCCGCGAGAAGCAGGGGGCGGCCTTCGCCGTGGAGCGCCAGGCGTGGGCCGACGCCGGCGAGTTTGACCGTGCGGAGGCGCTCGCCGCCGTCGTGGCCCCCGCTGCGGACGAGGTAGTGGTTCCGGAGGGAGGGTCCCTCGTCACGGCACCCTTCGCCGCCAGCGTCTGGAAGGTGGACGTGGCGGAAGGCGATCTCGTGGTGAAAGGCCAGCCACTGGTGTCCCTTGAGGCCATGAAGATGGAAACAGTGCTGGAAGCCCCGTGCGACGGCGTGGTGCTCCGCGTCCTGCCGGCCGCGGGTTCGCAGGTGGTGGCGGGCGAGGCAGTGGTTGTCCTCGGCGGCACCGACCTGGAGCCCGCCGGAATGGAATCCCCGCAGCTGGAAGAGGCAGCAGTATGAGCACCCCAGCCGCAGGCGCCGCCACGTCCCGGGTGCGTGCAGCCCTGGCTGCCATCGAAACAATCGACCGGCCCGAAATCTGGATCACGCTGCGCGGCGCTGATGAGCTCCTTGCCGAAGCAGCCGCCATCGATACGGCAGTTGCCGGCGGTGCGCACCTGCCGCTGGCCGGGCTCCTGCTGGCAGTCAAGAACAACGTGGACGTGGCAGGCATCCCCACGACGGCGGCGTGCCCCGGCTTCGCGTACACCCCCGACAAGGATGCTGGGGCGGTGGCCCGGCTGCGTGCTGCCGGCGCCCTGGTCCTGGGTGCCACCAACCTGGACCAGTTCGCCACCGGGCTGGTGGGCACGCGCAGCCCCTATGGGGCCGTCCGCGACTCCCGCCGCCCCGGCTTCATCTCCGGCGGGTCCAGCTCCGGCTCCGCCGTGGCGGTGGCACTGGGCCTGGCTGACATCGCCATCGGGACGGACACGGCCGGTTCGGGCCGGGTGCCGGCCGGACTGCAGGGAATCGTGGGAATCAAGCCCACCCTGCACGTCGTATCCACCGCCGGCGTGGTTCCTGCCTGCCGGTCCTGGGATGCCGTCACCATCTTCGCCCGGCACCTTGCCACGGCGGAACTGGCCATGGGTGTCATGGCAGGCAACGCCCGCGACTGGCCCTCGGATGTCCGGCTGGCGGCACCGGCGAGGCCGCGGGTCGCCTACCCGGCAAGCCTGCCGGCCCTGCCGGAGGCCTGGGCCGCGGAGTTCCACCGGAACATCCAGCGGCTCCAGGGCCTGGGCGTGGACGCCGAACCCATTGAGTTCGACGCCTTCCTCGACGCTGCCCGGCTGCTGTACGACGGCGCGCTGGTGGCCGAGCGCTATGCCGCCGTCGGGAACTTCCTGGCGGAGTTCGACGGCGGGGCGGGCGTCGATCCCACCGTGGCGGGCATCATCCGGGCTGCCGGAAAGCTGCCCGCACACCGCTACGTCGCGGACACTGCAAGGTTGGAGGAGCTGAAGCACACGGCCATGGAGCGGCTGGGCGGCTTTGACGCCCTGCTCGTTCCCACCGCCCCGTTCCACCCCACGCTGGCCGACGTCGCTGCCGATCCAGTGGGCGTGAACTCCCGCATGGCACCTACACGAACTTCTGCAACCTCTTCGACCTGTGCGCCGTGGCCGTTCCGGCCGGGGAAGTGGACGGCGCGCAGTTCGGCATGACAGTGGTGGCCCGGACCTTCGACGACGCGGTGGCCGCGGATATTGCCCGCCTGCTGGAGGTTACCCCTGAGGTGCCCGCCCTCTTCGCCGCGGGAGCGTCGCCGTCGGCCGGGCAGCCTGCCGGGCCGCCGGCGTCGTCTGTTCCCTGGCCGGTGGCGGCAGGTGCGGCAGCTGTGCCGCTGGTGGTGGTGGGCGCGCACCGCAAGGGGCAGCCGCTGGCGCACCAGCTGGAGGAACTCGGCGCCGCCTGGGACGGAACCGTCCGGACTGCCGCCCGCTACCGCATGGTGTCGCTGGACACGGTGCCGCCCAAGCCGGGGGTGTACAGGTCCGACGACGGCGCGGAGCTGGTGGGGGAGCGCTGGCTGCTGCCGCCTGCCGCGCTGGGTTCGTTCCTGGCGTCCCTGCCCGAGCCCATGCTGCTGGGGTCCATGCTGCTGGCGGACGGCACATCCGCCGTCGGCTTCGCCTGCGACGCCGTGGCAGCGGCCGGCGGGGAGGACATCACGGCCTGGGGTGACTGGCTGGCGGACCGCAGCGGCGGGCGGAAGGAAAGGAGCCTCTGGCAGGATCTCGGCGACGCCGCCCTGGCCGGATTCACCCGGGGCGAACGCACCTGATCCCCACCCCCATCGGGTTTTTGTCCGCATATGGCGACTTCAGGGCGGGCGGATTCATATGTGGACAAAACTCCGGTTTCCGGTCAGCCTTTGAAGTACTCCGAGATGTCCGTCACGAGTTCGTTGACCGCCGCCGGGATCGAGCCGTGGAAGCCCTTGGGCGAGAGCTCGAACGTGCTGCCGGGGACGGCCGCGTGCAGCCGCTCCGCCGTGACCTTGTAGTAGCCGGGACTCTTGCCGCCGGCCATGAAATGGGTATTGGCAGGCAGCACGCTGAAGTTCCTGGCATGGTCGGCCTCCTTGTACGCGGCCCGCAGTTCGCCGACGCCGCTGGGCATCACTTCACGGAACATCCTGTTGACCTTGGTCCGTGAGAGCAGCGCCATCAGCCCGGCGAGGACGGGTTCGGGGATGCGGGCCAGGGCCGACCCCGGGGACGTTGCTCTCTTCATGTGCGCCAGGGCGTGCCCCACCCTGCCGTTGTTGACCGCATCCTCAAACCCGTCCAGCCACTCAGTGTCGATGCTGCCGTCGATGTTCACGGCTGCGTCGTACACGGCGAGCTTGTCCGGAACATACGAGGTCCCGGTGAACTCCTGGACGGCGTTCAATGCCACGGAACCGCCGAGGCTGTGGCCCAGGATGTTCCTGGCGCCGGTGGCGTCCATGACCGTGCGGACGTCCGCGATCTCGGTACCCATGCAGTAGTCGGCCGGCTGTTCTGTTGAGCGGCCGCGTCCCCGGCGGTCGTACACGTCCACGGCCCAGCCCTCACCCAGGCCCTTGGCAAGGGCGATCGAGAACGGCCGGTAGATCAGGGCAGTCAGGAACGCCCCGCCGATCAGCAGCACGCGGCGTTCCCCCGGGGCATCCACGGTGCCGTAGCTGTACAAGGCCAGGCGGCCGCCGTCGTGCGTTGGAAGGAACCGTTCTTTCACCCACCCCATCCTAGGCGGGAGCGGGCGCGCGAAGTCCCGGTAAACTTGATGACTGTGACTTCCCAAAACACCCCCGCCCCCAAGAACGCCCCCGAGCCCCTCGATGCCAGCGAGCAGATGCGGATCCGCATGGAGAAGCGCGCCAAACTGATCGAGCGCGGCACGGAGGCCTACCCGGTGGGTGTGGAGCGGACGCACTCGCTCGCCGAAATCCGGGAAAAGTACGCCCACCTCGAGGCGGACGACACCACCGGCGACATCGTTGGCGTCACCGGCCGCGTGGTGTTCGTCCGCAACACCGGAAAGCTTTGCTTCGCGACCCTGCAAGAGGGCGGCACCGACGGCAAGGGGACCCGCCTCCAGGCCATGCTCAGCCTGGCCAACATCGGTGAAGAAGCGCTCGCCGACTGGAAGGCCCTGGTTGACCTCGGTGACCACGTCTTCATCAAGGGCGAGGTCATCTCCTCACGCCGCGGCGAGCTCTCCATCATGGCCGACTCCTGGTCCATGGCCTCCAAGGCGCTGCGCCCGCTGCCGGTGCTGCACGCCGAACTGAACGAGGAAACCCGCGTCCGGCAGCGCTACGTGGACCTGATGGTCCGCGACGAGGCCCGCGAAATGGTCTACACCCGTGCCGCCATTACCCGCTCCATCCGCGAGACGCTCTTCCGCCACCGCTATGTGGAGGTTGAAACCCCCATCCTGAACCTGGTCCACGGCGGGGCCCTGGCCCGCCCGTTCGAGACGCACATGAACGCCTTCGACCAGAAGATGACCCTGCGCATCGCCACCGAGCTGTACCTGAAGCGGGCCGTGGTGGGCGGAATCGACCGGGTCTATGACATGGGGCGCGTGTTCCGGAACGAGGGCGTGGACTCCACCCACAGCCCCGAGTTCACCACCCTTGAGTGCTACGAGGCGTGGGCTGACCAGTTCGTCATGGCGGAGCGCATCAAGGAGATCATCCTGGACGCCGCTGACGCCGTGGGCGCCGGCCGCACCATCCAGACCGAGGCCGGCGAGATCAACCTCGACGGCGAATGGGCCTGGCTTGCCGTCTACCCGGGGCTGTCCGACGCCGTCGGGCAGGAAATCACTCCGGACACCCCGCTTGAGCTGCTTCGCGAAGTGGCGGAAAAGCACGAGGTCAACGTGGACCCCAAGTGGGACGCCGAAAAGCTGGCCGTGGAGCTCTTTGGCGAAATCGTGGAACCCACCCTGCTGAACCCCACGTTTGTCTACGACTACCCGCCCTCCGCCCAGCCGCTGGCACGCCCGCACCGCAAGGACGGCCGGCTCATCGAAGCCTGGGACCTGATCATCGGCGGCATGGAGCGCGGCACGGCCTTCTCCGAACTTATCGACCCCGTCATCCAGCGCGAACGGCTCACGGAGCAGTCCCGCCACGCCGCGGCCGGCGACGACGAGGCCATGCAGCTGGACGAGGACTTCCTGCGGGCACTGGAATACGGCGCACCGCCCATGGGCGGCATCGGGCTGGGCATCGACCGCCTGGTGATGCTGTTCACCGGCGCCGGAATCCGGGAGACCATCCTCTTCCCGCTGCTGAAGCCCGAAGGGCACTAGGCATGGAATATGTAGCAGTCCTGCTTCCCTCCATAGTGGTGGGCCTCCTTTTCTGGTTTGCCATGAAGGCGATTTTCAATGCCGACAAATCGGAACGGCAGGCAGAAGCCCGCGCCCAGGCCGAGGCCGACGCGCGGGCGGCACAGTCCGCCGAACGCAGGCAGGCCGACGAACCGCCGTCCGGCCAGCCGGGCCCCGAAGCCAAATAAAAATCCCCTAATCTTCTGCGGTTATCCCCAAGGAACCATTAGGCGCTTTGACGCGTTGCCATAAGGAGAGTCATACTTTTTAGGGAAACATCCTGCTTTTCTGAAAAAACCACCCTTTCCAAGAGGAAGACGTTAAATGGCACAGAAAGTAAACATCATCCTCGTTGATGATCTGGATGGGGGATCCGCAGACGAGAATGTGAAGTTCGGCCTTGATGGGACGAACTACGAGATTGACCTTTCAGCGGCCAATGCCGCTGAACTCCGGTCTTCGCTGGAGCGCTTCATAGCCGCTGCACGGAAGGCCTCGGGAGGCCGCGCCGCCGCCCGCACGCCCAAGGCTCCGGCCGCAGGCCGCAGCAATGATTCAGCCCAGATTAGGCAGTGGGCCCGGGATAACGGGTACACCGTAAACAGCCGCGGCCGAATTCAGGCGGAAATCCAGGAAGCCTACCAAAAGGCAAATTCCTAGCAGCAGCCAGGACCTGGTTAAAACCCCGCTTCCCGTCGCCGGGAAGCGGGGTTTTTTCGGTTTCCCGCACAAAATGTGCGGGAGCGGCACCGCCCTCGGGGGAATTTAGGCGCGGCCTGCAGAGGGATGCCTGCGGCACTTTTTTATAAGCCCGGCGCCAGCTTCGCCATTTGCTTCGTTATCAGCAGGGGAGGGCAGCACTCCGCCTTGTCCCCGGCCGCCCGTCCGGGCCGGGAGGTATGCCTGCGGGATATTCCCGAACGGTGCGGGTTTCCCCTGTGGCGAACACGCTCCACAAGTCCGGGCCCGCCACGTAGCATCAAAGTACGTCGTAGCTAGGAGTGTGGCGAAATGTTTGAGCGATTTACGGACCGTGCCCGTCGCGTAGTTGTGCTTGCCCAAGAAGAGGCACGCATGCTGAACCACAATTACATCGGTACCGAACACATCCTCTTGGGTCTGATCCATGAGGGTGAGGGCGTTGCCGCCAAAGCTCTTGAGTCCTTGAGCATTTCGCTCGACGGCGTTCGCGAGCAGGTGCAGGAGATCATCGGACAGGGCCAGCAGGCGCCGTCCGGGCACATCCCCTTCACCCCCCGTGCCAAGAAGGTACTGGAGCTCTCGCTGCGCGAGGCACTCCAGCTGGGCCACAACTACATCGGCACGGAGCACATCCTGCTCGGCCTCATCCGCGAGGGTGAGGGCGTTGCCGCCCAGGTGCTGGTCAAGCTCGGCGCCGACCTCAACCGCGTGCGCCAGCAGGTCATCCAGCTGCTCTCCGGCTACCAGGGCAAGGAAACCACCGGTGCGGGCGTCGGCTCAGGCCAGCCCGAGGGCGCGCCGGCCGGCTCCGTCGTGCTGGACCAGTTCGGCCGCAACCTGACCCAGGCTGCCCGCGAGAACAAGCTGGATCCGGTCATCGGGCGCGAGCAGGAGATGGAACGCGTCATGCAGGTCCTCTCCCGACGTACCAAGAACAACCCGGTCCTCATCGGCGAACCCGGCGTCGGCAAGACCGCCGTCGTCGAAGGCCTTGCCCAGGCCATTGTGCGCGGCGACGTCCCGGAGACCATCAAGGACAAGCAGCTGTACACCCTGGACCTCGGCTCCCTGGTGGCAGGCTCCCGCTACCGCGGTGACTTCGAAGAGCGCCTGAAGAAGGTCCTCAAGGAGATCCGCACCCGTGGCGACATCATCCTCTTCATCGACGAGATCCACACGCTCGTTGGTGCCGGCGCCGCCGAAGGCGCCATTGATGCCGCGTCCATCCTGAAGCCTATGCTGGCCCGCGGCGAGCTGCAGACCATCGGTGCCACCACGCTGGACGAGTACCGCAAGCACATCGAGAAGGACGCCGCGCTGGAGCGCCGCTTCCAGCCGATCCAGGTCAAGGAACCCTCCGTGGCGCACGCCATCGAGATCCTCAAGGGCCTGCGTGACCGCTACGAGGCACACCACCGCGTCACCATCACCGACGGCGCCCTGGCCTCTGCCGCCAGCCTCGCCGAGCGCTACATTTCGGACCGCTTCCTGCCGGACAAGGCGATCGACCTGATCGACGAGGCAGGCGCACGGCTGCGCATCCGCCGCATGACCGCTCCGCCGGAGCTCAAGGCCATGGACGAGCGCATCGCCAAGCTGAAGATGGAGAAGGAATCCGCCATCGACGCGCAGGACTTCGAAGGCGCAGCTTCGCTCCGCGACAAAGAGCAGAAGATGATCGCCGAGCGTGCCGAGAAGGAACGCCACTGGAAGTCCGGCGGCATGGACGACATCTCCGAGGTGGACGAGGACCTCATCGCTGAGGTGCTGGCCAACTCCACCGGCATCCCCGTCTTCAAGCTGACCGAGGAAGAATCCTCGCGCCTGCTGAAGATGGAAGAGGAACTGCACAAGCGCGTCGTTGGCCAGGACGAGGCCATCAAGGCACTGTCCCAGGCCATCCGCCGCACCCGTGCAGGGCTCAAGGACCCCAAGCGCCCCGGCGGCTCGTTCATCTTCGCCGGCCCCACCGGCGTCGGCAAGACCGAGCTGGCCAAGGCACTCGCGGAGTTCCTGTTCGGTGAAGAGGACGCCCTCATCACGCTGGACATGTCCGAGTACTCGGAGAAGCACACGGTCTCGCGGCTGTTCGGTGCCCCTCCGGGCTACGTCGGCTACGAAGAGGGCGGGCAGCTGACCGAGAAGGTCCGCCGCCGTCCGTTCTCCGTGGTGCTGTTCGATGAAGTCGAGAAGGCCCACGCGGACCTCTTCAACTCGCTGCTGCAGATCCTGGAAGACGGCCGCCTGACCGACTCCCAGGGCCGGGTGGTGGACTTCAAGAACACCGTGATCATCATGACCACCAACCTGGGCACCCGGGACATCTCCAAGAGCGTTGCCACCGGCTTCCAGTCCGGCACCGACACCCAGACCGGCTACAACCGCATGCGTGCCCGTGTGACCGAGGAACTCAAGCAGCACTTCCGCCCCGAGTTCCTGAACCGCGTGGATGACGTTGTGGTGTTCCCGCAGCTCACCCAGGACGAGATCATCGAGATCGTGGACCTGTTCGTCACCCGCCTGGAGAAGCGCCTCAAGGACAAGGACATGGGCATCGAGCTCACCAAGGCCGCCAAGGTGCTCCTGGCAACCCGCGGCTACGACCCCGCAATGGGTGCCCGGCCGCTGCGCCGCACCATCCAGCGCGAGATCGAGGACCAGCTCTCCGAGAAGATCCTCTTCGGCGACATCCACCCCGGCGACATCGTGGTGGTGGACGTGGAAGGCGAAGGCGACGACGCGAAGTTCACGTTCGCCGGCAACGCCAAGCCGCGCATCCCGGAGATCGCTCCGAGCGTCTGACCCGAACTCCACAAAAGGTACAGCTCCACAAAAGCCCCGCCGCTCCGCAAGGAAACGGCGGGGCTTTTGCGTTCCCCTGCACGGCATGCCGAAAAGGCCGCGGGTGCTGTGATGCGGGACACAAAGCGTGTTGAATCGGAGGCATGGCTATTTTGAACCCGGCGATCCCGGGCGATCAACCACAGACCCCTTTCCACGACCTCGACCACTACCTGTCCATCCCGCGGGTCAGCGGGCTCACCCTCAGCCCGGACGGATCCCGCCTTGTCACAACCGTCAGCACCCTCAACGGCAAAGGGACTGAGTTCGCCACCGCCCTGTGGGAGCTGGACCCGGCCGGCCAGCGGCACGCCCGGCGCATCACCCGCAGCGCCAAGGGCGAGGCGGGTGCCGCCTTCGCCGCCAACGGAGACGTCTACTTCACCTCAGCCCGGCCCGACCCTGACAGCCCGGACGAGGATCCGGTCAATGCCCTCTGGCTGCTTCCTGCCGACGGCGGGGAAGCCCGGGTGGTCCTCAACCGGCCGGGCGGCGTCGCCAGGGTACTGACGGCCAGGGGCGCGGA
Organism: Arthrobacter nitrophenolicus; assembly: GCF_000332815.1. GTDB lineage: Bacteria > Actinomycetota > Actinomycetes > Actinomycetales > Micrococcaceae > Arthrobacter > Arthrobacter nitrophenolicus. Next base: position 20,098 of record NZ_AOFD01000021.1, read on the forward strand.
CGCTGCCTTCGTGACCGCCGAGGTCCTGGCTGGCTCCACCGACGAGGAAGACGACGCCCGGCGCCGCAAGGCCCGCAAGGACAACAAGGTCTCGGCCATCCTGCACAGTGAATATCCGGTGAGGTACTGGGACGCCGACCTTGGACCCGGGCAGCCGCGGATCTTCGCCGTCGAACCGGGAGAGGACAGGGGACCGGGCAAGCCGACAACGGTGGATGCGGCCGCGCCCCTGGTGCTGCGGAACCTGACGCCCGGCGCGGGGCCCCGGCTGCGGGAGGCGGAGACGGTCGCCAGCCCGGACGGCAGGACGATCTACACGAGCCTGACCAAGCCACTTGCCCGCGCGGACAGCCGTTCCGTCCTGGTGGCCGTGGACGTGGAGTCCGGCAGCATGACGGTGCTGCTGGACCATGAAGGCATGAGCTACTTTCCCGGCCCCGTCAGCCCGGACGGCAGGACGCTGGTGGTGGTCAGCGAGAGCGACTCCACGCCGCGCCAGGCGCCGGAGGTCAAGCTTCACCTGCTGGACGTCACCAACCCCGCCGACGGGACCGCGCGCCTGCAGCCCCTTGCGCACGACTGGGACCGCTGGGCCAAGCCGGCCGCCTGGCTGCCGGACGGGTCAGCCATCCTGGCCACGGCGGACGACGACGGCGCGTCGCCCCTTTTCCGGATCAGCGTTCCGGCGTCTGCCGCTGAGGTGAGTGTCTCCCGGGTGACGCAGGACGCGGCGGCGTACACCGACGTCGTGGTTTCGCCGGACGGGCGCGCCGCCTACGCGCTGCGCAGCTCCTATGCCTTCCCGCCCGAAGCGGTACGCATCGACCTGGCGACAGGGGAAACCACACGGCTGCCGGCGCCCGCGGAGCGGCCCGTGTGTCCGGGAAGCCTGCAGCGCATCGCAGCCACGGCCCGGGACGGGTCGCGGGTTCCGGCCTACCTCGCCCTGCCCGGGGAGGCGTCCGCCGGCAGCCCGGCGCCACTGCTCCTCTGGATCCACGGGGCGGGCCGCTGGGATCGTGGAACGCGTGGACGTGGCGCTGGAACCCCTGGCTCCTCACCGCCCGCGGCTATGCGGTGCTGCTGCCGGATCCCGCACTGTCCACCGGCTACGGCCAGGCCTACATCCAGCGGGGATGGGGCGCCTGGGGGAAAGCCCCCTTTACGGACCTGATGGCCGTGACGGACGCCGCCGTGGAGCGGCCGGACATCGATGCCTCGCGGACGGCTGCCATGGGCGGCTCCTTCGGCGGCTACATGGCCAACTGGGTGGCCGGCCAAACGGACCGGTTCGACGCCGTCGTCACCCATGCCAGCCTGTGGGCCCTGGACCAGTTCGGCCCCACCACGGACGCGTCCCAGTACTGGCTGAAGGAAATGACGGAAGAGATGGCGCTGGAGAACTCCCCGCACCTGCACGTGGAGAAGATCAGCACGCCCATGCTGGTCATCCACGGGGACAAGGACTACCGGGTGCCCATCGGGGAAGGGCTGCGGCTTTGGTACGAACTGCTCTCCAAATCCCAGCTGGCCGCCGATGCCGACGGCCAGACCGCCCACCGGTTCCTGTACTTCCCCGACGAGAACCACTGGGTTCTCCAGCCGCAGCACGCCAAAGTCTGGTACCAGGTGGTTGAATCATTCCTGGCCAAAAACGTCCTCGGCGAGGACGTCGCACTGCCGCCTGAGCTGGGTCTTTAGCCTGAGCGTGCCGCGCGTTCCCCTGCCTGGGCCGCGCGGCCACCGGGGTCATTTGCCGCTTGCTGCTCCTCCGTCGCTTTGACGCAAGCTATACAAATGACCCCGGCGCCCGCTCTTGCAGTTCATGTCGCGTTGGCAGCGCCCGGGGATGCCCCCTGTCGCCGTGAGGGCCTACTTACCGACGGCCTGTTTCCGGCCGTATTTGATGTGGAAGTAGGCGTAGCAGACTCCTACGAAGGGGATTCCGAAGTAGAGCGCTGTGGCCTGGGTTGGGTCGAAGCCGATGCCGATCAGCGAGATCACGCACAGCAGGAACGCGGTGATGGGCAGCAGCGGGAACAGCGGCGCCTTGTAGCCAAGGTCGGCGTGCCGTCCTCCTGCGCGCAGGAACGCCCGGCGGTGGAAAAAGTGTGATGCCGTGATGGACATCCACACGCCCACGGTCGCGAAACCGGCGATGGACACCAGGACCAGGTACACCGTGGTGGGTGCCACCACGCTGCTGACCAGCGAGGCAAGGCCGCCCAACATGCTGACGCACAGGGCAAGCATCGGGATGCCCCTCTTGGTCAGCCTGCCCAGCGCCTTCGGTGCATGCCCCTCGTCAGCGAGTGAGAAAAGCATGCGGGCGCAGGAAAACAGGCCGCAGTTGCCCGCCGACAGGAGCGCCGTGATGATGACGAAGTTCATGATGTCGGCGGCGTAGGGGATGCCCAGTTGGGAGAAGACGACGACGAAGGGGCTGACCTCGAGCGACGTTTCCTCGTAGGGAACGGTGCAGGCAATCACGGCGATCGCGCCAACAAAGAAGATCAGGAGCCGGATCACGGTGGTCCGCATCGCCTTTGGAATGTTGACGGCGGGATTGGCGGTTTCGCCCGCGGCCACGCCAATAAGTTCTGAGCCGGAAAACGCGTAGAAAACCGCAAGCGTGGTGATCAGAACGCCGGTTATTCCGTTCGGGAACAGGCCTTGGGGGGTGTGCAGGTTCTCGCCCAGCAGCGGGTAGCCGTCCTCAGCCAGCGGATGGAAGCCCAGCAGGGCCGCCCCGCCCAGGACGATCAGGCCGATCACTGCCGCAACCTTGATCAGCGCAAACCAGAACTCGGATTCACCGAACACGCGGGAGGAAACGGCATTCAAGGTGAACAGGACGGCGGCGAAAACGAGGCACCAGACCCACACATCAACCGTCGGAAACCAGCGCTGCATCAGCAGCCCGGCGGCGGTGAACTCCGAGCCAAGTGCCACCGCCCAGCACAACCAGTAAAGCCATGCCGTGGCAAACCCGGTGGCCGGACCGATGGCCCTGGCGGCGTAGATATGGAAGGCGCCGGACACCGGGTAGGCCACGGCGAGTTCACCCAGGCATGCCATGACCATGTACACCACTGCGGCCCCGATGAGATAGGCGATGATCGCGCCCAGCGGGCCGGCCTGGGCGATGGTGTAGCCGGAGCTAAGGAAGAGCCCGGAGCCAATGACACCTCCCATCGCGATCATCACAAGGTGCCGGGCGTCCATGGAGCGCCGGAGCCCCCGCTGTCCTTCTTCCTCGGTGATGCTGCCTGACAGGGTAGGGGAACCTAAAGCCATTTTTCCTCCGGGACGGGCGACGTTGCCCATAGGGTGACGGGGATAACAGTCGAAACACTGCTCGCTGGCCCTCCACCTGCGCAAACGCATCCGGCCCGCCTCGTGGAAGTCTGCGGAGTCGCGCCGGTTTTGCGGCTTCGAGCATAAGCGTTGCTGTTACTGCCCCTGATTATGAAGTGCCGTGTCTGTGGCTCTCCGGCACGGGCGCACTTTGCGCCGCGGAAGGACCTGACGCCGCCCTTGAGTGCGGGCCAACTAGGATTGGCGTGTGAGCGACTCCTTCCACATCCGCCCGGCCCGTACAAGTGATGTGTCCGCCATCAAGAAGCTGGTAGCGCCGCTGGCGGACCAGCGGATCCTGATGGCAAAGGAAACGGTGGCCTACTACGAAAGCTCCAGGAGTTCAGGATCGCAGAGTCCAGCGAGGGGGAGGTCATCGGCTGCGGGGCCTTGCATGTCATGTGGGAGGACCTGGCTGAAGTACGCACGCTGGCCGCTTCCGAGGACTGGCGCGGCCGGGGCGTGGGCCACGTGCTGGTGGAGAGCCTGCTTGATGAAGCACGTTCCCTTGGCGTGGCCCGGGTCTTCTGCCTCACCTTTGAGGTGGACTTCTTCAAGCGGCACGGGTTCGAAGTCATGGCGGACCAGTCGGCGGTGGATCCGGAGGTCTACTCCGAGCTCCTGCGCTCCCACGACGAGGGTGTCGCCGAGTTCCTGGACCTCGCGCGGGTCAAGCCGAACACTCTCGGAAACACCCGCATGATCCGCTTCCTGTAGGAGGCATGCCGCCTTGCGCCTTCCGTTGCGCACCGGGTACCCGCCGCCAGTGGCACTGTCCTGGCTGTCTCACGCTTAACACACCCGCGTTGGCTTAATTCGATTTGATGGATAAACTGGCTGGGCCGGTATGGGGACCCGGTAAAGGGACAGTCATTGGGGGCTGTCCCTTTGCCGCATTCGCCTCCCACCAGCGGAAACCTATCGTTCAGGCGTGCCCCGGTAGTAGGGTCGAAAAGACATCCTTCAGCAGCACAGCCGGGAGCCGCCGTGAAGAAACTCATCAACGACCCCAAGTCTGTGGTTGACGAATCCGTCCAGGGCTTTGGCCTGGCCCACGCAGACCTTGTCACGGTGAGCACGGATCCCACGTTCATCAGGCGCCTGGACGCTCCGGTCAGCGGAAAAGTGGCCCTCGTGTCCGGCGGCGGAAGCGGGCACGAGCCCCTGCATGCCGGGTTTGTGGGAAAAGGGATGCTCGATGCCGCCGTACCCGGGGCAGTGTTCACCTCGCCCACCCCGGACCAGATCCTGCCTGCCACCCTCGCAGTGGACTCGGGCGCCGGCGTCGTGCACATTGTGAAGAACTACACCGGTGACGTCCTGAACTTCGAGACGGCGGCGGAACTTGCGGAGGCGGAAGGCATCAGCATCCGCACGGTCCTGGTCAACGACGACGTTGCCGTGGAGGACTCTCTCTACACCGCAGGAAGACGCGGCGTGGGCGGCACCGTGCTGGTGGAGAAAATCGCCGGCGCTGCCGCCGAACGGGGCGATGACCTGGATACGGTGGCATCCACTGCCTCGCGCGTCAACGCCAATGTCCGCAGCATGGGTGTTGCCCTCTCGGCCTGCACCGTCCCGCACGCCGGTACCCCCAGCTTCGACCTCGCCGAGGATGAGGTGGAGATTGGCATCGGAATCCATGGCGAGCCCGGCCGGCACCGCATCCCGCTGGAAAGCGCGGATGCCATTACGGACAGACTGCTGGAACCCGTCCTCTCCGACCTCGGCATCAGCCGCGGCGACAGGGTGCTGCTCTTTGTCAACGGAATGGGCGGCACTCCGCTGAGTGAGCTGTACATCGTCTACCGCCGTGCGGCGCAGGTCCTCGCGGACAGGGGCGCCGTGGTGGAGCGCTCGCTGGTGGGCAACTACATCACGGCGCTGGAGATGCAGGGCTGCTCCATCTCCGTCCTCCGGCTGGACGACGAACTGACGGAACTGTGGGATGCGCCAGTCCACACCGCAGCCCTCCGGTGGGGTGCTTAGCCGTGGTGCTGGACGTCAACTGGGCAGTGAAATGGCTGACCCTGTGCGCGCAGGCGATGGCCGAACACCGGGTGGAACTGATCGAACTGGACCGGGCCATCGGCGATTCCGATCATGGCGAAAACATGGACCGGGGCTTCCAGGCCGTCCTGGACAAGCTGGCGGAAGCCCCGCCGGCCACTCCGGGTGCGGCGCTGAAACTCGCGGCGATGACCCTGATGTCCAAGGTGGGCGGGGCCGCCGGCCCGCTCTACGGCACCGCTTTCCTCCGGGCCGCCGGAACTATGGGCGACGCCGCTGAAATCGACCCCGCAGGCTGGGCCGCGGCAGTCAGTGCCGCACGGGACGGGATTGTTGCCCGCGGGAAGGCTGAGCCCGGGGACAAGACCATGGTGGATGCGTGGGCGCCCGCCGCCGACGCCGCGAAAGCCGCCGCGGACACCGGCGGCCCGGAGGTCCTGAGCGTGCTGGTCGCTGCCGCCGAGGCAGCGGAGGCCGGGGCGGTGGCCACGGATCCGCTGGTGGCTCGCAAGGGCCGTGCCAGTTACCTCGGCGAGCGGAGCGCGGGCCACCGGGACCCCGGCGCGGCATCCAGTGCGCTGATCCTGCGTGCTGCGGTGGGGGCTGCTGCGTGACGGTCAGCATTGTGGTGGTGTCCCATAGTGAAAACATTGCCGACGGCGCCGCGGAACTGGCCGCCCAGATGGCACCCGACGTCCTGGTTTTGACAGCCGGGGGCACCGCCGACGGCAGGATCGGCACCAGCCTGGAAAAAGTCCTCGCTGCCCTGGACCATGCAGCAGGCGGTGACGGCACGGTGATCCTCACGGACCTGGGGTCGGCGGTGATGACAGCGGAATCCGCCCTGGAGTTCGCCGAAGATCCGGCGGGCGTGCTGCTGGCCGACGCCCCGCTGGTGGAAGGACTGGTGGCTGCGTCCGTGGCGGCACAGGGCGGGGCGGACGTGCAGGCGGTGAAGCGTGCGGCGGAAGCTGTCCGCGGACCCTCGCAGAATTCCGGGCCGCCGCCCCAGCGGGAGGTCTCGGAAGGGTCCGTCACCGGGCAGGGCCCGGACTTTACCGGCGACTTCGAGCTCATCAACCAGGCAGGCATGCATGCCCGGCCTGCCGCAAAGATCGCCGGCGGACTGTCCGCCCTGGATGCCGAAGTAACCGTCAATGGAGTGGACGGCGCATCCATGACGGCACTCATGACCCTGGCAGCAGGCAAGGGATCCGTCCTGCACGTGGAAGCCCGGGGAGTGGATGCCGAACGTGCCGTGAACTACGTGGGCGGGCTTGTGCAGGCGGGCTTCGGCGAGCCGTAGCGCCCGCCAAATCGCTGCCATGCGGTGTGTTCCGAAAGGCTTCACCGGCTCCTGCGAATAAGCTCGATGGCATGGAACGGCAGGATCCCGAAGGCAGCTACCCGGCAATTGAAGTGCTTGACGGGCAGATGTCTGTGGAGGATCTGCTCGCGGATCTCGGTTTCGAATGGCGCGTCGAATCTTCGGATCCGGGCAGGGCTGACGAGCCCTTCAGCCAGCCGGCGCTGTTCTGACAGCACCACGGCCGCTTAGCCCTCAGCTCCGTTCGCGAAGGCCCGTCCCGTCCAGGGTCACGGAGGCGGAGATGAATTTTCCGCACTGCACCCCGAACGGATAGTTGGCCTTCGGCCGGAATTCCAGGGTGTGCACGGGCAGCAGTGATCCGTCAGCCGCATGTCCGGAGGACGTCACAGTCATCAGTGATTCCGTGAGCGTGTCCAGCATGAGCATCCCCACCTTGGTCCCGTCCGGCGAGGCAGTGGCGGAACAGACGCCCTCCGGGGTGCAGCCTTGGTCGATCGAGGTGCTGCCGGGCTGGAGTTCGACGTCGGCTTCCTTGCAGGTGCCGTCCTGGCAGGCCTTCAGATGGAGGGAGCCGACGTGGGGGACGTAGTCCGCGGCGACCGTAACGGAGACCACCGTGGCCTGGGCTATGGCCGGGCAGGCAACCGCGCCCGGTCCGCAGCCGGAGGCGAGCCCCGCCGTCGTCACCAAAGCCAAAAGCAGTCCCTGCCTGCGCATACTTCAGCGTAGGACGGAGCCGGGGCCGGGTGGGCCTGAAGGCGGCAAGTGGTACCGCCATTGTTATGGCCCGGACGCTGCTGACACCCGAAAGGAGACCGAAGGCGCCGTCAGTCGAGCGGGAAGATGCTGATGAACCAGAACAGCGCAAGGGCAAAGACGGCGAAGAACGGGACCAGGCAGCCGAGCGTGGTCCGGGGCACCGGGGAGACCTGCAGTGATTCGTTCGGATTGTCCGGGTTGTAGGCCACCTCGATCAGGGATCCGGGTACCGGCTCTGCCGCCCGGGAGATTTCCGATTTGCCGGTGTACAGCGTCCCGGCGGAATCGCTGAACTGGTATGTGGGGAAGAACCGCCGGCTGCGGCTTGAGCCGCCCCCGCCGCTGGTCCAGCCGGGAACGCTGCCGGTAACAGTTGCCTGGGCCTTGGGCCAGACTGCCATCAGCTGCTCCTGCCGCCGGGTCTTCCGCGCAGCGTGAACCATGGCAAAGGCAGCTGCGGCGACGAAGAGCGCCCACACAACGTACAAGATGATTCGCATGCATCCCCCGGTTCCGGTCACCAGAAAGTATGCCATCCCGGGCATGATTCGGATGCACCGCTGCCGGCCGCACCGTGCCGGCGGGCGTCAGGCAGGCAGGCGGTAGCCGCCGTCGTGCAGTTCTGCCAGCCGTCCGCCAGCAGCCCCGCCAGCGACCGCTCCAGCTGTTCCGGGGGCGGGTTCAGCCGGTGCAGCGCGGCCAGCGGCACGCCGATACCCTCCGGCGCGAAGCCCAGGTCGGCCGGGGCATGATGGAACATCTCGGCCGGCACAGGGGCCTCGGCCAGGCGCAGCACCGCCACCACGGCTCCCCGCACCTGGCGGTCGGTACCGTGCCAGGCCTGGCCCTTGGGAACGTACGACGGCGGCGGCTCACCGGCCGCGAGCCAGGCACAGGAGTCCTTCACCGGGCACGCGGGACACTTGGGCACCCGGGCAGTGCAGACCAGGGCGCCCAGTTCCATGACTGCCGCGTTCCAGCGGACCGAGGTGGCGTCGTCGTCGGGCAGGAGCGACGCCGCCAGGCGCATCTCGGCGGCGGTCAGTGCGGGTGCAGGCAGGGCGGACCCGGCCACCAGGCGGGCCTGGACCCGGCGGATGTTGGTGTCCACCACGGTTTCGCGGCGGCCGTAGGCGAAAGCCGCGACGGCGGCCGCCGTGTAGCTTCCCACGCCGGGGAGGGCGAGCAGTTCCGGGTAGGTGTCGGGGACCTTGCCGGCATGCTCGCTGACTATCGCTGCGGCAGCAGCGTGCAGCCGCAGCGCGCGGCGGGGATAGCCGAGCCTGCCCCACGCGCGTACGGCTTCACCGGCCGGTTCGCCCGCCAGGCCGGCGGGAGTGGGCCAGCGTTCAAGCCACTCGTGCCAGACGGGCAGAACCCGGACCACGGGAGTCTGCTGCAGCATGATTTCACTGACCAGGACTCCCCAGGGGGAGCACGACGGGTCCCGCCAGGGAAGGTCGCGGGCGGTCTCGGCGAACCAGCCGGTGATGCTGTCGTGGAGCTGCTGGAGCCCGTCCGCGGCGCCAGGCACGGCGGCGGGGGGTGCTGGAGCGGGAGTCTTGGTGTCGATGCCAACACTGTAATGGATGCGTTTCGAAGGCCGGAAACCGGATGTGACCAGACCGATGGCTGCCCGGCGGCGTGGTGGCAAGGCAGAACCCGGGCGGTTCCCTAGCCTAGAAGGATGGGCAAGCAGGGCACTTCATCAGCACGCGGCAAGGCATCGGCCTCCGGCTCCAGCAGCGTCCGGAAGCCCAGCTCAGCCGTGTACCGCCGGCGGCGGCTGGTGGTTGGCGGTGCGCTGCTGATGGTCCTGGCCATGGTGGTGGGCGGGTTTGCCCTGGCCGGAGCCTTCACCGGGGGCTCGGAGCAGGCCTCGTCCACTGATCCGGCAAGCGGTGCTGCTTCCGCCGTTCCCTCCGCCCCGCCAACAGAATCTGCGTCAGCCTCAGCCGCCCCCACGCCCACCGCCTCTGCAACGCCAAGCTGCAACCAGAACCTCGTGACGGTCTCCGCGTCCACGGACAAGGCTGCCTACGGGCCCGACGAAAACCCGCTGCTGACCCTCAAGGTGACGAACGGGGGAGAGGTGCCCTGCCAGGTGAACATCGGCACCTCGCAAATGGAGTTCCTGGTGACCAGCGGCCCGGACCGGGTCTTCTCTTCCAGGGATTGCCAGGCAGCCAGCGAGGACCTGGTGAAGGTGATCGCTCCGGGCGCCAGCGAAACCGCGAACTTCCCTTGGCCCCGGAACCGGAGCGTTGAGGGGTGCCAGGTGGTGGACGCCAAACCGGGCGCCGGCGGGGCGTACTACATCTTCACGGCCAAGCTGGGGTCGAAGGCAAGCCCGAAGGCCGTCTTCCAGCTGAACTGACGTGCCCGGTGTGCCTTTAGACGTGCCGGGGGTGCCTTTAAAGGAACCGGTCCAGCAGGCTGGCTTCAGCCATCCGGCTCAGGCCCTCACGGACCGTGCGTGCGCGCTGGTCGCCGATGCCGTCTACGGTCATGAGGTCGTCAATGGTGGCGGCCATCAGGAACTGCAGACCGCCGAAGTGGTCCACCAGGCGGTCGGCAACAGCCTTGGGGACCGCCTTCAGGCCGGACAGCAGCCGGTAGCCGCGGGGCTGGACCACGGCGTCGAGGTTTGCCTCGCCGCCGGCGAACCCCACTATGCCCGAAATCTTTCCCAGGTCGATCAGCTCGGTGGGGCCGAGATTGACCAGCGCGCTGACGGCCTTTTCGATGTCCTCCGGCGAGGCGTCCGGGCTGGCGTAGTCGCGGATGATGACGTCGCTGCCCGGTCCACGGCCCACTGTCAGTTCATCGAGCTGGAGGGACAGGAGCCGGCCGTCTTCGCCGAGTTCCAGGACGTACTGCGAGATTTCCTCGGAGATCCGGCGGACCATTTCCTGCCGCTGCAGGGTAACCGCCACGTCCCGGACGGTCACCATCGCCTCGATCTCCAGTGCGGACAGCGAACTGGTCACCTGGTCAAGGCGGGACCGGTAGCGCTCGAGGGTTGCCAGGGCCTGGTTGGCGCGGGCCAGGACCTTCTCCGAGCCCTCGAGCACATGCCGCAGGCCGTTCACGTACAGCGCGATGATCTGCATGGACTGGCTGACGGAGATGACCGGAACACCGGTCTGGATGGCAACACGCTCGGCGGTGCGGTGCCGGGTACCGGACTCCTGGGTCTCGATGCTGGAATCGGGCACCAGCTGGACGGCCGCGCGGAGGATGTTCCCGGCGTCCCGGTCGCAGATGATGGCACCGTCCATCTTGGCGAGCTCACGCAGCCGGGTGGGGGAGAACTCGATGCCGATGTCGAAGCCGCCGGAGCAGATGGAGTCCACCGTGCGGTCCGACCCCAGGACGATCAGCGCCCCGGTCCGGCCGCGGAGGATGCGCTCCAGTCCGTCACGAAGGGGAGTCCCAGGTGCCACTCTGCCCAGAGTCGCCCTGAGTGATTCTTCGGGGCTCCGCGCCATAGGTATTCCCTTCAAAGGTGCGGACCGCCGCCCGCAGGATGCCGGCTTTCCGCACGTCGCCGGCAGGATGAAAAGTGCTCATTTTCCCGCAAGCTCAATGATAGGGGCAAGAACTCCAACTTCCGCACGGGCAAGCCCCAAAGTGCCCCATTAGGGGGTTCCCGGAAGTACCGCCAAACCGGTCCGTGCTGCAGCCCGGAACCGGCCACTTTGCTCTCTGGCTAGCCCGGGACCCGGGGAAGTTCCTGGCCGAAGGGTCCCAGGGAGGTGATGGTCCTGGTGGTGCTGTCCCAGTGCCGGGCGGCCGTGCACTGGCCCTCCCCGCGCAACTCAAGCAGGTCCAGTGCCGTCCCCAGGAGATGCCCGGGAACCCGGCGGGCGAGGGTGACATGCGGTGTCCAGGCATCAGGCATGGTCAACGGGAGCGCACCGGCCACCCGTTCGTGGAGGGCCCGGTGCAGGTCAAGGAGCGCAGCCGTGACCACAACCGAGCGGGCAAGGACATACTTGCCCGCCCCGGAAGTGAAAACCTGGATACCGGAGAACTCGAGGGCCAGCGGCAGCCCCTGCCAAAGGTCATCGGCGTTGTCCGGCACCGTCGGGTCCTGCACCGTCAGGTACTGCACCGTCAGGTCCGGGCCGGCGGCAAGGGTGATGTGCGGGCTGTTGCTGGGTGACGTATGGCCCGCCTGGCTGGGAACGCCCGCAGCGGCGAGCCTTGTCCAGTCGGCCCTGATGAGGGAATCGGAGGAGGCGTCCAAAACCAGTTCGATGCTGCGCATGGACACATCATGCCGCTACCGCAGCTTCGTCAGGCACTTGGCTAGCGTGCGCGCTCCCGGAGCATGCGCTGCAGATCCTTGCTGACGGCGGTCAGCGATGCAGCCCGCAGCGCCTTCAGCTCCGCTACCGTCTGCCTGCCGCGGCCGTCGGCCGCGCCCCGGCCTGCATTGCGGTCCTGGTCCCGTGCGGAGTCCGGGCCGGTGGTAAGGGGATCGAAAAACAGCTTGCCCTGCGTCGTCATGGGGCCACGCTAACCGCCCGCCGTTTCCCGGTTTTGAACGAATGGTTTCACGGGCGTTAAGCGGGCACGGAACCGGTTTGCGGCACTGCGATAAACTTGTACCTTGGCTGTCCGCCGGCCCGTCCACCGGCCCCGCGGCCCGCCGTTCCGTGAAGCGCAGCGCCTGGAGTGCAGTGCTTTGAAAGGCGCCGCCAGCGCCTGGGCAATCCCAACCGCAGCGAAAGTAGCACCGTGTCCCAAGATGTCCTGACCCCCGCCCGGATCTCCGCGATTCACAAAGAGGCGGGCCGCCGCAGGACCTTTGCTGTCATCTCGCACCCCGACGCCGGCAAGTCCACTCTCACGGAAGCGCTCGCGCTGCACGCCAAGGTCATCGGCACCGCCGGCGCCTCCAGCGGCAAGGCGAACCGCAAGGAAACGGTCTCCGACTGGATGCAGATGGAAAAGGACCGCGGCATCTCCATCAGTTCCGCAGCCCTGCAGTTCTCCTACCGGGATACGGTCATCAACCTGCTGGACACCCCCGGCCACGCCGACTTCTCCGAAGACACCTACCGGGTGCTCGCCGCCGTCGACTGCGCCGTGATGCTGGTGGACGCCGCCAAGGGCCTGGAAACCCAGACCATGAAGCTGTTCGAGGTCTGCAAGCAGCGCAACCTGCCCATCATCACCGTCATCAACAAGTGGGACAGGCCCGGCCTGGATGCGCTGGCCCTGATGGACGAGATCACCGAACGCACCGGCCTGCAGCCCATGCCCCTGACCTGGGCCGTCGGCATCTCCGGCGACTTCCGCGGCGTCTGGGACCTCCGCAACGACCGCTTCGCCCGCTTCCAGCGCAACAATGCCGGCGCGCAGATCGCCATCACCGAATACTTCACCCCGGAGGAAGCCGCGGAAAGCCAGGGCAGCAACTGGTCCGACGCCGTGGACGAGGCCGGCCTGGTGATCGAATCGAACCTGGAATTCGACGTCGACGCCTTCCACGCCGGCAAGGCAACCCCCATCCTGTTCAGCTCCGCCGCGCTCAACTTCGGCGTCAAGGAGCTGCTGGACGCGCTGGTGGACTTCGCCCCGCCGGCGGCACCGCGGCCGGACGTGGACGGCAGCCCGCGGCCCGTCGAATCGCCGTTCTCCGGTTTCGTGTTCAAGGTGCAGGCCGGCATGAACAAGGCCCACCGTGACCACGTCGCCTTCATCCGTGTCTGCTCCGGCGTGTTCGAGCGCGGCATGGTGGTTACCCAGACCCGCACCGGCAAGTCCTTTGCCACGAAGTACGCGCAGCAGGTGTTCGGCCGGGAACGCGAAGTTATTGACGAGGCGTACCCGGGCGACGTGGTGGGACTGGTTAACGCCTCGTCCCTGCGCGTCGGCGACAGCCTGTTCCTCGAGGAGCCGGTGGAGTACCCCGCCATCCCGCTGTTCGCACCGGAACACTTCCAGGTGGCGCGGTCCAAGGACCCCTCCAAGTTCAAGCAGTTCCGCCGCGGCATCGAGCAGTTGGAGCACGAGGGCGTCATCCAGGTGCTCCGTTCCGACGTCCGCGGGGACCAGGCGCCGGTGCTTGCCGCCGTCGGCCCCATGCAGTTCGAGGTGGTGGAGGACCGCATGGCGCACGACTTCAGTGCCCCCATGCGCCTGGAACGCCTGCCCTACTCGTTGGCGAGGATTTCGACGGCGGAGGCCATGCCCGCGCTTGCCAACGTGCCCGGCGCCGAGGTGCTGCTGCGGTCCGACGGCGAATACCTCGCCCTGTTCAACGACGTCTGGGCGCTGCGGCGGATCGAAAAGAACCACTCTGACCTCACCCTGGTGCCCATCGGCACGCACAACCCCGCGAAGTAAGGCACCATGACCCCGAACCCATCACCTGTCCGCGCCGTGGTGACCGGCGCCGGTACCGTCAACCCGCTCGGCTCGTCGGTTGCCGACACCTGGGCCGCCCTTGTGGCCGGAAAATCGGGCATTGCCGCCCTGGACGCCGACTGGGCGGAGCAGCTTCCGGTGAAGATCGCCGGCCAGGCCCCTGCCGACCTTTCCGGCCATCTCAGCACCCGCGAAATCAAGCGGATGGACCGTTGCGGCCAGCTGGCGCTCATCGCCGCGCGCGAAGCGTGGGCCCAGGCGGGTACGCCCGAGGTGGACCCCGAACGGTTTGCCGTGGTGATCGGCTCCGCCTACGGCGGCCTCGGCTCCACCCTTGAACAGGACCGCACGCTGGCGGAGTCGGGGCCCCGCAAGGTGTCGCCCCACACCCTGACCCGGCTCATGGTGAACGGCCCGGCGGCCTGGGTGTCCATCGACCTTGGCGCCCGCGGCGGCGCCCGCACGCCGGTCAGCGCCTGCGCCTCCGGGGCCGAGGCGATTGTGCAGGCGGCGGAGATGATCCGCTCCGGCGCGGCCGACGTCGTGATTGCCGGCGGCGTGGACGCCTCCGTCAACGACCTCGTGATTACCGGTTTCTCCCAGATCCGCGCCTTGTCCACCCGCTCCGATGAGCCGCAGCGCGCCTCCCGCCCGTTCGACGGCGGCCGGGACGGTTTCGTGCTGGCCGAGGGCGCCGGCGTGGTGGTGCTGGAGAGCGAGGAGCACGCGCGTGCCCGCGGCGCGGCGGTGCTGGGTGCGGTGGCCGGCGGAGCAGTCACTTCCGACGCCAACGACATTGTGGCGGCGGACCCGGCCATGCAGCGGCGTGTGATGCAGAAGGCCCTGGAGTCGGCCGGTATGCAGCCCGCGGACATCGGCTTCGTGCATGCCCACGCCACGTCCACCCCCGTGGGGGACCGGCTGGAAGGCCAGGCCATCAACGCGATCTTTGGCGCGGACGTGCCGGTGACCTCCACCAAGGGGCACACCGGCCACCTGCTGGGCGGCGCAGGTGCGCTGGCCGCCGTCGTGGTCCTCGAGGCGCTGCGCACCGGCCAGCTGCCGGGGACCCTCAACGTCGAAGAACTGGACCCGGAAGTGGACCTTAACGTCGTCACCGAAGACGTCCACACCCTCCGGCCGGGTTATTCCCCGGCCGGCCTGGTGAACGCCTTCGGCTTCGGCGGGCACAGCGTCGCCCTGGTCATCACGGGCTCGTAGCCAAAACGCCCGAATCGCCGGAACCTGACACAGAGACGTTTCAGGTACCCGGCACCGTTCCGGCGATCTGGATGTAGCGGGCGGGCGTGGAGAGCCGCGCGTCAGGCCCGGCTGGGAACCGGAGCCTCCAGGACACGCTCCTCCTGGGCAACCTCGCCGCCGTCGGTCCGGCGTTCCTTCAGGAAGTAGACCAGGCCGGCAGCGATGGTGGATGCGGCGGCCAGGGCGAACAGGCCGGGGATGACGCTGCCCGTCTGTTCCTTGATGATGCCGAAGCCGAAAGGTGCAACGAAGCCGCCCAGGTTGCCCAGCGAGTTGATGATGGCGATCGCCGGGGCCAGGACCAGCGGGTGCAGCCCGGACTGCGGAATGGTCCAGAACAGCGGAGAAGCGCTCTTGAAGCCCATGGCCGCGATGGCCAGGAACACCAGGGCCATGACCGGCGATGCGACGGCGGCCGCGAAGGTGCCGACGGCGGCCACCAGGAGCGCAACCACCAGCAGTGGGCGCTTGGACTTTGCCTTGTCCTGCAGCTTGGCGGCAAAGTACATGGCGAACACGGCGCAGACCCACGGGATGGAGGACAGGAATCCGACGGTGAGGTCCGTGGTGCCGGGGATCTGCTTGATGATGCTGGGCAGCCAGAAGGTGTTGGCATAGATGGACAGCTGCACCGAGAAGTAGATGCCGCACAGCAGCAGGATCTGCGGGTTCAGGAGCATCTTCCAGCGGTTCGCCGTGCCGGCGCCGGCCTTGGCGTGCCGGGCGTCCTCGTCGGCGATTGCCGCTGACAGTGCGTCCTTCTCGGCCGGGGACAGCCACTTGGCGTCCCTGATTGTGGCATCCAGGACAAAGAACACTGCGCAGCCCACCACAACGGACAGTGCGCCTTCAAAGCCGAACAGCCACTGCCAGCCGCGCAGGCCCAGGGCGCCGTGGAGGCTGAGGAGCATCCCCGCGATGGGGCCCGAAATCGCCGCGGCGATGGAGGACCCGGCGATGAAGATGGCCGTGGCCTTGCCGCGCTGCCCGGCCGGGACCCAGCGGGCGAAGTAGAAGATGACGGCGGGGAAGAAACCGGCCTCGGCGGCGCCCAGCAGGAAGCGCAGGACGTAGAACATGGCTTCGTTCTGCACGAAGGCCATCAGGAAGGAAACAGTGCCCCAGCTGATCATGATCCTGGTGAGCCACACCTTGGCACCGTACTTTTCCATCATGACGTTGCTGGGGAGCTCGAAGATGGCGTAGGCGATGAAGAACAGTCCGGCGCCGAAGCCGTAGGCAGCTGCCCCGATCCCCACGTCAGCCTGGAGGTGGTCCTGGGCGTAGCCGATGTTTGAGCGGTTCAGCTGGTTGCAGACCAGCATGACCAGCATGATGGGCAGCACCCGCTTGAAGAACTTTTTCGTGGCCGAGGCCACGTCCGAGACAGCATTGTCCACAGACATCATTGAATGTTTCCTTTGGGGGTTTGGGTAACGCAGGCCGGCCGCGGGCGCAGGAAAGCAGTGGGGCCCGTCACAGCGGACCCCACTACTTTACCGGACAGCTGCCGGCGGAGGTTTCTATCGAACGAGGCAGGGCCGCTTCGGGTCGAAGGACCAGCCTTCGATGTAGTACTGCATGCCGATGCTGTCATCCCGGGCGTCCAGGCCGTGCTCGAGGTACAGCTGGTGCGCCTTGTCCAGGGCGTCCCGGTCCAGTTCAATGCCCAGGCCCGGGGCATCGGGCACCTCGATGGCGCCGCCCTTGATCTGCAGCGGCTCCCTGGTGAGGCCCTGGCCGTCCTGCCAGATCCAGTGGGTGTCCAGGGCCGTGATCCCGCCCGGAGCCGCAGCGCCGGTGTGCGTGAACATGGCCAGCGAGATGTCGAAGTGGTTGTTGGAGTGCGAGCCCCAGGTAAGGCCGAACTCGTTGCAGAGCTGGGCCACCCGGACCGAGCCGTGCATGGTCCAGAAGTGCGGGTCCGCCAGCGGGATGTCCACGGCGTTGCTGCGGATGGCATGGGACATTTCCCGCCAGTCCGTGGCGATCATGTTGGTGGCCGTCTTCAGGCCCGTGGCCCGGCGGAATTCCGCCATCACCTCACGGCCGGAGAACCGGCCTTCGGCGCCGCAGGGGTCCTCGGCATAGGCCACGACGCCCTGCATCCGCTTGCCGAGGCGGATGGCGTCCTCGAGGAGCCAGCCGCCGTTCGGGTCCAGTGTCACCCGCGCGTCAGGGAAGCGTTTGGCGAGGGCGGTGACCACATCCACTTCCTCGTCGCCGGACAGCACGCCGCCCTTGAGCTTGAAGTCGCTGAAGCCGTAACGCTCCTGCGCGGCCTCGGCCAGGGCGACGACGGCTTCCGGAGTCATGGCCTCCTGGCGGCGGAGCTTCTCCCACCGGTCGGCGGGCGCGTCCTCCACCAGGTAGGGCAGGTCCGTGCGGGCGTGGTCCCCCACGAAGAACAGGTAGCCGAGCATCGGCACGGACGTGCGCTGCTGGCCGTCGCCGAGCAGTTCCGCCACCGGGACGCCGAGGAACTGGCCGTGCAGGTCCAGCAGGGCTGATTCGACGGCGGTGACGGCGTGGACCGTGGTGCGCAGGTCGAAGGTCTGCAGGCCGCGCCCGCCGGCATCGCGGTCCGCGAACTCAGCCGCCACCTCGCGCAGGAGCGAGCGGTAGCGTGCCACCGGCTTCCCGCTGATCAGGGCCCCGGCCTCCTCGATGGTGGTGCGGATCTTCTCGCCGCCGGGAACCTCGCCGAGGCCGGTGCGCCCGTCCGAATCGGTGATGATCACAACGTTGCGCGTGAAGAAGGGGCCGTGCGCACCGCTGAGGTTCATCAGCATGCTGTCGTAGCCGGCAACCGGTACTACCTCGACGCCGGTGATGGTGGGCTGGCCGCTCATGCGCTGACCTCTGCTTTCTCTGCGGCGGGAACCACGTCGCCGTTGATGCGGCGGTTGAGGTGCCACGGGTTGGTGTCCTGGAGGGCCTCGGGGAGCAGTTCCTGGGGAATGTTCTGGTAGGCGACCGGGCGGAGGAACCGGTTGATCGCGAGGGTGCCCACGGAAGTGGTGCGGGTGTCGGAGGTGGCAGGGAACGGGCCGCCGTGGACCATGGCGTGTCCCACTTCGACGCCGGTGGGCCAGCCGTTGACGATGATGCGGCCCACCTTCTGTTCGAGGACAGGGATCAGGGGCGCCGCCGTCGGGTAGTCCGCCTCGGTGAGGTGCAGGGATGCGGTGAGCTGGCCTTCGATCCGGCCGGCGGCCTTGAGCAGGTCCTGGACGTCCTTGTACCGGATGACCAGGGAGGCGGCGCCGAAGATTTCCTCGTGCAGGACGTGGTTGCTGACGAACTGGTCCACGCCGGTGCCGAAGATGGTGGGTGCGGGGGCGTTCCGGGTGTCGCCGGGCCTGCCCTGGCCGAGGAGTTCGACGCCGTCGGCCTTGCCGAGCGCTTCGGTTCCGGCGGTCCAGGACCCGGCGATGCCCTCGGTGAGCATGGTCTGCCCGGCGCAGGCTGCCACGGCGCGGGCGACGGCGGCAGCGAGTTTGTCGCCTGCCTCGCCTTCGGGGGCGAAGAGCAGGCCGGGGGAGGTGCAGAGCTGGCCGGAGCTGCCGGTGACGGCGGTGACGTAGGCGGCGGCGAGGGCGTCGACGTCACCCTTCAGGGCGCCGTCGAACACGAAGACCGGGTTCAGGGAGGACATTTCGGCGTAGACCGGAATGGGCTCGGGCCGGGCGGCGGCGGTCTTCATGAGCGCGGTGCCGGCGGCGCGGGAGCCGGTGAAGCCGACGGCTTGATGGCGGGGTCGGAAACGAGGGCCTGGCCGATGCTGGCGCCGGGGCCGTAGATCAGGGAGAACACGCCGGGGTGCAGGCCCGCGTCCTTGACGGCCTTGGTGACTGCCTGGCCGACGAGTTCGCTGGTGCCGGGGTGGGCGTTGTGGGCTTTGAAGACCACGGGGCAGCCGGCGGCCAGCGCGGAGGCGGTGTCACCGCCGGCGGTGGAGAATGCCAGCGGGAAGTTGCTGGCGCCGAACACGGCCACGGGCCCGAGCGGGATCTGGCGCTGGCGGATGTCCGCGCGGGGCAGGGGAGTGCGGTCCGGGATGGCGGGGTCGATGCGGACGCCGCGGAAGTCGCCCTGCCGGACGACGTTCGCGAAGAGGCGCAGCTGGCCGGTGGTGCGGGCGCGTTCGCCCTGCAGCCGGGCCGCGGGCAGCCCTGTTTCCTGGCCTGCCCGGATGATCAGTTCGTCGCCGATGGCTTCGATGTTGTCCGCGATGGCGTCCAGGAAGGCGGCGTGGGTTTCCGGGTCAAGGGTGCTGAAGGACGGGAAGGCCTCCTTCGCCGCGGTGGTGGCGGCCTTGAGCTGCTCTTCGGTCAACAGCGTGTATGCGGGCTCCAGCGCCTCGTTGGTGGCGGGGTTGAAGCCGAAGGTTGTCTTGCCGTCGCCGACGACGTTCTGTCCGGCGATCAGGGAGTGTCCGGTGAGGGTCACGTGGGTTCCTCCTGTGTAGCGGGTGTCTGGGGGACGGTCAGGAAACTTTGGCGATGAGGGCTTTGAGGTCCGCCAGGTCCTTTTCGGCCATGTTCTGCAGCGGGGGACGGACCGGTCCGGCGGAGCGGCCGATGGCGTCCAGGCCGCCCTTGACGATGGAGACGGCGTAGCCCTTCACGCGGTCCCGGATATCCAGGTAGGGGATCACGAAGTCGTTCAGCTTCTGGTTGACGGCCGCGCGGTCGTTGTTGCGGACATCCTGGTAGAAGTCCAGGGCAAACTGCGGGACGAAGTTGTACATGGCGCTGGAATAGGTGCTCATGCCCAGCTGCAGCAGCGGCAGGGCGAAGGTTTCCGCGGTGGGCAGGCCGCCGAGGTAGAACAGCCGGTCGCCGAGCTTGGCGTAGACGCGGGCGTCGTGTTCGAGGTCGCCCACGCCGTCCTTGAAGCCGATCAGGTTTTCGTGGCGGTCAGCCAGGGTGGCCACGGTGGTGTCCTTGTAGATGGCGTTGGCGCGGTTGTAGATGATGACGCCGAGGGAGGTGGAGCTGCAGACGGCGCTGACATGTCGATGAGTCCGCCCTGGTCCGCTTCGGTCAGGTACGGGGGGAGCAGCAGGATGCCTTCGGCGCCGGCGGCCTCGGCGGCCTGGGCGTTCTCGATGGCCTGCGCCGTGGATCCGCCCGCGGAGGCCAGCACCGGAACCTGGCCACCCACCTCGTCGACGGCGGCAGCAACCACGCGCGCGGATTCAGCCGGGGTCAGGGAGAACCCTTCGCCTGTGCCGCCTGCTGCGAAGAGGCCGGCCACCGGGAAGCTTGCCTGCCACGCAAGGTGCTTGCGGTAGTTCTCCTCATCGAACTGCAGCCGGGCGTCAAAGGATGTCACCGGGAACGACAGCAGGCCGTCCTTCAGCGTGTTTGCCAGTTCCTGCGGGGTGTATTTTGCCACGGTGTGTCCTCCATGTGATCGCCGTGTGCGGCGGCTGGTGTTGGGTTCCCGTTCAGGTTAGGCAGCGGACATCATGCCTGTCTAAGTGTATTTATGTATCTATTGATGCCGTAACGGCATCGTACCGTCTGGGTCCTGCTTCTACTCCGCGCGGAATTCCAGGTCCTGCAGGAGGCGCCGCAGGGCCGGGTTCTCCAACTTGCGGTTCCAGATCGCGTGCAGCTCAACGGGTTGTTCCGTATCCATCCCTGCGATGGGGAGGAACTCGACGCCTTTGAGCCCCAGGAGCGTGGCCGAGTGCGGAACGAACGCGACTCCGCGGCGGGCGGCCACCAGCGAAACCATGGTGAGGACCTGGCTGACCGTATGCACCACATTGGCGTGCTGGATGGGGAGCAGCTTCACCACCAGGTCGTAGAAGTACGTGGCCTTGGTGGGTGAGTGCATGATGAGCGGTTCATCCTTGAAGTCCGCGTCCTCCACCGGCCGGGTCAGCCGGGCAAGCCGGTGCCCCTCCGGGACTGCCAGCATCATCGCTTCCCGGTACAGCAGGTGGGAGTCGAAGGTGTCCCGGTCGAAGGGCGGCCGTGCCAGGCCGAGGTCCAGCCGGCCGGTGAGGAGCCCCTCGATCTGTTCGCCGGTCACGAGTTCCTGGAGGTCGACGTCCACGTCCGGGATGATTTCCGCAACCTCCTCGAGCAGCGGCCCGAGGATGCTGAAGCCGCTGGCTGCCGTGAAGCCGATCCGGAGGACACCCGAGCGGCCGGTGGCGATCCGCCTGGCAGTGACAGGGGCCCGGGCCGCCAATGCCATCAGCCGTTTCGCCTCCTCCAGGAAAGCGCCGCCTGCCGGGGTCAGCTGGACCTTCCGGTTGTCGCGTTCCAGCAGTTCCGTCCCGATGGCCTTCTCAAGTTTCTGGATCTGCCGGCTCAGTGGAGGCTGGGTCATGTTCAGCCGCTCCGCAGCCCTGCCGAAGTGGAGTTCCTCTGCCACCGCGATGAATCCGGCCAACTGGTCAAACGTAAACATGATGCCTTTCGGGTATTACTCGATGCTTATCTGGGCTTAGACAGGCATCATACTCCTCCCTAAACTCGACCTAGCGAGCCCGAAGTGATTCGGTTCACAAGCCATCCGGGCCAGTCCGGAGCAGTATCAAGGAGTCCCAATGAAGCACTTCCCCTCCCGCCGCACCGTCCTGGGTGCGGCGTCCGCCATCACGCTGCTGGCGCTGACTGCGTGCGGCAATGTTGCCGGCGGCGCCAGCAATTCCGCAGAGTACCCGTCCGGGCCCATCAACCTCACGGTCGGCCAGGCGGCTGGCGGCAGCACCGACCTCATTGCCCGTGCCCTCGCCGAAGGCGCTTCCAAGACCCTCGGCCAGCCGATGCCCGTAGTCAACAAGCCCGGAGCCAACGGTGCCCTGGCCACCAAGGAAGTGGCCGGCAAGCCGGCCGACGGGCAGG
This sequence comes from Arthrobacter nitrophenolicus, assembly GCF_000332815.1. Lineage (GTDB taxonomy): Bacteria > Actinomycetota > Actinomycetes > Actinomycetales > Micrococcaceae > Arthrobacter > Arthrobacter nitrophenolicus. The sequence goes on from NZ_AOFD01000021.1 coordinate 42,067, forward strand.
AACTGGTCCTGTTGACCGCCTCCCTCATCACCATCACCCCGCTGGCCGTGACGCCGGATGAAGCTGTCAACATCGACGACCTGGACATCATCGCCGGCCTTTCCCAGGATGACTACGTCCTGGTGGCCAGCCCCGAGTCCGGCTTCAAGAGCTTCAAGGACGTCACCGACGCCGGCCGCAACGTCACCTTTGGCACCACCGGAGTGGGCACCGGCAGCCAGCTGGCCCAGACCGTGCTCTTCAAGCAGGCCAACGTCACCGGCACCGACATCCCGTTCGACAGCGGCAAGCCCGCCCTGACCGCGGTCATGGGCAACCAGGTGGAGCTCGCCACGATCCAGCTCGGCGAGGCCATGCCGCAAATTGAAGCCGGCAAGGTGTCCCCGCTCCTGGTCTTCTCCGAGGACCGCAACAGCTTCCTGCCGGATACCCCGTCTGCGAAGGAAGCCGGTTACGACGTCCCCGTTGCACAGTACCGCGCCGTGGCAGCCCCCAAGGGGACGCCGCAGGAGGTCAAGGACAAGCTCCTCGAGGCCTTCCAGGAAACCTTCAAGTCGGACGCCTACAAGGAGTTCAACGAGAAGAACATGCTGACCCCCAAGGAACTCTCCGGCGAGGAAGTTGTTGAGGAATGGAAGGGCTACGCAGCCAAGTACAAGGAGCTGGTGGAGAAGTACGACATCAGCCTGAGCGGAAATAAGTGATTCCTGTGAATGGAACACCCGCAGTACCCGCCGGGGGAGGGAGGACCGCTGCCTCCCCGGCGGGGACACCCCCCGCACCGGGAGCGGCGAAGCCCTGGAGGACCTGACCCCGGAACAGCTCGCGGCCCAGTGGGAAGCGGAGAAGCCACCTGCGGCAGGGGCCCTGGCCAACACGGCGTCCTCGCTGGTGGTGGTCGGGGTGGGGATTGCCGCCGTCGTCCTTTCCATCGCGATGGGGCTGGGAACGCCGGACAAGCCGCAGCCCGGGCTCTGGCCCTTCCTCATCAGCTGCGCCATGGTGGCCCTCGGCCTCTTCCAGCTGGTCATCGGCCGGCACAACCGTGACGCTGAAAAGTTCACCAGGATGTCGACGGCGCCCCTCACCGGCCTGGTGACGCTCGCGGCCATGGTGGCCCTCATGCCCCTGATCGGATTCGAACTGCCCGCGCTGGTGCTCTGCATCATCTGGATGCGCTTCCTGGGCGGCGAAACCTGGCGCTCCACGCTCCTGGTCAGCGCGCTCGTCGTCGTTGCCTTCTACGGCATCTTCGTCCTGGCGCTCCGCACTTCCATTCCCCACCTCTTCTAGGAGAACGCCGTGGACTTTTTGAACCCCGTCATTAACGGGTTTGCGGTTGTCCTGGAGCCGACCAACCTGCTCTACTGCCTGGTGGGCGTCGTCATCGGCATGCTCATCGGCGTGCTGCCCGGGCTCGGCCCGGCGGCAACCATCGCCATCCTGCTCCCGCTGACCTACGGCGTGGAACCGGTCACCGCCATCATCATGCTGGCCGGCATCTTCTACGGCGCCCAGTACGGCGGCACCATCACCTCCGTGCTCCTCCGCCTCCCCGGCGAGGCATCCTCCGTGGTCACGGTCTTCGACGGCTACCAGCTGGCGAAGCAGGGCAAAGCCGGTACCGCCCTGGGGCTGGCCGCCATCGGCTCGTTCGTCGGCGGCACGGCCGCCATCATCGGCCTCACTTTCCTTGCCCCGCTCGTGGCCGGCTTCGCCCTGGACTTCGGGCCTCCGGAGTACACCGCCCTCGCCCTGCTGGGCATCCTCCTGGTGGCAACCATCAGCAGCGGCGCCAAGGCCAAAGCCCTCATCGCCGCCGCACTGGGACTCCTGCTTGCCACGGTGGGCCGGGACATCTTCACCGGCGAAAGCCGCTTCACGTTCGGCAGCCTGCAGCTGGCGGACGGCATCGACTTCGTCCCCATCGCCATGGGCATCTTCGGCCTGGGCGAGATCCTCTACAACCTGGAGGAACGGCACCGTGCAGCCAAGGCGCCGTCGAAAGTCGCCAACGTCTGGCCCTCCCGCGGCGACCTCAAGCAGGCCTCCGGCGCTGTTGGCCGCGGCTCCGTCCTCGGCTTCTTCCTGGGCATCCTCCCTGGTGGCGGCGCCACCATTGCCTCCATGGCGTCCTATGCCATGGAAAAGAAACGGGCCAAGCAGCCGGAACGCTTCGGCAAGGGCGCGCCGGAAGGCGTTGCCGGGCCGGAAACGGCCAACAACGCCGCCGCCACCTCCTCCTTCATCCCGCTGCTGACCCTCGGCATCCCGGCCAACGCAACCATGGCGCTGATGTTCGGTGCGCTGCTGATCCAGGGCGTCACGCCCGGGCCGGGACTCGTTGAGGAAGACCCGGAGCTGTTCTGGGGCGTGGTGAACTCGATGTACATCGGCAACATCCTGCTGCTGATCATGAGCCTGCCGCTGGTGGGCATCTTCGTCCGGATCCTCCGCGTCCGGGCTGCCATCCTGGCGCCCATCACGGCGCTGATCACCCTGCTCGGTGCCTACACCATCAACAACAGCATGTTCGATGTCACCCTCGTGGTGGTCTTCGGCGTTGTGGGTTACCTGATGAAGAAGTTCGGCTACGAACCCGGCCCGCTGGTGCTCGCCTTCGTCCTCGGCGAACTCCTCGAAAGCTCCATGCGCCGTTCCCTGCTGACGTTCGGCGGCGACCCGTTCGGATTCTTCGGCCGCCCCATCTCGGCCACCCTGCTGGTGGTCTTCGTCCTGGTGGCCGTGCTGCCGTTCATCCGCAGCGCCATCGCCAAGCGCAGGACCGTCTCCACCCCAACAGCCGCCAGGCCGGACATAAAGGAAAAGGTATGAGCATCGTCGTTGGATTCGTTCCCACCCCTGCCGGAGAAGCGGCCCTCGCGGCAGGCATCGCCGAAGCGCGGCTGCGGAGCGAGGACCTCCTGATCGTCAATTCCGCCCGGGAGGGCGCGCTGGTGGACAAGTCGGTAGCCCCGGACGTCCTGCTGGAGCAGGCGGCCCGGCGCGCGGCAGATGCGGGCGTGGAGGCGCGCGTGATCCAGCCGCCGTACCAGCACGACCTCGCCGACGAGTTCCTGGACGTGGCCCGGGAGGCCAACGCGTCCCTGATCGTCATCGGGCTGCGCCACCGCACCCAGGTGGGCAAGTTCATCCTGGGCAGCCACGCCCAGCGCATCCTGATGCAGGCGGACCGGCCGGTGCTCGCGGTCAAGGCCGACGGCGGCAACTTCTAGCAGCGGAAGGACCGAGGCAGCATGTACAGGCACAATCCGGTCCGGCGGGCAGCGGCACTTCCCCACGCGCCGGTACCCGACTGGTCAAAGCTCGCCAGGGACGACTACGTGGAGGTGCGGACCTCCAGCGGGGCGGTGTTCGCCGGAACCATTGACATGATCGCCGCCAACCGCAGCGTCTTCTGGGTGATCCGCAGCGACGGTGCCGGCCGGACCATGGTGTACTCGGGCGACGACGTTTCAGTCACCAAGGTGGCCAGGCGGCGGGAGTTCGCCGCTGCCTAGCCTCGCTTCGGTGCTGGGAAAGCCGGTGGTCCCAGCAGGGGCCACCGGCTTTTTTACGTCCGACGGCGGACATGGTCAGCAAGTGCATCGAGCGCCGGGATCTGCCCCTTGACCAGCTTCAGGCGGGCCTCGTGCTCGGGGAACCAGCGGGCGTCGTCGACCTCGGGGTAGTCCTGGATCCGGCCGGAGCCCTTGGGCCATTCCAGCGGAAAGGTGTTGCTGGTGATCTGCCCGGGCTGGAAGTCCTGCTCGGCCGTAAACACGGTGATGATTTTGCCGGAGGGCTGCTTGAAATCACCAAGATGGCGGTAGTCAGCGTCCGGCGCCGCGGTACCCATCTCCTCCGCAAATTCACGCAGCGCGGCCACCAGCGGGTCCTCATCATCCGTGTATTCGCCCTTGGGGATTGACCAGGCGTGCGTGTCCTTGCGGGCCCAGAACGGTCCGCCCATGTGGGCGATCCAGACCTCCAGTCCCTCGGTCCCGCCCTGCCCCCTTCTGTACAGCAGGATTCCTGCGCTTCGTACCGGCATATCTCCTCCAGTGGTGCGGCGAAAAAAGTTCCGGATCCGCCGTCCGGTGTTAACCCGCAGTTCACGGTGCTGCTTTAGGTTATTCCTTCAAGCACTCTGCTCGAAGGGGACCCGTCATGGCCAATATTGCTGAAGTGTTGGGTCGGCTGACGCCGGAAGAACTTGATGAACTCCGTGGCCTGGGCCCCCAGGGCCACTTGCCGCGGCATCTCCAGGATGCTTTGGACCGTGCTGCGGGCGGCCCCGGCTCAGGACGGGGATACTACGTCCCGACCGGCAACGTCAGCGCCACGGGCGGTCCGCTGCTGGCGCTGCGCAGCGACGTGTCCAGCTGGCTCTTCAATTCGCACCGCGACGACCCGGACCAGCTGCCGCGGCACCAATAGTTCCACTCTGTCCCGGCCGTATATTGAGAGGCCGGGCGCACGTCATCCTGCCATCCGCGACAAGACCCGGCAGGCGGCGAGGCTGAACCAGAGCTGAAGGTCGTGGTACCTGTCCCGGAGCAGATGACCTGTGAAGAGACCGGTCGGTTCCTGGTGTCCGGAGAGCCAGTCCCGGGCATGGTCTGTCTTCTCCGACGTGAAGCCGGGCAGGATGATGGTGATGGTGTCGAGGGCAGAGACGAGGTCCGTCATCCAGAAGGGAAAGCTGAATTCGGTCCAGTCGGCGACCCGCCCCTTATCCGGGTAGGCGTCCGGTTCGAAGAGCCGGCCTGCCAGAAGTACAGCGGCCATCCTGGCTGAGGGGCCGGTTCGGTGCCGGGGATGGGCTGCGTACGCCCTGAGCACCACTCCTGTAATGAGGTGTGAGAACGGCTGCGTGGGGTCGGCGGAAATGGTCTGCGATTCTCCAAGGGCGTCCAGGTTCCTTCCACGTGTACGGAGTGGGAGGGCCCAGCCGCCGTCGTCCTGCCGCATGGCCTCGAGCCAATTGAATGCGAGTTCCACGCGTGGGTCCTCCGGGTACCCGGCTTTGACGAGTAACTCCAGGAAGCCTGCGGTGTAGTTCGGAGAATACTGGTTGCCGTAGATCCCCCGCAGGTCACCCTGGGCTGACTGGTGCGAGAACACGAATTCGGCGGCCGCGGCGAGGGCAGGATGTTCCCTTGTAAGCCCGAACATCTCCACGAGGAACCCGAGCTGCCGGTAGGCCTCCAGGAGGTTGTAGTCCGTTCCGGCCCGGGGGCGCCTCCCCGGATAAATCCATGACCCGTCAGTTCCCTGGCGCCGCACGATCCCTCTCGGGACCGGGAGGTGCCAGAGGACTTCTGCAGGCGTCCCTACGGAGCCGTGGGTAAGATCCCGGATTGCCCAATACCGCACGGCCGGATTCCTGCCCGCCACCAGGGGAGGGATCGGGTCGAAGCGAAGGCTGTGCAGCCATGCCATGAAACCATGATCCCCTTCATCCTGCCCGCGGGTCAGGATGCCGCCGGGAGGGTGAACGTTACGGTGGTGCCTTCCCCGGGTTCGCTGGCAAGGCTGATGGCGCCGCCGTGCCCTTCCACGATGGTCTTGCTCACCGGCAGTCCCAGGCCTGCCCCGGGGATGGCCGTTGCCCGCGACCGGGCCGAGCGGAAGAACTTGGTGAAGGCCTGCTCCTGCTCGTCGGCATCCATTCCAAGGCCGGTATCGGTAACGGAACAGGTGAGCTTGCCGCCGCTCTTGCGCGCGCAAACGGTGATGTGGCCTCCGCCCGGCGAGTACTTGACCGCATTGGAGAGCAGGTTCCGGACAACCTGACGGATCCTTTCCGGGTCGAAGCGGGCCGGCAGCGGCTGTTCAACATCGAGGTGGAGCCGGAGTCCGTTCAGGGACGCCTTGGGAGCCTCCGCTCCGACCACTTCGGTTACCAGTTGCGCCAGGTCTGCCTCTTCCAGTGACAGGTCCACCCGTTCCGATGCGACGGCTATGAGGTCGTTGACCAGGGACAGCAGGTGCCCGGCATTCCGGTGGACCACCAGGAGTTCCTCCCGGATGTCCTCGTGGCCGGGCTCTTCCAGCACCAGCTCGAGGTAGCCCAGGATCGACGTCAGCGGTGTCCGCAGCTCATGGGAAACAGTTGAGACAAAGTCGTCCTTGGCGGCCAGGGCGCGGATCAATGTGGTCACATCAACGAACGTGACAACTGCGCCGCCGTCCTTCCCGTCGCGGGCGGGTATGCCGTGGGCACTGACGGAGTAGGCGTGCTGTTCCTTCGGCCCGCCCGCCCAGTACAGCTCGTCGCGGAACTCGACGCCGGCGGCAGCGCGGGCAACGGGCGTCGCGTCGGCGGGCACGGAAGTTGCGCGGTCCGGCAGGAGGAGGCCGTTGCCGGCATTTCCGGGAAGGGCGGCCAGCGCCGGGTCCGCCTGCAGCGCCTTGTTGGTCAGGACGGTTCCACCGTTCCCGTCCACCACCCAGACACCGATGCCAACGGCCCCCAGGACAGCGTCCAACAGCCGCTGCTTCCGGACGCTTTCGGCGAGTGCCACTTCGAGTGCATTCTCTTTGTCCACCAGCCGTTGGCGCTGCCGGCGGATAGTTCCGGCTACCAGGTGGGCGGTCACTGCGACGGCGGACAGGATGAGAGGCAGAAAGATGGTGCGGATCATGGACGCTGACGTGGGGGGCGAACCGGCGACGATGGAAGGCACCACCGTGCTGAGCACAGTGCCAAGGATCGCCAGGACAACCATGTACCGGCGCGGCTGCGCTGCCAGCCAGACCACCGGGAACACAAGCAGCAGGCTCATGACGTTGAAGGGCGGGCCGCCCGCCTCACGGGTGAACCCGATCGCCAGGCAGTCCAGAACGGCTATCACCGCAAAAGCTTCGGTACGCAGCCTGTTCCACGGCAGCGCCAGGCAGGCGGCAAAGAGCGCAGCATGCGCAAGCAAAGCCAGCTGGAACTGCCTGTTATCCAGGGCCGAGGGGTTGAAGACCGCGGCGGCCACCACCACCAAGACGACGGTCACGGTAAGCGGCAGTTGGCTCAGCACCATTCGGCTGCGGACGCCAAGCCCGCCGAACAATCCGTCGAACTGGCCTGTAACAGGCAGGTCCGGCGGCGCGGCAGCAGTGCCTTGCCCGGCCGCGTTGACAGTGGCTTCCCCGGCTTGTTTCATTTCCGCCCCCCAGCGCAAAGACAGAAACCCCCGTCTGCATGAAGGCACTTTTCCTCAGGCTACCCGCGAACCGGCGTGCGGTGAACAAGGAATTGCTTTGTGTCCTGGACAGCGCGCAGGGCGTCGCTGCTCCGCGCAAGGCAGAAGCAGTGGAGAACAGGGCCGGGCGAAGGCGAGGGCCTACCCGATCAGGAGACTGAGTGCCTCCGTCAGGTGGGACACTTCGCGCACCGAGAAGCCTGCCGGCACGGGACCCGGACCTGTATGGCTGGCCGGGACCACCGCGTGGGTGAACCCCAGCCGGTGCGCCTCCTGGATGCGCTGGTTGATGCCGGGCACGGGCCGGACCTCGCCCGCGAGCCCCACCTCGCCAAACGCAATGAGGCGGACCGGCAGGGGTTTGCGTGCTTTTGCTGATGCGACGGCCAGGGCAACGGCGAGGTCGGTGGCGGGCTCGCTGAGCTTCACCCCGCCCACGGTGGCCACGTAGGAGTCGTCCTTGTGCAGCAGGGTTCCGGCGCGCTGCTGCAGCACGGCCAGCAGCATGGATACGCGGGAGCTGTCCAGCCCGCTGGTGGCCCGGCGCGGCTGCGAGTTGGGGCTTTCGGCGAGCAGCGACTGCACCTCCGCGAGCAGCGGACGGCGGCCCTCCATGGTGACGGTGATGCAGGTGCCGGAGACCGGGTCCTTGGTGCGGCTGACAAAGAGCCCGCTGGGATCGGCAAGGCCTTCAATACCGTTCTCGTTCAGGTCGAAGCAGCCGACGTCATCAGTGGGCCCGTACCGGTTCTTGACCGCGCGGAGCAGCCGCAGCCGGGAGTGCCGTTCGCCCTCGAACTGGCACACCACATCCACCAGGTGCTCCAGCAGCCGGGGCCCGGCGATGGAACCGTCCTTGGTCACATGGCCCACCAGCAGCGTGGTCATGTTGCGGCGCTTGGCGGCGGCAATAATCGATGCCGCCACTTCCCGGACCTGGGACACGCCGCCAGCACTGCCGTCCACGTCCGCGCTGCTGAGGGTCTGCACCGAATCCACGATCAGGAGCCGCGGTTCGATCTTCTCCACCTGGCCCAGTGCCTGGCCGAGGTCCGTTTCCGCGGAGAGGTACAGGGATTCGGCGACGGCGTCGATCCGTTCGGCACGGAGTTTCACCTGCGCAGCGGATTCTTCGCCGGTGACATAGAGGACGTCCTGGGCTGTCCGGGCGAACTTGGCCGCGACATCGAGCAGCAGGGTCGACTTGCCTACGCCGGGTTCGCCGGCCAACAGGATGACGGCGCCGGGTACCAGTCCGCCGCCGAGTACCCGGTCCAGCTCATCCATCCCGGTGGGCATGAAGGCAGCCGTGGTGGCATCAACCTCGGCAATGGGCCGCGCGGGTTCGACAACTGTTGTGGCCGCCGTCGTACGCGCCACGGCGGTGCCGGTCTCCTCAACGGTGCCCCACGCCTGGCACTCGCCGCAGCGTCCCACCCACTTAACGGTGGTCCAGCCGCACTCAGCGCATTTGTAGCCGGGCGCCTTGGACGCCCGGGAAGTCTTTGTTGCCATGCGTTCAACCCTAAAGGCGGCCACTGACATTACCCGCCAGCTCCGGGCGCGAGTGGCTAAACCAAAGGGGCGGGCCAGGTAGGGGCGCGTCAGAGGGCAGGCAGGATGTCCCTGGCCTCGCGGGCGTCCATGCCGGTAGCCTCCAGAAGGTCCACCATCAGCGGCCGGTACAGCATCACCACCGTTTCGCCCTCCAGGCGCTGGACTTCCAGGAGCTTCGGATGCAGCCGCAGCGCAATTTCGCTGAGCTCCCGGCGGGCCGTGCGCAGGTGGGCGCGGCGGACGCCGTCGTGCGTTTCCGCCAGCCCCAGCGACAGCTCGTCAATCGCGGCAGCGGTCTCCTGAAGCACCTCCGCAATGTTTTCGGTCGCCTCGTCTGACAGCGCCGCGTGGTTGATGGCGCTGGTGAGCCGCCGCGCAAACACCCTGCTGTTGCGGAGGGCGAGGTCAATGAAGTCCAGTGACTGCTGCAACTGGTCAAGTTCATCCGGTGCCGGCGGTACGCAGGGGCCAGCCTCGCCACCTCGCCCGAGGCCCGCAGGGAATGCCGCATACCGTCAACCAGCGGCTGGCAGTTCCGGCCCCGGACCAGCGCGTGCCACGCCCGGGTGGAATCACTGTCCACCAGCGCCTCGGCGCATTCACGCAGCACCTCCGCAAGCTCATGCAGCAGCTTCCGGACGTCCTTGCGCGGCTCCCGGCGCGGGTCCTTGGGCGCCACGATGGTCACCAGCAGGGCGAACAGGCCCCCGATGACGGCATCGATGCTCCTGGTGAACGGCCCGCCGGACGGCGCCGGCAGCAGCACCACCAGCAACGACTGCAGCGCCAGCTGCGTGGTGAAAATATTGCCGCTGTCCAGGAATCGCGCCAGCAGGATGGAGAACAAAAGGACGACGGCGGCCTGCCAGATCCCGCCGCCCAGCCAGTGCAGGAGCAGGTCACCCACCGCGATGCCGATAGTGCAGCCCAGGCCCACCTCCAGCACCCGCCGCAGCCGCGGCTCGCGCGAGAAGCCCAGGGCAATCAGCGAGGAGGTGGCGGCGAACAGCGGGCCCGAATGCCCCAGCACGTACTCGGCAAAGGCATAGGCACCTACCGCGCACACTGTCATCTGGATGGCCGGAACCAGCGAATTGCGGCTGCGGATCAGCCCGGTGCGGACCCTGCCGCGCAGGAACCGCCTGCCTGCTGAGAGTCCTGCTGCGGGGGCCATGCCGTCCAGTCTATTTGCTGCCCGCGGCCTTTAATTTGCACCCGGCCCCCTACGACTGCAGATGTGATCTGCGCAATGGGAACCCGGCAGTTGTCAGCGAAAATCCCGTCGCCGTTAATGTTCCGTTCACCTTGGGCAGGGCATCCCGTTACCTGCGGCCCTTAACTTCGATGAAGGTACACAACGTACGCATCGCGCTGCAGGGTTCTCCGTCCCTGTCCCGCACTGAATAACCCTGGAAGGGGTACATCTAAGTGAAGGCACTCCGCATCGGCCGCCACGCGGCTATCGCTGTTATCGCAGCCGGCGCACTCGCGCTCACCTCCTGCGGTTCAGACAACGCCACTGGCACCGCTCCCGCAGGTGGCCAGACCTCGGGCACCAAGGTCACCGGCACACTGACCGGCATCGGCTCCTCCGCGCAGGGCGCGGCCATGGACGCCTGGAAGACCGAATTCGCTGCGGCCAACCCCGGGGCCACCGTGCAGTACTCCCCGGACGGCTCCGGCGCCGGCCGCAAGGCCCTCCTGGATGGTTCCGCGCAGTTCGCAGGTACGGACGCCTACCTGAAGGATGACGAATACGAGAGCTCCAAGGAGATCTGCGGACCGGACGGTGCAATCAACATTCCCGTCTACATCTCCCCGATTGCTGTTGCATTCAACCTTCCCGGCATCAGCGAGCTGAAGCTTGACGCTGCCACGGTGGCCAAGATCTTCCGCGGCGAGATCGCCAAGTGGAACGATCCCGCGATCGCCGCCCTGAACGAGGGCGTCGAGCTGCCCGACCTGAAGGTCACTCCGGTAAACCGGTCGGATGACTCCGGCACCACCAGCAACTTCACCGACTATCTTGCCGCGGCTGCCCCCGAGGTATGGACTGACAAGTCCTCCGGCGTCTGGCCCGCCAGCCTCCAGGGTGAGAACGCCAAGGGCACCTCCGGCGTGGTGAAGACCGTCACCGACACCCCGGGTGCCGTGACCTACGCTGACGATTCCGCCGTCGGCGGCGACCTTGGCGTTGCCCAGATCAAGGTGGGCGAATCCTTCACCACCATCTCCGCCGAGGCAGCCGCCAAGGCTGTGGACGCAGGCTCACCGGTGGAAGGCCGCTCCGCCAACGACCTGTCCATCAAGCTGGACCGCAAGACCACCGCAGAGGGCGCTTACCCGATCGTGCTCGTTTCCTTCCACGCTGTCTGCTCCACCTACGACAGCCAGGAGACCGTTGACCTGGTCAAGGCATTCGAAAGCTACGTAGTCTCCGAGGAGGGCCAGCAGGCCGCCGCTGATTCCGCGAAGTCCGCCCCGCTCTCTTCCGAGCTGGCCGAGAAGGCCACCAAGGCCATCGAGTCCATCAAGGTCAAGTCCTAATCAACGCGCCAAAAACCGGGTTCCCCGCCTGCCGAAAGGCAGTGCGGGGAACTTCGGTTTGGACGCACCATTATTCAGTGTCAGTTAACGATCGAAGGGCCGTCGAATGACCGCCACCTCCCTGACCAGCACCCAGGGCGCCGGCCGTGCCGGTGACAAAGTCTTTTCCACCGCCGCGCTGGCCGCCGGCTGCTTCATCCTTGCCGTCCTGTTCGGCGTGGCGCTGTTCCTGGTGGTCCAGGCCATTCCGGCGCTGACCGCCCCGGCCGCGGAAATCCAGGGCGGCGAAGGGTTCTTCGCCTACATCTGGCCAATCGTCATCGGCACCATCATCGCGGCTGCCATCGCCCTGGTCATCGCCACCCCGATCGCCATTGGCGTCGCCCTGTTCATCTCGCACTTCGCGCCCCGCCGCCTCGCTTCCGGCCTGGGCTACGTGGTGGACCTGCTCGCCGCCATCCCGTCCGTGATCTACGGCGCCTGGGGTGCGGCGTTCCTGGCCAAGGAAATCTCACCGGCCTACAACTGGCTCGCGGCGAACATGGGCTGGCTGCCCATCTTCCAGGGACCGGCCTCTGCCACGGGCAAGACCATCCTCACCGCAGGCATTGTCCTTTCGGTCATGGTGCTGCCCATCATCACCTCGCTGTCCCGCGAAATCTTCCTGCAGACCCCCAAACTGCACGAGGAAGCCGCGCTGGCGCTCGGGGCCACCCGCTGGGAAATGATCAAGATGTCCGTGTTCCCCTTCGCCCGTCCGGGCATCATCAGCGCCGTCATGCTCGGCCTGGGACGTGCACTCGGCGAGACCATGGCAGTGGCCCTGGTGCTCTCCTCCGGCGCCCTGACCGCCAGCCTGATCCAGTCCGGCAACCAGACCATCGCCGCGGAGATCGCCCTGAACTTCCCCGAGGCAAGCGGCCTCAAGGTCAGCACCCTGATCGCCGCCGGCCTGGTGCTGTTCATCATCACCCTGGCCGTGAACATGATCGCCCGCTGGATCATCAGCCGGCACAAAGAATTTTCGGGAGCCAACTAAATGACCTCCACGCTTACCCCGGTTCGCAGCAAGCGCTCCGCACTCACCAAGGGCCAGCTGCCCAAGTACGCCCCCTACGTGGTCCTGGCCGGCGCGCTCATCGTCGGCGCGGCCATCCTGGCCCTGCTTGGTTTCAACGCCTTCGGCTGGGGCATCGTTTCGGCGCTCCTGTTCGCTATCGGGCTGGTGTCCTGGAGTGCCGCCGTGGAAGGATCCCGCAAAGCCAAGGACAAGCTGGCCACCTGCCTGGTGGTCGGGTCCTTCCTGGTGGCGCTGCTTCCGTTGGTTTCGGTGATCTGGACCGTCCTGGTCAACGGCGTTCCCGGCCTGTTGACCCCCGGCTTCCTCAGCACCTCGATGAACGGCGTCACCGGCGTCTACGACAACAAGGCGGTGGAGGAGGGTGCCCCGGTGGTGGGCGGCATCTACCACGCGCTGCTGGGTACCGTGCAGATCACCCTGCTGGCAACCCTCATCTCCGTTCCTGTCGGCCTGCTCACCGCCATCTACCTGGTGGAATACGGCAATGACGGCCGCCTTGCCAGGGCCATCACCTTCTTCGTGGACGTCATGACCGGCATCCCGTCCATCGTGGCGGGCCTGTTCGCCGCGGCCTTCTTCTTCGCCATTGTGGGCCCGGGCACCAAGACCGGTGCAGTGGCGGCCGTCGCCCTGTCGGTGCTGATGATCCCCGTGGTGGTCCGCTCCAGCGAGGAAATGCTGAAGATCGTCCCCAACGAGCTGCGCGAAGCGGCCTACGCCCTGGGCGTCCGCAAGTGGCGCACCATCCTCAAGGTGGTCATCCCGACGGCGATCTCCGGCATTGCCTCCGGCGTCACCCTGGCCATCGCCCGGGTCATCGGCGAGACCGCCCCGATCCTGGTCACCGCGGGCTTCGCCACCAGCATCAACTCGAACGTTTTCGGCGGCTGGATGGCTTCGCTGCCCACGTTCATCTACACCCAGATCCTGAACCCCACATCGCCGGCCAACCCGGATCCGTCTTCCCAGCGCGCGTGGGGCGCGGCCCTGGTGCTGATCATCCTGGTGATGATACTCAACCTGGCGGCACGGCTCATCGCCCGCGTCTTCGCGCCCAAGACCGGCCGCTGACGCACGCTTCAGGGACTGTCCCTACCGCCCCGGCGGGCGGAAACCTAGACTCATTACATACCCAGCAAGTGAAGGAACACCATGTCTAAGCGCATCGACGTCAAGGACCTGAACGTGTACTACGGCGATTTCCTCGCCGTGGAGGACGTCACCATCAACATCGAGGCCAAGTCCGTCACCGCTTTCATCGGCCCGTCCGGCTGCGGCAAGTCCACCTTCCTGCGGACCCTGAACCGCATGCATGAGGTCCTTCCCGGCGCCCGCGTGGAGGGTGAGGTCCTGCTCGACGGCGACAACCTGTATGGCCCCGGCGTCGACCCGGTCACGGTGCGTTCACAGATCGGCATGGTGTTCCAGCGCCCCAACCCGTTCCCCACCATGTCCATCCGCGACAACGTGCTGGCCGGGGTGAAGCTGAACAACAAGAAGATCTCCAAGGGTGAGGCTGACGTCCTCGTGGAACGCTCCCTGAAGGGCGCCAACCTGTGGAACGAGGTCAAGGACCGCCTCGAGAAGCCCGGCTCAGGCCTGTCCGGTGGCCAGCAGCAGCGCCTCTGCATTGCCCGCGCCATCGCCGTGGAGCCGCAGGTGATCCTCATGGACGAGCCGTGCTCCGCCCTGGACCCGATCTCCACCCTGGCCATTGAGGACCTCATCAACGAGCTCAAGGACCAGTACACCGTGGTGATCGTGACGCACAACATGCAGCAGGCCGCCCGCGTCTCGGACAGGACTGCGTTCTTCAACATCGCCGGCACCGGCAAGCCCGGCAAACTGATTGAGGTGGGGGATACCCACACCATCTTCAGCAACCCCACCCAGAAGGCCACCGAGGACTACGTCTCCGGCCGCTTCGGATAACCCGCGGACCTCGCTGGCCTGCGGGCCAGCGCTGCCAGGCTGGCATCCCAGAATGCGCTAGCCAGCAACGGAAGTATTTAGTACGCTGAACTAGATACTTTCAGGGCTAGTAATAAGCACGCTTAGGAGTTTTGCCATGACGCAGATTGCCAGCAACCCCAGGAGCCACCAGCTTCACGGCTCCGGCCACGGCCCTTCCTTCGCCTCCCAGCCGGTGGACCCCTTCGCCCGTGGCCTGTCCGTGCTGCCGGATACGGCTTCCGAGCAGGTGGCGGTGGAAGCTGCGGACTCGGGGGACAGTGATCTGCTGGCAGCTGTTTGGCGCACCAGCTCCTACCTTGAGAGCATGCAGTGGGAGCTGGATGCCGCGCAGGGGGCACTGATGCAGGCCGTGCGGGAGGCTGCGGGCGCCGGCGTCGGGCAGGACCAGCTGTGCAAGGCTGCCAACCTGACTGCCGAGGAACTGGCGGAGGCCCTCGAAGAACTGCCGCCCGCCTTTCCGGCAGCCCTATAGCGCGTGCAGCGGACGTCCCGGGGCTATTCCGGAACTTCCAGCTGGAAGCCGCAGCGGCAGCGCAGGACCCGGGTGGGCAGGCATACGGCGCTGAGGCCGGTTCCGCTGTTGCTGCTCTGGTAGCACAGCCGCTCAATCTCGAACTCGGCCTCCTCCATGGGGAAACCGCAATGGATGTAGTCATCTCCGAACATGATCACCTGCGCCATCCAGCGCACCTGGTGCAGGGCGGCCGCGACATCTGACGCATAGGCAAGGTGTTCCTGGAACAGGCTGCAGTCGTTGCACGTGTAGGAGACCGTGACAAGGTCACCGCCCGCCACCCCTATTGCCGTGATGGCATGGATGGTGAGCTGGTGTTCGGTTCCGCAGGTCTCGCATTGGAGTTGCCGCGGCTGGGGCGCAGGGCGGCGCGAATCCGGAATGGGCATGATGCCTGCTCTTTTCCGCGATGTGCATCCAGGCCGCCGATAGGCTGCAGCGGCGAACGCCCGCGGGGCCTGCACGCGCCGGCGGGCGGCTGTCCCCGGCAGAGCCGGTGGACGTACTGTCGAATTTACGTCACCCGCGCCGGGCTGTACAGGGCTGCGTTGCCGCGGGGAAGCCCCTCAGCCGGCCAGCGGCGACATCGCCAGTGCCAGCACGAAGGCGGCGGCGGCCGTGGCGGCGGGAGTCAGGGCCCAGAGCCCCAGGATCCGGATGACCAGCTTCCGGTTGGTCACCGAAAAGTGCTGGTTCTCGCCCGCGCCCAGGACCGCCGAAGTAACGGTGTGGGTGGTGGACAGCGGCCAATGCAGGGCGATGGCGCCCACGAACAGCATGACCGAACTCCAGATCTGGGCTGTTGAGCCGCGCAGCGGATCAATGCGTGTGACCTTGTAGCCGATGGTGTGCGAGATCCGCCACCCGCCGCCCAGGGTGCCGGCCGTAATCATCACCGCAGACACCAGTGCAACCCACAAAGGGATGGTCCCGCCGTCGGTATAGCCGGCGGCCAGCAGGGCAAGCAGCAGCACCGCGCTGACCCGCTGTCCGTCCTGCAGCCCGTGGCCGAAGGCCACGGCGCCGGCGGCAATGGCCTGGCTCCGGCGGAACCGCTGGTTCACCACATTGGGCTGGGTGTACCGCGCCGCCCACGTGGCCGGAAACACCATCAGGAACGCCCCGCTGTAGGCCACCAGCGGGGACAGGACCAGGGGGAGGACCACCTGGAACAGCAGCGACTGGTCCACGCCGCCCACGCCTGTCCCGCCCACGGCGAGGCTGGCCAGCCCGGCGCCCGCAAGGCCGCCCACCAGGGCATGGGTGGAGGACGCGGGAATGCCGCGCCACCACATCAGCAGCCCCCAGGCGGAAGCGCTGGCCAGCCCCGCAACCAGGATGCTCAGGCCGTCCGTTCCCGGCGGCAGCGTGATCCAGCGCTGGCTGACCGCAACAGCAAGGGTTGCGCTCAGCAGGGCGCCAATGAAGTTGAAGAAGGCTGCCAGCAGCACAGCCACACTGGGGGTCAATGCCCGGGTGCGGGTAGCAAGTGCGACGGCGTTCGAGACATCCCGGAAGCCGTTGAGGAAGGCAAACACGGCGGTCAGCAGGACCACCGCGCCGAAGATGGCCTCCACCATCTCAGGATTCCTTGACGATGATGCTGCCCACCTGCGTGGCGATCCGCCGCATATCCTTGGTGACCTCCACCAGCTGGTTGGCGACGTCCCGGTTGCGGGAGTACTGCGCCCATTTCATGTCCGTGATCATGTCCGCCACCCACAGGCGGTGGGTCCTTTCGGCCCGCTTGGCCAGGCGGAGGATCTCTATCCAGTAGTCCTCGAGGTCGTCCAGGTTGTCCAGCCGGCGCATGGCGTCCACGGTCAGCTCGGCCTGCCTGCTGATGATCTCCAGCTGGTCCGCGGCGCGCCGGGGCAGCCGGTCCAGTTTGTACAGCGCCACCAGCTCAGCGGCGGCGTCCATCTTTTCCATCGCTTCATTGAGGTAGCGGGAGAGTGCGTACATGTCCTCGCGCGGGAGGGGGTTTACGAAGCTGGTGCGCATGTGGGTGAGGAGCGCGAACTGCAGTTCGGAGCACTTGGCGTCGTGGTTGTGCATGTCCTCGACCAGCCTGGAATGCTCGGCAGCGGGGACGCCGAGGATCTCGGCCAGCGTGCCCCCGGCCAGCACAATCTGCTGCGCCATCTGCGAGAGAAGGTTCAGCCCGGCGGGCTCCTGGGGAAAAAGGCGCAGCTTCACGTGGTTCCGTTTCCGGGGAAAGTACAGGGCGGGGATTGCCGCCGTGTGACTTGACCCCGGCAGGCAACTGACGCTAACTCTACCGGGCCGTAACTGCACCCTTGAAATGGGAAAACAGGAAGAAAACGGGAAAAGGGCAGAAAAATGGTGCCGAACCGGATACGCCTCTCGGCGGTAGGCCGCTCTAGGCGGCTGAGTTTTGAAGCCCGGGGGTTTCGCGGTTCGACACCAGTTTCAGTGTTCTACGATGCCGCTCCCAAGTCAATCTTGACAGCTGGGGCCTGGTAGGCAGTACGGCCCGAACGGTCGGCTGGCAGCCCGGAAGGTCGGGGGAGAGGTGCAACGGCAGGTTCAGTCCAGCTCGCCCAGCCGCCACGCGTTGGCGGCATGCTCCAGGTCCTCCGCAGTCTTGACCAGCTGGTGCGAATTGCGGGTCAGCTTGCTCGCGTGCGCCTCGTTGGCGTGTTCGGCACCGTCGGCGATGGTCGCCTGGCCGAGTGCCACCACGCGGCAGAAGGCCGCGGACCGTTCCAGCGCGACGTCGAACTCGCCGTCGAACGCGCCGGAAAGGATGGCGTCGGCCATGGCTGTCATCTCTTCGGCGCCGGGAGGCTCGGCCGCGCCGGCGACCACGTTGGAGACCTGGGCCGTGTCCCTGCCCGCCCGGAAGTACACGGAAATCCGCTCGGGGTCCTGGACCGTGGCCGCCCGCAGCGCGTAGAGCCGCCACAGCGCACCCGGAAGCGAACGGGCCGGGCTTTCGGCCCACATCTCGGCGATGGCCTCCAGGCCCTGTTCATCGGCGAGCTTGACCAGCCGCTGGGTAACCACGGGGTCATCGCTGTCACGGCCATGGCGGACCAGCGCCTGGGCGGCAAGGTGGGCGGCCTCGGAGACCCGGGCGGGATCTGCGCCGCCGGCGAAAGGCTCAAAGTCGATGGGAGCGAAGGGTTTGGGCTTGTGGTGCCGGGGCGCGCCACCGTACTTACTGGGTCCTGCTTGCTCACTCATGCCCCCACGCTACTCCTGTGCCGTGCCGGATACGAGCGCCCCCGCACCCTTCGGAAAAGGCCCGACGGCGCGGCCCGGCGGGCGTGCGAAGCCGCCGCAACCATGCGCTAGAGTATTTAACGTCCAGAAATGGATTGGGGCCGGACAGGTGCAACATTTCTATGTTGGACCGGCCGGCAGGGGCCTTTAGCTCAGTTGGTAGAGCATCGGACTTTTAATCCGTGGGTCGTGGGTTCGAGCCCCACAGGGCCCACCCGCACAGCAGGCCGGAGGCAGTTCGCCTCCGGCCTGCTGTTTTGTCCGGGGCAGGGACAATAGGCACATGGCAAAAAGCAGCAAGGGCAGGATGCCGCGTCTTGAAGACGTGGCGGACGTCGCCGGGGTCTCCCACCAGACAGTCTCCCGCGTGGTCAACAACCACCCCAACGTCAGCAAGGCCACCCGCGAAAAGGTGGAGGCGGCCATCGCTGAACTGGGGTACCGGCGGAACACGGCTGCCCGGAGCCTGGTGACCCGGCGCTCGCAGACCATCGGGGTCCTGGCCAGTGAGCTGTCCCAGTACGGCCCGGCCAACACCCTCCTCGGCGTGGAGCATGCCGCCCGCGACGCCGGCTACTTTGTCAGCATCGCTGCCCTGCGGGAGGTCAGCCGGGAGGCCATCGCGGACGCCATCAGCCACTTCATGGACCAGGCCGTGGACGGGATCGCGGTGCTGGTCCCGCACTCGGACACGCTGAAGGCCCTCGATGAGATGACACTTTCCGTGCCCGTGGTGGCCGTCGGATCCCTCGGCAACAGCAACGTCAGCGGCACCATGGTGGACCAGCGGCGGGGCGCCCGGCTCGCCGTCGAACACCTCATCGGGCAGGGGCACCGGCAGATCGGCCACGTGTCCGGCCCCCCGGACTGGACGGACGGCGCCGAGCGTGCCCAGGGCTGGCGCGACGCGCTCCGCACCGCCAACCTGCCGGAGGGGCTCCTGGTGGAAGGCGACTGGAGCGCCGGCAGCGGCTACCGGATCGGCCGGAAGCTGGCGGAAGAGCGCAGCGCCACGGCAATCTTCGTAGGCAACGACCAGATGGCCCTGGGCCTGCTGCGGGCCTTCGCCGAGGCAGGCGTGCGCGTGCCCGACGACGTCTCCGTGGTGGGTTTCGACGACCAGCCGGAGTCGGGGTACTTCACCCCGCCGCTCACTACCGTGCGGCAGGACTTCGAGGAGCTGGGCCGCCGCTGCATGGACATCATGCTGAAGGAAATCGAGGCAGGGGCGCCCGTCAGCTCCACCATCGTCACCCCGGAACTGGTGCTGCGGGCCAGCACGGCGACGCCGGCCGCGACGAACTAGGGCCGGCACGCCAGGGTCAAATAATTTGCCGAAGAATTTTCCATGAATCTGCATCCAACTCCGGGCCTGCACCAGTAGTAGGGGTGTAAGCAAAAAACGCCCGCACGGCGGGCCGATGAAGGAGAAGGACATGCGCAACAGGATCTTCACAGCAGGTGCCGGTGCAGCGGCAATTGCGGCAGCAATCGCTCTCGCCGGCCCCGCCCAGGCAGCCGAAGGGGACGCCCAGCTCTCCGTGCTGCACGGCGTTCCCGGACTCACCGTTGACGTCTGGGTCAACGGCGAACGGACCCTGGACGATTTCACCCCCGGCACCCTGGCCGGCCCCCTGGCACTCCCGGCCGGCGCCTACGAGCTTGCCATCACTGCCTCGGATGCCGCCGACGCCAGCGCGGCAGTAATCGGGCCCGTCAGCGTCACCCTGGCCGCCAACGGAAACTACACCGCCGTGGCCAACCTGGACGCCGGAGGCAACCCCACCGCCAACCTCTACACCAATGACGTTTCGCAGATTGCAGCAGGCAAGGGCAAGCTGACCGTCCGGCACGCTGCGGCAGCACCCGCCGTCGACGTCCTGGCCGGCGGCACCGCCGTCATCTCCAACCTGGCCAACCCGAACGAGCAGACCCTGACCCTTGACCCCGGCACCATCCCGGCAGCCGTCGCCGCCGCCGGCACCACAACCCCGGTCATCGGACCTGCGGACGTCACGGTCGCAGAGGGTACGCACACCATCGTCTACGCATGGGGCAGCCTGGCCAACAACAACCTGCAGCTGGCCGTCCAGACCATCGAAGGCCTGCACTCCTCGCCGGGTTCGGTCCCGGGTGCACTTGACGGCTCCGCCAATGCCTCAGCGGCACCGGCAGAACCTGCCGCTCTCGCCCTTGGCTTCGGCGCAGCAGTCCTGGCCCTCCTGTTCGCCGGACTGGGCGCCGCCCGCGTCATCGGGGCAGCCCGCGCACAGCGGTAACCAGGAGCAGCACAGCAACCAGCTACACAACAACTGCAGCAGGAAGCAGGCCGCCCGGTTCCAGCCGGGCGGCCGGCACCAGCTCCACACCACAGCGGTCCTTCGGCGGCCGCGGGGAAGGCGGACAGATGAACAGCACCACGACGACGGCAGGGGAGTCCCGCCGTCGTTCTTCCGGTTTTGCCGGGGCTGCCTTCCTCGCGGCGGCCTTGCTTCTCCCGGCCTGTGCGCCGGCAGCTTCCGCTCCGGATCCGGCGGCCACTGCCAGCCAGGCAGCCGGGCCGGCCACAGCCCCGCCCGTTACCTCCCCACCCGCCCCCACTGTTGCTCCGGCTTCCCCCTCGGCGCAGGCTCCAGCGGTGGACGTCCCGGTCCGTGCCGCCACCCTGGGGCCGGCCGCCCCGGCCCAGCCGGCCCCGACGTCACTCACAGTTGCCGGCACCGCCATCAACATGCCCGTGATTCCGGGCGGGGTGTCAGCCGAGGGTGCCATGGAAATCCCCGACGCCTTCGACAAGGCTGCCTGGTACCGGTTCGGCCCGGCGCCGGGAGCCGCTGAGGGAACCGCCGTGATTGCGGGGCACATCGACACCACGTCTGACCGGGCACCGTTTTCGAAGCTCAAGTCCGTGCCGGCGGGGACTGCCATCCAGGTCGGCCGGGAGGGTGCCGCGGCGCTGACCTACCGGGTGGTTCGGGTGGAACTGATGGCCAAGGACAAATTCGACGGCGAAGCCTCTTCCGCAGGTCCGGGCCCCACGAGCTTAAAGTGGTCACCTGCGGGGGAACATGGCTGGACGAGCGGATGGACTACAGCGACAATGTGATTGTCACCGCGGTCCTTGAATGAGCGGTGATGCAGCCGTGATTCTCGCCACCGCAGCCGGGAAGGAGTCCTCCGTGGCACTTCCTGGGCAGGCCACCGACCGGTGGGAAGACGGGTTAACCGCGTCCTTCCTGGCCGGTGATGAGCAGGCGCTGGCCACCGCCTACCGCGAGTTCGCCCCGCTGGTGCATACCCTGGCCCTGCGCTCGCTGGGTGACCGTGCGGCGGCGGACGACGTCACCCAGGAAGTCTTCATCAGGGTGTGGCGGTCGCGGACTTCGTTCAACCCGCACACGGCCCGGCTGCCGGCCTGGATTGTGGGCATCACCCGGAACGCCATTGCCGATGCCAGGTCCGTCTCCGCGCGGGAAGTCCGCAAAGCGGTGGCGGCAGCCGGCGCCGGGATGGCGGACGAGCCGGGCGCCGGAACCGAGGCGGCAGAGGTCCTGGCGGACCGCCTGCTGCTGGACGGGGAGCTGGAACGGCTGGGCGAACCCCAGGGCTCCATCATGAAGCTCGCCTTCTACGACGACCTGACGCATGAGCAGATCTCGCGGAAACTTGGCCTTCCGCTTGGTACCGTCAAGAGCCACATCCGCCGCAGCCTGACGCACTTGAGGAAAAGATTGGAGGTAGACCATGCCGCACCTTGATCCGGAAGAGTTGAGCCTCCTTGCCCTGTATGACGACTGGGACGACGCCGTCAGCCGGATGCACCTGGAGGAGTGCCCCGCCTGCGCCTCCGAGTTTGCCGCGCTGCGTCGCACCGTGGATGCAGTGAAAACGACGCCGGACACCAGCCGGCTCTCCGTTCCCGGACCCCAGGTGTGGGACGGCATCCACCGGGAACTGGGACTTTCCGCGTCAGTGCGGGAGGATCCGCTGGCCGCCGCCGGGCAGCAGGGCCACCTGCCGCCGTCGGCCATTGCTCCGCCGTCGAACATTGCTCCGCCGTCGAACATTGCTCCGCCGTCGGCCACTGCGCCGACGCCGGCCATTGCCCCGCCAACAGACTTATCCCAGGCCCGGGCCGCCAGGAAGGGCCGTGCATGGTGGCAGCGGAGCGGAACCTGGCTGGTGGCAGCGGCCGCTGCAGTGGTGGTGGCCCTCGGCGGGATCTGGGCGCTCAACCGGCCGGCCCAGCCACTGCCGCTGGCGGAGGCCCAGCTGACCCCGCTGGCATCGTTCTCGGCAACGGGCTCCGCCCGGGTGGTGGAAGCGCAGGACGGCGCCCGCACCCTGGAGGTCCAGCTCAGCAAGGACGAGGCGCAGGGCTACCAGGAGGTGTGGCTGATCGCGCCCGACCTTTCCCGGCTGGTCAGCCTGGGCGTGATGAACGCGGACACCGGGACGTTCCAGGTGCCGGCGGGACTCGAACTCTCCGAGTACCCCATTGTGGATGTCTCGGACGAGCCGGTGGACGGAAATCCCGCGCACTCAAGCGTCAGCATCGTCAGAGGCACGCTCACTTCCTGACGTCCGTTTCCTCTCCTGCCGGCGCTTCCCGCCTGCGCCATTTGGTGAGTTTCTCCCACTGGGTCACGGCAAGCGCGGTCAGCAGTGCGGCCGCGGCGTGCAGGTACAGCAGCAGGTGCAGGTCCTCCGCGGCCTGGCCCGGCTCCGCTGCCGCACCAGGGGATGTGGCGTTCCCGTGGCCGTGGCCCGGCAGGGCGAAACCGCTGGCGGAGGAAAGCGCGCTGAAGGCGAGATGCAGGAGTTGCTGTGCCAGCCCTGCCCCCACGAGGACTGCCCATGGCGGAAGCCGCCGCGGCCCCGCCATGGCCGCCGCCATCCCGAGCAACGCTGCCAGCGCCACGACGATAAGGAGGGCCGGGGAACGGCCTCCCCCCAGCACATGTGCCATCCAGCCCAGGCCCGTTGCGAGGGGGCCGGCCAGCCATGCCAGGGAGCGGCTGCCCGCGCGCAGCGGTGGTTCGGCGTTGGCCATGCGGTCTCCCGGCTGGTGGAAAATTCTGTCACTTCTGTCCTTACCCATCTAAGCGCCGCGTCCCTGTGCTGTCCCGCTCCGGTGTGCAAGTTCTGGAATGTTTGCTGTTGACTTCAATCTTGTTAGCGCTCACAATTAACAGCAGGCCGCAGTGCTGCGGCAGCTATCTGGAGGATTTTCAATGAACGCAGTTGACGGCTCGGACGTCTTTGTTATCGGCGTGGATTACGGAACGCTGTCCGGCCGCGCCGTTGTGGTGCGGGTCCGGGACGGCAAGGAACTGGGCAGCGGGGTGTACGACTACCCGCACGCCGTGGTCACCGGCGCGCTGCCCGCGGACACAGCAGGCGACGGCGCCGCGCGGCTTCCCGGCGAATGGGCCCTGCAAGTGCCCAACGACTACCGGGACGTCCTGCGGAACGCCGTTCCCGCCGCGATCGCTGACGCGGGGATCGACCCCGCCGCCGTCGTCGGGATCGCCACGGACTTCACCGCCTGCACCATGGTGCCGGTCAAGGCCGACGGTACGCCGCTGAACGAGGTGCCCGGGTTTGCGAACCGCCCGCACGCCTACGTGAAGCTCTGGCGCCACCACGCTGCGCAGCCGCAGGCGGACAGGATCAACCGGCTCGCGGCCGAGCGCGGCGAGGACTGGCTGCCCCGCTACGGCGGACTGATCTCCTCGGAATGGGAATTCGCCAAGGGCCTGCAACTGCTGGAGGAGGACCCGGAGGCGTGCGCCGCGATGGACCACTGGTGGAAGCGGCCGACTGGATCGTCTGGCAGCTCTGCGGCACCTACGTCCGGAACGCCTGCACCGCCGGCTACAAGGGCATCTACCAGGACGGGCGGTACCCGTCCGAGGACTTCCTGGCCGCGCTGAACCCGCAGTTCAAGGACTTCGTCAGCAGCAAACTGGAGCACACCATCGGCCGCCTAGGCGACGCCGCCGGGTATCTCACCGCCGAAGCAGCGGCCTGGACCGGCCTGCCCGAGGGCATCGCCGTG
Source organism: Arthrobacter nitrophenolicus (assembly GCF_000332815.1). GTDB lineage: Bacteria > Actinomycetota > Actinomycetes > Actinomycetales > Micrococcaceae > Arthrobacter > Arthrobacter nitrophenolicus. The sequence goes on from NZ_AOFD01000021.1 coordinate 66,252, forward strand.
GCGGTAGGCAACGTGGACGCGCACGTCACCGCTCCCGCCGCGCGGGCAGTGGACCCGGGCCAGCTGGTGGCCATCATGGGCACCTCCACCTGCCACGTCATGAACGGCACCGAGCTCCGCGAAGTACCGGGCATGTGCGGCGTGGTGGACGGCGGCATCGTGGACGGGCTGTGGGGCTACGAGGCCGGCCAGTCCGGCGTCGGCGACATCTTCGGCTGGTTCACCAGGTACGGTGTGCCGCCCGAGTACCACCAGGCTGCGGATGCCGCGGGAATGGGGATCCACGAGTACCTCACTGAACTGGCTTCCTCGCAGGCCATCGGCGAACACGGCTGATCGCGCTCGACTGGCACTCCGGCAACCGTTCCGTGCTGGTGGACCACGAACTCTCCGGCATCGTGGTGGGCCAGACCCTCGCCACCAGGCCAGAGGACACGTACCGGGCGCTGCTCGAGGCCACGGCGTTCGGCACCCGCACCATCGTTGACGCCTTCCGCGGGGCCGGCGTCCCCGTCAAGGAATTCATCGTGGCCGGCGGGCTGCTCAAGAACCGTCTCCTGATGCAGATCTACGCCGACGCCACCGGGCTGCAGCTCTCCACTATCGGTTCCGCCCAGGGACCCGCGCTGGGCTCCGCCATCCACGCCGCCGTGGCCGCCGGGAAGTATGCGGACATCCGGGAGGCCGCCGCCGCCATGGGTGCCGAACCCGGTGAGGTGTACACGCCCATTCCGGAAAATGTCGCCGCCTACGAGGAACTGTTCCAGGAGTACAAGGCGCTGCACGACTATTTCGGCCGGGGCAGCAACGACGTGATGCACCGGCTCAAGGCCATCCAGCGAAGGGCTTCCGGCTCGCTCCTGGCTTCCGGCCAGGCCGCCGTGGAGGTGCAGGCATGAGCGGCGCGATCCTCGAGACGATCGCCCGCATCCGCGAGGAAGTGTGCGCCCTGCACGCCGAGCTGACCCGCTATGAACTGGTGGTGTGGACGGCCGGCAACGTCTCCGCCCGCGTGCCCGGCAAGGACCTCATGGTCATCAAGCCGTCCGGCGTCTCCTATACGGACCTGACCCCCGGGCAGATGGTGGTCACCGACCTCGACGGGGTGCCCGTGGCGGGAAACGACGACGGCGAGTGGGGCAACCCGGTGCTGTCGCCGTCGTCGGACACGGCAGCGCACGCGTATGTGTACCGGCACATGCCCGAAGTCGGCGGCGTGGTGCACACCCATTCCACCTACGCCACCGCGTGGGCGGCCCGCGGCGAGGCCATCCCCTGCGTGCTCACCATGATGAGCGACGAGTTCGGCGGATCGATTCCAGTGGGCCCGTTCGCGTTGATCGGTGACGACTCGATCGGCCACGGCATCGTGGAGACGCTCAAGAACTCCAACTCGCCGGCGGTGCTGATGCAGAACCACGGACCGTTCACCATCGGCAAGGACGCCCGCTCCGCGGTGAAGGCGGCGGTGATGTGCGAGGAAGTGGCCCGCACGGTGCACATCTCCCGGCAGCTGGGCGAGCCGAAGCCCATCGACCAGGGCCACATCGATTCGCTCTACGCCCGGTACCAGAACGTCTACGGCCAGTAGCACCCTTTTCAGACTTAGATTCCCCAGGAGAACCCATGAGCACCGCAGCATCCACTTCCCTTGACGGCTATGAGGTCTGGTTCCTCACCGGCAGCCAGCACCTCTACGGCGAGGACGTCCTGAAGCAGGTGGCGGCCCAGTCGCAGGAGATCGCCAACCAGCTCAACGCCAGCTCCGCCGTCCCGGTCCGGCTGGTCTGGAAGCCGGTCCTGACCGATTCGGACGCCATCCGCCGCACCGCGCTGGAGGCGAACTCGGACGATTCCGTCATCGGCGTCACGGCCTGGATGCACACGTTCAGCCCGGCGAAGATGTGGATCCAGGGCCTGGACCTCCTCCGCAAGCCGCTCCTGCACCTGCACACGCAGGCCAACCGCGACCTGCCTTGGGCGGACATCGACTTCGACTTCATGAACCTCAACCAGGCCGCCCACGGCGACCGCGAGTTCGGGTACATCCAGTCCCGGCTCGGCATTGCCCGGAAGACCGTCGTCGGGCACGTCTCCAACCCGGAGGTTGCCCGGCAGGTGGGCTCCTGGCAGCGCGCCGCGGCCGGCTGGGCCGCCGTCCGCACGCTGAAGCTGACCCGCTTCGGCGACAACATGCGCAACGTGGCCGTCACCGAAGGCGACAGGACCGAGGCCGAGCTGCGTTTCGGCGTCGCGGTGAACACATGGTCCGTCAACGAGCTCGCCGACGCGGTGCACGCGGCCGCGGTGTCCGACGTCGACGCCCTGGTGGCCGAGTACCAGGACCTCTACGACGTGGTTCCGGAGCTCCGCGCAGGCGCGGCCCGGCACGAGTCGCTGCGGTACGGCGCCCGGATCGAACTGGGCCTCCGAAGCTTCCTGGAGGCCAACGGTTCGGCGGCGTTCACCACCTCCTTCGAGGACCTTGGTGCGCTCCGCCAGCTTCCCGGCCTGGCCGTCCAGCGGCTCATGGCCGCGGGCTACGGCTTCGGTGCCGAGGGCGACTGGAAGACCGCCATCCTAGTCCGCGCCGCGAAGGTGATGGGCGGGGACCTGCCCGGCGGCGCATCCCTGATGGAGGATTACACCTACCACCTGGAGCCGGGCTCGGAGAAGATCCTGGGCGCCCACATGCTGGAGGTCTGCCCGTCCCTGACTGCCGGCAAGCCGCGGCTGGAGATCCACCCGCTGGGCATCGGCGGCAAGGAGGACCCGGTCCGCCTGGTGTTCGACGCCGATGCCTCCCCGGGCGTCGTCGTCGCGCTGTCCGACATGAGGGACCGCTTCCGCCTGGTGGCCAACGCCGTCGACGTCGTTCCCCTGGACCAGCCGCTGCCCAACCTGCCGGTGGCGCGCGCCCTGTGGCAGCCGAAGCCGGACTTCGCCACCTCCGCCGCCGCCTGGCTCACCGCCGGCGCCGCGCACCACACCGTGCTGTCCACCCAGGTGGGCATGGACGTGTTCGAGGACTTCGCGGAAATCGCCAAAACCGAACTGCTCACCATTGACGAAGACACCACCATCCGCCAGTTCAAGAAGGACCTGAACTGGAACGCCGCCTACTACAAACTTGCTGGCGGCATCTAGCGAACTCACAGAGTTTTTGTCCAGATATGGCGGGCTGGAGTCC
>NZ_AOFD01000022.1 GCF_000332815.1 Arthrobacter nitrophenolicus
AGCCGGAGCGCTGGCGGCAGGTGCCGGCGGCCCGCTGGGAGCCGGAGCCGACGGGGCAGCTGCCTGGCCGGGGGCTGCGGGTGCCGGAGCCTTGGGTGCGGGAGCTTTGGGAGCTGCCGGGCCCGGAGCCGGGGTTGACGGACGTGCTTCCGCGGCGGGAGCAGGTGCCTTGGGGGCAGCTGCGGGTGCTGCGCTCTTGGCGGCAGCATCGGGGAAGGCGTTGCGCAGCTTGCGCACGACGGGGGCCTCAATGGTGGATGAGGCGGAGCGAACGAATTCGCCCAGTTCCTGCAGTTTTGTCACTGCATCTTTGGAAGTAATACCGAGCTCTTTCGCGAGCTCGTGTACGCGGACCTTGGCCACATTTCTCCTGTCTCGGTCCGCACCGAGCCAGGCACGAACCGTCTACTTCTTACTGCGGGCCCCAGCCGCGAATGCTGCAGAAGGGCCCATTGCAGAGCGCAACAAAGTTGTCATCGTTACGCACTCATCGCTGGGAACTCATCGGGTTTCCATCAGATTTCTGACCCGCTTTCAGGTTGGACGGTTGGTGTCGCAGCCGCCGTGGCGCCTGTGACGATCGCACCTGACGTGATCCGGCGTTCCACGCTTCGGTTCCGGTTGCTCCCCGAAGGGCGCGTCCGAACGCTCGCCGCTTTACTGCCAGAGCCAGGCACGGTTCGCTGGGATGCAGCCATGCACCCCGGCCAGCCATCCGGCGTCGTTCATCCACCAGGACAGCGGTTGATCCGCTGCCTTCGGCGACGAGCCGGAGTAACTCAGACCGCGGCCCCTTCTTCCGGCAACCGATGCAGGTGCGTTCCGGTTGACTCCCGCTGGTACGTACTTCTGCCACGGCAATCGTCCTGACGTTCATATCTGCAGGCCACGCGCGGGCTCCTCCCCATCCGGGAAAGGGCACACGCAAGGCACACGGTTACCGGCCGTAAGGCGCGGTCCTATCTATTCTAGCCCCTCCGGGGCCTTCCGCCCGAACCGCCGGCCGGCTCCGGCGTGGCAGGATCCGGCCGGACAGCGGGTCAGCTTTCCTTGGCCGTTGCGGCGTCGGAGACGATATCGATCCGCCAGCCGGTGAGCTTCGCAGCCAGGCGGGCGTTCTGGCCCTCCTTGCCGATGGCGAGCGACAGCTGGTAGTCGGGGACCACCACGCGCGCTGACCGGGTGGCCTCATCCGTGATGGTGACAGAATTCACACGCGACGGCGACAGGGCGCTGGCGATGAAGGTGGCGGGGTTCTCGCTGAAGTCGACGATGTCGATCTTTTCGTCGTTGAGTTCGTTCATGACGGCGCGGACCCGGGAACCCATCTCACCAATGCAGGCGCCCTTGGCGTTGATCCCGGGAGCGTTCGCCTTCACCGCAATCTTGGTGCGGTGGCCGGCTTCGCGGGCGAGTGCCACGATCTCCACGGAACGGTCGGCGATCTCCGGAACTTCCAATTCGAAGAGCTTCCGGACAAGCCCCGGGTGGGAGCGGGACAGCGTGACGGACGGGCCCTTGGAGCCGCGGTGGACGTCGATGACCAGGGCACGGAGCCGGTTGCCGTGGATGTACTTCTCCCCCGGAACCTGCTCGGGCGGCGGAAGCAGTGCTTCCACCGAACCCAGGTTGACCTGGATCATGTGCGGGTTGTTGCCCTGCTGGATGGTGCCGGCAACCAGCTCGCCCTCGCGGCCCTTGAATTCGCCCAGCACGTTGTCGTCTTCAACGTCGCGCAGGCGCTGGAGGATGATCTGCCGGGCGGTGCTGGCGGCGATGCGCCCGAAACCCTCCGGCGTGTGCTCGAACTCGCCGATGGGCGCGCCGTCGTCGTCGATCTCCACGGCCCAGATGGTCACGTGGCCGCTCTTGCGGTCCAGCTCGGCACGGGCCTTTTCGAAGGCGCCGGGAGACTTGTGGTAGGCCACCAGGAGCGCCTGCTCGATGGTGGGGATCAGGAGGTCCAGCGGGATTTCACGCTCACGCTCCAGAAGTCTCAGTGCGCTCATGTCAATATCCATCAGGCCTCCTCAGAAGGTCCATTGTGTTCAGGTTCCAGACCGCCCTCATTGAGGTGGCTGAATTCGATCTCGACTTTTCCGCTGCGGATCCTGTCGAAAGGAAGTTTGATGGGGTCGCCCTGCTTGGGCTTCATGCCCTTCTTGACGGCGATCTCCGGCACGAGTGTCACGCCGGCGTCGTCCACCGACTGGATACGGCCCGTGACATTGTCGCCCTGGATGACGTTCACCGTGACCATCCGGCCCCTGGCCCGGTGCCAGTGGCGGGGTTCGGTCAGGGGACGTCCGACGCCGGGTGAGGAAACTTCGAGGTCATACGGGCGGCTGTCCGTGGCGGGGTCGTTGTCCAGGACATCGGAGAGAACCCTGGAAATGTCCGCGATGACGTCGAGGCTTACGCCGCCCGATTCCTCCTGCGGCAGGTCCACCACAACGTGGACCACCCGGTGGGACCCGGCAACGTTGATTTCCACGTCCTCGAGGTACAGCCTGTTGGCCAGGACCGAGGGTTCGAGGAGGGCTCTCAGCCGGGCAGCTTCCGGATTGTGTGCCGCTGCGGTCCCAGTCCTGCCCGTTCCGGTGTGGTCTGGTGAAGCCGTGGCTTCTGCATTGCTCACGATGCCGGCCGCCTCCCTATAGATGATGTGGTGTGTACTAGCGTAGCTATTTTACCGGCAGAACGGTGCACGGCGATCCCCCTCAGCCGTGGCACCATGGTCTGTTGTGAACGACGACAACCAGGAAAACCGCCCGCGGATGCGCTATTTCCGGTACGCCGTCCTCTCCCTGACAGCACTTCTTGTCCTGAGCCTGGGATTCGCCCTGGTTCCGGCGGATCCGCCGGAACCGCCCGCTCCCCCGTTCACCGAGCAGGCCCGCGCGGCCGCCCTTGCGGACGCCCTTGAACTCCGAGCCGCGGGACTTCAGCTTGCCGGCGGGACAGCCGACGGCGGTGCTGCCGCCGGCCTGGACCGGGTTGTGACCTTGCTGACCATCCAGGCGCGCGCCCTCCTGCTGCCGGAGGCCGCTGCGGCGTCGACCGCCCCGTCGCCAGCCACCGCCACCCCCACGACCCCTGCTCCTGCCTCGATGACAGCGGCCGGATTGGCCACAGCCCTGGCCGCCAGCGGTACGGAGCGGCTCCGGGACGCGGCACCGGCCGACGGCGGGATGGCCCGCCTGCTGGCAGGGGCAGGCACAGCCCAGGTCCTGGCCGCCCAAGAGCTCGCCGCGGCAGCCGGCAGCCCCGATGCCGTCGCCGCTGTAGGCCGGGCTGTGCCAGGTGGCACCCCCAATGTCTCTGAAGCAGCGTCAACGGCACCGGCCGCGGATCCGGGCGCCACTGCACCTGCAACACCAGGATCACCTTCGGCCTGCCCCTTGGTCCCTTCAAGGCAGGCTGCAGTCAGTGAAAAGGCACAGTCCGGGGAGCAGGTTCCACCTCCGGGGCCGGCGGCGCCGGGCAGCGCCCTGGCGGCCCTGGCCGCCGCTGAGCTGGAGGCGGTCTACGGCTACCAGGCGGCTCTGGCGCGACTGCCCGAGGATGCCGCCGGGCCGGCGTCGGAATTCCTGCGCCGGCACCAGGACCTGGTGGAGGATGCCGAAGCCGCCAGCCGCCTGCACTGCGCCGTTCCGCCGCCGCAGGAGCCGGGCTACGTCCTGGAGCCCGGGTTTCTCGCTGCCCCCGCCGCCGGCCTGGCGCAACTGGAGGCTGCAACCCTTCCCGCCTATGGAGACGTGGTGGCACTGACGGACGGCTCCGCCCGCACCTGGGCTATAGCGGGGCTGCAGGCGGCCGCAGAGCGGACAGTTCACTGGGGCGGGGACCCTGGCGCTGTTCCCGGAATACTCCTGGACGAGACCCGGCTGCCTCTGTTGCCGGAGTAGAAACAGGATTTCCGGCTGCCCCGCCCTGTCCGGGCCGGAAGTCCCGCCCCGGGCGCCTAGGCTGGACCTGATGAATCCGCCAGCAGCCGTAGTACCCATCCCGCCGGACCTGACCGCCCGATACAGCCGCAGCAGTTCCGGACGTGCGTGGCTTGCCTCGCTGCCGGACCTGATCCAGGGCCGGCTGGAGCAATGGTGCCTCGAAGCGGACCTCCCCGCCGGCAGCGTCCCCTGGAATGGGCACGGCGGCGTGGTGGTACCGGTACGGCAGGCAGATGGTTCCCCGGCGGCCCTCAAGATTGCCTTCCCGCACGATGAAGCCAGGGCCGAGCGGCACGCGCTGGAGCTGTGGCAGGGGCAGGGGGCAGTAGCCCTCCTCGAAGCGGATGCGGGCACGTGCGCCATGCTCCTGGAGCGGCTGGAGGCCGGCAGCTCGCTTGCCACCGTGCCCTTTGATGCGGCGGCCGAGGTGTGGGGCGGGCTGGTGCGGCAGCTGAGCCTCAGCCCGGACCACCGGCCGCAGTGGCGGGAGTTCGACCACATTGCCGCCCGCGCCGAGCAGTGGAGCGATGACCTGCCTGCCGACTGGGAGCAGCTGGGCCGCCCGTTCCCCCGCTGGCTGCTGGAAGCCGCGCTGGAGGTCTGCCAGACCCGGGGTGCGGTGGGACGGCGGTCCGGACGGGATGCCCTGGTTCATACTGACCTGCATTTCCTCAACGTCCTGGCCAGGCCGGGCAGGACGGACGAACGGCCGACGGCGGCAGGCTACGCAGCCATAGACCCCCAGCCCATGATCGGCGAACCCGAATATGCCGTGGCACCGCTGCTGTGGAACCGGATCAGCGAACTGCCGGCCGGTGGGGCGGACGAAGCACTGCGGCGCCGGTGCAGCGATTTCAGCGCTGCGGCGGCATTGGACGGCGAGGTGGCAAGGCAGTGGGCCGTCGCGCGGGAGGTTGCCAACGCGCTGGAGTATGCCGGGAAGCCAGGGCACCGGGGCGATCTGTCCCGTTCGCTCTGGGTGGCCAGTACGCTGGCTGGCCGGACTTTGCCGGACCTGCCGCCGGCGCAGGAACTCCCGGAACCGGGCGAGGCATTCGGCAACAGGTGAGCTCAGCCGCTGCGGACTGCGGCAAAAGCTGAACCGACGGCCGCCACGGCGGTGCCGACGTCTTCTCCGGCCGTCTGCCAGTTACTGACCGAGATCCGCAGGATGTCCCGGCCGTGCCAGCGGGAACCTGACATCCACACCCTGCCGTCATCGATGATGCGGGCCGTGACCGCGCGGGTGGTGTGGTCGTCGCCGAAGGCCACGCACACCTGCGTGTAGCCGACGTCGTTCAGTACCTCGACGCCATCAAGCACGGCCAGCCCGGCCGCGATGTCGGAGGCAGCCGCTGCCAACCCGTGAACCTGCGCTGCCACACCATCCCCGCCGAGGCTTTTCAGCGCAGCCCAGACCGGCACGCCCCGTGCCCGCCGGGAAAGCTCAGGCACTTTCTCGAACGGATCGCCGGGCCCTTCAGCGTCATGCACCAGGTAGCTCGCGTGCAGGCCCATGGCGGAGCGCAGCGCGGCTGCGTCCCGGACGATGGCGATCCCGCAATCGTAGGGCACGTTCAACGTCTTGTGCGCGTCCGTCGCCCAGGAGTCCGCTTCCCCGTATCCGCTGGTCAGGTGCCGCAGTCCGGGTGCTGCTGCCGCCCACAGCCCGAACGCACCATCGACATGGACCCAGGCTCCGTGCTTCCTTGCGACGGCGATCGCCTCGGGAAACGGATCGAAGGCGCCGGAGTGCACATTGCCGGCCTGCAGGCAGACCAGCGCCGGTCCCCCGCCTTCAGCCAGCGCCGCATCCAGCGCCGCAGGAATCAAGCGTCCCTCGCGGTCGGCCGCTACTGCCGTCGGCTGCCCCAGCCCCAGGTAGCGCAACCCGAGATCTACGGTGTCATGCCGTTCCCGGCCCACGTAGCAGCGGATGCGCGGAGCCCCGGCCAGCCCGTCGCGGTCCAGGTCCCAGCCGGCGTCGGTGAGGAGCCGCCACCGGGCGGCCGCCATCCCTGTGAAGTTCGCCATCGTGGCGCCGGTGACGAATCCGACGTCGGACTCACGGGGCAGGCCCAGCAACTCCAGCAGCCAGGCGCCCGCGCTTTCCTCGATTGCCGCGGCGGCGGGGGTGGCGTAGCGGAAGCAGGCGTTCTGGTCCCAGGCGCTGACAAGCCAGTCCGAGGCAAGTGCTGCGGGCAGTGTGCCGCCGATGACCCAGCCGAAGAACCGTCCGGAGGGCATGGCCATCAGCCCCGGTTCTGCGTTCCGGGCAAGGAAATCAATCACTTCTTCGGCCGGCATTCCCTGCCGCGGCAAGGGGCCCCCGAAGGCGGCACCAAGGTCGTGCGCCGTGCGGCTGGGGCCCACCGGGCGGTCGGCAAGGCTGTGCAGCCAGGCGGTGGAGTGGTGCACGGCCCTTGCCAGTGCACGGGAGTAGTCAGCATCACGCCGGGGCATATCTGCATGCTACGCCTGGCAACACCCTGCCACGAGGGGCCCGGAACCACTCCTGGGCGAGCCCGGTCAGGCGAAGTTTTCCTGCCAGATGTCGTAGCCGAGTTTGATGATGAGGGAGGCCACCACCACCAGGAAGACGATGCGCACAAACCGGCTCCCCTGCTTGACGGCGGTCCTGGCACCGAGATAGCCGCCGGCCATGTTGGATACGCCCAGCAGCAGGCCAAGCCCCCACAGGATGGAACCGTGCGGCATGAAGAACAGCAGCGCTCCGGCGTTGGTGGCCATGTTCACGATCTTCGCCTTGGCGCTGGCCTCGAGGAAGGCGTAGCCCATGGCCGAGACCAGCGCGATGACCAGGAAAGACCCCGTGCCCGGTCCGATCAGGCCGTCGTAAAAGCCGATGACCGCGCCGATCAGGCAGGCCACCACATAGTGCTTGTGGCCGTCATGGCGCAGCGCGGTGATGTCGCCGACGTCGGGCTTAAGCGCCGTGAAGAGGGCGACGGCGATCAGGGCCGCGACAATGATGGGTTTGAAGACGTTGGCCGGCAAGGTGGCCGCGAGCACTGCCCCGCCGAAACTTCCCGCCAGGGCGATCACCGCCATGGGAAGGGCCGTCTTCAAGTCCGGCCCCACCCGGCGGTAGTACGTGGTGGCACTGGTGGCCGTTCCGAAAATCGACCCCAGCTTGTTGGTCGCCAGCGCCTGCACCGGCGTGATGCCGGGAACCAGCAGGAGGGCGGGGAGCTGGATCAGCCCGCCCCCGCCCACCACGGCATCCACCCAGCCGGCCGCGAAGCCGGCCAGCACCAGCAGGAGCAGCGTTGTCAGTTGGAGGGATTCAAGCCCAAATTCCACTGCCGCGGTTCAGCTGTTGCGGACGGCGTTGACCACGTAGTCAACGGCCTTATCAACCGCCACGTTTTCCGCTTCACCCGTGCGGCGGTCCTTGATCTCCACCACGCCGTCCACCAGTCCGCGGCCGACCGCCAGGATGGTGGGGACGCCCACCAGTTCCGCGTCACCGAACTTCACGCCCGGCGATACCTTGGGGCGGTCGTCGAAGATGACCTGCAGGCCTGCTGCCTCAAGGTCCAGTGACAGCTGTTCAGCAGTGGCGAAGATGTCCTCACCCTTGCCGACGGCCACCACGTGGATGTCCGCAGGCGCAACGGCACGGGGCCAGACCAGGCCCTTGGCGTCGTGGTTGGATTCGGCCAGCGCTGCCACCGCCCGGGTAACACCCACGCCGTAGGAGCCCATGGTCACCGTGACCTGCTTGCCGTTCTGGTCCAGGACCTTGAGGTCCAGGGCCTCGGCGTACTTCCTGCCCAGCTGGAAGATGTGGCCCATTTCGATGCCGCGGGCCGTTTCCAGGGGGCCGGAGCCGTCAGGCGCGGGATCGCCGGCGCGCACCTCGGTGCACTCGATGACTCCGTCCCAGGTGAAGTCGCGTCCGGCCACCAGGCCATAGACGTGCTTGCCGGCTTCATTGGCGCCGGTGATCCAGGAGGTACCGCTGACGACGCGGGGGTCCACCAGGTAGAGGAGCTTGGTGGAGCTTTCGCTGCCCAGCAGCGGTTCGTCCAAGGTCAGGCCAGGGCCGAGGTAGCCCTTGACGATAAGGGGCTGCTTCTTGAGGTCGTCGTCGTTAGCTGCTTCCAGTCCGATCTCCCCTGCGATGGGCAGGAAGGAACCGATGTTGGCCTCCACGCGCTTGAGGTCAACGCCGCGGTCACCCGGCAGGCCGATGACCACAAGCTGGCGTTCACCGGTGGGCAGCGTGACGGCGAGAACCACGTTCTTGAGGGTGTCGGCGGCAGTCCAGGCGCCGCCGTCGGCCTCGCTGCGAGGGGCCAATTCGTTGGATGCCGCCACCAGGGTTTCGATGGTGGGGGTGTCCGGGGTGTCGAGCACCTGGGCCGCGGGAGCGTCGCTGAAGTCGATCTCGTCGGGGACCACGGTGGTCACGGCCTCGACGTTGGCTGCGTACCCGGATGCCGAGCGGACGAAGGTGTCCTCGCCGATCTCCGTGGGGTACAGGAATTCCTCGCTCTTGGAACCGCCCATGGCACCGGCGGTGGCCGCGACGGGGACAACCTCCAGGCCAAGCCGGGCAAAGATCTTCAGGTAGGCCGAGCGGTGCGCGGCGTAGCTGGCGTCCAGGCCGGCGTCGTCCACGTCGAAGGAATAGGAGTCCTTCATGATGAACTCGCGCCCGCGCAGCAGGCCCGCCCGGGGACGGGCCTCGTCACGGTACTTGTTCTGGATCTGGTAGAGGCTCAGCGGCAGGTCCTTGTACGAGGAGTACAGGTCCTTGACCAGCAGCGTGAACATTTCCTCGTGCGTGGGGGCCAGGAGGTAGTCAGCGCCCTTGCGGTCCTGGAGGCGGAACAGGCCCTCGCCGTATTCGGTCCAGCGGTTGGTTGCCTCATAGGGCTCACGGGGCAGCAGCGCCGGGAAGTGGACTTCCTGGGCTCCAATGGCCGCCATTTCTTCGCGGATGATGTCCTCGACCTTGCGCAGGACGCTGAGACCCAGCGGAAGCCAGGTGTAGATGCCCGGGGCTGCGCGGCGGATGTATCCCGCGCGGACCAGGAGCTTGTGGCTGGCGACCTCGGCGTCGACGGGATCTTCACGCAGGGTGCGCAGGAAAAGCTGGGACAGTCTTAGGACCACGGGTGGTATCCGTTTCTGGAGAAGTGCTGGATCAGCAGGGCCGGACAATTTTCGTCTGGGTACTAATCTACCGGCACCCGGCGCCCGGTCCCGACTGCGGCCGGCACCGGCAGGACACATCCGGCGCCGGACACAGTAGAGCCACGCCCGGAATAACAAAGCCCCTGGCCCCCCAGTTGAGGCTGGTCATCGCATCCGGGCGTGGCTCAACGCCGTTATCGCCCAAGTACTGGTGAGGACTGGTGAGACCGCCCAAACCACTCCAGCGCAGCTAGATCGAACCTATGTGATGGCGCGCACGTTGACAAGTATTTTTTCGGCACCGGCCCCATTGACCGGCAGCGCTGCGGTACCTAGCTTTAATTCATCAGGTGGTGAATTCCCCGGTCCAGCAAGGTCCGGGCAGCCCGTACGACGGCGGAGGCGGCCATGTCCCACGCGGCAACCCGACCACAACTTCCGGACTCTTCCGCGGCCGTGGCCGCCTCAGGGCTGATGGTCTCACGGGGCCGGCTGCAGGTCCTCCGGGGATTGGATTTCACCGTGCCTGCAGGCCGGATCACTGGGCTACTGGGACCATCCGGCAGCGGCAAGACAACTCTTATGCGCGCCATTGTGGGGGCCCAGATTGTCGCGTCCGGGACAGTGCAGGTCCTGGGGATGCCAGCGGGCAATCCCATACTGCGGCACCGGGTGGGTTACGTGACCCAGTCGCCGAGCGTGTATCCGGACCTTACGGTGGAAGCCAACGTCCGGTACTTCGGTGCCATGCACCGGAAAGGCAAGGCCGACGCGGCAGAGGCAATCGCCGCCGTCGGACTTGAACGGGAGGCCCGCCAGAAGACGGCAAGCCTCTCCGGAGGCCAGCTCAGCCGCGCCTCACTGGCGTGCGCCCTGGTGGCGCGCCCCAGGCTGCTGGTGCTGGACGAGCCCACCGTGGGACTGGACCCGGTGCTCCGTGCGGACCTCTGGAGCAGGTTCCGGTCCATGGCGGAGGCTGGAACCACCCTCCTGGTGTCAAGCCACGTCATGGAAGAGGCCAGCCACTGCCACATGCTGCTGCTTCTTCGCGAGGGCCTGCTGTTGGCGCAGCTGACTCCGGAGGAGCTGGGCAGGCGGGGTCACAGCAGTGACCTGGAGCAGGCATTCCTGTCCATCATTCGCGAATCAGGTGGCGGCAACGGGGACCAGCCGCCGCCTGGGGACCCGGGCAGGCACCAGGGGCTCCGCGGCGCTGGAAATGACAGGAGTGCACGGTAATGGATGCCAGGATGATGTTGGCCACCGCGGGCCGCGTTTTGGACCAGCTGCGCCATGACCGGCGGAGCATCGCCCTCATTCTGGTGGTTCCGGCGCTTCTGCTCACGGCGGTCTACTACCTTTTCGAAAATGAGGTGCTTCCGCCGGGAATGCCGCGCACCTTCGACCGGGTGGGCCTCATGATGCTGGCGATCTTCCCATTCGTGGTGATGTTCCTGGTCACCTCCATCACGATGCTCCGGGAACGGACTTCCGGAACGCTTGAACGGCTGCTCACAACACCGGTGCACAAAGCCGACCTGCTCTTCGGCTACGGCCTGGCGTTTTCCATCATGGCGGCCCTGCAATCAATGGTGGCGACCGCCGTGGCCTACTGGATTTTCAACCTGGACATCGAAGGCCCGACGGGCTACGTGGTCATGATCGCCGTGATCAACGCCGTGCTGGGCGTGGCGCTGGGGCTACTGTGTTCGGCCTTCGCCAGGACCGAGTTCCAGGCAGTGCAGTTCATGCCGGTGGTCGTGGTCCCCCAGATCCTGCTTTGCGGACTGTTCGTGCCCCGGGACCGGATGAATGACGTCCTGGAATCAGTGTCCAATGTACTTCCCCTGACGTTCTCCGTAGACGCCCTGCAGGAAATCGCCGCCCATCCGGAGGCCACCGAACAACTCTGGCAGGATGCCGGCATCATGGCCGCCATTGTCCTGGCGGTGCTGGTGCTCGCAGCATTGACCCTGCGAAGGCGCAGCGCGTGACGTCCACCGGACAAGGCGGCGCCATGGCCAGGCGGGGACGTCGGCGCGGCGCCGCCGTATCCCGTGAGAACATTCTCGACGCCGCCCGGCGGTTGTTCGCCGAACATGGCTTCGAGGGGACAAGCCTCCGCCAGGTTGCCCGTGCGGCAGGTGTCGACCCGGCCATGATCCACCACTTCTTCAAGGGCAAGGACGAACTTTTTGCCCTGAGCGTGGAGCTGCCGGCCGATCCGGAGGAGGTGCTTCGCGGAGTGGCGGATACGGACCCTGGCCAGCGGGCCGAGCTGCTCGTGCGTACCGTCCTGCACCTGTGGGAAAGCCCCGCACAGGCGAGCCTGGTGGCGTTCCTGCGCGGGACACTCGGATCCCGTGCGAAGACGGCACTCCTGCGGGAGATGGTGGGCCGGACCATCATCAGCCGCATCATGGCCGGCGTACCGGGGCAGCCTGCGGAGGTGGCACTGCGCGGAGACCTGGTGGCAAGCCAGATGGTGGGACTGATGATGGTCCGCTACGTGGTCCGGCTGGAGCCTCTGGCGTCTGCCGGGCAGGACGAGGTGGTCCGGCTGGCCGCCCCGAACGTGCAGCGGTATCTCACCGGCGACCTATTTGAGCAGGGCCGCCGCTGAGTCCAGGAGCGCACCGGTGCGGGCTACAGCTTCCGCCTCGCTCTCGCCGCCGGCGGCGACAGCTGTGAACAACACGCCCTGCTGCAGTGCCTGGGCGGTGATCACGGACTGCACCTGGCCGTCCGACAGGAATGTGTCCGTGCGGAAGGCCAGAGTGCCCGGAATGGTGCCCACTGCGTCCAGCGGCGTCAGCGTGACGTCCGCCGTAACGCCGGACACGGTCATGGTCATGGCGGAACAGGCCGCGAGCTGCTGCTCCTGCGCGGCGGTTCCGGCGACGAACGCTTCGTCAAGGCCCGTCGCGAGTGTCAGCATGGTCATTGAGCCGGCCGCGGCGTCCAGGCTCTGGCCCGCTGCCATGACGACGCCGTCCAGGGCGGGTACTCCGGTGGAGGCGGCCATTTCCTTGCACTCCGCGGGCTGGACGTCCATGGATGCGATGAGGGCTTTGCCCTGTTCGATGCTCCCGGCGAGGTCGGAGCTGGCCATGACGGACAGTTTCCGGCCGCTGGAGTCCTGCAACTGTGCCAGGACCGCGGACAGTTCCTCAGCCGTGTAGGCCTTCGGGGTGGGGGTTGGTGTTGGGGTGGGGGCGGAGGCTGTGGTTGCCGCCGGGGCGCCCGTGGCGGCTTGGGAGCCGGTGGCCGGGGCGGACGTACCGCCGCAGGCAGTGATTGTCATGGCGAGCAACGCGGTGGCCGCGAGGGTTCCCAGCACGGACGTCTTCAATTTTTCCCCCAATATTCAGATTCAAGCAGGCGATGGCCAGCTAAAAGAGAACTGTAGCGAACGTTCCTACCTGCCGGAAACCGACGCGTTCGTAGGTTGAGCGCGCCCGGACGTTGAAGCCGTTGACGTACAGGCTGGTGATGGGTGCCACCTTTTGGGCATGCTCCACCACCGCAGACATGTAGCCGGAACTGAGCCCCTTCCCGCGGAAGAGCGGATTCATCCAGACACCCTGAACCTGGGTGACCTCGGAGGTGACCGCCCCGAGTTCGGCCTTGAACACCACCTCCTGGGCCTCGTTGAGGTGTACCAGGGAATGGCCCTGCCGGATGAGGCCCTCCACGCGGCGGCTGTAGAACTCCCGGCCGCCGAGGTAGGGCGAGTACCCCACCTCCTCCTCGAACATGGCGGCGCAGGCAGGAAGGATCCGGTCGAAGTCCGCGAGGCTCCCCAGCCCGAGCCCGGGGTTTGGTTCCACGGACGGCGGCCCGTCGATGATCATCAGGGGCTGGTCCTCACGGACCTCGTGGGCCCGGTGCCCCAGCTCCAGGAGCTCGGCGTAGATGGCCAGCACGGCAGGTGCCGGCCCGAAAGCGGAGGCGTAGCGGCGCCCGGACCTGTTTGCTGCGCCGGCGACTGCCCCGGCCAATGCGGGGTCCAGCTGGACCGGCACCAAATTGGCGCCCGCCCAGCAGGCACCCACCAGCACGCCGTCGTCGAAAACTCCGATAATCCCGGCGCCCCCGCTGGTGGGCGCCGCTGTGCCGACAGCCCGCAAATGGGCAAGGATGAACACATTGGCCACCGGGTCCTGCTGCGCAAGCGACTTCAGCGCCGCCGTGTCCTGGCCGTCCAATGTACGGACGGAGAGCCCGGGCGGATCAGGAATGTCCCTATGAGACGCTAACCACGGGGCTACCCTTGACAGCATCTTCGCCATCGGCCTCCCCCATCTCTTCCGCGATACGCATGGCCTCTTCGATCAGTGTCTCAACAATCGCGCTCTCGGGGACAGTCTTGATGACTTCGCCCTTCACAAAAATCTGGCCCTTGCCGTTGCCGGATGCAACACCCAGGTCGGCTTCGCGCGCCTCGCCCGGCCCGTTCACCACGCAGCCCATCACGGCCACCCGGAGCGGGATCTCCATTCCTTCCAGCCCGGCAGTGACCTGCTCGGCAAGGGTGTACACATCCACCTGGGCGCGGCCGCAGGAGGGGCAGGAGACGATTTCGAGCTTGCGGGGACGCAGGTTGAGGGACTGCAGGATCTGGTTTCCAACCTTGATTTCCTCCACCGGCGGGGCCGAAAGGGAAACCCGGATGGTGTCGCCGATGCCCCTGGACAGGAGCGCGCCGAAGGCCGTGGCCGACTTGATGGTTCCCTGGAACGCCGGGCCGGCCTCGGTGACGCCGAGGTGCAGGGGCCAGTCGCCTTTCTCCGCCAGCATCTCGTAGGCCGCCACCATGATGACGGGGTCATTGTGCTTGACCGAGATCTTGAAGTCGTGGAAACCATGCTCCTCGAACAGGGACGCCTCCCAGACGGCGGACTCCACCAGGGCCTCGGGGGTGGCCTTGCCGTACTTCTTGAGGATCCCGGGCTCCAGCGAACCGGCGTTCACGCCGATGCGGATGGACGTGCCGTGGTCCCGCGCGGCAGCGGCGATTTCCTTGACCTGGTCATCGAACTTCCGGATATTGCCGGGGTTCACGCGGACGGCGGCGCAGCCGGCCTCAATGGCGGCAAACACGTATTTCGGCTGGAAGTGGATGTCTGCAATGACCGGGATCTGGGACTTCCGGGCGATGATCGGCAGCGCCTCGGCGTCGTCTGCGGAGGGGCAGGCAACACGCACAATGTCGCACCCTGATGCGGTCAGCTCAGCGATCTGCTGCAGGGTTGCGTTGATGTCAGTGGTGGGCGTGGTGGTCATGGACTGCACGCTGATGGGATAGTCGGAGCCAACTCCGACGGAACCGACTTTGATCTGGCGCGTCTTGCGGCGGGGGGCAAGGACGGGTGGCGGGGCGGACGGCATTCCCAGGCTGACCGAGGTCACGTGGACTCCTAAAAGGTGAAAAGTGGAAACGGCTTAGGCAGTGAGCCCGGCGAGCATGCCGGTGACGGGAGACCATTCAGTGATGCGGATTCCGGCGATGACTCCGGCAGCAGCGAACGGGTCCTGCTTCAGGATCGAGTTGAGCGCGGCTTCGTCCGTTGCCTTGAAGATCAGGAGCGCGCCTGCGCCGTCACCGTAGGGTCCGCTGGCCAGGATTGCTCCGTCCTGGGCAAGGGTGCCGGTCCATTCGCGGTGGGCGGGCCGTGCCTCGTTCCGGGCTTCGGTGGAATCGGCGGCGTAAACGTACTCAACGGCAAAAACTGTCATACCGCTACCCTATCGCCATGCCTGCCCTACCACCCATCCCGGAAGCTGTCCGGCTGCGGGAGGACGGGTGGACGGCGGACGGGCGGCGGGACGCCAAGGCAGCGGGATGCTAGGTAAGGAACAGGACCTTGGTGACAGCGGCGATGCCTGCGGCCCAGAGCATGGATGCCAGGGTGCCTATGATGAAGCGCTCGGCCGCTACCGGCGTCTCCTTCAGCTCGGCAAACCTGCCAAGGCCCTTGATGGCCACGATGTAGGCAATGGCGACCGGCTGGCCGGTGAGGATCGCAAGGCAGACGCCCAGCCGCTCCAGGATGCCGATGATGGCCCCGCCGCGCAGGATCCGCTGGCTGGGGACCGCCGGTTCGGCAGGCGAAGCGCCCGACGCCGGCCGGCCGGGGTCCGCGGTGAGTTCACCGTCCACATTCTGGTGGGCCGTGTCCGGCCGGTGGCCGGCGGCAGGGTCCACCGTGACATCCGCGGCGGGATCCTCGGCCGTCCTGCGCGCCTGTTCCGCCGCCTTCGCGGCATCGGCCTTGTCGTCGATGGTGCGGGCGAGCTTGAAGACGAGCGCCGTGACAGGCCACCCGCCAAACCCGGCCAGCAGCAGGGCGGCAGCTATCCAGAATGCGGTCACCGGTCTCCTTCGGTCTGGGCACGTTCAGTGCGGGTGCCTTGGGCACGGGCGCCGGCAGCCACCAGGGCGTGGGCATGGTCAAGGAGCATGGCTGCTGCCGGCCTGGCAGCCCGTTCTTCCTGCCAGCCGGACCTCAGCACGGCACGGCTCACCGATTGCTCCGTAATTCCCAGCTCCCCTGCGACTTGTTTCTGGCCCCCATGCCGGCCGGCCCCGCTCTCCAGGGCGCGCAGCCGGTCTACGACGCGCCACTGGGCCGGGGTCCGCTGCTGCACGAGGCGTCCAATCAGGCGAAGCACCGCCTGGGCATGTGCGCTGGCCATGTCCCCTTCCTGGGCCGGGGTCCGGGTATCACCGCCCATCGTGCCGGCCACCACTGACAGCGGAACCTGGCCGGCCGCGCCCTTTGCCAGTTCCACAGCTTTGCGCGCCGCCACAAAGGCGCTGCCGGAGCCCTCGCGCGGACTGGCGCCAGGGGCAAGCTGCACAACTCCCAGTCCGATCCCCACGTACCAGTGCCCGCCGCGCAGCGCGTGCAGTGCTGCATCCACCACCTGCCCGGCGGAGTCCAGCACGCCCTGGAGTTCGTCACCTACGGAGCGTTCAAAGGTGGCGGACGTGAGCCTTGCCAGGTCGGAGATGAGCTCCGGCACACGGTCCACGTCCGAGGTGCTGCCACGCTGGTCAATCGTGAGGACGTACATGGTTCAACCGTAAACGGCTGATCGCTGCCAATCAATCGAAATTAGCTGATTATCTGAAATCAGCCGGAAACGGCTGATAGGTCAGCCGAAGAGGTTCACGGGCTTGACGATGTCGGCGTAGATCAGCAGTGCGCTCATTCCCATGAGCAGGGCGGCGACCACGTACGTGACGGGAAGCAGTTTCGCGATATCGAATGCCCCCGGATCCGGCCGGCCAAACAGTCTTGCCACTTGGCGCCGGGCACCTTCATAGAGCGCTCCTGCAACATGGCCGCCATCGAGCGGCAGGAGCGGGACCAGGTTGAAAACGGCCAGCGCGAAGTTGAGTCCGGCCAGCAGGCCGATCAGGGTGGCCACCCGCGACTGAACGGGTATCTCTTCCATCGCGGCCACTTCGCCGGCAACCCTGCCCACGCCCACCACGCTGATGGGCCCATTGGGGTCCCGCGGTTCCTCGCTGAACGCCGCCTTCGCCACGCCCACCACCCTGGCCGGCAGGTTGAAGATGACGCCGGCCACCTGGCGGATGTTCTCCCCCGCCATCGGAAGGACGGACGACGCCGGCTGCGGCACCAGTTCCGTCTGCGCGCCAATGCCCAGGAAGCCTACGTCCTGGTAGAGGAGGGTGCCGGCGTCGTCCGTTGCCTGCCTGCCGTCGGCGCCGATGATGGGCCGGGCGGACAGGACCGGCGTAACGGTGGTGGAAACGGAGGCGCCGTCCCGCTCCACGGTGATGTCCACTTCCCGGCCGGCGGAGGCGCGGATCCATTCAGTCAACTGGTCCCAGCTGGTGACCGCCTTGCCGTCGAAGGAGGTGACGGTGTCGTTGGGCTGAAGGCCCGCCGCGGCGGCCGGTGTCAGCCGGCAGTCAGCAGAATCCGGGTCCACCGTTTCGCCCTCTGCCACCTGGCATTTGGATACGTCCGAGATGGTGGTGGTGGCCGTTGCCATGCCGAAGCCCATGAGCAGGACAGCGGTGAGGATCAGGCCAAGGACCATGTTCATGGCCGGCCCGCCAAGCATGACGATGATCTTCTTCCACACCGGAAGCCGGTAGAAGACCCGGTTCCCGTCGCCCGGGCCAACTTCCTCGTGCGCCAGGGAGCGTGCTTCCGTTGCGAGCGTCTGGAACATTCCGGTGCTGGAGGGGCGGACGGAGCCATCCTCTTTATTGGGCGGGTACATGCCGATCATGGACACGTAGCCGCCCAGCGGGATGGCCTTGATCCCGTACTCCGTCTCGCCTTTCCGCCGGGACCACAGCGTGGGGCCGAAGCCGATCATGTACTTGGTGACCCGCACCTTGAAGAGCTTGGCCGGTACCAGGTGGCCCACTTCATGAAGCGCGATGGAGGCAGCGATGCCGATCGCCACGAAGACAACGCCGAGGACGAAAAGAAGAACGGGGGTCATGGAGGGTGCTGCTGCTTCCTAGAGACTGCTGACTGCTAAACGTTCGTGCGCACGGGACCGTGCCCACCCTTCAGCATCCAGCACTGATTCCAGCGTCAGCCGGGAAGAACCTGAATGTTCGCTGAGGACACTCTCCACCGTATCCACGATGTCCGTGAAGCGGATGCGGCCGGCGTGGAAGGCCGTCACGGCTTCCTCGTTCGCGGCATTGAAGACCGCAGGTAGGTGCTCCCCTGCCGGGCGGCGTCCTTGGCGAGGTTGACGGCCGGGAACGCCGCTGCGTCGAGGGGCTCGAAGGTCCAGGTGACAGGGTTGGTCCAGTCACAGGCGGCGGCGGCCTTGGGCACCCTGTCCGGCCAGCCCAGCCCGAGCGCGATGGGCAGGCGCATGTCCGGCGGTGACGCCTGCGCGATGACGGAGCCGTCAATGAACTGGACCATGGAGTGCACCACGGACTGCGGGTGGACCACCACGTCGATCCGGTCCAGCGGAACATCGAACAGCAGGTGCGCCTCGATGACCTCCAGGCCCTTGTTCACCAGCGTGGCCGAGTTGGTGGTGACCATGACGCCCATGTCCCAGGTGGGGTGTGCCAGGGCTTCCTGCGGGGTGACACCGTGAAGGTCTTCGCGGCTCCTGCCCCGGAAAGGCCCGCCCGAGGCGGTGAGGATCAGTTTCTCCACTTCCCCGGCGGATCCGGAGCGCAGGCACTGGGCGATGGCGGAGTGCTCTGAGTCGACGGGCACGATCTGGCCTTCCCGCGCCGCCGCCTTGACGAGTTCTCCGCCCACGATGAGCGATTCCTTGTTGGCAAGCGCCAGGGTGGCACCTGATTTCAGTGCCGCCAGGGTGGGGGCCAGCCCGATGGACCCGGTGATGCCGTTGAGCACCACGTCCGCCTCGATTTCGGCGATCCGGGTGGAGGCATCGGGGCCGGCAACGATTTCCGGCCGGTAGCCGGGTTTTCCGGCGGCGGCCGCGGCACCGGCGATCAGCGATTCCAGGTGCCGGGGATCACCCCCCGCGATGCCAACCGCGGAAGCACCGGTGTGCACCGCCTGCCTGGCCAGGAGTTCAAGGTTGCCGCCGCCGGCGCTGAGTGCCACGACCTCGAAAAGATGCGGGGCGCCGTCGACGACGTCAATCGCCTGGGTGCCGATGGAACCGGTGGATCCGAGGAGGACGACTCTGCGTGGCTGCATTGCTTAAGTATCCCGCACCATCCTTGACCTGCTGACGGCCCGGCGTAACGTGGATCCCGTGGACTGGCTGTCATGGTTCGATGCGCCGGAATACGAGTTCGCCCGGCAGGTGCTGCAGCGGGGCGTCGCCGCGCTCTTCTTCGTGGCGTTCCTGTCCTCGCTCAACCAGTTCCCTGCGCTGCTGGGCGAACGCGGGCTCCTGCCGGTCCCGGTATACGTCGGCGCGTTCAGCAGGATGCGCCGGCCCACGCTGTTCCGCTGGCGGTATTCCGACCGGCTGCTGCGGGCCGTCTGCGCCGCGGGGCTGGTGGTATCCGCACTGCTGGTGGCGGGGATTCCGCAGCTCGGACCGCCGTGGGTGCCGCTCATTGCCTTCCTGGCCCTCTGGCTGCTGTACATGTCGATCGTCAACGTCGGCCAGACGTTCTACGGCTTCGGCTGGGAAATGCTGCTCCTGGAAGCCGGCTTCACCGTGGCATTCCTGGGCTCCAACCAGACGGACCCGCCCCGCACCATCCTGATCCTGGTTGCCTGGCTGGTGTTCCGGCTGGAGTTCGGCGCCGGGATGATCAAGATCAGGGGCGGCCGGGAGTGGCGGGACCTGACGGCGCTGTACTACCACCACGAGACGCAGCCCATGCCCGGCCCGCTCAGCCGGCAGGCGCACCTGTTGCCCAAGCCCCTGCACAGGGTGGAAGTGCTGGGCAACCACTTCGCCCAGCTGGTGGTCCCGTTCTTCCTGTTCGCGCCGCAGCCCGTGGCCAGCGTGGCGGCGGGCATCATCATTGCCACCCAGCTGTGGCTGGTGGCCAGCGGAAACTTCGCCTGGCTGAACTGGATTGCGATCATCCTTGCCTTCGCAGCGGTGAGCGACCCCGTGGCGCACGCCGTCATCCCCGCAATTCCCCTGGACTGGCATGGCGGGACGCAGGAGACACCGCCCTGGTGGCTGGCCATCACCCTCGCGGCGACGGCGCTGCTCGTGGTGCTCAGTTACTGGCCGCTGCGGAACCTGTTCTCCAGCCGGCAGCTGATGAATGCCAGCTTCAACCGGTGGCAGCTGGTTAACACCTACGGCGCGTTCGGCTCTGTCACCAAGAAGCGGATCGAAATCGTGGTGGAGGGGACCCTGGACGAGGAGCCGGACGATTCCTCCTGGCGCGAGTACGGGTTCAAGGGCAAGCCCGGGGACCTGCGGCGGATACCGCGGCAGTGGGCGCCCTACCACCTCCGGCTGGACTGGCTGATGTGGTTCCTGCCGCTGCGCACCGTGCATGAGGAGTGGTTCTACGCGTTCCTTGGCAAGCTGCTGGAGGCGGACCGGCGGACGCTGCGGCTCCTGCGCCATGATCCGTTCGACGGCGGGGCGCCGCGCTGGGTGCGCGTCCGCAGCTACCACTACCGTTTCGCCACCCGGCGGGAGTTCCGCGAGACCGGGAACCGCTGGGTGCGGACGCTGCTGTACGAACCGATCGGGCCCGTATCGCTGCGGCACACGCCGGGACGGCAGCGATAAGGATGCGCGGCAGTTATGCGCCGGGCTGCGCCGGGTGCCGCCCGGCGCGGCGGATAACTGCTTCGGCGTGTTTGAGGATGGGGCCGTCGATCATCTTTCCGTTGTATTGGAAGACCCCGGAGCCGGCGGCACGGGCGGCCTGCAGCAGGGCTGCGGCTTCTGTGACCTCAGCTTCGGAGGGGGCATACGCACCGCGGACCACGGCGGCCTGGCTGGGATGGATGCAGGCCTTCGAACTGAAACCCGACGCCACGGCGTCGGCGGCTTCCGCGGCCAGCCCGGCCAGGTCCGGGATGTTCACGTAGACCGCATCCACGGCTTCCTTGCCGAACGCCCGGGCGGCCAGCAGCACCGATGACCGTGCGTGCAGCGCCACTGCCCGGTAGCCGCCGTCGTCCTTCCTGCTGGAGGTTCCGCCCAGGGTTGCCAGCAGGTCCTCGGCCCCCCACATCAGTGCCACCACATTGGGCGCGGCGGCAATGGCGGGGGCGTTCAGGACGCCCGCGGCTGTCTCGCACAGCGCGATGACCTGGTAGTCGCCCAGCGCCTCCAGCTGTCCGGCGCTTTCGGCCTTGGCCAGCATGACGGTCCGGTACGGGGTGTGGGCCAGGCAGTGGAGGTCCTTTTCGAATTCCTCGGTCCCTGCGGGGTTCACGCGGACGATCGTCCGGCTCGGATCCAGTTCCGGTTCGTCGCCGGTGGCCCCCACCTGGGCGAGGATGGCGCCGCGGGCCCGCTGCTTGTCTGCCGGGGCCACGGCATCCTCGAGGTCCAGGATGACGGCGTCGGCCCGGGTGGCGGCCTTCTGGTAGCGTTCGGGCCGGTCAGCGGGGCAGAAGAGCAGGGCGGGTCCCATCACAAAGGTCATAGAGACATTCTCCGATTATTTGCGCCGCTGCGCTTCCCTGTGCGCCTCGAGGGTCCACATCAGGCAGCTCCGGGTAGCCAGCGCCACTACTGTGCCGTCCTGGTTCCTGCCGGTGTGCTGCATGGTGACGATCCCCTGGCCCGGCCGTGAACCGGACAGCCGCTTTCCGGTGACCAGCGTTTCCGTGTACAGCGTGTCCCCGTGGTGGAGCGGGTGCGGAAAGGACACATCGGTGAGGCCCAGCTGCGCGATGATGGTGCCCTGGGTCAGCTGGCCCACCGACTGGCCCACCATGGTGGCGAGCGTGAACATCGAATTCACGAGCCGCTGGCCGAAGGGCTGGCCCGCGCTCCACGCGGCGTCCAGGTGCAGGGCCTGGGTGTTCATGGTGAGGGTGGTGAACAGGACGTTGTCCGCCTCCGTCACGGTCCTGCCCGGACGGTGGGCGTACAGCACGCCCTCCTCCAGCTCGTCGAAGTACAGCCCCCGCTGCTCAACCACCTTCAGCCCGGCGGAGGCTGAGCCTGCCGGCCCGGTGGTTGAGCCCGTCGAAACCCCGTCAGTCATACGGTCAGTTCCATATCTTCCTCGAACAGTTCGGCACCGGTGGCGGCCGCAACATCCTCCACCGAGACATTCGGGGCCAGCTCGCGAAGGACCAGCCGTGATCCGGAGCCGTCCGTCACGACGTCGATGACCGCGAGGTCCGTGATGATCCGGTCAACGCAGCCTTTGCCGGTCAGCGGAAGCGAGCACTGCCGGACGATCTTTGGGTTCCCGTTCCGGTCCACGTGCTCCATCATCACGATGACCTTTTTGGCCCCGAAGACAAGATCCATTGCGCCGCCCATGCCCTTGACCATCTTGCCCGGAATCATCCAGTTGGCGAGGTCGCCGTTTTCCGCCACTTCCATGGCCCCGAGGACGGCAACGTCCACGTGCCCGCCGCGGATCATGCCGAAGGACGCGGCGGAATCGAAGAACGCGGCACCCTTGTTGACTGTGACGGTTTCCTTGCCGGCGTTGATCAGGTCCGGGTCAACGGCGTCCTCCGCCGGGTAGGGGCCAACGCCCAGGATCCCGTTTTCGGAGTGGAGCACCACCTCCACCCTTCCGGGATGTAGTTGGGGATCAGCGTGGGCATCCCGATGCCGAGGTTCACGTACTGGCCATTGCTGAGTTCCTTGGCCACCCGGGCCGCGAGCTCGTTGCGCGTCCAGCCCTTGGTGTCTGCTCCGGCAGTCGACTCGCCGGGTCCGGCATGCTGCTGGGATGCTGCCCGCCGGTATTCGGGCCGGACCGCTTCGGGCCGGGGTGCTTCGGGGCTGTTCGGTCCATGGTTATGCTCCTGACTGCCGGGTGAGGGACACCGTCCGCTTTTCGATCCGTTTCTCGCCGCCGGGCGCCACCACCACCCGCTGGACGAAGATGCCCGGCGTATGGATGTGCTCCGGATCAAGCTCGCCGGGCTCCACGAGTTCCTCGACCTCGGCGATGGTGATCCGGCCCGCCATGGCGCATAGTGGATTGAAGTTCATGGCAGTGGCATGGAAGACAAGGTTGCCGTGCCGGTCGCCCTTCCAGGCGTGGACCAGCCCGAAGTCGGGGGTGAGGGATTCCTCCAGGACGTAGTCCACGCCGCCGAAGGACCGCACCTCCTTCGGTTCGGAGGCCACCGCGATGCCGCCGTGGGCGTCGTACTTCTGCGGCAGGCCGCCGTCGGAGACCTGGGTACCACGCCCGCCTTGGTGTAGAACGCCGGGATCCCGGCGCCGCCTGCACGCAGCTTCTCCGCGAGGGTGCCCTGCGGAGTGAGGACCACCTCCAGCTCGCCGGCCAGGTACTGGCGTGCGAACTCCTTGTTCTCGCCGACGTAGGAGCTGATGGTGCGGCGGATGCGGCCGTCCCGGAGCAGGATGCCCAACCCCCAGTCGTCCACGCCGCAGTTGTTGCTGACGGTTTCCAGGTCCGAGGTGCCGGCCCTATGCAGGGCGTCGATCAGGGTGACCGGTATTCCGCAGAGCCCGAACCCGCCCACAGCCAGCGAGGCGCCGTCGGGAATGTCCGCCACTGCCAGGTCGGCGCTTGCAACAACCTTGTCAATCATCATCGATCCTTTCAGGCAGGCTACGTTCCATGCGGCAACGCCGGGTGCTACAGACCCAGTTCGCGGGCGATAAGCATCAGCTGCACCTCCGTGGTGCCCTCCCCCACTTCAAGGATCTTGGAGTCGCGGTAGTGGCGTGCCACGGTGAACTCGTTGATGAAGCCATAGCCGCCGAATACCTGGGTGGCATCCCGCGCATTGTCCATGGCCGCCTCGCCTGCGACCATCTTAGCGATGGCCGCCTGCGTCTTGAACGGCTTGCCGGCAAGCATGCGGGCAGCCGCATCGTAGTAGGCCAGGCGGGCGGTGTGGGCCCTGGCTTCCATGCGCGCGATCTTGAACGAGATGGCCTGGTACTTGCCAATCTCGCTGCCGAACGCCCGGCGTTCCTTGGCGTACCGGACCGACAGGTCCACGCATCCCTGCGCCGCGCCGGTGGCCAGGGCTGCGATGGCGATGCGCCCTTCATCCAGGATGGACAGGAAGTTGGCATAGCCTCGGCCCTCGGCTCCGAGCAGGTTCGCTTCGGGAACGCGGACGTCCTTGAGGGTGAGCGGGTGCGTGTCCGAGGCGTTCCAGCCCACCTTGTTGTAGGGCTTTTCCGCCTTGAAGCCGGGCGTGTCGGTGGGCACCAGGATGGTGGAGATTTCCTTCTGCACGGACCCGTCGCCGCGTTCCTTCCGACCCGTGACGGCGGTGACGGTCACCAGCCGGGTGATGTCCGTCCCGGAGTTGGTGATGAACTCCTTGTTGCCGTTGATCACCCATTCCCCGCCTTCCCGCCGGGCCGTGGTCTTGGTGCCGCCCGCGTCCGAGCCGGCCTCCGGCTCGGTCAGGCCGAAACCGGCGAGCGCCTGCCCCGACGCGAGCATGGGCAGCCACTGCTGTTTCTGCTCGTCGGTTCCGAAGCGGTAGACAGGCATGGCGCCCAGGGACACCCCTGCCTCCAGCGTGATGGCCACGGACTGGTCCACCCGTCCCAGCTGTTCAAGCGCCAGGGCGAGGGCAAAGTAGTCGCCGTCCATGCCGCCGTACTCCTCGGGAAAGGGCAGCCCGAACAGCCCCATCTCCGCCATCTGCTTCACTACCTCGTAGGGAAAGCTGTGTTCTTCATCGTGCTTGGCCGAGACCGGCGCCACCACATTGTCCGCGAAGTCGCGCACCGTGTCGCTGAGGTCCTGGTACTCCTCGGTCAGTTCTACGCCTGGCATTTGTTAGGCTCCTTCGCCCGTTGTGGGATTGTGGTGGTCCTGTTCCGCAGCATGCGGGTGGACGGTGGCGAGGACCTGGTCAGCCTTCACCAGGTCTCCGGGCTGTGCGGTGAGGTGCACCGTTCCGGCCAGGGGTGCCACGAGCTGGTGTTCCATCTTCATGGCCTCCACCGAGACCAGCACCTGGCCCGCTGCCACAGCGTCTCCGTCATTGACCGGGACGGACACCACCGTGCCGGGCATGGGCGAACGGACCGCCGGGTCAGCTGCCCCCTCCTCCCGTTGGACGGCGGCGAGGATCCGTTCCAGCCGGGCTTCCCGGGTCAGGACGTCCAGGCGGCAGGACCAGCCCTGGCTGCCGAGGAAGACCTGCCCCGTGCCGTCTTCCGCCAGCGCATAGTGGTGGGTGGCGCCGTCGAGCATCAATTCCACCTGGCCCGGCCCCTGGACGTGCAGGGAGGCGGTACGGCCGCCGCCGCCGTCCACCGCCACCGTTACCGGGCCGGACGCAACCTCGCCGGTGACCTCCACGGTGGCCATCCCGCCGTCGGGGGTCCCCAGGTGGATGCGGCGCGGTGCAGGCTTGCCCAGCCGCCAGCCGTTACGCATCTGCCAGGGCCCGGCGGCAGTCATCCCATGATCCCGGCCGGCCAGGACATACAGCGCCCCGGCCACCAACTCCGCATGACCCACACGCCGGAAGGCGAGGCCGGGCAGCTTCCGCCCGATCAGGCCGGTGTCCAGGCGCCCCGCCCGCACGTCGGGGTCGTTGACCAGCAGCCGCAGGTACTCGACGTTGGTCTCCAGCCCAAGGGCGGTGTAACCGGCGAGCGCCGTGTCCAGGGCATCGAGTGCGGCGGCCCGGTCTCCGCCCCAGGCGATGACCTTGGACATCATGGGGTCGTAGTTCGAGGAAAGCTCCAGCCCTTCCACCAGGGAAGAATCCACGCGGACCCTGCCCTGCGTGCCTGCGGGCAGCTCGTCCAGCAGGTGGACCCTGCCGGTTGAGGGCAGGAAGTTCTTTTCCGGCACCTCGGCATACACGCGGGCTTCCACCGCATGGCCGGTCAGCGCGACGTCGGACTGCCGGATGGTGAGTTCCCCGCCGGCCGCGATCCGTACCTGCCATTCCACAAGGTCCAGGCCTGCCACCATCTCCGTGACCGGGTGTTCAACCTGGAGGCGGGTGTTCATTTCCATGAAGTAGAACTCGTCCGGGTGTTCGTCGGAGACCAGGAACTCCACGGTTCCGGCCCCGGTGTAGTTCACGCTGCGGGCGGCGTTGCAGGCGGCCTCGCCGATCCGGGCCCGGATCGCGGCGCCGTTGGGCAGGTTTTCCAGCAGCGGGGACGGTGCCTCCTCGATGACCTTCTGGTGGCGCCGCTGCAACGAACACTCGCGCTCGCCGAGGTGGATGACGTTGCCGTGGTGGTCCGCCAGCACCTGCACTTCGATGTGACGCGGGGTGGTCACCAGGCGTTCCAGGAACAGGGTGTCGTCACCGAAGGCGCTTGCCGCCACCCGCCGGGCCGTGGCCAGGGCCGCGGGTAGGTCCTCCGCTTTGTCCACTGCGTGCATCCCCTTCCCGCCGCCGCCGGCGGAAGGCTTGATGAGGAGCGGAAATCCGACGCCGGCCGCGGCCTCCGCCAGTTCGGCATCCGTCATCCCGGGGCGGGCCACGCCCGGGACCACGGGGACCCCGTAGCCGGCCACGTGGTTCTTCGACCGGATCTTGTCCCCCATGACGTTGAGGGCCTCCACACCGGGACCGATGAAGGTGATCCCGGCGTCTTCGAGGGCCCGGGCGAAATCGGCGTTCTCGCTGAGGAAGCCGTAGCCGGGGTGCACCGCTTCGGCCCCTGTTTCGCGGCAGGCCCTGAGCACCGCCCCGATGTTGAGGTAGCTGTCTGCGGCAGGGGCCGGGCCGATGCGCACGGAGGTGTCGGCCTCCCGCACGTGCCGGGCGCCGGCGTCGGCATCGCTGTACACCGCGACCGACCGGATGCCGAGCGCGCGCAGCGTCCGGATTACCCGGCAGGCGATTTCGCCGCGGTTGGCCACCAGGACGGTGCCGAACAGCGGGGTTCCGGCGACGGGTGCGGCCGGTGTCGAGACGTCGGTGGGTGCGGTCATGTTCGTGCTCACATCCGGAAGAGGCCGAAGGAGGTATCCGGCAGCGGGGTGCGGGAGACGACGTCGAGCGCCAATCCCAGGACGGTGCGGGTGTCTGCGGGGTCGATCACGCCGTCATCCCACAGGCGGGCGGTGGAGTAGTAGGGGCTGCCCTGGTCCTCGTACTGCCGGCGAATGGGGGCCTTGAACTCCTCCTCGGCCTGTTCCGGCCATTCCTCCCCGGCAGCCTCGTACTGGTCCCGCTTGACGGTGGCCAGCACGCTGGCGGCCTGGTTGCCGCCCATCACGGAGATCCGGGCCGCGGGCCACATCCACAGGAACCGCGGTGAATAGGCGCGGCCGCACATGGAATAGTTCCCTGCGCCGAAGGAGCCGCCGATCACCACCGTGAGCTTGGGGACCCGGGCCGTGGCCACGGCGGTGACCATTTTGGCCCCGTTCTTGGCGATGCCGCCCTGCTCCGCGTCCCGGCCCACCATAAAGCCGGAGATGTTTTGAAGGAAGAGCAGCGGAATGCCGCGCTGGTCGCACAGTTCGATGAAGTGTGCGCCCTTGAGGGAGGACTCGCTGAACAGCACGCCGTTGTTGGCCACGATGCCCACGGGGTGTCCGTGCAGACGGGCGAAGCCGGTGACCAGCGTGGTGCCGTAGTCCTTCTTGAATTCGTGGAAGGTGCTGCCGTCCACCAGCCGTGCGATGACTTCGTGCACGTCGTAGGGGGCGTTCACGTCCGTGGGTACGGCGCCGTACAGCTCTTCCACGCCGGCAACGGGTTCGACGGCGGGTTCCACCTGCCACGCGGGCGGGGCCGGGGGCGGCAGCGTGCCCACAATGTCCCGGATGATCTGAAGGGCGTGGTGGTCGTTCTCGGCCAGGTGGTCGGTCACACCGGAAATCCTTGAGTGGACCTCCCCGCCGCCAAGTTCCTCCGGACTGACGATTTCGCCGATGGCCGCCTTCACCAGCGGCGGACCGCCCAGGAAGATGGTGCCCTGGTTGCGGACGATGACAGTCTCGTCGCTCATCGCGGGAACGTAGCTCCGCCGGCTGTGCAGGAACCCATGACCGCGGCGATCTGCGGGATCTTGGCCGCAGACAGGCGCGCCTGGTTGTAGAAAATGCGGCCGAAGTGGTCCCGGTCCGGAAAGACTTCGTCCTGCTTGGGCAGGAACGCCCCGCCCGAGTCCACAAGGTAGATGCAGGGAAGCCGGTTTTCGAGGGCAATCTCCTGGGCCCGCAGGTGCTTCTTGACCGTCATCGGATAGTACGTGCCGCCCTTGACCGTGGCGTCATTGGAGATCACCAGCACCTGGCGGCCGTGCACCAGCCCGATCCCGGCGATCACGCCCGCCCCGGGGGCTTCGTCGTTGTACATGCCGTTTGCCGCCAGCGGCGCGATTTCAAGGAAGGGGCTGCCGTCATCCAGCAACTGGTCGATGCGCTCCCGGGGCAGCAGCTTGCCCCTGGCTGCATGGCGTTGCCGGGACTTCTCCGGCCCGCCCAGCGCTGCCTCGGCCAGCCGTTTCCGAAGCTCCCCGGCCAGCTCCCTCTGGGCCCGGCTGTTGGCACCGAACGCCTCGCTGGCCGGTTGATCCTGCTGACAAGGGTCTCCATTGACGGGTCCGTTCCTCGATGAACCAAGCCGGATCCAATCCAACTCGGTTAGTGCCGAATAACTGAAATTCAGGTTAGTCTCTCGTAACTGTGATGTCCAACACATAGGCCGGCTTGCTAGAATCTGCGGGTCCTAGGAGGAAAAGTGCCCAGCACCGAAGCCACGCAGACCGGCGAGCGCAGACCAGCCGGCCGCGGCCCATCGACCCAGCGCAGCAAGGCGAAGGAGAACCGCCGCCAGGCCCTGCTCGCTGCCGCCGCGTCGCTGTTCGCGGTGAACGGGTTCAACAAGGTATCGCTGGAGGACCTGGGGGCGGCGGCGGGAGTCAGCGGCCCGGCCGTGTACCGCCACTTCCCCGGCAAGCAGGCAGTCCTGGCCGACCTGCTGCTGACGGTCAGCCAGGAACTGCTGGACGGTGGCCGCCAGGTGGTGGAGGCCAGTCCCGATCCCCTGGCCGCGCTGCAGCGGCTGGTGGCATTCCAAGTGGACTTCGCCCTGGGCAAGCCGGACGTGATCCGGGTGCAGGACCGCGATTTCAGCAACCTGTCGGAGCAGGACCAGGCGGCGGTCCGCGCCCTCCAGCGGAGCTATGTGGAGGTGTGGGTGGAGGTCCTCGCCGGCGTCCACCCGGACGTCGACATCCCGGAACTTCGGATGCGGGCGCACGCCACGTTCGGCCTCATCAACTCCACCCCGCACTCGGTGCGCAGCCACGGCCGCAGGATTAGCACCGCTGCAGCCCGCCCGCTGCTGGAGGGGATGGCCCTGGCCGCCCTCCTTGTCCGCATTCCGCAGGCCCCCTAGCCCAGGGGCCTGACGAGGGGTCCGCCTTTGCACTACACCATGGTCAGGACCATGCCGGGTTCGGCCAGGATCGCGCCGACGTCGGCAAGGAAGCGGGAGCCCTGCTCGCCGTCCACCAGGCGGTGGTCGAAGGACAGGCTGAGCGTCAGGACCTGCCGCAGTGCCACCTCGCCGCGGTACTCCCAGGGCATGGTCCGCACAGCCCCCATGGCCAGGATGGCCGCTTCCCCGGGATTGAGGATTGGAGTGCCGGCATCAATGCCGAAAACGCCGATGTTGGTGATGGAGATGGTGCCGCCAGACAGGTCTCCGGGCGCGGTCTTTCCGGCCCGGGCAGTCTCGGTAAGGTCCGTCAGGGCTTCCGCCAACTGGTGCAGGGACAGCGCATGGGCGTCCTTGATGTTGGGCACCGTCAGGCCGCGGGGTGTGGCTGCGGCGATTCCCAGGTTCACGTAGTTGAAGGTGACGATCTCCTGGCTGGCCTCGTCCCACCTCGTGTTCAGGGCGGGGTTGCGCCGCAGGGCGATGAGCACCGCCTTGGCGGCCAGGGTCAGCGGCGTGAGCTTTACCCCGGAAAACGCATTGCCGGCTTTGAGCTTGGCCAGCAGCTCCATGGCGGGAGTGACATCCACAGTCAGGAACTCGGTGACATGCGGCGCCGTGAAGGCACTGTCCACCATGGCCGCCGCCATGAACTTTCGGACACCCTTGATGGAAGTCCGGGTCTCCCGCGTCCCCTGTTGGACGGAGGTGGCCGCGGCCGCCGGGGCAGTGTCCGGCCCTTTTGCGGATGTGCCGTCAAGGAAGGCCTGGACGTCCTCCCGGGTGATGAGCCCGTTGGGCCCGGTTCCGGCAACCTGCGCCAGGTCCACGCCGAGGTCCTTCGCCAGCTTGCGCACCGGGGGCGTCGAGCGGGGCCGCTCGCCCTGGAGCCCGCGCTCCGGCACAGGGGTTTCGGTTTCCGCAGGCCGGGTTTCCGCGGGCAAGGAGTTCGCCGGCCCGGCTTCGACGGGCTCAACGGTTGGGGCTTTGGGCTCTGCCGTCTCGGATGTGGACAGGGCGGTCTCCGGAGCCTGAAGGTACCGGGGGCGGCGCACCGGACGTCCGGAGCTTTCGACGACGGCGCCGTACCCCACCAGGTTCGGCTGCCTCTTGGGAGTCTCGGCCGTCGCTTCCCCACCACCCGGGGAAGCGTCGGCAGGCAGTGAAGGCTGCGTCCCGGCGTCGTCCGGCACTTCGAAGGACACGATGGGCTTGCCAACCTCCACGATGGTGCCCGGCTGTTCATGCAGTTCCTTGATGACGCCGGCGAACGGCGACGGCAGCTCCACCACCGCCTTGGCCGTTTCCACCTCGGCAATCACCTGGTTCAGGCTCACGGTATCGCCTACATCCACCTTCCAGCTGAGGATTTCTGACTCGGTGAGTCCCTCACCCAGGTCCGGGAGCCGGAATTCCTTGATCATGGTGCCGCTCATCCTTCCAGCCCGCTGAGGGAGTTGGGGCGGCCCAGCGCGCGGTCCACGCCGTCCAGGATGCGGTCCAGGCCGGGCAGGTGGTGCATCTCAAGCTTTGAGGAGGGATACGGGATGTCGAAGCCGGTGACCCGTACCGGGGCTGCCTCGAGGTGGTAGAAGCAGCGTTCAGTGATGCTGGCGGCCACTTCGGCGCCCAGCCCGCCCGACTCGCCGGCTTCGTGCGTGACCACCAGCCGCCCGGTGCGTTTGACCGAGGCCACGACCGTTTCGTAGTCCACGGGTGCCAGCGAGCGCAGGTCGATCACCTCGATGGAAATGCCCTCGTCGGCGGCAGCGGTGGCGGCATCCAGCGCGGTCTTCACCAGCGGACCATAGGCAACCAGCGTGACGTCCGAGCCCTGGGTCAGGACCCGCGCCTGGTCCATGGGCAGGGCCGTGCCGGGACCGGCCGACTCGTCCACGTCGGCTTTGTCGTGGTAGCGCCGCTTGGGCTCAAAGAAGAGGACGGGATCGTCGCAGGAGATGGCCTGCTGGATGACGGTGTAGGCGTCCTGCGGGTTGGCCACCGAGACCACCCGGAGGCCGGCGGTGTGCGTGAAGTAGGCCTCCGGGGATTCGGAGTGGTGCTCAGGCGAGCCGATGCCGCCGCCGAACGGGATCCGGATGGTGATGGGCATCTTCACTGCTCCGCGCGTCCGGTAGTGCAGCTTTGCCACTTGGCTGACGATCTGGTCGAAGGCCGGGTAGACGAACCCGTCGAACTGGATCTCCACCACCGGCCGGTAGCCCCGGTAGGCGAGGCCGACGGCGGTGCCCACAATGGCGGATTCTGCGAGCGGAGTGTCCACCACCCGGTGCTTCCCGAAGTCCTTCTGCAGTCCGTCCGTCACCCGGAACACGCCGCCGAGCGTGCCGATGTCCTCACCCAGGAGGACCACCTTCGGATCGTTCTCAAGGGATTTCCGCAGGCCCGCGTTGATGGCGCGGGCAAAGGTCATCTGGGTCATCAGCGTGCACCTTCTTCAAGAGTGGCTGCGTCGGGATCGCCGAAGGAAGCCAGGTAACGGGAGTAGTGGTCCTGCTGCCGGTCCAGCCAGGAATTGGGGGTGCTGTACACGTGCTTGAAAACGTCCAGCGGTTCCGGATCCGGCATGCGGGTGCAGCCGTCGCGCATCTCGCGGGCAACGGCGTCGGCCTTGTCCTTAATCTGTTGCTGCAGGCCTTCCGTCAGCAGTCCCTTACGGTCCAGGAGCGCCGCCACCCGGCTGATGGGATCCTTGGCGGCCCAGTCCTCGAGCTCGTTGGGGTCCCGGTAGCGGGTGGGATCGTCCGCGGTGGTGTGCGGACCCATCCGGTAGCTGACGGCTTCGATGAAGGTGGGCCCGCCTCCGCGCCGTGCCCGGTCCAGCGCTACGCGGGTGGCGGCCATCACGGCCAGGACATCGTTCCCGTCCACGCGCAGGCTGGGTATTCCGAAGCCCGCCGCCCGGTCCGCGAGCTGGATATGCGACTGGAGCCTGACAGGTTCCGAGATGGCCCAATGGTTGTTGGTGCAGAAGAACACCACGGGGACCTGGAAACTGGCCGCGAACACCATGGCCTCGTTGACGTCGCCTTCGCTGGTGGCACCGTCGCCGAAGTAGGTGATGGCCACGGAATCGGCGCCGTCGTTCTGGATGCCCATGGCGTAGCCGGTGGCGTGCAGGGTCTGGGCACCGATGATGATCTGGGGCGTGGCCATGTTGACGGTGTAGGGGTCCCAGCCGGAGGGGGCATTGCCGCGCCACATCCGGAGCAGGTCCACCAGGTCGACGCCCCGGCAGTACGCCACCCCGTTTTCCCGGTAACTGGAAAACACGAAGTCGTCGCTGCGGAGGGTCCGGGCTGACCCGACTTGCGCGGCCTCCTGGCCCAGCAGCGGCGGCCACAGACCCAGCTCGCCCTGCCGCTGCAGCGCCGTGGCTTCGAGGTCGATGCGCCGGACGACACTCATGTCCTCATACAGGGAGCAGAGCTGCTCGTCGGTGATGTCCCGGACCCAGAAATCGAACTCGGGGTGGCTGACCCGCTCCCCTGCAGGAGTTATCAGCTGGACCAGCCTGGCGGCCGGCCCGGAGGTGCCCTGGGCACTGGTGGGGGCGGATGCGCCGCCCTGGCCCGTTTCGTCTGTAGACACGATAGCCCGCAACCTTCTCACGTCGTTGACCAGCAGCTTTGGAACTTATGGCTCCTGGCCTGCCGGCCTCCCGGGCGCCGTTGCCCCGGATAATTGTGACCCTACTCACAATGCTCAGGAGGTACAACTGCCACACCGATCCTTGAGCAAAATGCCCTGTCCGGGGCGCCGGGACCGTGCTAGCTTTGCGCATTATGCAAGCTTTGGATGGCACGGACACCCGGCTGTTATCGGCCCTCGCGGAGGACCCGCGGAAAACGGTGGTGGCGCTCGCCCAGCAGCTTGGCCTCTCCCGGAACACCGTGCAGGCGAGGCTGGCGCAGCTGGAGAAGAAACACGTCTTCCTGTCCTTCGAACGGCGTATCAATCCCGCCTCGCTGGGATACCCGCTGATGGCCTTCATCTCCGTTCACGTCCAGCAGCAGAAGCTCACCCGGCTGGCAGGGCAGCTGGCGGAAATCCCCGAGATCCTGGAAGGCTATGGACTCACCGGCTCAGCAGACCTGCTGCTGCGCGTCGTGGCAGTGGACGCCGAGGACCTCTTCCGGATCAACGGCAAGATCCTGGCCTGTGACGGTGTGGAGCGGGCTGACACTGCCCTTGCGATGGGTGAGCTCATCCCGTTCCGGGTGCAGCCGCTGCTGGAACGGGGGTCCGCGCGCGGTTAAGGCAGCTGCCGCCGGGAGGGTTGCTTCGCGCCACAAGTGAGCAGGCGTCTGCCGAAAGTACGCCATAAGTGAGCGGGCATTACGACGGCGAACGCGGGCCGGCAAGGGGGCCTGCGCGCCAGGGTTATAGGCTTGTCCCAGAAATCCGCCGGGGACCGGAACCGGACCTCTGCATCGCAGCACCACTTTTGGAAAGGCTCCACCTTGAGCAGTCCCCAGGAACCGTACCAGCCGGGCCATCCCGGCCCGGGCCAGCAGCAGCTCCCCCAGCAGCCGGGCCAGTACGCGGCGGCGGGCCCGTTTGGCCTTCCCGGCGAGGAACCGCCGGCACGGAGGCGGCCCAGGCTGTGGGTCGTCTTGACGGCCATTGGCGGCGTCCTGCTCCTGGTGGGCCTGGGCATCGTCATCCTGGTCAACGTGGCGGGCAGCGCCACGAACCAGGCCAAAGGCCTTGCGGACGGCTTCACCAGGCTGGTCATCGCCGGGGACAGCTCCAAGGCCTACGATGACTACCTTGACCCCGCGCTGCAGGAGCAGCTGTCCAAGGAGTCCTTCATTTCCGGCATCGCCAGCCTCAACATGGACGACACCTGCGAGCCGGAGTACAACGACCTCCAGGTGGCCACGGAGAACGGCGTGAAGTCTGCCGATATCGTGGGCCTGATCACGTGCGAGGGCAGGAACGTTGACCTGGCGTACCGGTTCGAGGGCACGGACGAGCTGAAGATGACCAACATCAAGCTCAGGCCGGCAGCCTGACCAGGGAATCCGCATTAGGAAGTTTGCTGATCTTTTACCCATCCGCACTTCCGGGTGGTCCGAATCGCTTCCGAGGGTCCCGGCCGGGGACCCGCAGTCCGGCGGGGAACACCTCCCCCGCCCTACCGGAAGGATTCGGGCCATGCGCACTTCACCCAACCGCCTCGTCGCCACCGTCTTCGGAGCCGTCTACCTGCTGGTGGGCCTCCTCGGCTTCGCCGTCACGTCCGGCGTCGGCTTCGCCGCCACCGAGGGCGCCAACCTCATCATTTTTGAAGTCAACCCACTGCACAACGTCATCCACCTCGCCATCGGCGCGGCGCTCCTTTTCGCCGGGCTGAGGGGCACCGCGATCGCCCGTTCCGTCAACGCCACCGTCGGCGCCGTCTACCTGCTGGTGGGCGTGCTTGGGCTGTTCCTGCTGAACTCCCCGCTGAACATCATCGCCCTGAACGGCGCCGACAACGTGCTGCACCTTGCCAGCGCCGTGCTGCTGCTGGGCGTGGGCCTCTCGCTGGACAAGTCCCCGGCAACCGCCCGGGCCTAGTCATCATGAACCGGACCGCACCCGCCCGGACGCTGGAGCCGGGGGCAGCGCCGGAAGCCGCTGAGGGCCCGGTACCCGCCGCCGTCCGGCTCTTCGCCGGTTTCGCGGGCTTCGGTGCCGGCACCGTCAACCTGGCCATTTCCTCAAGCCTCTTCGCCGGGACAGTGGGAGCCGCAGGGCCGGGGCAGCTCGCCGCGGGCGGACTCGCCGGGCTCTGGGGCGCCGGCCTGCTGGCGGCCGCTGTAATCCACCTGGCCCGGGGGACCTTCCCGGACAACCGGGCGGCCCGGGCCACCCTCCTGGCGGCCGCCGCTGTCCATGCCGCCGCCGCGCTCTTCAGCGCACCGGCCGCGGCGGGGCTCAACCTGAGCCATCTGGCTGCCCTGCTGCTCACGCTGATGATCATCGCGGCGCTGGCGTGGCTGCGCCGGCACGGGAGCCAGGCGTCCGCAGCCGGGACGTCCGGCGCACATCCCGGCCGGCTGCTGCTGGCGGCCTTCGCCGGCGCGGTCCTGGTGGCAGGCATCGCGACGCCGGGTCTCGCCGCCTCGACGGCAGGCCAGTTCGCAGTGCCGCACGGCGAACACGGACCCACTCCCCCGCCCGGCGGACACCACCAGCGGTGAAAAAGCTCCGTGCCAGTGATTCGGCACGGAGGCTTTTCCGTTGCGGGGCGGCCGCGGGTTCAGCGCAACCGCGGGCGGATGGT
The DNA here is from genome assembly GCF_000332815.1 of Arthrobacter nitrophenolicus. GTDB lineage: Bacteria > Actinomycetota > Actinomycetes > Actinomycetales > Micrococcaceae > Arthrobacter > Arthrobacter nitrophenolicus. Next base: position 35,403 of record NZ_AOFD01000022.1, read on the forward strand.
CAGTGGTCGACGGCTTTCTCGGCGCCTACTCCCGTGAGGGACCGGACTTCCATCTCCGCCTGCTTGGCGGTGTCCTCGCGCTTCTTGTCCAGCACCGTGCCGAGCCAGCCCAGGAAGAAGGCCAGCGGGATGGAGACGATGCCGGGGTTGCTCAGCGGGAAGAAGGCAAAGTTCACGTCCTTGATCATGGACGTTGCGCCGCCGGAGACCACCGGGGAGAAGATGATCAGCACGATGGCCGCGCCGAGGCCGCCGTACATGCTCCAGATGGCACCCTGCGTGGTGAACTTCCGCCAGAACAGCGAGTAGATGATGGTGGGCAGGTTGGCGGATGCCGCGACGGCGAACGCGAGGGCCACCAGGAAGGCCACGTTCTGCCCGTTGGCGAGGATGCCGCCCAGGATGGCCAGGACGCCGATGACCACCACGGTCCGGCGGGCAACCTTCACCTCCGTGTCGGCGTCGGCCTTGCCCTTGGCAATGACGCTGGCGTAGATGTCATGGGCGAAGGATGCAGCGGCGGTGATGGTCAGGCCCGCCACCACGGCCAGGATGGTTGCGAAGGCCACAGCCGAGATGAAGCCCAGCAGCAGCGGCCCGCCCAGGAAGAACGCCAGCAGCGGTGCTGCCGAATTGACGCCGCCCGGGGCGCTCTTGATGGTCTCGGCACCAACCAGTGCTGCTGCACCGTAGCCGAGCACCAGGGTGAAGAGGTAGAAGAGGCCGATCAGCCAGATGGACCACACCACGGACTTGCGGGCTTCCTTGGCGGTCGGGACCGTGTAGAAGCGCATCAGGACGTGGGGCAGGGCGGCCGTGCCCAGGACCAGGGCCAGGCCCAGGGACATGAAGTCCAGCTTGGACGTTTCGGTCTTGCCGTACTGCAGGCCGGGGTTCAGGACTGCCGGGTTGTTGGCGGTTTCCACCGCGGCGCCGAGCAGGCTGGAAAGGTTGAAGCCGTAGATGGCCAGGACCCAGAGCGTCATGACGGCCGCGCCGGCGATCAGCAGGATTGCTTTGATGATCTGGACCCAGGTGGTGCCTTTCATGCCGCCGATCAGCACATACATGATCATGAGGCGCCGACGACGATGATCACCAGGGCCTGTCCGCCCCAGTCGCTGATGCCCAGCAGCAGGGAAATGAGGCTGCCGGCGCCGGCCATTTGGGCGAGGAGGTAGAAGAAGCAGACGGCGAGGGTGGAGATGGCGGCCGCGATCCGGACGGGCCGCTGCTTGAGCCGGAAGGACAGCACGTCCGCCATGGTGAACTTGCCCGTGTTGCGGAGCAGTTCAGCCACCAGGAGCAGTGCCACCAGCCAGGCCACCAGGAAGCCGATGGAGTACATGAAGCCGTCGTATCCGTTGATGGCGATGGCGCCCGTGATTCCCAGGAACGACGCCGCGGAGAGGTAGTCGCCGGCGATGGCCGTGCCGTTCTGGGAGCCGGTGAAGGAACGTCCGGCCGCGTAGTAGTCGGCAGCGGTTTTGTTGTTGCGGCTGGCACGGAACACGATCACCATGGTGACGGCGACGAAGAGTCCGAAGATGCCCATGTTGAGCAGCGTGGTGTCCTTGAGGGCGGCGACGTCCACCGCCGCGGCAATGGTGATCATTTGCTGGCTCCTCCCACCCGGTTGCCGTGCTTGTCGAATTCGTGCCCTTCAATCTCGTCCCGGATCTCCGAGGCAATGGGGTCCAGGCGCTTGTTGGAGTAGCTGACGTACCACCCGGTGATGGCGAAGGTGGAGACGAACTGCAGCAGGCCCAGGATCAGGCCGATGTTGATGTTGCCCCAGACCTTCGTGGACATGAATCCCACGGCGTAGTCGGCGAGCAGGACGTAGGCGAAGTACCACAGCAGGAAGGCCACTGCCATGGGGAAGACAAAGCTGCGGTGACGCCTGCGCAGTTCCTGGAACTGGCCGGTCGACTGGACCTGTTCAAAGTCCACGGACGCCGCTGCGTCCGGAGTATGGGCATCGTTACCCATGATTCCTCCTCGTTGAGACTTGCCGGGACACACCGGCCGGCGGCCCTGGTCAGGGACACCATTGGTGTGACTCCAATCACTGTGCGGCGTGCCCGCGGCAGGTTTCCAGTGGAACCGCCGCCGTGGTCGCTCAGCGGTCGGGATGCTGCGGCAAGCGGCACCCGCCGCTACGCTGGGCTCCATGCCGGACTCCCCCCTCCTGACCGCCGCAGCCGTGGCCGTCATCGCCATGGCCATTGCCGTCGTCGTCGGCGTGGGACTCAAAGTGCTCCGGTCCTTCCGTGACCTGGGCACGGACGCCGAACGGGCCACCTACCATACGCTGCACGCGGCGTCCCAGGCGGGCCAGCACCTGCGGCGCGGCCTGAATCCGGCCGGCGCGGCGAAAGCCAGCCGGCAGCTGCGCACCCTGCTGGGCTCGGAAGCACTGGCCATCACGGACACGTCCGGAGTCCTGGCCTGGGACGGCGCCGGCGATGACCTGAAGCCCCGGCTGATGGACCTTGCGGCCCCCGTCCTGGCGGGCGGCCGGACCGCCGTGCTTCCGGCCGGTGCGGAAGGTACCGGCGGCAGCCTTGCGGCCGTGATCGCGCCCGTACGGGCAGACTCCCGCGTGGTGGGCGCCGTCGCGGCGTTCGCGCCGTCGGCCGGCGCCGGACTGGTGCGGGCCACCGGCGAGGTGGCGGACTGGGTGGCTGTCCAGGTGGAGCTGGCGGAGCTGGACGCGTCCCGGACGCTGCTGATGGAAGCCGAGGTGCGCGCCCTGCGGGCCCAGATCAGCCCGCACTTCATCTACAACTCCCTCAACGCCATCGCCTCCTTCATCAACACAGACCCCCAGCGCGCGCGGAACTGGTGGTCGAGTTCGCGGACTTCACGCGCTATTCGTTCCGCCGGCACGGGGACTTCACCACGCTCGCCGAGGAACTGCGCTGCATCGACCGCTACCTGCTGCTGGAGCGGGCCCGGTTCGGCGAGCGGGTGCAGGTCAGCCTGCGGGTGGCGCCCGAGGTGCTGAGCACGGTGATCCCCTTCCTGAGCCTGCAGCCCCTGGTGGAGAATGCCGTGCGGCACGGCCTGGAAGCCAAGGAGGGGCCGGGGCACATCAGCATCACCGCGGAAGACGCCGGAGCGTTCGCCGAGGTGACCATCGAGGACGACGGCGTGGGCATGGACCCCGCGCAGCTCCAGTCAATGCTCGCCGGGCACACCGACGGCGAACACGTGGGGCTGCGGAACGTCGACGCCCGGCTGCGCCAGGTCTACGGCAACGACCACGGCCTGGTCATCGAAACAGCCCCCGGCGAAGGCACCCTGATCACCATGCGGGTGCCCAAGTCCCAGCCCGGCCATGATGCCTGATCCGGCGCCCGCCGCCGGAAAGCTACCCTAGGAAGATGATTAACGTCCTCGTCGTTGATGATGAGCTGCCCGCCTTGGAAGAACTCGCGTTCCTGCTGGGCAGGGACGGCCGGATCGGCAAAATCCTCCGCGCGACATCCGGGACCGAAGCCCTCCGGGCCCTGTCCACCGGGTCAGTGGACGCCGTCTTCCTGGACATCCACATGCCGGCGGTCTCCGGGCTGGACATCGCCCGCGCCATTTCCAGGAGCAGCAACCCGCCGGCGGTGGTGTTTGTCACCGCTGACGAGGAACATGCCCTCGCGGCCTTCGAACTCGCCGCAGTCGACTATCTCCTCAAGCCCATCCGGGCGGAGCGCCTGGCCCGTTCGGTGGGCCGGATCGCAGAGCTGCGCGACGGCGGCGGCTCGCCGGAGATGATCACCGTGGACCAGGGCGGATCCACCAAAATGATCAGGCGCGACGACGTCACGTACGTGCAGGCGCAGGGAGACTACGCCCGGCTCCACACAGCCGACGCCAGCTACCTCATCCGGGTTCCGCTGGCCGATCTTGAGCAGCAGTGGGCGGAAGCCGGTTTCATCCGCACGCACCGTTCCTACCTGGTATCGCTCAAGCACGTCGCCTCCATGAAGCTCGCGGCCGACGGTCCCTGCGTCATGGTGGCAGGTGCCAGCCTTCCCATCAGCAGGCGCCACCTGCCCCTGGTGCGGGAAAAGCTGGAGGCCACCCGGATCAGGCCCAGCGCATGACCAGGGTCCGCGTGACAGCTCCCGCCACCGCCGCCCGGGCCACCCAGGAGAGCCGCGAAGCCGCCCTGGAATCGGACGTTGGCCAGGTCTTCGTCCGGTCCCTGATCAGGTCGCAGCTGCGGCTGGCGCTGGTGGTGGCCTTCGGCTTCCTGCTGATCCTTGCCGCATTTCCGCTGCTCCTGGCAACAGTTCCGGGCCTGGCCGAAGCCCGCATCGCGGGCATCCCGTTCGCCTGGCTCCTGCTGGGGGCCGGCATCTACCCGGTGATCGGGCTCAGTGCGTGGCTGTACATCCGGACGGCCGCCCGCAACGAGGCCCGCTACCGGGACCTGGCCGGTGACCAGTGAGCGCGGTCATCGTGCCGGCGGGCGGGGACAGGTGACGCGGCAGTGAACCCCGGCGTGGCAATCACCGCACTGGCCGTGGTTTCCGTGGCCACAGCTGTGATCGGCTTCTACGGCCTGCGGATTTCCCGCACCACGGGGGACTTCTATGTGGCGTCGCGGACGGTGCGCCCTTGGTGGAACGCCTCGGCCATCGGCGGCGAATACCTGTCCGCAGCGAGTTTCCTTGGTGTGGCCGGCCTCATCCTGCTGTCCGGCACCGACGCGTTGTGGTTTCCGGTGGGATACACGGCGGGGTACCTGATGCTGCTGCTGTTCGTCGCGGCGCCGCTGCGGCGCTCCGGCGCGTATACGATCCCCGATTTCACCGAGGCCAGGCTGGACTCCCGGGCCGTCCGGAAGGTCACCAGCCTGGTGGTGGTGCTTGTGGGCTGGCTGTACATCGTCCCGCAGCTGCAGGGCGCCGCCCTGACCATCCGGATCACCACCGGCCTGCCGTCGTGGGTTGGCTCCGTGGCCGTGGTGGTGGTCGTCTGCCTCACCGTGGTGGCGGGCGGAATGCGGTCCATCACCTTCGTCCAGGCTTTCCAGTACTGGCTGAAGCTGACAGCCCTGGCGGTGCCCGTGCTGTTCATCGTGTTCATGCTGGCCGGCAGCGGCACCCCCGAACTGTCGCCGCCGGCTGTGAATCCCACCGGTGCGCCTCCCGCCGGGCTCTACCAGGGTGTGTCCCTGATGGTGGCGCTGCTGTTCGGCACGCTGGGGCTGCCGCACGTGCTGGTCCGGTTCTACACCAACCCGGACGGGCAGTCCGCACGGCGGACCACCCTGATCGTCCTGGGGCTGCTGTCCGTCTTCTACCTGTTTCCCACCGCCTGCGGCCTGGTGGCGCGGATGTTCGCCCCGGACCTGGCACGTTCCGGCCAGGCCGACGCAGTGGTGCTCCTGCTCCCGGGGAAACTGGTGGGCGGGACGGCCGGCGAGCTGCTCTCGGCGCTGGTGGTGGCAGGCGCGTTCGCCGCGTTCCTGTCCACCACATCGGGCCTGGTGGTCTCCCTCGCCGGCGTCATCAGCCAGGACGTCCTGGGCGCCGGCGTCAACGGATTCCGGCTCGCGGCGGTGGTGTCCGCCGTCGTGCCGCTGGGATTTGCCTTTCTGACCGATTCCTTCACCCTCGCCGGCAGCGTCGGCCTGGTCTTCGCCTTTACCGCCTCCACCGTGTGTCCCGTCCTGCTCCTGGGGATCTGGTGGCGGGGCCTGACCGACGCCGGTGCCATCGCCGGGATGGTGACCGGCGGGCTCCTGTGCGGCGGGGCCATGATCACCAGCGCGGTGGCAGGGGCCGGGAATACCCCGGGATGGCTGGCGCAGCCGGCGGCGTGGAGCGTTCCCGCAGCCTTCGCCGTGATGGTGGTGGTTTCACTCGCCACGGCCGGGCGGGTGCCGCAGACCATGGCACGGGTCATGACCCGCCTCCACACCCCGGAGCGGCCGCTGGCCACGGAACGCTGATGGGTGGACAATGACGCCATGTCCACCGACGGCGGAAGTCCGTTAGGCCGGCAGGAGCCGGTGCCTCCGGCTGTGCGGGCGCAACTGCTCGCCACTGAGCACTGGGGGCTGCTGGCATCCCGCAGCACCACCCAGAGCGAGGTGCTGACCCGGATCAGCATGTTCCTCACCTTTACCTCGGCCAGCATCGTCAGTGTGGCCCTCGTGGGCCAGGCCACCAGGTTTTCGGAGGCGTTCGTCCTGCTGGCCGTGGTTGTCCTCTTCATTGACGTGGCGATGGGCCTGCTCACCCAGGTGCGGGTGATGAACGTCGGCAACGAAGACCTCATGTACGTGACCGCGATGAACAGGCTGCGGGCTGCCTACGTTGACCTCGACCCCGGCGTGGCGCCGTACCTCCTGGCGGCACACCACGACGACGAGGCAGGCTCGGCGCGCACGTACTTCTTCTTCGGAAACCGCAGTGCGCTCAGCCACGTGGCCGGGAGCAGCATGATCTTCATGACCACCGCCAACGCGGCCCTGATCGCCATCCTGTCCGGCCTGCTGCTTACGTTGTTCGGGGCGGGGATGACCGCGGCGATCATCGTGGGAGCAGTGTGTGGCGTCGCGTTCGTGGCTGCCTGGTCCGTCTACGGCTACCGCAGCTACGCCGGAATCTGGCGCAGGTTCGCGCCGCTGTCCCCCACCCCGCCGGGCGAAAGCTGAGCCCTGGTGGCCCGGCCGGTCAGTCGATGGCGGCCATCAGTTCCACAACGCGGTCCAGGAACGCATCCACCTGGGCTTCCTCGTAGCCTTCGCGGCCGACGGCGGGCCGGAATACCGCGCGGCGGACACTGTCCACGCTCAGCGGCTTGTCCTGCTCCAGGTACGCCACGAGTTCCCGGCAAAGGCGGTCCACGTCTGCAGTGTTGTAGCTGCGCGCCTTCTTTTTGGCGGGGCGCCGGAAACGCTCGCCGTCGGGCCGGTGCAGCCGCCCGCGGAGGATTCCGGAGAGGTTCCCGATCTCCCGCAGCCAGGCTTCCTCGCCCTGGGCTGCAATCAGTTCGTCCCGTTCCCGCCGGGCGAAGGCGTCCTCGAGCCGGTCCAGGGCAGCATCCACCACGGCGGCCGAGTAGCCGCCCTTGACCGGGTCAAAGGAGACGGCGCGGACGTCGGCGCTGTTGACCGGATGGGTTGCGGCTTCGGGGGTTTCCAGGGATACCCGCGCGCGCTGCAGGAACTGGTCCACCTGCCGGGCGTTGTATCCGTACTCGCCGCGCTGCACGCGCTCAAAGGACCCGGGGATCTGCCGATGAATGTCCAATGCCACTGTGATTCCTTCAATGCTCTTCGGCCGGAGCGCCGCTGCACCAGTTTAGGGGTGCCGGCCCGGCCGGGGTGTGTGTCAGGCTCCGGCGACCAGTCCGTAGAGGACAAAGACCACCGGCGATGCAAACACGATGGAGTCGAGCCTGTCCATGACTCCACCATGGCCGGGCAGGATGCTGCTCATGTCCTTGACGCCCAGTTCGCGCTTGACCATGGATTCGGCGAGGTCGCCGGCGGTGGATGCGGCCACGGTACCGACCGCCAGCACCACCCCCACCCACCAGGGCTTGTCGAGGATGAACAGGCAGGCCAGGATGCCGATGAGCATGGCGCCGCCCACGGAGCCGGCGAACCCCTCCCAGGACTTCTTCGGGCTGATCTTGGGCGCCATGGGATGCTTTCCCAGGGATGCGCCCACGAGGTAGCCGAAGGTGTCGTTGGACACGACCAGCAGGAGCATCACCGCAATCTGCCAGGCGCCTTCGGGAATGGTCCCCCCGGGCCAGAGCCCCAGCGGGGAGGCCCCGCCGGTGGCGTGCAGCGGCAGTGCGGCAAAGCTGATGAAGAACGGGACCCAGCCCAGGGTGAAGACGCCGGCGAAAATACTGTTGGCCGAGCCTGCGGCGCTTTCGATGGACCGCCACAGGAGCACGGCCACGGAACTGAGCAGCATGCCGAACAACAGGCTTTCGATGCCGCCGAAGTAGGCCACGAACGGCATGGCCACCGTGCCGGTCATCACCGGGACGATGGGCATCCTTGTTCCGTTGGCTTCAAGCGCCCGGTAGATTTCCCAGACGCCGAAGACGGCGAAGGCCGTGGTGACGGCAACGAAGGCGAGCGGGAGGAACAGCAGTCCGCCCAGCACCGCAAAGAGCATGGCAAGGCCCACCACGACGGCGGCCGGCAGGTTGCGGCCGGCCTTCGGCGTCGGATTGCTCCTGGGCTGCTTCCCCCGTGTGCGTGCCCGTGGTGCGGGGGCCTGATCTGCCTGGCCCATCAGACTTCGAGCAGCTCTGCTTCCTTGCGCTTCAGCAGCTCGTCGATGCCATCCACGTGGGCCTTGGTGATGCTGTCCAGTTCCTTCTCGGCGCGGGTGCCCTCGTCCTCGCCGGCCTCGCCGTCCTTGACCAGCCGGTCCAGGGTTTCCTTGGCCTTGCGGCGGATGTTGCGGATGGAGATCTTTGCGTCTTCGCCCTTGGTCTTGACGATCTTGACGTATTCCTTGCGGCGTTCCTTGGTCAGTTCCGGAATGGTGATCCGGATGACGTTGCCGTCGTTGGACGGGTTGGCGCCGACCTCGGAGTCGCTCAGCGCGCGTTCGATATCGCGCATCGCGGTCTTGTCGAACGGGGTGATCAGGATGGTCCGTGCATCCGGGATGGCGAACGAGGCCAGCTGCTGCAGCGGCGTGGGGGAACCGTAGTAGTCCACCAGGACCTTGTTGTAGAGGCCCGGGTTGGCCCGGCCGGTGCGGACAGCGGCGAAGTCTTCCTTGGCCACTTCTACAGCCTTGTCCATCTTCTCTTCGGCTTCGAGCAAGGTTTCTTCTATCACGGTCTCTCCTGACGGTTTTGGTGCAGTCCGGGGCGCCGGCTCCGTGCACGTGGTTCTCGGTTGCTGTTTCCGTCCCCCGCCCGGAAAGGCAGGGGGCGGAACTGTCCTGAAAACATCCTAGCCGCAGCTAGGCAGTGACCAGCGTGCCCAGCTTTTCGCCGAGGATGGCACGGGTGACGTTGCCTTCACCTTCCATGCCGAAGACCACCATGGAGAGGTTGTTGTCCTTGCACATGGTCATGGCCGTCTGGTCCATGACGCGGATGTCGCGGCGGAGCGCATCGTCGTAGCTGAGGGTTTCGAGCCGCTCGGCAGAAGGGTCCTTCTTGGGGTCGGCCGTGTAGACGGCGTCCACTCCGCTCTTGGCCATCAGGACGACGTCGGCGTGCACTTCGAGCGCGCGCTGCGCAGCCACGGTATCGGTGGAGAAGTAGGGCAGGCCGGCTCCGGCGCCGAAGATCACCACGCGGCCCTTTTCCATGTGCCGGATGGCGCGGCGGGGAATGTAGGCCTCGGCTACCTGGCCCATGGTGATGGCGCTCTGGACGCGCGTCTCAACGCCGGCCTGCTCGAGGAAATCCTGGAGCGCCAGGCAGTTCATGACGGTTCCCAGCATGCCCATGTAGTCGGCGCGGGAGCGGTCCATGCCGCTCTGGGACAGCTCTGCGCCGCGGAAGAAGTTGCCGCCGCCAACCACGATGGCCACTTCAACCTCGGGGACGGCCGCCGCGATTTGCTTGGCGACGTCGCGGACGGTTTCCGGGTCGACGCCCAGTTTCCCGCCGCCGAAGACCTCGCCGGAAAGCTTCAGGAGGACCCGGCGCCTGCTTTTCTCTGGCTGGATTACAGTGTTGACGGCTTCCATGATGCCTTCCCGTTGATGACTCTGAAAAAAGGTTATCCTGCCGGCACCAAAGGCCGGTACCGGCGGCGTTTCGCACAGATTGCGTGCATGCAAAAGGGGCGGCCACCGAAGTGGCCACCCCCTTGCAGTTTCGACTAGGAGCCGACGCGGAAACGCGTGAACGCGGTTCCCTTGACACCGGCCTCTTCGAGGACCTGTGCCACGGACTTCTTGGCGTCCTTCGCGAATGCCTGGTCAACCAGGACCTCGCCCTTGTAGAAGCCGGTCACGCGGCCTTCCACGATCTTGGTGAGGGCGGCTTCGGGCTTGCCCTCGGCCTTGGCGGTCTCTTCGGCGATGCGGCGCTCGGACTCGACCAGGTCGGACGGGACGTCCTCGCGGGTCAGGTAGTTCGGGGCCATTGCGGCAATGTGCACGGCAACGTCGTGGGCAGCGGTGGCAGCGGCTTCGCCTTCACCGTCGACTGCGAACAGCACGCCAACCTGGGCGGGCAGGTCCTTGGAGGTCTTGTGCAGGTAAGCGTCGACCGTTGCACCCTCAACGCGGGAGATGCGGCGGACAACAACCTTCTCGCCCAGGACGGCGCCTTCTTCGACAACGACCTCGGACAGCGGCTTGCCGTCGACCTCGGTAGCGAGCAGGGTCTCCAGGTCGGCAGCGCCGGACTCGACGGCAACGGCCAGGACCTTGTCAGCCAGCTGGATGAACTTGTCAGCCTTGGCAACGAAGTCGGTCTCGCAGTTGACCTCGATCATGACGCCGACGCCGTTGCTGACCTTGGCAGCGACGAGGCCTTCGGCGGTGGAGCGGCCTTCACGCTTGGTGGCGCCCTTGAGGCCCTTGATGCGGATGATTTCGATGGCCTTCTCGGCGTCGCCGTTGGCTTCGTCAAGAGCCTTCTTGACGTCCATCATGCCGGCGCCGGTGCGCTCGCGCAGGGCCTTGATGTCCGCGGCAGTGTAGTTCGCCATGTGAACCCCTCTGTCTAGAAATTTGGTGTGGTGTACGGACCGACAGGACGGCTGCCCATTTTCATGGGCGGCCATCCTGTCAGCAGCTCCGGCTGCAGGCAGCGCGGAGAATCCGGATTTAGTTGTCTTACTTGGCGTCGTCGGCGGGAGCCTCGGCAGCAGCCGGAGCTTCAGCTTCTTCGGCCGCGGCAGGGGCAGCAGCCTCTTCGGCCTTGCTGCCTTCGAGGAGCTCGCGCTCCCACTCGGCCAGCGGCTCTTCCGGAGCTTCGGCAGCACCCGAGCCGCGGTTGTTGCGGGCGATCAGGCCCTCGGCAACAGCGTCGGCAACAACGCGGGTCAGGAGGTTCACGGAGCGGATGGCGTCGTCGTTGCCCGGGATCGGGAAGTCGACTTCGTCCGGATCGCAGTTGGTGTCCAGGATGGCCACAACCGGGATGTTCAGCTTCTTGGCCTCGTCAACGGCGAGGTGTTCCTTCTTGGTGTCCACGACCCAGAGCAGGGACGGTGCCTTGGTCAGGTTGCGGATACCGCCGAGGTTGGACTCGAGCTTGGTGAGCTCGCGCTTGAGGAGCAGCAGCTCCTTCTTGGTGTACGCGGAACCGGCGACGTCGTCGAAGTCGATCTCTTCGAGTTCCTTCATGCGCTGGATGCGCTTGGCGACGGTCTGGAAGTTGGTCAGCATACCGCCGAGCCAGCGCTGGTTGACGTAGGGCTGGCCAACGCGGGTTGCCTGCTCGGCAATTGCTTCCTGGGCCTGCTTCTTGGTGCCGACGAAGAGCACGGTGCCGCCGTGGGCAACAGTGGCCTTGACGAACTCGTAGGCGCGGTCGATGTAGGACAGCGACTGCTGCAGGTCGATGATGTAGATGCCGTTGCGCTCGGTGAAGATGAAGCGCTTCATCTTCGGGTTCCAACGGCGGGTCTGGTGTCCAAAGTGGACGCCGCTGTCAAGCAGCTGGCGCATGGTTACGACGGGCATGCCGACGCTCCTTCCGGCAGGTCATTCATGAGAGAGCCCTCAGGCTTCTTACCCTGCCAATAGTTGACGGTTGATTTAGCGTGGCCCGGTTCGGGCCGTGCTCCTGGCATCCATCACGCTTCCCATCCGCGCCGGAGGGCACGGACCGCAGGAGGCATGATCCGCCAAAGGCTGGGCCGGGGCTTTCACCTTGTGGAGGGCTGGATGCGCGTAGTCAGCTGCCGCTCCCCCACACTCCTGAATGGGGCGTGCCGACGCAATCCGGACAGGCAAATGCACCGCAGGGGTGATCCACTGGTACGGGAAGCGTTGAGGGCGCAGCAAACTGCTCCACCAAGTGTACTACAGGGACCCGCTTCCGCCGGACAGGGGCGGCCCGCAGGAACGGCTTATCCACATAGGTCCCGCCACGCCTGCCGGCCCCGCTTTTCCGGGCGCATGCTGGCCAGATGAAACCCCAGCTCCTCCTGGCCGCACTGCTGATGCTCCCCGCTTCGGTGGGGTCCGCAGCACAGCCCCCGCCGTTCAGCCCCGGTTCCCCCTCGACTGCGCTGGGGACGATTGCGGAGACGACGACGGCCGGGGGCATTGGCCCCGATGTCGCCGCACCCTCCTGGCAGTGGCCGCTGGCTCCCCGGCCGCGCGTGCTGCGGGCTTTCGATCCTCCCCCGAAGCCATGGTTGAGCGGACACAGGGGCGTGGACCTCGGGGCAGCGCACGACGGCGCGGCGGTCACCTCCCCGGCGGCCGGTACGGTCAGCTTCGTGGGCGTCGTGGTTGACCGCCCGGTGATCACCATCGACCACGGAAACGGGCTTCGCAGCAGCTTCGAACCCGTGGCGAGCACCTTGGCTGCCGGGGCCGCAGTTGGTGCCGGCCAGGTTGTCGGCACGGCGCTTCCCGGCCATTGCGGAACTGCAGCCTGCATCCATTGGGGCGTGCGCCGCGGCGACGCCTACGTCAATCCCCTGCAGTTTGTCACGGATATGAGGCCTTCCATCCTCCTGCCCCTGGGCGCCCCACCCTAGCGCCTCCGGGTCACGCAAAGGCGACCGGCCATGGAAAGCAGCCGGGTCAGACGATGGCGGAAATGCCGGTGACGGCCCGGCCGGTGACCAGCGTGTTGATTTCTGCGGTTCCCTCGTAGGAGTAGATGGCCTCGGCGTCGGCAAAGATCTTCGCCATTCCGTAGTCCGTCACGATCCCGTTGCCTCCCAGGATGCTGCGGCCGATGGCCACGCTGTCACGCATCCGCTCTGTGGTGAAGGCCTTGGCCAGCGCGGACTGTTCGTCCCTGGCCATGCCTGCGTCTTCCAGCTGGGAGAGCCGGACCATCATCCCCATGGAGCTGACGGCGTTGCCCAGGATCGTGACCAGCTGGCTCTGCACCAGCTGGAAGGTTGCAAGCGGCCGGCCGAACTGGTGCCGCTCCACCGCGTAGCGCCGGGCGACGTCGAAGGCGGCCAGCTGCTGGCCCACCGCCTGCCAGGCAACCCCGAGGCGGGTGACCTTGAGGACCTTGTTGACGTCGCGGAAACTGTTGGCGTGCTCCAGCTTGAAGAAGTCGGGCACCACCACGTTGTCCAGGGTGATGTCGGCGTTTTGGACGGTGCGGAGGGAGATCTTGTTCTCAATTTTTTCGGCGCTGAACCCGGGGAGCGAGGTGTCCACCAGGAAGCCCTTGACCTGGTTGTCATCCACGTCGCGGGCGTAGACCACCACCCAGTCGGAGAAGGTGGCGTTGCCGATCCAGCGCTTGGCACCGTTGAGGATCCAGCTGCCGCCGTCCCGCCGCGCGGTGGTCCGCGTACCGCCTGCCACGTCGCTTCCGCCCAGCGGCTCGGTGAGCCCGAAGGCTCCGATCTTCTTCATGGCGTAGATATCGGGGAGCCACGCGTCCTTCTGCTCCTGCGAGGCGAGGGTTTCGATGGACCCGGTAAAGAGCCCGTCGTGGACGCCCATGAAGGTGGCGATGGAGGCGTCGGCGCGCGTTACTTCGGCGTGGAGCAGGCCGGCGAACAGGTTGGAGCAGCCCTGCCGCCGGACCGGGCTGACCAGGTCAATCTCGGCGAGCTTGGGAATGAGGTCCATCGGGAACTCGCCCCGATTCCAGAAGTCCACGGCGATGGGCCGCACTTCCCGGGCGAGGAAGTCCCGGACTTCGGCAAGCCGGTCCTGTTCCTTAGCGGTGAGCAGCTGCTCAAAGGCGAAGAAGTCGCCGTCGGCGTAGGGAAGGTCAAAGGGATCTGCAGCAGGCGTGGACATGGTTGCCCTCCAGGTGTTCAGCGGCCGGTACTCTCCGAAGCGGAGCGGGATAAGTTACTGGTCAGTAACATACCGCACATTGGGCGCTTAACAAAGGAAACCGCGGCCGACGTGGATCGTCGGCCGCGGTTTTGGAGTAGGGCTACTCGGACTTGAACCGAGGACCTTAGGATTATGAGTCCCGCGCTCTAACCAGCTGAGCTATAGCCCCGTGCCGCCCCCGGACCGCATCTATTCAGCGGCGGCCGCAAGGCAGGAATTACTCTAGCAAAACCCTGACGCGGTTTTAGACCACCTTGTCCTCATAGCTGGCGCCACGGTAGAGGTCTTCGAAGGTCTGCAGGGTGCCCTGGATGCTGTGGGGTTCCACCATCGCCCGGCTGGCCCTGCCCATGGCCTGCTGCTGGTCCTTGGGCAGCTGGAGTATCTGGGTGATCTTCTTCGCCAGGTCATCGCTGTCGTTGGGGGTGAAGAGGTAGCCGTTCTCGCCGTCGCGCACCAGGTGCGGCAGCGCCATGGCGTCCGCCAGAACAACCGGGGTGGAGGCGGACATGGCCTCGAGGGTCACCAGCGACTGCAGCTCGGCAGTGCCCGGCATGCAGAAAAGGTCTGCCTTGATGTAGGCCTTCCGCAGGTCCGCGTCGCTGACCAGGCCCAGGAACTTCACCCGGCTGCCCAGGCCCAGCCGCTGCACGAGTTCCTCCAGTGCGGTCCGGACCTCGCCGCTGCCCACGATCTCCAGGTGCACGTTCAGTTCCGCCGGGGTCTTGCCGATGGCCCGGATGAGGACGTCGACATGTTTCTCTTCCGCGAGCCTGCCGGCGAACATGACGGTGGGATACGGGTGCGGCTCGATCACCTCGCCGGGCTGCAGCTCATAGGCTGCGGAGTCGATGCCGTTGGACAGCGGCAGGACCTTGCGGAGGAACGCATGCTCGTGCATGGCCTTGGCCGCCAGCGGCGTGGGGGTGGTAATCACATCCGCCTGGCCCATCACCTTGCCCATGTCCTTCCAGGAGATGCGGCCGATGATGTCCTTGAACCACTGCGGGAACGGCAGGAAGGGGTTGAGGTTTTCCGGCATGAAGTGGTTGGTGGCCACGATCCGCACACCGCGCTTCACAGCCTCGTACAGGACGTGCTCACCGATCATGTAGTGGCTCTGGATGTGGACCACGTCCGGCTTCACGCGGTCGAACAGCAGGCTGATTTCCTTCTTGATTTCCCAGGGAAAGCAGATGCGGAAGTATTCATGGGTGGGGGCGGCGTGGGAGCGCAGGCGGTGCACCGTGGCCTCGTCACGGAATTCCGTGTAGCTCTTGCCCTTGCTGTCCCGGCAGGCCAGCACGTGCACGTTGTGGCCCCGGCCTGTCATGCCCTTGGCCAGGCGGTAGCCGAACTGGGCTGCGCCATTGATATGGGGCGGATATGTGTCCGCGGCGATCAGGATGGTCAGTGGCGGCTGGTCGGCTGGCGTGGTCACGTGGAAAGCTCCTGATGGTCACGGTGCGGACAGCAATGACTGGCAGCACGGCTGGCCCGGCGTGGTTGTACCCGGCTTCGTGGACTTGCTGGATCGGTGGACGGTCTAGTGTGAGGGCCTGCCCGCGGTCTTCCGCGCGTCCTTCTTGCGCTTGGTGACCTCGGGGTGGTGGCGGGAAAGGGCGATAACCCCAACGATAGCAAGGGAAGCGGCGGTTCCCATGGCAATTGCCATAACGGCGTGCACATCCGGCCGGAGTTCGCCCAGGATAACGATGCCGATGGCAATGCCCACGATGGGGTCGATCACAGTCAGCCCGGCGATCACCAGGTCCGGCGGCCCGGTGGAGTATGCGCTTTGGACGAACCAGGACCCCAGTCCGCCGGCGGCGATGATCGCGACCACCGAATACCAGGGCACGTTCAGCAGGAACAACCCGTTGGGATCCAGCAGGTGCTTGCCGATGATCCGGGTCAGCACCGCCACGAATCCGAACAGCACACCGGCTCCCAGGATGTACACGAAGGCGTTCATCCGGTGCCGGAACATGACCGCCAGGGTGCCGAACAGTCCCACGGCCAGCGCCAACAGCAGCACGATGGTGAGCTCGTCCTCCACGCTGACGTGGTGGTTTTCCTGGGTGACGGTGACCGCCAGCAGGACGAAGAGCGCGGACCCGGTGACGCAGGCGGTGATGGCCACCACCGTGGCGCGGTTGATGGTGAGGTCCTGGTCGCGGGCGTTGACGATGGTGGTGATCACCAGGGCAATGGCCCCGATGGGCTGCACCACGGTCAGCGGGGCGGAGACGAGGGCGACGGCGTTCATCGCCATGCCGGCCCCGAGCAGCAGGAGCCCGAAGACCCAGCGGGGGTTCCGCAGCAGGCGGAGGAAGCCGTTGGAGCTCAGGGCCAGGCCGCCGGTGTCCGCCTTGACGGCGCTGCCCTGTCGTTGGGCACCGAGGGCGAGGCAGAAGGCGCCGAGGACTGCGAGGGCGACGGCCACCCAGACCATCAGGCGGTCCCGTCGTCGTGGCTGCTGCGCGCCCTGCCCTTGCGGAGCATTGCCCAGAAGTAGTTGTAGGCGGCAATCCAGTGGCCCAGCAGGCCCAGGCCCAGCACGATCCAGGCGGCAATAAACAGCCCGTCGGAGAATCCGGTTTCCAGCCGGGAGAGGACCAGCATCGGCGTCCCCAGCAGCAGAAGGCCCGTGCGGACCTTCCCCACCACGCTGACGGGAAGGTCCGGGTGGCCGTGGAAGAGGGAGAGGGTCAGGACCAGCAGGACGGCGTCCGGAACCACCAGCGCGGCCAGGTAGAGCCAGTGCACGACGCCGGCAATCACCAGGGTGACGGCGACGGCGATCATGGCGAGCCGGTCAGCGATCGGGTCCAGGACGCGGCCCAATTTCGACGCCTGGTCAAACCGGCGGGCCACATAGCCGTCGATCCAGTCGGTGCCTGCCATCACGGCAAGGACCACCACTCCGGCACCGTATTCCTTCTGCGCCAGGACCAGCCAGATGAAGAGCGGAACGCCCATGAACCGCACCACGGTGAGCAGGTTGGGGATGGTGAAGACCACATCGTGGTCCACCTGCGGACGGCCGGGACGGGAGCCGGCACCAATGAACTTCACCCGTCCCCCTTTCCTTCCTGCTGCCTGGTTGGCGCGGTCTCTTCGTGGCCGGCGGGCACGCCGGCGCCCGGCTGCCGGATGCTAGTAGGTCCGGATCAGCTTCCGGAGCAGGACCAGCAGCACTGTCCCGGCGGCAGCCAGTGCCGCCAGCGGCTTCCAGCGTTTTTGCAGTCCCCCGGTGGAGCCCGAGAGCGCGGCCAGCCGTGCACCGGCGGAGTCCTTCGCACGGAGGGCGAGGGCCTGGCCCTCCCGGACCTTGCCCTGGGCTGCGGCGAGCAGGTACTGCGCCTGCGTCTTGACGTCCAGCTCGCTGCCGAGCTCGTCGCGGACCTCGGTGAGGTGGTGGCGGCGCTGGTTGAGGCGGCGCGCCAGCTCAGGTTCGGAAGCGTGCGGGAATTCCTTGTCGTGCTCGGCCGCCTTGGCCGCCTTCTCGGCCTTGGCCTTGGCGGCCGCCTGCTCCTTGGCGGCCTTGGCAGCCTTTGCCTCGGGACTGTCCGGGTCGAGGACCGCGGCGTTGAAGGCGGAGCCTTCCCTGGCGACACCGACGTCGTGCCTGATGCCCCGGATGGTTTCTTCCGGAAGCAGGGGCATGGCCTTCTTGAACTTGCGCAGCCCGATAAGTCCGCCGATGAGGGCTATCAGCAGGAACGCCGCGGAGACCAGCAAAGCTGCCAGCCACGCGGGCATGATGGTGGCCAAACCCATGATGGCCGCGACGATGAGCCCGACCACCAGGAAGGACAGGAAAACCAGTGCAACGGCGAAGAAGGCGGCAGCGACGCCCACCTGGACGCCTTTGCGCTTGAGCTCGAACTTGGCGAAGGCGATCTCGTCGTTCAGCTGGCGCGGGGCCAGCCGGAAGAGGAGTTTTAGCGTCCTGGGCAGCGCGGTGATGCGCAATCCGGGGCTGGTGCCCCCGCTGTGACGTCCGCTCATCGGTTCCGCCTTACTGGTTTTGTTCGATCCGGCTTCCGTGTCCTGCAGGAAAGTGCTCGGCACAGTCCCCGGCACAAAACTATCATTCAGGTTCAGGGCGAACTTCGGGGCTTGCCGGGCGGCGCGGCCTACAACGCTGAAAATCACCGTCCGCCGGGCCTAGGATTGACATCCGTGACCACTCCCTCCAATCCGGGCGATTTGCTGAGCCGACGCCGGAAGCTTCTGTACATCCTCCTTCTCGGTGCGCTGACGGCGTTGGGTCCGTTCACGATCGACCTCTACCTGCCGGCGTTTCCCGCCTTGGAGGC
Source organism: Arthrobacter nitrophenolicus (assembly GCF_000332815.1). GTDB lineage: Bacteria > Actinomycetota > Actinomycetes > Actinomycetales > Micrococcaceae > Arthrobacter > Arthrobacter nitrophenolicus. The sequence continues at coordinate 53,680 of NZ_AOFD01000022.1, forward strand.
GAGCCTGGGGGTTACCGAGGCGCAGGTCCAGCTGACCCTGGCCGGGACGACCGTGGGCTTTGCCTTCGGGCAGCTGGTGGTGGGACCGTTCAGCGACAAGTTCGGCCGGAGGTATCCGCTCATCCTGGCCACGGCCCTGCACATCGCCGCGTCGCTGGGAGCGGCCCTGTCCACGGACATCACCACGCTGGGCATCTTCCGGGTGCTGATGGGCGTCGGCGCTGCCGGCGGCGGCGTGGTTGCGATGGCATGGTGCGTGACCTCTTCTCCGGGTATGCCATGGTGCGGATGTTCTCCCGGATGAGCCTGGTCAACGGCCTGGCGCCGATCCTGGCACCGGTCATCGGATCGCAACTGCTGCTGGTGATGGAGTGGCCCGGGATCTTCGTCTTCCTTGCCTCCTACGGCACCCTGGTCATCATCGCCGCGCTGTTCCTGGTCCGCGAGACCCTTCCGCCGGAAAAGCGCGGCCAGAGCGGCATGACCGTCCGGCAGCGTTACCGCGTGCTCTTCAGCGACCGGATCTTCGTGGGCCTGCTCATGGTGGCGGGGCTGAATTTCGGCGGGCTCTTCACCTACCTCTCGGCCTCGCCCTTCCTGTTCCAGGACGTGTTCGGATTCTCCGCGCAGGAATACGGCCTGCTGTTCGGCATCAACTCCCTGGGCATCGTGGCCGGGGTGCAAACCAGCTCCCGCCTCATCCGCCGGGTGCCCCCGCAATGGATCCTGGCCGGAGCCACGGCCTGGCTGTTCCTCATGGCCATGCTGATCGTGCTGTTCGACCAGCTGGGCTTTGGCCTGTGGGGCGTCATGGTGCCGCTGTGGTTCTACATCATGGGCACCGGATTCATGTTCCCCTGCGTCCAGGTCCTGGCGCTTGCCGGCCACGCCTCCCAGGCAGGCACCGCGGCGTCCCTGCTGGGTGCAGCCACCTTCATGATGGCCGGCCTCATTTCGCCGGTGGTGGGCTGGCTGGGCATCACCAGTGCCACGCCCATGGGGGCTGTGCAGGCCGCCTGCATCCTGCTGGCCATCGCAGCCCTCTGGCTGGTGGTCCGCCCGCGCACGGTACCCTCAATCCACTGAAGCACTCCATGGACTGCACCTCCGGCCAGTCCGGCCAGGTACCGGGAAGGAAGCCATGACCCGCACACCGCACCGCAACGGCCGCGGGCTCTTCCTCGGCGTGGTGCTGGGCGCCGTCGTGGGCTATTTCGCGGGGCGTGCCCTCGGCAACCCCGCCATGGGCATCGCGCTCGGCGCGGTGGCCGGCGCGGCACTGCTGTACCGCGTCAACCCGGGGCCCTGGCGCCGGGACCGTGACCGGCCTTAGCCCGCAGCCACCGGAGCGCCACCTGCCCGGCATCTGCCCCGCTGCGCCCCTCCCGCGATAAAATGTGTCCGTGCCCAGCTGGCAGGATCAACCGCCGCTTCCGGCCACATGGCAACGGTGCGACGCCGGGATCCTGCCATTGTGGTGGGAGCGGCTGTGCGCCCAGATGGGACAGCAGTCGGCCACCCTGTACGCCGCCGGACTCTTTACCGAGGACCGCCGCCGGCCGATCGCCCAATGGTTCAACCCCGCGTTCAAGGCGGCCCTGCTGGTGGCCCCGGAAACCTCCCCGGAGTGCCCGTGCAGCGGTTCGGGATCTTCTACGCGCCGCCGGACGCAGGAGTTGTACGGATCCACTCGGCCCCGCATGAATGGAGCCCGCGGCAGCCGCGCCGGTCCCCCACGGAAAAGGAAGCCTTCGAGGCCGCCATCGCCGAGGCCGAGAGGTTCCTGCAGGTGGAAATGGATTTCGTCTGACATAAAAAGTCCCCGTCCTTCCAGCTGGAAGGACGGGGACTTTTTGGTGAGCTCCTCCTGCTGGACTTGAACCAGCAACCCTTCGATTAACAGTCGAATGCTCTGCCAATTGAGCTAAGGAGGAATGAAGCAGGTATGACATTAGCAAAGGTGCCCGGCGAAAGTGAAATCGGCGGATTTCCGCGGCAGAACGGGCTGCTCCCGGACGCACGGCAACCCGTCGGGGCAACAAAAATCCCCGCTCCGGAAGACCGGAACGGGGATTGGAAGCTCCTCCTGCTGGACTTGAACCAGCAACCCTTCGATTAACAGTCGAATGCTCTGCCAATTGAGCTAAGGAGGAATGAAGCGGGTATTAGCCTAGCAAACACTCCGCCGGGAAACGAAATCGGGGAACCGGACCGCTGCCAGGCGGGCGGGCTACGCCTCGGCGCGCAGGGCCCGGCGTTCCATTTCCAGCATCAGCAGTTCCCGGTTGAGCCGCTGGTAGGTTTCCGGATCCGACGCCGGGTCCAGCCGCTGCAGCTGGCCCATCTTGTCCGCCTTGACCCGGGTGATCTGCAGCTCGAACAGGCGGGACAGGATGTCCCGGCAGTACTTCTGCACCGCTTCCTCCGTGCTCGCGGGCAGTGGCACCACAGCCAGCTCGGATACCAGCGGCCGCAGCGGTTCCGGCACCTCATGCATCACGTGCTCCACCCACCGCACGGGATCAACCACCAGGCCCGGCCCGGTGGCACGCATGGCGTCGTGGACGGCCTGGAATGCAGGGGTGGCGAACCTGGCAGTGGCGAACCGGTCCCACACGCCTCCTTCCAGCAGGGACGGCATCTGGAGCGCCACCTCGAGCGCCTGGCGCTCCATGGAGGCCACGGGGTCCCGGGGGTCCGGCCGGTGGTAGGACGGCACGGCGCCCGACGGCGGCCCGGCAGCCACGCCTGGTCCCCCGGCTGGAGCCGGCACGGCCTGCTGGCCCTGGGGCTGCGGGCCGGGTGCGGGCGGGCGTCCGGCATCGCCACGCTTGACCGCTGCATTCACGAGCCGCAGCACCTCGTTCGGGTCCGGCATGCCCAGCCAGCCCGTGAGCGCCTGGCAGTAGCCGGTCCGGGTGGAAGCGTCCCGGATGGCCGCCACCACGGGCACGGAGGCTTTCAGGCCCTGCACGCGGCCTTCCACGGTGTCCAGGTTGAACTGCTTCAGCGTGGCGCGGATGGCGAATTCGAACAGCGGCCGGCGGGATTGCACCAGCGCGTGCACCGCTTCGTCACCCTTGCTTTGGCGCAGGTCGCAGGGGTCGGCGCCGCTGGGCTCCACGGCCACGTAGGTCTGGGCGGTGAAGCGCTGGTCTTCCTCGAAGGCCCGCAGTGCGGCCTTCTGGCCGGCGGCGTCGCCGTCAAAGCAGAAGATCACCTCTCCCCCGGTGCCGTCATCGGACAGCAGCCGGCGGGCAATCTTGATGTGTTCGGTGCCGAAGGCGGTGCCGCAGGTGGCCACCGCCGTCGTGATTCCCGCAAGGTGGCACGCCATGACATCGGTGTAGCCCTCCACCACCACCAGCTGCCGGTCCTTCGCGATGCTGCGTTTGCCGAGGTCGATGCCGTAGAGGACCTGGGACTTCTTGTACAGCGCCGTTTCCGGGGTGTTGAGATACTTGGGCCCCTGGTCGTCCTCGTAGAGCCTGCGGGCACCGAAGCCGATGGTGTCGCCGGCGATGTCCCGGATAGGCCAGATCAGGCGGCCACGGAAACGGTCGTAAATCCCCCGGTTCCCTTCGGAAAACATGCCCGTCAGCTTCAGCTCGGCGTCGGTGAAGCCGCGCCCGCGCAGGTGTTTGAGGAGCGCGTCCCAGCCTTGCGGGGCGTAGCCGCAGCCGAAGTGCTCCGCCGCCGCGCGGTCAAAGCCGCGGCCGTGCAGGAAGGTCCGGGCCTCCGCCGCACCCGGGGTCAGCAGCTGGGCGCGGAAGAATTCGTCCGCGATCTTGTGGGCGTCCAGCAGCCGCTGCCGGCGGCCCACTTCCTCCCGGTTGGGGCCGGTGCCGCCGTCCTCGTACCGCAGCTCGTAGCCGATGCGGGCCGCGAGTTTCTCGACGGCCTCCTGGAACGAGCTGTGGTCCTGCTTCTGGACGAAGGCGATGACGTCGCCGTCCTCGCCGCAGCCGAAGCAGTGGTAGCGGCCCACCTGGGGCCGGACGGTGAACGACGGCGAGCGCTCGTCATGGAACGGGCACAGGCCCTTGAAGGTCCCCAGCCGGCGCCCTTGAGCGTGACGTAGCCGTCAACAACTTCCTTGATGTCCGTGCGCTGGCGTACTTCGTCAATATCTTCGCGTTTGATCAGGCCGGCCACAGAGTAATCCTAGTGTCGGGGTACGACGGCGGCCGGCAGGCCGAGACGGACGTCACCACCGCCTTCATCACCACAGCGTTCATCACCACAGGGACGGCAGGCTCCCCACCAGGCGCTCGTACATGGCCAGGGCCGATCCGTCCGTCAGCGACGCCACCTGGTCGATGACGACGCGGAGCCGGGCGCCGTCGTCGGCTGCGTCCCGCCAGTCGGCGGCGAACATCGGTTCCAGGTGCCGGTCCCCCGTGGCGCTGAGCGCGGTGACGAGGGCGTGCAGCACCTCCCGCTGCCGCTCGTAGATGGCTGCCGGTGCTCGGTGGTCATCACGAACGTGGTGGCCAGGCCCTTCATGACGGCGATCTCCATGACCGTTTCGTCCGGGACCATGAGCTGGGCGCCGTAGCGGGTGAGCCTGCCCGGTCCGTACACGGCACGGGTGGTTTCCAGCGCGCTCTGGCAGAACCGGCCAATCAGCTGGCTGGTCATGTTCTTCAGGGCGGCCATGGACTTGCGGCTGCCGTCAGCCTCCCGGACCCACACGTCCGTGGCCTCGAGCCGGGCCAGGGCGGCGTCAATTGCCGCGGGGTCGTTGTGGGGCAGGTACCACTGCTTGGCGTAGCCACCACGCGGGCGCGGTGGTCCGGATTGTCCATCCAGCGGAGCTGGAAGTGCCCGGCCACGATGGCGTCCTCCACGTCGTGGACGGAATAGGAGATGTCGTCCGCGAGGTCCATGACCTGCGCTTCCAGGCAGGAGCGGCGCTCGGGTGCGCCCTGGCGGATCCAGTTGAAGATGGGAAGGTCATCCTCGTAGGCGCCGAACTTGCTGGTGCGCTGGCCGTGGATGACCGGGGCTTCCAGCGCGGACCACGGGTACTTGGCGGCCGCGTCCAGGCTGGCGCGGGTGAGATTCAGTCCGGCCGGCTGTCCATCCGCGGTCAGCACCTTGGGCTCGAGGCGGGTCAGGAGCCGGAGGGTCTGGGCGTTGCCCTCGAAGCCGCCGATGGCATGCGCCACCTCGTTGAGAGCCGACTCGCCGTTGTGCCCGAACGGCGGGTGGCCCAGGTCATGGCTCAGGCATGCGGTGTCAACCACATCGGGATCGCAGCCCAGGGCACGGCCCAGTTCACGGCCCACCTGGGCCACTTCCAGGCTGTGAGTCAGGCGGGTCCGGACAAAGTCGTCGGTGTCCGGTGCCACCACCTGCGTCTTGGCCCCAAGCCGGCGCAGGGCGGAGGAATGCAGGACGCGCGCTCGGTCGCGCTCGAAGTCGGAACGGTACGTGCTCTTGGGCGGCTCCTCCACCCAGCGGGCGGAATCGTTAGCGTCGTAGGCGGCGCCCGGCACGGCGGCCGGCACGGGCAGGGGACTTTCAGCCAAGGGAGTTTCAGCCACCGGAAACGTCCAGCTCCGCGGCGGCGATGTCCTTCGACTGTGCGTCGTTGAGCGCCCGCGAGTCCAGCCAGTCCTTGGGCAGCGCCGGCTTCTTCGGTGATCCTGCGCGGCCGCGCGGGCCCTCGGAATCGACGCCGGGATAGGGCACCTCAGGGTCCAGCTCGTCCAGGAGCGAGCGCAGGACCTCAAGTGTCGGCACCGTGGCGAGCTTGGCACGCAGGTCCCCGCCCACCGGGTACCCCTTGAAGTACCAGGCCATATGCTTGCGGATCTCCCGGAGCGCCTTGTACTCGTCGCCGCCGAAGGTTTCGATCATGAGCTGCGCGTGGCGGTACACGCCGTCGGCCACCTGGCGCAGGTTGGGCCGGTGGCGCTCGTCGCTGCCCTCGAACGCGGCCTGCAGGTCACCGAACAGCCACGGCCGGCCCTGGCAGCCGCGTCCCACCACCACGCCGTCCACGCCTGTTTCGCGGACCATCCGGACGGCGTCCTCCGCGGACCAGATGTCCCCGTTGCCGAGCACGGGGATGTCCGGCAGGGCTTCGCGGAGCCGGGCGATGGCGGACCAGTCCGCCTGGCCGGAATAGAACTGGGCGGCGGTGCGGCCATGGAGCGCGACGGCGGCGACGCCGGAATCGCGCGCGATCCGGCCGGCGTCGAGGTAGGTGAGATGGTCGTCGTCGATGCCCTTGCGCATCTTGATGGTCAGCGGGATGTTGCCCTTGGCGGCTTCCTTGACAGCGGTCTGCACGATCGACGTGAAGAGGTCGATCTTCCAGGGCAGGGCCGAACCGCCGCCGCGCCTGGTGACTTTCGGGACGGGGCAGCCGAAGTTCAGGTCGATGTGGTCGGCACGGTCCTCCTCCACAAGCATCCGCACGGCGGCGCCCACGGTAACCGGGTCCACACCGTACAGCTGGACTGACCGGACCTTCTCGTCGTCGTCATGGGAGATGATCCGGAGGGATTCGGGGGTCCGTTCAACCAGCGCGCGGGAGGTGACCATCTCCGCCACGTACATGCCGCCGCCGTACTCACGGCAGAGCCTGCGGAACGCGGAGTTGGTGATGCCGGCCATGGGCGCCAGGATCACCGGCGTGTCCACGGTGATGGGACCCAGCTTCAGGGGCGGGAGTTCCAGCTTGGGGGCGGGAGGAGTTGCTGCAACAGTCACCTTTCCATTGTTGCAAAGGCGGGCAAATCGGCTCCGCCGACGCCTTCAACCGCCGCCAGCAGCGGTCAGCCCCTGTCCGCCGCCCGCCGGCCGCGGCGCGTCGTTGGCGCCCCGTTATCCCCTTCGGCGCGGTCCATCCCGTCAGAGGCGCGCCTGGTCCGCCCTTCAAGTGCCGCGGCCGCGAGCGAACCAGTGTCGTCGACGTCGTCCGCCAGTTGCCGGCCGCCGTCGGTTGTCCCCGGTCCCGGCACCGGGGTTTCGGTTATTCCGACGGCGGGCGCCGCGGGCCGGACGCCGGTCGCCTTGACCACCAGGACGGCGATCAGGGTGGTGACCGGGATGGCCAGGACAAGGCCGATGGAGCCCACCAGGGTGCGGATCACTTCCTCGGAAAGTTCGGCGCTGGTGAGTGTCTCCCCCAGCGGCCGGTCGTAGAGCATCACGATGATGAGGATGGGCAGCGCCGCGCCCGCGTAGGCAAACGCGATGGTATACACGGTGGAGGCGATGTGGTCGCGGCCGATCCGCATGGCGGAGGTGAACAGCTTGCGTGCACTGCTGGCCGGCGCGAGTTCATAGAGCTCCCACACCGCGGACGACTGGGTGATGGTCACGTCGTTGAGCACGCCCAGGCCGGAGATGATGAGACCGCACAGGATCACACCGGTGATGGAAATGTTGGACGACGTGTTCACCAGGGTGGTGGCATCGTGGTTGCCCACCCCGGCCAGGTTGGCGGCATCCGTGGCCCAGGCCGCCAGCAGTGCCGTGATGCCCAGGCCGAAGATGGTCCCCAGCAGCGCCGTGGAAGTCCGGGCCGAGAATCCGTGGGCAAAGTACAGGACCCCGATCATGATCACCGTGGACCCCACCAGCGCCAGCAGCAGCGGCGGCTTGCCTTCAACCAGGCCGGGAAGCATGAAGCTGGCCAGCACGAAGTACGCGCCCACCAGCCCGATCAGGGCCCGCAACCCCCGCCAGCGTGCGACGGCGATGACCACCACCGCGTAGAGCAGTGCCAGCAGGACAATGGGCAGGGTGCGGACGAAGTCCACGAAGATGTAGGCCGGGGCGCCCTGCGAGGACGGCGCGCCCTGCGCGTTGGACAGGTTCAGGTAGCGGATCTGGTCCCCCGCCTTGACCCCGTGCGACTTGGCGACATCCGGGTTGATGACCACCTTGACCGGGCTTCCGCCCTTGTCCGGCTCGGTGAAGGCGAAGGTGCAGTCCGAGCCCTGCCCGGGATTCTGCTGTGTTTGGCCCTGCTGTGTTGGGCCCTGCTGGGCCGCCCCCTGCATGCAGTTCTCCGTCACCACGCTTTGGATGGTGCCGGTATCGAACGTCACGCCGGGAGCCGCCGAATACGGGTTGGCCAGGGAAATGCCTTCCTTGCTTCCCGAAGGCCAGAGCATCGCCATGCCCGCAAGTGTCAGCAGCGTGATGGGAATCAAGACCGCCGCCAGGATCCTGTTGGCTTTCCGCCGGGCAGCCATCGCCTCCGGCGTCGGCTCCGAATGACCTTGGGAAGCGTGGGAGTGGCCGGCGTCCATCAGCAGTGAAACCTCATACGTTGAACTCTACGTCCGGCACCGTAGTTGATAAATGGATCAGTGGGAGGTAGCAGGAGTGGCCAACCGAAGCACCGATGACAACAGTGGGCAGGCGTCCGGAAGCGGTCCGGAGCCCGTCCACCAGGCCGTGCTGGGTGTCCTGGAAGCATCCGGGCCCACCCGGGGCGTTGCCTTGGTGTTGCATGGCGGCAAGTCCCACAGCCGGGAGCCGGTGGAGGCCCGGCACCTGAGTCCTGCGCGGATGGTGCCGTTCGCCAGGCACCTGCACCGGGCGGGACGGAAACACGGCCTGGCCGTATGGTCGCTGCGGAACAGCGTCCGCGGCTGGAACGGACCGGACATGGCTCCGCTGCAGGACGCCCGCTGGGCCCTGCGGCAGATCGAGGAGCAGCATCCTGGGGTGCCCGTCTACCTGCTGGGCCATTCAATGGGCGGACTGACGGCTGTCTGCGCGGCGGACCATCCGCAGGTGGAGGCCGTGGTGGCCCTGGCGCCGTGGCTCAGCCCGCAGACTCCCGTGGCCAACGTGGCGGGCAGGAAGGTCCTGATTGTGCACGGCACCAACGACCGCTGGACCAGCCCTTCCCAGTCTCTGGCGTTTGCGCGCCGGGCCTCTGCGGAAGCGGCCAGCATGCAGTACGTGGCGCTGCAGGGAGCAGGGCATTTCATGCTCCGGAAGGTCCGCCTTTGGCAGACCCTTGCCACCGGTTTCGTTATCAAGTCCTTCAGCGAGGGCACCGGCGCGGAGGTCCGGCCGTCCCGCGCCTTCAGCCAACTGTTGCCGGAGTCGTCGGTCCAGGTCACCCTGTGATCCCGGTCCCGGTACCAGCAGCCTGACGTTTGCCTGACCCCTCCAAAGGAACCCCGCATGCCCTGGCGTCCCCCACCCAGCGACCGGTTCTACCGCTTCCTGGTGCGCACCGGACTGTTCCTCCGGTGGGCCCTGCAGGTCAGGATCATCACTTCCGGAACGGAGCATCTGCCGGACCCCGGACCCCGTCACGGTGCTTCCCGCGCGGTGGTCCCGGGAGTCGGGGCCGTCTTCGCCATCACCCATTTCGGCTACCTGGACTTTGCCGCGGCGGAGCTCCTGCTGTGGAAACGCGAACGCGGCCAGCTGCGGTTCCTGATCCACCAGGGCGCCGCGGACCACTGGCTTGCGGGGCCGGCCATTGCAGCATCCGGGCATGTGGTGGTGGGCTACGCGGAACGCTCGGGCGCCTACGACAATGCGGTGGCCAGGCTGCGGGCCGGCGAATACCTTGCCGTGTTCCCGGAGGCAGGGGTGAGCCGTAGCTTCGTGGTCCGTGAATGCAGGACCGGCGCGGTCCGGATGGCGGCGGAAGCAGGCGTCCCGGTCATACCGGTCTCGGTGTGGGGAACGCATCGGCTGCTGACGCGGGGGCACGGGTTTTCGCTGCGGCGGGGCTGGCGGGCACCGGTCCGGTCCATGTGGGTGCGCCGCTGCGGTTTCCGCCGGACGTGGACGCAGAGCGCGAAACCCTGCTGCTCCGGCGCCTGCTCCAGGCCGGCGTGGACCGGTGTATCGCGGACTTTCCGCTGGCACCGGAGCCGGGCGCCTGGTGGATGCCCTCGCACCTGGGCGGCGGTGCGCCGTCGGAAACCGAGCGGCAGGCGCTGGACGCCCGCGACGCAGCCCGCGG
>NZ_AOFD01000023.1 GCF_000332815.1 Arthrobacter nitrophenolicus
CGGAACAGCGTCCTCGAACCGTTCCGGCATCCCCGGCACACCACCCAACAGCAGTGCCCGCCCTTGACAGCCTGCCGGGCCCTTACGAGTATCAAAGGGTGCCGGGCGGTGGCTGGGAGCCGCTACCCGGCAGGTGGTCCGAATTTTCGGAGGGTAACGGATGCGGTCAGCACTTCCCCGCGGCAGACGCTTCCGGAGTGCGGCCGCAGCCCTCGCAGCCGTTTTGGCAATTACCGTTTCGGGGTGCACCGGCGATCCCGATCCGCCCCCGCCAACTACCGCACCGGTGGACGTCCGCGTCGCCGCCGTGGGGGACATGAACGGTGAGGAGAACATCGACGGAGAGCCCGTCAGGCCGGAACGCCGCGGCGATCACCGAACTGGTGGAGAACAACGAGATCGACGCGTTCCTGGGGCTCGGGGACTTCCAGTACGACACCGCCTACTGCGAGGACCTGGTGGACTACTGGACGCCGCTCTGGGGCGGCACGATGAGCAAGCTGTACTGGGTGGCGGGCCCCAACCATGACTGGGAACCGGGCCGGAACGAGGACCTGGACAACTTCATGAACGGCCAGTGCCCGGGGTCCACGGCGAAGGCCGCCATCAACCAGGAGCTGGGCTTCATCGGCAACGGGAAGGCGTACTCGAAGGACTTCGGGAACTGGCACTTCGCCTTCTTGCCGTCCGGGCAGTGGCGGTACAACCCCCGGGAGGCCCGGGCGCTGACGAGGTGGCTGGACAAAGACCTCGCTGCCGCGAAGGAAGCGGGCAAGCACCTGGCCGTGGTGCACCACGAGCCTACTTCACCTCGGAGACGGAGGCGCATGAGCGGGCCGAGGACCACAAGCCCTGGATCGACGTGATGTGGAAGCACCGGGTCCGCCTGACCCTGTCCGGGTCGCAGCACAACTACGAACGGTCCTGTGCCGTGAACAACCGGGACCGGTGCGACGATGACGGGATCACGGCGTTCCAGGTGTCCACGGGCGGCATCGAACTCCGCCCCTTCACCAGCAGCCCGCGGTACATCGAGAAGCGGTTCAGCGACACCCACGGTTTCCTCCGGCTGACGCTGCGGACCGACGGGTCCTTCGACTGGAACTTCGTGCCGACAACGGGGGAGGGCACGGACGAGGGGACGCGCCCGGCGCCCGAGCCGGACAACTAGCAGGACAACCAGCAGGACGTACGACGGCGGGCTGCGGCAGGTAAGCCGGCGCCCCGCCGTCGTACGGGCGTTGTTCCGGTGGTTACCCCTGCGCCGACAGGCCGGGCACGCCGTCCTGGATCCGGAAGGAGGCCTTCGTGGACACGGGGGCGCCCGGCGTCGTGACGTAATCCAGTACCCGGAAGTCGGCGGTCATCGCGTCCCTGGTGATCTTGGTGTTCACGTAGCCGCGGTTGTCGTTGAAGAACTTCAGGTGCGGGTTCCAGGCCATCACCGGGTCCGTGGTGGAACCGGTGCCGTTGCCGGTGGAGGTGATGGAGGTGCAGACCAGCTCCGAGCCGACCACGGGGGAGGCCGGGTCCTTGTAGTCCACCTTGAGGTCGCAGGCCCAGTTGCGGTGCACGTCGCCGGTGAGGACGACGGCGTTGCGCACGTTCGCGTCGATCCAGCCCTGGGTCATGCGGCGGCGGGAGGCGGCGTACCCGTCCCAGCCGTCCATGGAGACGTCGTCGATCTCGGGGGCTGCGTTGCGGTCCCGTTCGGCAAAGAACACCTGCTGGCCCAGGATGTCCCAGCGCTGGGTGGACTTCCGGAACCCGTCCAGCAGCCACTTTTCCTGCTCGGCGCCGGTGATGCTGCGGTCCTCCGCGAGGCGCTCGGCCACGTTCTTCTTCCAGCCGTCGCCGGCGAGCTGGTCGTCGCGGTACTGCCGGGTGTCCATCATGTGGAAGTTGGCCAGCAGGCCCCACTGGATGGTGCGGTAGATCTTCATATCGAACCCGGCCGGCACCGTGGAAGCACGCAGCGGCATGTTCTCGTAGTACGCCTGGAACGCGGCGGCACGGCGCTGCCGGAAACGCTCGGTGGTGTCATTCATCTGGCCCGCGTCCGTGTTTTCCGGGACCTCGTCCGCCCAGTTGTTGTCCACCTCGTGGTCATCCCAGACCACCAGCCACGGTGCGATCGCGTGCGCTGCCTGCAGGTCGGCGTCGGATTTGTACTGGGCGTGCCGCTGCCGGTAACCGGCCAGCGTGACCGTCTCGGGGCCCTGGTGGTCGCGCGGGTTGCCGCCGCCGATCACGTAGCTGTCCTTCTTATACTCGTAGAGGTAGTCGCCCAGGTGCAGCACCAGGTCCGGGTGGTCCTCGGCCAGGCGGGTGTAGGCGGTGAAGTAGCCGTGCTCGTACTGGGAGCAGCTGGCGAAGGCCATCGCCAGCGCGGCTGGCGTTTCGTGCGGCGCGGGGCTGGTGAGGGTGCGGCCCACCTCGCTGATGTGGCGGCCGCTGCGGAACCGGTAAAAGTATTCGCCGCCGGGCTTGAGGCCCTTGAGCTCGACGTGGACCGAGTGCCCGGTTTCGATCCGGGCCTGCTCGACGCCGCGGGCCACCACGGTGCGCATGTTCCGGTCTTCGGCTACTTCCCACGCGACGGGGACCTGCCGCGATGGCATGCCGCCCAGCCCGTCCTCGGCCAGCGGGTCCAGCGCCAGGCGCGTCCAGATCACGAAGCCGTCCGGCCACGGCTCGCCCGAGGCGATGCCGAGCATGAACGGTCGGTGCGGAGTCCGGCGTCGTCAGCGGTGGAAACCGCGACGGCGGCACCCGGCAGGGCGGCGACCAGGCCTGCCCCGAGGCCGGCGGATATGAGGGATCTGCGGGAAATGTTGTCCATGCCTCCGACCGTAGGAAGGCCGGTTGGACAGGTTCCGAGAAGGACGTGAATGGCCGGTGAACAGCGTGGCAAGGCTGGCCGACGAGGCCCTACAGCCTGCGGCGGTAGGCCCTCCCGGGTCGTAGCCTTGCAGAAAAATTGCGTTGCGGGGGGCGTCCTGCCGGAGCTTAATGATCCTGGGCACGCCCGTGCCCGCTCATAAAGCAGGGAAGGAAAAGACGATGTCACGGATCAGGACGCCAATCATGGTTGGCGTCATAGTGCTAGGAACAGGCCTTGGATTCGCTCCGGCCGCATCGGCCACTATCCACCCGATCGTGGAATCCTTTGACTGTGCCAGCGACGTGGCCTTCGACCATCATCCCCTCGGGGACGTAGCCGATCCGGCCGGTGTTACGCCTGGCTATGGCGAACATTCGACGAACAGCGACCTCGCTTCGCTGGACGCCACTTCCAAAGGGTTCACCGATTTCTCCAGCCCGTCGTGGTTTGGCCACAAGCTGGACGGCGAATGCGGGCACGTGAACCGCTGAGAAGTGAGTCGGCAACTGCGTAATCGTCAGGACGAGGATGGCCCCCGTGAGGTTGGGCCATCCTTTTTGCTTTGTCAGCGTTGGGCTCCCAACAAAGCTACAGATTGCGGCGGTTCAGCGCGTCGAATTGTTCCTGCCAGTCGGCCAGGTCCCGGTCCACGTAGCGCCGGTGCGCCGCGTTCCACTTGGGCATGATGTCCGGCGTCAGTTCAGGGGCCGGTAGTTTCGGCGCGGGCGGTTTTGGCGCGTGCGGTTTGCGGGCCGGCGTGGCATTCCGTGGGGGAGCAACCGGCCTCGGTGCTGGCCGGACGTTGCGGTTCGGGCCGGCAACCGCCTTCGGGCGGGTCGCAAGGCCGACGAGGGACACAATCCCGATGATCGTGTGGCCGACGACCCAGATGACTCCGAAGAGAACCGCAAGGGCGAGAAGGAAGCCGACCCAAAGCAGGATACCCATAGCTGAGAAGAGCACAACCATGGCCTATTTTATCTTCTGAACCCCCGCTTTGGGGCGGGAATCCGGGCTGCGACCGGGTCGGTTTCGACAGGCTCAACCACCGGTTTCGACGGGCTCAACCAGCGAGGTCCAGCCGGAACACCCACAGCAGCACGTCCTCGCCCGGCACATACCAGTCCCGCTCCGGGGCGCGGCGGAAGCCAGGGACTCGTACAGGGCGTGGGCGCGCTCCATGAACGTGGCGCTGGTGATGCTGATCGCGCCGATCTCCGGCAGTGACCGGGCATGCTCGATGACGCGGCGCACCACCGCCCTTCCGACGCCACCGCCTTGGATGGCGGGGTCCACGGCGAGCATCCGGAACTCCAGCTCCCCGTCTTTCGCGATCTCGCTGTAGGGCTGGCCGGCGAACGTCAGCGTCACAGCCGCAACCACCGAATCGGACTTCTCGGCAACCCACACCTCGGCATGCTCGGCCCGGTGTTCCACGTCCTCGAGCACGCCCATGTACGGGTGGTCTGCGGCGAAGTGCCCGGCGGAAAGGTAGGCGTCCCGCGTGACCCGCCGGACGTCGTCGTAATCCGCCGGGGCCGCCGGCCGGAACGTCAGGCTCACTGTCCGGCCACGTCCGCCGGCGAAACCCGTGCCACGTACGAGGCCAGCGGGGCCAGCGCGGGCTGGGATGACGGGTCGCCCACGGCGTCCGCGCCCACGGCGTTGGCGACGGCAAGCGCCGCTGCGTAGTCCAGCCCGGATCCGAGCGCCAGCACCAGGGCCGCGCAGAACGCGTCGCCCGCACCAACGGTGTTCACCACGGTCGCGGCGGCGGCCGGCGCCTCGGCGACCTTCCGGCCGCGCTCAAACATGGCGGACCCCTCGCCGCCGTACGTCACCGCCACGAGCTTCGCACCGGCAAGGGCGGGAATCAGGGCGTACTCGCTCTCGTTGACGATTACCAGGTCGCAGCGCTCCAGCAGTTCCGCTGGCAGGTCCATGGCCGGGGCCGCGTTCAGCACGAAGACACCCTGCGCCTTCCGGGCCGCCTCCAGGACCACTGGCAGGCCCACCTCCAGCTGGCACAGCACCGTCTCGTCCGGGCCGAACTCCACGTCGTCCACCGAGAGGTGCGAGTTGGCGCCCGGGCACACCACAATCTGGTTTTCGCCGTCGCTGTCCACCACGATCAGCGCGGTGCCGGTCGCCTCGGGCAGGACGGCCACATCGGCGGTGTCGACGCCGGCACCCGCCAGGGCATCCAGCATCCGCTGGCCCTGCGCATCCTTGCCCACCGCACCGACCATGCGGGCCGTGCCGCCCAGCCGTGCCACGGCCGCGGCCTGGTTGGCGCCCTTGCCGCCGGGCTGCTCGGAGAGCACACCGCCGCCGATGGTTTCACCGGCGGTGGGAAGCCTTTCGGCGGTGGCGATCAGGTCCAGGTTGATGCTGCCGACCACGGTGACGGCAGGAAGTCGATTGCTCATGGAAAGTCTCTTTCGGAGGGGTGCCGGAAGGGGCAGGAACAAAATTCAGTGTACGGCATGGGTTGTACTTGTCAGTCATACATGGTTGTATAACAACTCGAATCTTGCCAAACAAAGATGCAAGAACCCCTGCTCGAACAAAGGAGTTTGATGTGAACACCCCAGCCCCGGCGGCCGCCGCACCTCCCGCGGACGCCGCATCCGCCGTCGTCCTTCCCGAGGGGGACGCCAAATTCTCCGGCCGCCGTGCCGCCCTGCTCATCTCCACCCTGCTGCTCGGTGTGCTGTCCTTCCAGCTCAACGCCAGCATGGTCACCCCCGCGCTGCCGCAGATCGCGGCCAGCTTCGGCCGGAACGCCGACGCCGCGGCCCCGGTCCAGTCCATGTTCTTCCTGGCCGGCGCCATCGCCGGGCCGGTGATCGGCCGGTGGAGCGACTTCATCGGCCGCCGCGCCGCCCTGCTGCTGGTCCTCGGCATCATGGGCGCCGGCACCATCCTCTGCATCACCGCGCCCACGCTGGAACTGCTCATCACCGGCCGGTTCCTGCAGGGCGTCTCCAGCGCGGTCTTCGCCTTGGCCTACATCGTCCTCAGCGAGAACCTGCAGGCGAAGGTGTTCGGCACGTCGGTGGGCATCATCGCTGCCATCAACGGGGGAGTGGGCGGCGTGGACGGCTACGTGGGCGGGCTCATGGCCGAGACGCTCGGCTTCCGGTCCATCTTCGTCGTCGTCCTGGTCCTGACCGCTATCGCCGCCGCCTGCATCATCCGCATCGTTCCGGCCGGGCGTCCGAGCGGCATCCGCGGCGCCATGGACTGGTGGGGCGCCGGCTCGCTCTCGCTGTTCCTCGTATTCACCACGTACTTCGTCTCCGGCGGATCCGCCGCGGGCTGGACCGCGCCCGGCACCCTGGCGCTGCTGGCCGCCACCATCGCGTCCTTCGCCGCGTTCTGGTTCATCGAAAAGCGGCGCAGCCACCCGCTGATCGCCGTCCACCACCTCCGCTCCCGCCAGGTGTGGCCGGTCATCGCCACCACCGTCCTGACGCTTGCCGGCATCTTCGCGGTCATCAACTTCACCGTGGTGCTGCTCAGCCAGGATCCCGACGGCGGCTTCGGGCTTTCGGCGTCCGTCTCGGCCCTGCTGTTCCTCACCCCCGCCGCGCTGATCGGCGTGTTCGCCGCGCCGCTCGCCGGCTGGCTGGCCGACCGCCGCGGCTGGATCAAAACCCTGCGCGCCGGAACCGGACTGAGCCTTGCCTGCGCCATCGCCGCGGCCGCGTTCTCGGAGAGCCAGGTGGCGGTGCTCGTGGCCGTCGCGGCCCTCGGCATCTTCTACAACGGTTTCTTCCTCACCGCCATCAACGGGCTCTCGGTGCTGCTTTCGCCCAAGGAAGCCCCGGCCGCGCTGCCCGGCATCAACGGTGCCTCCTTCGGCATCGGGGCGAGTCTCGGCGTCGTGCTTGTGGCACCCTTCGCCGCCCTGTCCACGTCCGCCGGGTACGCCACCGCCCTCTGGATCTCGGTGGGCATCACGGCCGCCGCATTCATCGTCAGCCTCTTCGTTGCCGCCCCCAAGGGCGAGACCGTCTGATCCCTCATTCCCTTCACCGAACCTGAAAGAAGACCCATGACTGCCACTGCCCCGTTCTACCTGGACTGCGACACCGGGATCGACGATGCCCTCGCCCTCGCCTACCTGCTCGCCGCCCCCGCCGCCGACCTGGTGGGGATCGGGGCTGTCAGCGGCAACGTCAGTGCCGCCGTCGGGGCCCGCAACACCCTGGACCTGCTCCAGCTCGCCGGCGCCGCGGACATTCCCGTTGCCCTTGGTGCGCATGATCCGCTGGCCGGCTCCTTCGGGGGAGGGGCGCCGTGGGTGCACGGGGAGAACGGCATCGGGGAGGTTTCGCTGGCCGCCTCGCCTGCTCCGCTGGCTTCCGAGTCCGCGGCGGAGATGCTGGTGCGGCTGGCCCGGACGTATCCCGGGACGCTGCGCGTGCTTGCCATCGGCCCACTGACCAACATCGCCGAGGCCCTGCGGCTGGAGCCCGCGCTGCCTTCCCTGGTGCACTCTGTGACGGTGATGGGCGGGGCCGCGCTGGCGCCCGGCAACATCACGCCCGTTGCCGAGGCCAATATCTGGAACGATCCCGAGGCCGCCGCCCTGGTGCTCGCCGCAGACTGGGACATCACGCTGGTGCCGCTGGACGTGACCATGGGGTCCGTCCTCGAGGATCACCACCGGCAGGAGCTGCTGGCCTCATCCGCGCCCGTGCCGCGGGCGCTGGGGGAGATGCTGGGCTACTACTTCCGCTTCTACGAGGGCATCTACGGCCGGCCCTGCTCGGCGATGCACGATCCGCTGGCCGCGGCGCTCGCCGTCGGCGCTGTGCAGGCGGCGGTGGCGCCGGTGGTGCGTGCCGCCGTCGACACCTCCACCGGACCCTCCCGCGGGCAGACGGTCTGCGACATGCGCGGGCTGTACGCCGGCTACCCGGAGGTGCGGGGTGCACGGTGCCGCGTGGTGCTGTCGCTGGAACAGGACTTCGCGCCGCACCTTGTGGAGACGCTGCTTGGGCACTTTTCGATGGTTGAGTCTGCCGGATCCCTGGTGGTTGCGCCGGTCTAAACCTCGAGTGATGTGGAGGGGAGGGCCAGCTCCCTTAGCCGGGACTTCCGCCCAGCACATCCACATGCACATGGTCGAGATGGCGAAGGATCTCGTTACCGGGTTCAGGTGCGTCGTAGTCCCGCCACTGCGCCCGGGAGCTGTGTGCGCTCCAAAACCGGTCGTCGAAGATCACGTACTGGATGTCCAGGTCCTCGGCGTGGGCGACGAGCCAGTGAGCCAGGATCCACCCCTGACGGCGGTTCTCCTCAGTCACCGGGCGGAAGAAGACGTCGATGGCGCGGCCGTCGTAGTGCGTGGAGTCCGCCCCGTGGCCCTGGTCAACACCGCCCGGGGCGAACCCGCCCAGGCTTTGGTTGCCGAACGCTTCGGTCAATGCTCCGCGCAACTGCTCGGCGCGGGGTGTCAGGCCGGTGGCGCCGATGTCTTCTACCGGCAGGTCCCTGGCGGCCGAGCCCCGGCAGGCCAGGGAAGGGCCGGCACCGCCGGAAGGACCGTCGGCCAGCCGCTGCAGCACCGCCGAGTCGATGCCGGAGGTGTCCGGCGCCGCAACTCCCCGGGCCTGGAGTGCCACCGCAGTTGTGGCCAGCTTCGCTTGGTCCCGGCTCAGCCCCACTTCCCCCTCCGGCGTGTCGACGACGCACTCCGGCCGCCAGAGCAGAGAGCCGTCCCCGGTGCGCAATCCACTGAGTATGGCGGGGCCGAAGACAGCCAGCAGTGTCGCGAGCCCTACGAGCAGAAAAATGCTTAAGAGCAGCCGACGCGAGCCGTGCTGGCGCCGATGGGTCTTGTTGCCGTTCATCGGCAGTCTCTTAGGACGGGAACGACTGCATGATGGACAGATGCCCTGCCCGGGCGGCGATCAGGCATTTGGCCAGGTAGAAGGGCCGGTTGTTCTGGCGGACGTACTGGGTGAGGACCAGCACCGGGTCCGAGCCGCGGAGGTCCAGCAGCTTGGCGCGGCTGGGGCCCACCTGGCTCAGGCTGATCTGGCATTCGCCCGGACCCGGAACCCGGCCCAGCTGGGTGGTGAGTGCGGCAAGCAGGGTCGCGCCGCCGTCGTCCTTTATTTCGAGGGGTGTGGCCGCGCCCTTGCCGAGGCTGACCGCCTGGGCGGTGACGTTTTCCTGCAGGTGGGCGATGGCTTCGCCGTCGCGGAGGAGGACGGATTCCCAGAGCCAGCATTCGGCGCCGGGGTCGACGCCGATGCCGGGGGCGACGAACTCGGAGGCCTCCTGCCGGACCACCTGGACGCGTTTGACCTCGATCTGCTGGCCCGGGCTGCCCAGGACCTCCTCGAACGGGCGGATCCGTTCGATGCCGATGCGGGGGAGGGTGTCCGAGACGAAGCGTCCGACGCCGCGCCGCGCCCTGATCAGGCCGTCCTCCTCGAGGAGCATGAGGGCTTCGCGGACTACAGTGCGGCTGACTTTCATGTCGGCGCCGAGTTCGGTTTCGGTGGGGATCATGGAGCCGGGCGTGAGGAGGCCGTTGCGGATGGCTTCGGCGATGCGCGAGTAGACGGCAACGCGGAGCGGCGATCCGGGCTGGGCTGCCACCGGCTGGGACAGGAACCGGGCGGCGTCCTGATGCACGTTTGCCTCGCTTTTCATGGTGGATCCGGGGAATTCCAGCCTAACAAGTGCTACGCGTTTGTTGGACAAGCCTGAGCGGGGACTAAGCGCCACCAACGCAGCAGGCCGCGCACCGCGCGTGGACGCGGCACACGGCCTGCTGCATCTGGGGTGTGCGCTAGCTGCGCGCGGATTCCTTCTCGCGCTCGGCCGTCTTGTAGGACTCCCAGAAGGTGGCCCCGGTGATGCCGAGGGGCCGCGGGTCGAAGACGGGGTCGAGGCCGAGCTTCTGCTGCCGCTCAAAGTCCTTGAGCGCCTTGAAGGCGGGCTTCTGCAGGACCAGGATGCCGACGATGTTCAGCCAGGCCATGAGCCCGACGCCGATATCGCCCATCACCCACGCGTCGGCGGCCGTGTTCACGCAGCCGTAGGCGGAGGCAACGAGGATGGCCACCTGCAACGCGACGGTGGTCGCGCGGCCGAGGCTGGTCCGCAGGCCCGGAATCATCTTGGCCGACGAGCTGCCCAGGAGGAAGCGCAGGTTGGTCTCGGCCATGTAGTAGTAGGCGATGACAGTGGTCAGGCAGAAGAAGACCAGCGTGATCGCGATGAACGCGGCACCGACGCCGGGGAAGACGGAGTCGAAGCCGGCCTGGACATATTGCGGCCCGACGACGGCGCTCGCCGAGAGCAGCCCGCCCTCGGCAAGGACCTCGCCGTCTTCGCTGCCGCCGGAGAAGACGCGGTAGGCGCCGGTGGAGAGGATCAGGAAGCCGGTGGCCGAGCAGACAAACAGTGTGTCGATGTACACCGCGAAGGCCTGGACCAGGCCCTGCTTTGCCGGGTGCGAGACTTCGGCGGCAGCGGCCGCGTGCGGGCCCGTGCCCTGGCCGGCCTCGTTCGAGTAGACGCCGCGCTTGACGCCCCACATGACGGCCAGGCCGATGATGGCGCCGAGGGCGGAGTCCATGCCGAAGGCGCTGCGGAACACCAGCGAGAGGATTTCCGGCAGCTGGGCGGCGTTGATGACGACGACGATCAGGGCGAGCAGGATGTAGCCGGCGGCCATGAACGGCACCACGAACGATGCCACGCTGGCGATGCGCTTTACGCCGCCCATGACGACAAGTGCCAGGAGGATGACGGAGCCGACGGCCACGACCCACGACGGGATGGTCCAGGCGCCGCTGATGGCGGTGGCCATGGAGTTGGTCTGGACGCCCGGCATCAGGACGCCGCAGGCAAGGACAGTCACGGCGGCGAAGACGTAGCCGTAGACCTTGAAGAAGCCGGCGCCCTTGGTGTGGGCGAAGGCGCGGGAGAAGTAGTAGGCCGGGCCGCCGCGGTACTCGCCGGTCAGCGGGTCGCGGGTCTTGTACATCTGGCCGAGGGTTGATTCGACGAACGACGTGGACGCGCCCAGGAAGGCGACGGCCCACATCCAGAACAGGGCGCCCGGTCCGCCGAAGGCAATGGCGGTGGCGACGCCGGCGACGTTGCCGGTGCCGACGCGTCCGGACAGGGACATGGCCAGGGCCTGGAACGAGGAGACGCCCGAGGCGGACTTCTCACCGTGGAGGAGCTGCTGGAACATGCCCTTGACGTGGCGGACCTGAAGGAAGCGTGTCCGGACGGAGAAGTAGACTCCGGTGGCAAGGCAGAGATAGACGAGCCAGTCGCTCCAGATCACGTTATTGATGGCTGATAAGGCATCGCTCATAAGTGTGGGTTCCCTCCATAAAGAGCGTGTCAGATGCGGGTGGTGCTTCTGCGCCACCGGTGGATGTCGTGGCGCGCACCACACAAAACCTGTGAAGCTTCTCACAAAGCGCCGGGGGAGTCCATTTGGCCCACCCTAGGCGAATAATGGTGGGCAACCAGGAAAGGAGTGGTCATGGAACCTGGGATGCGCCGCTTTCAGCACCCCTGCTTTGCGCGTGCCTTCGCACGGGGGGTGGAAGGGATGGACCGCCGCGGGGCAACTGAGCACCGCCGGCGCATGCTGGCCGGCCTGCACGGTTCAGTCATCGAAATCGGTGCGGGGACTGGATCCTCTTTTGCGCTCTACCCGCCCGCTGTCACCCACGTCCTGGCGCTGGAACCCGACGACTATCTGAGGAGCCTGGCCCAGGAACAGGCCGCCAATGCCAGTGTCCCAGTGACTGTGGTCTCGGCTGCAGGGGAGCACATCCCTGCCGAAAGCGGAAGCGCGGACGCCGTGGCTGCGAGCCTCGTTCTGTGCAGTGTTGAGGACCAGGCCGCCGTTCTCGCGGAAATCCGGCGCGTCCTGCGGCCCGGCGGAACTCTTGCCTACTACGAACACGTCCGTTCCGACCGCCCTTTCCTTGCAGCAGTGGAAGACCTGATCACGCCCGTCTGGCGGCGTTTCATGGGCGGGTGCCACCTCAACCGGGACACGCTGCAGGCCATCACCGCAGCAGGTTTCACGGTCCAGGACAACGAGCGGTTCAGGTTCGTGGTGCAGCAGCTGAACCCGCCCCTGGCCCACATCCTGGGCACCGCCACGAGCCCCGGGCCGCCCGGCTGACACCACCGGTGCGTCGCAGTTCAGCAGCAGCCGGCCGACGAAGACGGGGGCTTTTGACCCTACTTCAGGTTCCGGCGCCGCCCCTAGCCTGAGAGAAGAAGGGCGGCGCACGGCCGCCTGCCGGACTCCGGGAGGCACAGGGTGAAATCGGCAAACACAAGCATCGTCGGAGGCATCGTCCTGATGCTGGTGGGTGTGCTGTGGCTCCTCGACCGGCTGGGCGTGGTGGAGAGTGCAGCCCTCCTGGCGCCGCTGGTCTTCGCCGGCGCCGGGGTGTTGTTCCTGTCCCTGTTCGCCCGACGCCGGGAGAACTGGTGGGCGGCCATCCCCGGTTCGGTGTTCCTGGGCCTGGCTGCCGTAGCCACCGCCACGCGGTTCACCGGGAACAGCGCGGCCGGCGCCTTCCTGTTCCTCTTCATGGCCGGGGGCTTCGCAGCCGTCTACCTTCGGGAACGCGGGAATTGGTGGGCCCTGATCCCGTGCGGGGTGATGCTGACACTTGCACTGATCGTGACCATCCCGCAGCAGCTGCAGGGTACCCCCG
The DNA here is from genome assembly GCF_000332815.1 of Arthrobacter nitrophenolicus. GTDB lineage: Bacteria > Actinomycetota > Actinomycetes > Actinomycetales > Micrococcaceae > Arthrobacter > Arthrobacter nitrophenolicus. Next base: position 12,613 of record NZ_AOFD01000023.1, read on the forward strand.
TCGCGGCCGTCCTGTTCCTGGGGCTGGCGGCCACTTTCGGTGCGCTGTCCCTCGTCCCGGTCCGGACTGCCGACCGCGTGGAGCGCATGAAGTGGCCCTTGATTCCGGCTGCAGTCCTTGCAGTGCTGGGAGTGATTTTCGCGCTGCAGTCGATGGCGCAGCTCATCCCCCTGGACTTCGCCGTCCCCGCGGTCATGATCCTCGCCGGGATCACCCTGATGGTTTACGCCTACTTCGCCCGTCACGGCAGGCAGCACAACATCCAGGGACCCAGCGCCGGCTGACCCTCAGATCCCCGGCGGCTGGCATGCCGGCTGGGGCGCCGACTTACCCGGTCCGGGATTCCGCGGCCACGTGCCGTCCACCGGTTTCCGCCTCGGCCAGTTCCCAGTGCCGCCGGAGCCCGTCGGCGAGCCGCTGCGGCTCGATGCGGTGCGGCGGGTCGAAGTGGTGGCGCCGGGGGAAGACCTCAAGGTGGAAGTCCGGGAAGAAGACCCGGGCAAGCCTGGCTGCAGTGTCACCGTAGTCATCCGGATGGCTCAGGCCGCCGAGGGCGAAGAAGACGGGGTGGCTGAAGGCGGCCAGCCGGGACCTGTCCAGGTCGTAGTTGTCGAAGTTCCTGAGGAACGCTCTGATGCCCGCGGGACGCTTGGCCATCCAGGGCGGCGGGGGACCGGGCTCCGGCGGCGGAAGGACGACGTCGGGCCTTACTCCCAGCCGCATGAAGGCGGGGAGGAACTGCTCGGGAGGGAGGGATTCCAGGTGCCTGTACCCCTTCCGGTGTTCGGCGTAGGCCGGGCTCCAGTCCCAGTTCCCCGCCCAGGCCGGCTCGAGCAGGGCCAGGCTCTGCAGCCTTTCGGGGTGTTTGGCGGCCACCGCCAGCGCTACGGAGCCGCCCCCTGAGTAGCCCGCCAGGTGGAACGTGTCCCAGCCCCGCGCGTCCGCCTCGCGCAGGACACCAGCAACCTCCGTGTCCAGGGTCCAGTCCGCGGGCGGTGCATCGCCCCTGTAGAGCTCGAGGTCTTTGGCGACCGCCTCCACGCCCGGCCCGAGGGCCTCTATAAGGGCCGAGTAGGCCAAGGGTGCGGGCAGGACGGCACCGGGTAGCAGGATGGCCCGAATCGGTTGCATGGGAAAACCCTACGCCGCAACCGGCAGTAAACAAGGGGGCTTGAGACGCGGCTGCGCAGCTACTTCCCGGCGGTCTTCGGCGCCCGGACCTTGGGTTCCTTCGCCGGGAGCGTGGACACGAATTCGTAGGCTTGGTGACCCAGGCCTTGGCCCGGGCATCGTCGCCGTCGCCCTCCTCGTTCCACACCTCGGGAAGCCCGGAGTAGCCGGCCATGGGGCGGTCTGCCGGACCGAAGGGGACAGTCCGTTCAGAGGATTCCAGCATCACCCGGTCCTCGTCCGAGAGCTTCACGCCGATGGTGGGGCCGAAGAGCCCGGCAAACATGTTGCCGTTGACGAACGCGCCCAGGTTGCCGAACATCGGCTTCACCACGACGTCGGGCTGGTCCGGCACCACCGACCGGAAGCGTTCCTTGTCTTCTTCGCTTGCTTTGGGCATCTCCATGGCTGGTTCCCCCGTTCAAAGAGTGCTGCTCGATGTGAGTGCAGACTATGCCATTCGCCCGGCCGGTCGAGGGGCCTGCCGGTGCCCTGTGACGTGCTTGGCTAGGCAAATCTGAAAAGTCCTGTAGTGTTGAACCCGTTGTTGTGTTTGCATTTGGTAGTTCAGGCAGTACGCGCGGTCGAAAGTCCGCGTTCTTCTGAAGTAGCGGTTTTGAACACCCCACACCGGAGGGCCCGAAAGTCGGGACTTTCCCTCCACCTTCACGAAGGACAAAAAATAATGGCTACTGGCACCGTCAAATGGTTTAACGCTGAAAAGGGCTTCGGCTTCATCTCCCCGGACGACTCCTCGCAGGACGTTTTCGCGCACTACTCCGCGATCAACTCCAACGGCTTCCGCTCCCTCGAAGAGAACCAGAAGGTTTCCTTCGACACCGAGCAGGGCCCCAAGGGTCCCCAGGCCACCAACATCCAGGCTCTCTAATTTCCTAGAGTTCCGGGACCGTTAGGTTTCTCGAAGCAGGGCTTGCCGTCATGGCAAGCCCTGCTTTTGTTAACCCGGCTGTGCTGCTTCTTCCTTCATCCCATCCTCCTGACAGAATGGCCAGCATGGACAGCACCGAAACCGTTCCGGCCCTCGACCTGCGGATCAGCATCGAAGATACCGAACCGCTTATCTGGCGAAGGCTGCTGGTTCCTGAAGCGCTGACAGTGGAGCAATTCCACCTGGTCGTCCAAGCCGCCTTCGGCTGGGAAAACCGCCATCTATACGGCATCCAGACCACGGACAGAACTGGCAGGAAGCGGACAATCACCGATCCCGACGACGGCCAGGACGGTTTCCGCGCAGAGGCCCCATCCGGCGTCGTACTTTCCGAGCTCCTGGACCCGGCGAAGGCGGGCATGGCCTTTGACTATGACTACGACTTCGGCGACAACTGGACACACCATGTGGAGCTGGTGGGCAGCGGCAAGCTTAATCCGGCCGAGCTACGGTTCGTGGATGGGGCCAACCGTGGCCCGGTGGAGGACTCTGGCGGACCGTTCGGCTACAGGCAGTTGATGGAGGCCTTGGCGGATGATCACCATCCGGAGCATTCCGAGGCACGGTCCTGGACTTTTCAAGTGACAGGCGAGTTTAGGCCGTTCGACCCCACGGCTCTGGATCCAGAGGCCATCAACCGCCGGCTCCGGATGCTGAGCCTGCAGTGGTGGCCGCAGCCACTCACTGATCAGGAACGCAGCATGGCGCTGGGCCCCATCTTGTGGTTCCTGCACGCTGCCTCCGGTGACGGGCTGGAGCTGACCAAGGACGGCTACCTGAAGCCTGCTGTGGTCAAACAGGCGCTGGAAGAGCTGGGGTGGGACAGCAGGATCGTCGGCAAAGGCAACCGTGAGAGCCAGACCCCGCCCATCCTCGAACTGCGGCAGCACATGCTTGACTGGAAGCTGCTGCAAAAACGGAAGGGCCGGCTGCTCCTGGCGCCGCGCGGGCGCCACTACATCGGCCGTCCGGACGAGCTTTGGGACTACATGGTGGAGACCATCGCGCTCCCGGAACACCCTGCCGTATACCTGACCACCCGGCTCTATATGGACTGGCTCATCAGCGGCATCGCACCGCCGCTGACCGAGCGGGTTGACGTGATCCGCAGTGAACTGGAAGCGGCAGGCATGGTCACCCGGTCCGGTCATCCGATACCGGCGGAATGGGCCGTGGACATTAACCGGACGGTCCGCTGGAACCTCAAGTGTCTGCAGCTCATGGGTCCAAAAAAGAACTACTTCGACCGGGCACTCGTCACCGACGGCGGCCTGAAGTTCGCCCTGCAGGCCCGGGAGTTCGCCGGGCAGCACGTTCCCGAGGGTCTGCTGCTCCCAAGATAGCTTTCAGCTATTCGTCGGGGTTTGGACTGCGGACATCCTTCTCGCCGATGTCGGCCGCACCCAGGGCGGCGGCTGCGGGGCTGTGCGTGGTCTCATGCTCGCGAACGCGGATTTCAGGGTGGTGCAGGTCCAAGGCCGGACGTTCTGAGCGGATGCGCGGGAGCGATGTGAAGTTGTGCCGCGGCGGCGGGCAGGACGTGGCCCACTCGAGCGAGGCCCCGAAGCCCCAAGGATCATCCACCGCAACCTTGCGGGTGCTGCGGGACGTGATGAAGACGTTCCAGAAGAACGGAATCAGCGAGGCACCCAGCAGCATGGATGAAATGGTGGAGAACTGGTTCATCCAGGTGAAGTTGTCCTCCACCAGGTAGTCGGCGTAGCGGCGGGGCATGCCCTCAACGCCCAGCCAGTGCTGGATCAGGAAGGTGCCGTGGAAGCCCAGGAAGAGCATCCAGAAGTGGATCTTGCCCAAGCGCTCGTTCAGCATCCTGCCCGTGAATTTCGGCCACCAGAAGTAGAACCCGGCGAACATCGCGAACACCACGGTGCCGAACACCACGTAATGGAAGTGGGCCACCACGAAGTAGGAGTCCGAGACGTGGAAGTCCAGCGGCGGGGAGGCCAGGATGATGCCGGTCAAGCCGCCGAACAGGAACGTGATCATGAAGCCGATGCTCCACAGCATGGGCGTCTCGAACGTCAGTGAGCCGCGCCACATGGTGCCGATCCAGTTGAAGAACTTCACCCCGGTGGGCACCGCGATCAGCATGGTCATGAACGCGAAGAACGGCAGCAGCACCGAACCGGTGACGTACATGTGGTGCGCCCATACAGTCATGGACAGCGCGGCGATGGAAATCGTGGCGTACACCAGCCCCTTGTAGCCGAAGATCGGCTTGCGGCTGAAGACCGGAAAGATCTCGGACACGATGCCGAAGAACGGCAGCGCGATGATGTAGACCTCGGGATGGCCGAAGAACCAGAACAGGTGCTGCCACAGAATGGGCCCGCCGTTTTCCGGATTGTAGATGTGGGCGCCGAAGCGGCGGTCCGCACCGAGCGCGAACAGGGCTGCCGCCAGGGGCGGGAACGCCATGATCACCAGCACGGAGGTGATCAAGGTGTTCCAGGTGAAGATCGGCATCCGCCACATGGTCATGCCGGGGGCGCGCATGCAGATGATGGTGGTGATGAAGTTGACGGCGCCCAGGATGGTGCCGAAACCGGAGAGGGTCAGCCCGAAGACCCACAGGTCCCCGCCCAGCCCCGGGCTGAACGTGGTGTTGGACAGCGGGGTGTAGGCGAACCAGCCGAAGGACGCGGCACCCTGAGGGGTGATGAAGCCGGACACGGCAATGGTGGAACCGAACAGGAAGAACCAATATGCCAGGGCGTTGAGCCGCGGGAACGCCACGTCCGGGGCGCCGATCTGCAGCGGCATGATGAAGTTCGCGAACCCTGCAAACAGGGGCGTGGCGAACATCAGGAGCATCACGATGCCGTGCATGGTGAACAGCTGGTTGTACTGCTCCTTGGTCTGCAGGATCTGCATCCCGGGTTCGAAGAGCTCCGCCCGGATCAGCAGGGCCATCACACCGGCCAGGCAGAAGAACACGAACGACGTGATCAGGTACAGGAACCCGATGGTTTTGTGGTCCGTGGTGGTGATCCAGTTGACCACCACGCGGCCCTTGCTCCGCGGAACGACGGCAGGCGCCGTTACTGATCCTGTACGTGACTGTCCGGTGATGGCCATTGTGCACCTCACAGCTGTTCCTGCACGGCAGGGCCTCTTGCATGGGCCCTACTAGCAGGCTACTCAGGATCGGGACAACCGGAAAGAGGCCAGACGGCCTTCCTGTTACCTAGTGCAGCCCCATCGCCTCGCGCACCTCGTCCAGGATGTGGTGCATGGCCCGTTCTGCCACCACGGTGTCCCCGCGCGCCACCGCCGCCGCCACATCCTCGTGCGCCTGCAGCGCCTCATTCCGCGGCTTGAACGGCATCAGCCTTGCCTGGTGCGGCTGGTCAACACCTCAGCCACCATATCCTCCAGTGCCCGGAACATCTCGTTGCCGCAGCTCCTCAGCAGCAGCTGGTGGAACTTGATGTCCGCGGCAAGGAATGCCTGCAGGTCGCCCGCCTCGCCCAGCCTGCGCAGTTCAGCCCCCAGGGCAACGAGCTGGGCACGCTCCGCCGCGCTCGCCCGGCGCGCGGCCCCGGCAGCGGCGATGGGTTCGACGGCGATGCGCAGCTCGGTAAGGCTGCTGTACTGTTCGGCACGCCGCTCGGAGGCAAGGCGCCACCGCACGAGCTTGGGATCGTAGACGTTCCAGAGACCAGGCTCCTGCACCACGATGCCCACCCGGCGGCGCGAGTAGACCAGGTTCATGGATTCCAGGACTTTCATGGTGTCCCGGGCAACCGTGCGGGAAATGCCGTATTCCTGCTGCAGCCCCTCAAGAGTCAGCCGGCTGCCGGGGGCCAGCCTGGCGGAGGCGATGGCAATGCCGACCGCCTCCAGGACACGCTCATGCATCGCGGGGGAGGCCCCGCCGTCGTTCGCGTCATCCGCGTCCTGTACTGTCGCCGTCGACATTCTTTTCCGCCTTCCCGCGCCGGAGCGCAACCTCAGGATAGCCAAGAATGCTGAAAAGGTATGACTTGTGACACGGAAAGATAGTATCTATCGATCAAAAAGGTGATACCTTATGGCGTAGCCCACTTCATCACGGGCACGCAGCGAGCTTCTTCGAAAGCCAACGACGTCTTCTCCGGAGGTATGACCATGCAGTATCCACCCACGCACCTCGTGGTGATGGGCGTTGCCGGATCCGGCAAATCCACCCTCGCAGCAGCCCTGTCCAAGCAGTTGGGCTGGGCCTGCGCCGAGGCGGACGAATTCCACCCCCAGGCCAACATCGCCAAGATGACGCAGGGCATCCCGTTGCAGGACGAGGACCGCTGGCCGTGGCTGCGCGAGATCCGCGACTGGATGACCGCGCAGGCCCAAGCCGGCTGCAGCACGGTCCTGACCTGCTCGGCGCTCAAGAAGAGCTACCGAAACCTGCTGTCCGAAGCCGAGGGCCGGGTCCTCTTCCTCCATCTCGACGGCGGCGCGGACCTGATCAGCCAGCGCATGCAGGGCCGGGAAGGCCACTTCATGCCGCCCACGCTGCTGCCCAGCCAGCTCGCCACGCTGGAGGCGCTCAGCCAGGAAGAGCTCGACGCCGGAAGCCTCCGCCTCGATATCTCCCGCTCGCCGGAGGAGCTGGTTGCCGCCGTCGTGCAGGCACTGAAGCTTCCCTCCGGACAGGCGCCCTGCGCCTCCTAACGCCCCAAACCCAACCCCAACACAAAAGTTCTGTTTCAAAGGAGAACCATGACCATCGAAGGATGGACCCAGACGCTGGGAGCAGGTCCCCTGCTGCTCATCGCCGCAGCCGCGATCCTCGCGCTGCTGTTCCTGATCATCAAGCTGCGCGTGCACGCCCTAATCGCCCTGATCCTGATCAGCCTCGCCACCGCCTTCGCCACCGGCATCCCGGCCAACCAGGTGGTCCCGGTGCTGATCAACGGCTTCGGCACCACGCTCGGCACCGTGGCACTTCTGGTGGGCCTGGGCGCCATGCTCGGCCGCATTGTCGAAACCAGTGGCGGCGCCAAGGTGCTGGCCGACTACCTCATCGGCGTGTTCGGTGAAAAGCGCGCCCCGTTCGCGCTGGGCCTCGCCTCGCTGATCTTCGGCTTCCCCATCTTCTTCGACGCCGGCCTGGTGGTCATGCTGCCGGTCGTCTTCGCTGTCGCACACCGCCTGGGCGGGGGAGTGCTCCGCTACGGCCTGCCCGCCGCCGGCGCGTTCTCCGTGATGCACATCTTCCTGCCGCCGCACCCGGGCCCGGTCTCCGCCTCCGCGTTCTTTGATGCCAACATCGGCCTGGTGACCATCGCCGGACTCATCGTGGCCATCCCCACCTGGTACGTCACGGCCTACCTGTACGGCCTGTACACCGGCAAGAAGCTGGTCCTGCCCGTGCCCGAAATCCTGGGCCACGCCTCCGCAGAGGCCGAATCCCACCCGCCGCGCTTCCGCACCATCGTGGGCCTGCTGCTCCTGCCGCTGGTCCTGATCTTCATGAACACCGGCCTGAACACCCTCGCTACCTCCGGCGTCCTGCCTGAGGGAGTCAAGGACGAGCAGTGGTACCAGGTGCTCCGTACCCTCGGCGAAACCCCGGTTGCCCTCCTGATCGCTGTCCTGGTTGCCCTGTTCGTGCTCGGCGCCAAGCGCGGCAAGGACGCCGGTGCCCTGGAGAAGCTGCTCGAGTCCTCCCTCGGCCCGGTCTGCTCCGTCATCCTGATCACCGGCGCCGGCGGCATGTTCGGTGGCGTGCTCCGCACCTCCGGCATCGGCCAGGCACTCGCCGACGTCCTGGGCAACCTGGGCATCCCGCTGATCCTGGCAGGCTTCCTGATCTCGTCCATCCTCCGCATTGCCCAGGGTTCGGCTACGGTTGCCCTTACCACCACCGCCGGCCTCATCGCCCCCGCCGTGGCAGCGGCCGGGCTGAACGGCATGCAGGTGGCCGCCATGGTCCTGGCAGTTGCCGCCGGCTCCGTGGTGGTGTCCCACGTCAACGACTCCGGCTTCTGGCTGGTGGGCCGGTTCTTCGGCATGGACGTCAAGACCACGCTGAAGACCTGGACCGTCATGGAAACCCTGATCGGCGTGATGGGCTTCGCCATCGCCGCGCTGATCTTCCTGCTGGCCGGGCTGGCGGGCTGACCCCTTCCCAACCAGGTAGCGCCAACTGCCGTTTTGTATCCTCAAAACGGCAGGAGGCGCTACTTGCTTTTGCAGCGGCGGTCCGGCGGCGGGAACACCTGCCGGGCCGCCGTCGTTGTTTATCTTTGTGCGTCTCCGCCAGGAGCGCCGTCCGCCAGACCAAAGGAACTCACTTGACTCCTCGCACCATCGTGATCACCGGCGCCAGCGACGGCATCGGCGCAGCAGCCGCCCGGGCACTCGCGAAGGCGGGGGAGCAGGTTGTCATCGTGGGCCGCTCCGCCGAGAAGACCCGCGCCCTCGCCAAGGAACTGGACGCGGATTACTTCCTCGCCGACTTCGCCGAGCTGGACCAGGTCCGCACCCTCGCCGCGCAGCTGAAGTCCGACTACCCGCGCATCGACGTCCTCGCCAACAACGCCGGCGGCATCATGGGCAAGCGCACCCTCACCGTGGACGGCAACGAGTCCACCTTCCAGATCAACCACCTGGGCCCGTTCCTGCTCACCACCCTCCTGATGGACACCCTCACGGCCAGCAACGCCAAGGTCATCAACACCGCCAGCGCCGCGAACGGCTTCGGCAAGCTGGACCTCTTCGACCTCACTTCTGAGCACGGTTATTCCACCAACCGCGCCTACGGCACCGGCAAGCTCTCCAACATCCTCTTCACCTCCGAACTGCACCGACGCTACGGCGATCAGGGAATTACGACGGCGGCATTCCACCCGGGCGTGGTCCGCACCAACTTCGCCGCGGAGTCCACCAGCCCCTTCCGGCACGCCTACAAGACCCTGCTGAACCGGTTCATGCTGAGCCCGGAGCAGGGCGCGGACACCATGCTCTGGCTCATCAACGGCACCCCGGGCACCGACTGGATTTCGGGTGCCTACTACGCCAAGCGCGCCCTGGCCAAGGCCAACCCGCAGGCCTACGACGCCGAGCTGGCCCGGGGCCTGTGGGAGAAGAGCGCAGAGCTGGTCCGCGCCGGCGGCTAGAGGTTTCGGCCTGACCGGAATGCGTGACTTTTAGTGTGTCAGCGTTCCAAACCGAGTCGATCCGGGGATTCCCGTCAGCCCATTGAGTCAAAAGTGACGCATTTTGGTCAGGGATCAGTAGATCATTCGCATGCTAAGCCATCGCCGTCCCGGTCCAGGCCATAGATGTCGCTGCCCGTGACTTGTACTGGACCTCGCACGTAGGCTGGCCCATTGCCACTGCCCCCAGCGCAGTCGACGTCCGACGCAATAGGGACGCACCCTGAATAGTTAGGGTCGCATCCTGAAGGCGCGGCAGCCGCCGGTGGTGCCACGTATTGCGGTGCAGGTGCAGGTATTGCGGCAGCCGCTGACGCCGCGGCCGCTTGGGCTGCCGCCGCGTCCTGTGCGGCCTTTTCTTCGGCAGCTTGCCGGGCAGCAGCCTCGGCTGCTGCCGCATCTGCAGCCGCCTTGTCGGCGGCGGCTTTCTCTGCGGCTGCCTTTTCTTCGGCCGCCTTGGCCGCTGCAGCTGCGACGAGCTTTGCCTTGAGGCTCTTGGCCTCCGAAGCCTCGAGCCAGAGAAGTCTGCCGGCTTCGTCTTTGGTGCAGATGTAGGTGGCGCCTTCTGAAGTCCTTTGACTGTCAACGGTGACACAGGACGTCTTGGCGATGGGTGTCGGCTTGGGAGTCGCCGTCGGAGCAGAGCTTGCTGTTGCCGTGTTTTCGTCCGCCTTGACTGCACTGACCGATGCCGGTGCACCTCCGCATGCGGAAACCAATAACGCCAGAGTGCCGGCGATTGATGCCGCGGTAATGCTCCTTCTTACCGTTGTCCGTGCGCCACCGACCCTGGAGATCTCTCCCACATTGTGCCCGCGTTGCGGCTTGCCAACTGCTTTAGTTGTGTTCATTGATGTCCCCAAGGCTTGGTCCGGATGCGAAGCGCAGAGCCAGCGTAGACATCCAACTACGGGCGGAGCCGTGTAAATGATCAAAGCTTGATCAATTCCTTGGTCAACCTTGAAGATGCGTCCTACCCCTGCCTTGCCAGGGCCTCGCCAATGAGTCGGGCGCCCTCCGGATAAGCGCCCGGGTTGGGCCCGGCGAAGTTCAGCCGGACAAATGCCCCGGGGGGTTCCGCGGGGAACCACTCGGTGCCGGCGGCGATGATCACGCCGTTGTCCTCGCAGTCGCGGGTCAGCCGGGGCAGGTCCGTTCCGTCCGGCATACGCAGCCACAGGTTCAGCCCGCCCTTGGGCAGGAGCTCGACGTGGGCCTGCGGAACGTGCTCGCGGATGCTGGTCACGAGGAGGTCCCGCCGCGACTGCAGCTGCTGGCGCAGGCTCCGCAGATGCGTCTGCCAGCCCGGCTGTGTCACCACATCCAGCGCCGCGGCCTGCAGCAGTCCGCTCACGTACATCGACTCCGCCGCCCGGTGGGCCAGGATGCGCTCGCGGGCGGGACCGCGGGCCACCACCGCCGCGACGCGGATGGCCGTGGAAACACTCTTCGTCAGCGACCGGATGTAGACCACGTGCCCCGCATCATCCCTTGTGGCCAGCGGCACCGGATCCGAGGTGATGCCGAAGTCGTGCGCCCAGTCGTCCTCGACCACAAATGCACCGTGCGCGCGGACCACCTCCAGCACCTCCTCCCCGCGCCCCGGCGCCCACTGTGCACCGGTGGGGTTGGCGTAGTTGGGCTGCGCGTAGAACACCCGGGCCCCGGTTTCCGCAAAGGCCCGGGCCAGTTCCGCCGGATCCGGTCCCTCCGGCCCGCTCGGCACCGGAACCACGCGCACGCCGGTCTGGGCCGCGGCAAGGATCGCACCCCAGTACGTGGGCGACTCCATCAGCAGCGGCTGGCCGGCGCCCACCAGCGCCCGGAAAATCGAGCTGAGCCCGCTCTGGCTTCCTGGCAGCACGATCACATCACTCGGCGTCGGGGGAGTGAAGCCGGCAGGAGTAGCGGAACCCAGTTCATGGGCAAACCATTGCTGCAGTTCCGGCATCCCGGCGGCAGGCGGGCGGGACAATGCGGCGGTGCCGCGCGCGGCCCGGGCCAGGGCGCCCCGGACCAGCCGCTCGGGCAGGAGTTCCCGGTCCGGGTATCCGGCGTGGAACGAGATGGCGCTGTTCGGTACATCCCGCATGGTGCTGGAGGAGGGCAGGACCGACGACGGCGACCGCAGCGCCGCCGTCTGCCAGCCGAAGTCGGAGGGCCGGGCCGTCCGGACAGCACGCACGAAGGTCCCCACGCCCGGCCGGCTCTCGATCAGCCCCTGCGCCGTCAGCGCCTGCAGCGCCTTCTGGACGGTCACCGGGCTGGCCTGGTACTCGGCCACCAGTTGCCGGGTGGAGGGCAGCCGGGCACCCGGGGCAGCACCGGAAATCCACTCCCGGAGTGCCAGGACGATCCGCGAACTGCTATCGTTGTTCATGAAAGACAATAGTAGCGCTACCGTCCAAGTCCGCCCACCGGTACCGCCCCGTGCCAAGGCGCAGACCGGCTCTGGTGGGGACTGCTGGGTGTGGCGGCATTTTCCTTCACGGTTCCCTTCACCCGCGTGGCCGTTGAGGGCCTGGATCCGCTGTTCATCGGCTCCGGCCGCGCCGTCATCGCCGCCGGCCTGGCAGCCGCGGCCCTGGCACTCACCCGGCAGGGGCTTCCCCGGCCGCGGACCTGGGCCAGGCTCGCGCTGGTGGCCGGGGGCGTCGTCGTCGGCTTTCCCCTCCTCACCTCCTACGCCCTGACCGCAGTACCCGCCGGGCACGGTGCAGTGGTCATCGCGCTTCTGCCCGCCGCCACGGCCACGGCAGCCGTGCTGCGGACGGGCGAGCGGCCGCCCCTGGCGTTCTGGCTGGTCACCGGCCTCGGCTCGCTGGCGGCACTCGGCTTCGCGTTCCTGCAGTCCGGCGGCATCGGGCACCTGCACTCGGCCGACCTCCTGCTGCTGGGCGCCGTGGCCTGCGCCGCCGTCGGCTATGCGGAAGGCGGCCTCCTGGCACGGGAAGTGGGCTCCTGGCAGACCATTGCCTGGGCCTTGGTCCTTGCCGCCCCGCTGATGCTGGCCCTCGCCGCCGTGTCCGCCGCGGCCCAGCCGCCGCAGGCCACACCCGTCCAGTGGGCCGCCTTCGGCTACCTGGCCGTGGTGAGCATGTTCCTCGGATTCTTCGCCTGGTACCGCGGGCTGGCCGTCGGACCCATCGCCCAGGTCAGCCAGGTCCAGCTCCTCCAGCCCGTCATGAGCATCTGCTGGGCCGCACTCCTGCTCGGCGAGGCCCTCACCTGGAGCACCGCCCTCGGCGGCCTTGCCGTGATCGCATGCGCCGGCGCGGCCGTGCGCGTGCGGCTCAACAGCCCCGCTTCCTGATAACCCCCAAACCCGAAAGGACCAACCCATGTACATTCCCGCCCACTTCGCCGCCGGCCCCGACGCCGTCCTGCACCTTCTGGCCCGCCCGGCGGCGGCCAACCTGGTCACCATGACGGAGCACGGCCTGCAGGCCACACTGTTGCCGTTCGTCTATGTACCATCGGTAGGGGAGCACGGCGCACTGCACGCCCACGTCGCGCGCAACAACCCGCAGTTCTCCAGCCTGCCAAATGGTGAGGCACTCGCCATCCTCCAGGGGCCCGACGCCTACATCTCGCCGTCCTGGTACCCCTCCAAGGCTGAGCATGGGCGCGTGGTGCCCACCTGGAACTACTCCACCGCCCATGTCTACGGCCGGCTGGTCATCCATGACGACGCCGGGTGGCTGGCACGGCACGTCCGGAGCCTGACGGATCTGCACGAGGAAGGCAGGGGCAAGCCATGGAGCGTGGACGATGCACCGGAACGGTTCATCGCCGGGCAGCTGCGCGCCATCGTGGGGGTCGAGCTGCTGATCACCCGCATCGAGGCCAAGGAAAAGCTGAGCCAGAACCGCTCCGCAGCCGACGCCGCGGGAGTCGTCACGGGCCTGCGGGCGGCCGGGCAGGAAGCCAGCGCCGCCGCCGTCGAACGGGTGCGCGGCTGACGGAAGGTCAGCCGGCGCGCTCGAGCAGGACCATCACCTCGTAGTGCATGGTCTGCGGGAACATGTCCAGGACCCGGGCACGCCGGGCCGTGAACGAGGGGAGCGCGGCCAGGTCGCGGGCCAGTGACTGGGCGTTGCAGCTGGAGTAGACAACATGCTGCACGTCCGAGGACTCCAGCCAGCCGCAGAGCTCCTTGCCGATGCCGCGCCGGGGCGGGTTGACGATGACCAGCTCCGGCGAACGGTCCGCCCCGAGAGCAAAGGCCGTGGCGTCGCCGGCCTGGAACCCCACCCGTTCCAGGCCGGCCTCTTTGCTGCTGAGCTTGGCTGAGACGATGGCTTCACGGCTCGTTTCGATCCCGGTGACGTCCCGCCCGGGTCCGGCGCAGTGCAGGGCGAAGCCGCCCACGCCGCAGTACAGGTCCCAGACCGAGGCCGGATCCAGCTCGTCCACCCACTCGCGGCCCTGCCGGTACAGCGCAGCGGCCATGGGGGTGTTCGTCTGGAAGAAGCTTTGCGGCCGCAGGTGCAGGTCCAGTCCGTTGACCCGCATCCGCAGCGTGGACTGCTCCGTCAGCAGGATCTCCCGGTCGCCCTCCAGCACCGCCTTGTGTTCAGGGTGCAGGTTGACCGAGACCACCTTTACCTGCGGCAGCGCGGCTAGGAGCGAGGGGAGGTGTTTCCGGATCCGCGGCAGCAGCTGCTCGGAGCGCAGGACCAGGCGGAGCATCACCTCTCCGTCGGGGGACTCGGTGATGATGATGTGCTTGAGCTCGCCGCGGCGCTGCGGAACGTCATAGGGTGTCAGCCTCGCCTGGCTGATGAATCCGGCCAGCACCGGAAAGCAGTCCAGCAGCCCGGGCGAGCAGACGCCGCACTCGCGCAGGTCCACGCCCTGGCCGTCGGCATCAAGGATCCCGATGGTCGGGTCTTGCGCCGTGCCGCCGACCACCATTTTGGCTTTGTTGCGGAAGCCGGACTCCTGGCTCCCGACGGGCAGCAGCCACTCCAGTTCGGTGTGCGGTGCCAGGAGCATCTCGCAGTGCCTCTGCTTGCCGGCGAGCTGCTCCGCGTAGGGCACGCCCATCTGGGTACAGGAGCGGCAGGCGGCGGCGTCGAAGTAGGAACAATGCATGACCGGACAATTTTACCCGCCCGCGGAAACGGCGACGGCGGCACCCGGCTGAGTGCCGCCGTCGTACGCCGTCCCGGGGCAGTTTGAGGCCGGAAAGTGCTGGATCTGTGCTGGCCGACGGCGTGTCCGTGCCAATGTGCCCCGGTTCCGCAGCTCCAACACGGCACCGCGTAACAGCGTGCAATATAAGCATGCAGCCATGTATTTAGTGACTGTTTCTTCGGTGGTCGTGCTAGTTTCGGCACTGCCGCCGTTCACTTCTTCGGTGACCACTGCCGCAGGCGCGCGGTGCCCCACATCCCTACTGGAGACGCCCATGGAACCCTCTTCACCGCTGACCCTGGCCTCGCCGCCGGTTACATCCCCAGTAGAGTCGGGGCTCCGCCGCTCCATGGGACCTCGGCACCTGGTGATGATCGCCATGGGCGGCGTGATTGGCTCGGGACTGTTCCTGAGCTCCGGCTACACCATCTCGCAGGCAGGCCCGCTCGGCGCCGTCATCGCCTACCTCATCGGCGCCTTCGTGGTGTACCTGGTGATGGCCTGCCTCGGTGAACTCGCCATCGCCTACCCGGTGTCCGGCGCGTTCCACATCTACGCCGCCCGCTCCATCGGACCCGCCACGGGATTCGCCACCGCCTGGCTGTACTGGCTCTGCTGGGCCGTGGCCATCGGCTCCGAATTCACTGCCTCCGGCCTGCTGATGCAGCGCTGGTTCCCGAACGTAGAGGTCTGGGTCTGGTGCCTGGTGTTCGCCGCCGTCCTGTTTGGCCTCAATGCCGTGTCCTCGAAGTTCTTTGGCGAGGCCGAGTTCTGGTTCGCCATCGTTAAGGTGGCCGCAATCATCGGCCTCATCGTCCTGGGCGGCGCGGCCCTGTTCGGCTTCCACCCGCTGAGCGCGGACGGCAGCCACCCCCACCTGTTCGAGAACTTCAGCACCGAAGCCGGCCTCTTCCCGAACGGCTTCACCGGCGTCCTGGTCACCGTGCTCGCCGTCTTCTACGCCTTCTCCGGTTCCGAACTCATCGGCGTCGCGGCGGGCGAAACGAAGGACCCGGCCACCAGCATCCCCAAGGCCATGCGCACCACGGTGATCCGGCTGCTCATCTTCTTCGTCGGCGCCATCACCGTCATCGCCGCCACCATCCCGTACACCGAGGTGGGACTGGACGAGAGCCCGTTCGTGACAGTGTTCTCCGCCGTGGGCATCCCGTTCGCGGCCGACATCATGAACTTCGTCATCATCACCGCACTCCTGTCCGCCGGCAACAGCGGCCTCTTCTCTTGCGCGCGCATGCTCTACTCTCTCGCCGATGAAGGCCACGCGCCAGCGCCTTCAAGAAGCTGACCCGCCGCGGCATCCCGCTGGTGGCACTCGCCGTCAGCATGGTGGGCGGCCTCGCCTCCCTGGTCAGCAGCGTGGTGGCACCGGAGACGGTCTATCTTGTCCTCGTCTCCGTGGCCGGCTTCGCCGTGGTGGGCGTGTGGATGTCCATCACCGCCTCGCACTTCTTCCACCGCCGGGCATTCGTCCGCAGCGGCGGCAACGTGGCGGACCTCGCGTACAGGGCGCCGCTGTTCCCGCTGGTGCCCATCCTGGCGTTCACCCTGTGCGTCGTTTCGCTGGTCGGCATCGCCCTCGACCCCACCCAGGTGGCCGCGCTCTACTTCGGCATCCCCTTCGTGGCCGCCTGCTACGCCTGGTTCTACTTCCGGCACGGACGCAAGGCTGCCGCCGGCATCCAAGGCTAGGCGCGGACGACGGCGGCCGCCCGGCGGGGTGCGTTCAGGCACCTGGCGCAGCGGGCGCCGTCGTTCCTTGTCCCGTTGTTTCCGGATCGGACGTGGCGCGGCCATGGAAGAATGGGGCGGGATTACCGGCCGGGAGGGGCATGAGCGTGGAATCGTCCGCCGAGGCGTCGTCGATGGCACAGGGACTGCGCCTTGTGCGGCTGGTGGCGGACCGGGAAATCCGCGGCCGGCAGCTGCTGGGTGTTTCGCAGCTCGCCGCCGAGCTGGGCATGGACCAGAGCCGGGTCTCGCGCCTGGCCCAGGAACTGTGCGACCTTGGCCTGCTGGAGCGGGCTGACCGCGGCCCGTTCCGGACCGGCCCCCGTTTCTTCACCCTCGCCGCGTCACTCAACACCGGCTGGGTCCGGCAGGCGAAGACCGAGCTCGAGGCGCTGGTGGCCGCCCTGGGCCTCCGGGCAAGGCTCTCCGTCCGGGACGGCTTCCGCGTGATTCTGCTCCGTGCCTCCAGCAACGACGCCGTTCCCGGAAGCTTCGTGAAGCCGGGAATGGTGACGCCGGTGTGGTGCACCGGTGCCGGCCGGGCGCTGTTGTGGGATCTTGACCGCCCCGCCCTGGACGCGCTGCTTGGCGGGGTGAATTTCATCGGGATCGGCGGTCCGGGGGCTGCCCACACCACTGCCGAGGTCTGGGAGCTGATGGAACGGGACCGGGCGGCCGGGTATATTGCAGCCGACCAGGAATTCGAGCACGAGGTGGTGGAGCTCGCCGTGCCCGTGCGGGCTGCCGGCGGCGGCATCACCGCTTCGCTGAGTGTCCTCGGGAGCCGGGCGGAGCTGGGGTCCGGTGCTGCTACCGCCGCCTCGGCCCTGCGTGCCGCCGCCGAGCGGCTTGGGGCTTCTCCGGCCGTCGGCTGATTGGCTTGTGTAGCTAGGCCTGTTGCCGGTAGCCGAGCCGGGCCTCGAGCCACTGTCCCTGCGCCACCAACGCCGCGGCGCAGCTGTCCCGCTTGGGTTCCAGCCGGTCCTTGATGCCCACAATCTGCAGCGCCGCCACCACGTCGCCCTTGAAGTCGCGGACCGGGACGGCCAGGGAGTAGAGTCCCGGCTCGGCCTCCTCATCAACGATCGAGTAGCCGCGTTCCCGCGCTGCCTCCCGCCGGGCAAGGAAGTCTTCAATGCCGGTGGGAGTGTTGGGGCCGTGGCGGACAAAGTCGACGCCGGCAAACACCGTCCGTACCTCCGCCTCCGACGCTTCCCACAGGACGGCCTGTCCGGCGTCACTGCAGTAGGCGGGGTACGGGCGTCCCAGCCAGGATCCCACCAGGTTGCTGCTGGCGGGGACGCTCTCCCCGATGGTGACGGTGCTGTCGCCGTGCAGCACGCCCAGGAAGCAGGCCTCGTCGACAGCTGAGGCGAGGCTGTCCAGCGCTGTGCCGCCGTCGGCCTGCAGCCGGCGTTCGGTCAGGAGCTGGGCGTCGGTGAGGAGCGACCAGTCAAGGGCGTAGGTGCGGGACGTGCGGGAGAGGAACCCCTCGTGCTCCGCGCTGCGCAGGTTGCGGGAGACCTGGCTGCGGTCCCTCTCCAGGTCCGCCGCGATGTCCGCAACGCTGCCGCCCGGAAGCCCTGCTGCATGCCGTGCCCCTACGGCCAGGACGGCCTGTATTCCGCGGCCCATGCTGGAGGTTTTCGACATGGATTTGAGTCTAGTGGAGCGGCGTTCCTGGCCCCCGGTTCAGCAGATGGCAAACACCCGCGCCGGGAACCCGCTGCCTCCCAAAGGCTTGGCCCAGGTTGCGACGACGGCCGCTCCGGCCTCCGGCAGTCCGTCCAGGTTGGCCAGCAGTTCGATCTGCCAGCGGTCCTGCTCCAGCACAAAGGTTTCCAGGCTGAAGTCCTGCCGGGAGGTGGCCAGGCCGGGGTCCGTGTCGGTCTGCTCGTGGCCGACAGCGGCAACCGACCGCTCGTTGAGCAGCAAGGCCAGCACTTCCCGTGACCAGCCGGGCGTGTGGCTCAGCCCGTCAGCGTCACGGTTGGCCATCGCGTCGACGTCCGGCCAGCGGCGGCTCCAGCCGGTGCGGAGGGCCACGAAGCTGCCCGCCGGGATGGTGCCGTTGCGGCTTTCCCAGTTGTGCACGTCCTGCAGGGTTGGGATGGCATCCGGATCGTTTGCCACCCGATGGGAGATATCCAGGACCACCAGGGGCAGGATCATTTCCTGCACCGGGATCCGGTCCAAGGTCCTGCCGCCCCGGATGAAGTGCGACGGCGGGTCCACGTGGGTGCCCCACTGGCCCACGATCGAATACCGGTGGGCGGTGAAGCCGTCCCCCTTTTCGAGGTCGAAGAGGGCTTCCCGCTCTTCATCCGGGAACGCCGCAAAGTGGGGCTGGCCGGGGTGGAAGGCGTGGGTCAGGTCAACGAACCGCCGGCCCGAGAGAACCGACTGCAGTCCTTCCCACAGGGAGGTGGTGAGGGTGTCCGTCATGATGCTGCCGCTCCTTTGGTGATCGGTGCCAGTGCCGTGCTGGTTACGCTGAGGGGTCCTTCCAGTTCAATCACCGGAACTTCCCAGGGGTGGATGTCCACGATCTGCCGCATGAACCGTTCAACGGCTGCGTCCTCCAGGGAGGCAGCGAAGTAGGTGGTGAAGACGAAGGTGGGGGACAGGGTCTGCTCTCCGACGCGTCCCAGCGTTGGGTTGGCTCCCTCTGCGGTGGTGAACCCTTCGAAGCCAAGGCCGGATTCGAACACGTGCTTGTAGTTGCCAAAATCGCCCAGTTCCTGGAACTGTGCCAGGGCCTGGAGCAGGGCTGCGATGCCCGGATCGTTCCGGAAGGCGTCCGCTTCCCCCTTGGCCAGCTGCGCAAACGTGGTGCCGCTGATGGGCCAGTGGACGCGCAGCTTGCGCACCGCGTGTAGTTGAACGTCCAAGAACCAGTCCTCTTTCCTTCCGCCGGGCTGGCGGATGCCTGCCATCGTGGCAGAAAGAAACAATCATTACAAGCATAAGAAAATGCGTATTATGACTACTATGCCTCTGAATGCGCCGTTGTCCACCCTGCTGGAATCCGGGGAGCTCCTTCCCGCCGACGGCGCCCTGGCGACAGAGCTTGAGGCCCGGGGCTGCAATCTTGACGACCCGTTGTGGTCTGCCAAAGTCCTGCTCGAACAACCCCACCTGATCAAGGACGTCCACCGCGACTACTTTGCGGCGGGAGCGAGGATCGCCACCACAGCCAGCTACCAGGCCACGCCCCAGGGGTTTGCCCCGCGGGGAATGAGTGAGCGGGAGGCACTGGACCTGGTGGCCCTGTCGGTCCGGCTTGCGGACGAGGCCCGCCGGGAGCACCTTGCCGCCCATCCGGAGGCCAAGCCGTTGCTGGTTGCCGGCTCGGTGGGACCTACGGCGCCTATCTTGCGGACGGTTCCGAGTACCGGGGGGACTATTCCCTGGCTCCCGCAGAATTCCGCGACTTCCACCGTCCGCGGATCGCAGCCCTCGTCGGCGCCGGTGCCGACGTTCTCGCATGCGAGACGCTCCCGTCCTTCGCCGAGGCTGAGGCGCTCCTGGCACTCAGCAAGGAGTTCGGCGTCGAGGCCTGGTTTTCCTTCTCGCTCCGGGACGGCGGGCACATCAGTGACGGCACTCCGCTGACGTCGGTGGCCACACTGCTCGACGGCGAGGCCACCGTGGCCGCCGTCGGCGTGAACTGTGTGCCGCTGGAGCTGGTCACCCCGGCGCTCGCCGCCCTGGGGGCGGCCACCAGCAAGCCGCTGGTGGCCTACCCCAATTCAGGCGAGACGTACGATCCCGTCACCAAGACCTGGAGCCCTGCCCCACCGTCCGACCCCGCAGGGCTTGGGCATCCGGCCAACCTTGCCGAGGGCAGCGCAACCTGGCAGGACCTCGGTGCCCGGATCATCGGCGGGTGCTGCCGGACAACCCCCGGCGACATCGCGGCCGTCGCGGAACGCCTGCGGGCGTAGCTCTGGCGGTACGCCCGCGGCATACTTACCAGGCAGCATGTTCCCATGCTTCACGGTTACCCAAGCAGGGCACACAAGTCCGTCACCCGGCCCGTGCCCGTGAACTTACCCCCAACCTCATCTTCGTTCTCATCCAAGATCCAGCTGACCGTCCCGATCGTGAGGAAGACGCCCACTGGATGGTCGTTTGCGTCCGGCACCGTGATGAAGTTGCGGCCGGTTGCAGTGAACAGTTGATTTCCATTGCTGAGGGGCGTTGTATGCGTTAGCCCCGCCGTGCCTTCGAAGGTCACAGACTCTCCGGATTCACCGGTGACTGTGATGCTCACGCCAGGCCATATGGTCTTCGTGCGGCCACCCGGCAACTCGATGACTGCGTACTTCCCGGCCGCAGCGACGGTCAATTCGGAGTCCGGACAGGGTACGGCGAAAGTGCCGGTGGGAATTTCTTCAAATGAACGTTCTGCAAGCGCAGGCTGGGCCGGCGCCACGAGTGCGCCAGTTGCAAGGGCTGACAACGCCAGGCTGCGGATAATGCTGGTGGTTTTCATGGGACGTCCTCTCGGAGATGGCTGATGGTGAGCCAAGGATTGCCCCCCTCACTTAACCGGCCCTTAATTGGGGGCCCCCTTTATTGGTGCAAACCATTGGTCCCCTGATCCCGGGGGAGCATGATGGGGGTGATGCGGCTGGCTTCCGGGCCAAACCGGATCACGGGCAGGCGCTCTGGGGTCGCTCGTCGATGAGTTCCGTCGGAACCGGCTGGAAAGTCCGGGGCTGCGGCTGGTCGGTTGAGGAGTGCTGTGCGATGGTTGCGTTGCGGATACGGGCCTTGGGCCCGTCGACGTCGTCATTGCCGGTGAACCGGTCCCCGTGCGCGCCGCGAAGCTGCGAATAGTCCTCGAATGCCTGGCGTTGCGGGCAAACTGCGTGGTCAGCTCCGATTTCCTGGCCGAGGCCCTTTGGGACGGCCATCCCCCCGCGCAGCCGGGCCCTCAGCTGCAGGTCTACATTGCCAACCTGCGACGCATCCTCGAACCCGACCGGCCCAAAGGAGGAGCACCACAGCGCATTGCCAGCCGCCCCGGCGGGTACTCCCTGTCCGTAACGGCAGACGAACTGGACATCCTGCAGTTCCGCGAACTCATCTCTGCAGGGGAACAGGCTGTCGAGGCGGGCGACCTGGTTGGCGGTGCGGAACGCCTCCGCGCGGCCGTGCAATTGTTCACCGGCCTGCCGTTCCCGGATCTTGCCGACGCGGAGCTGTTCCAGCCGGAGCTGGACCAGTTGGAGGAAGCACGGCTGGATGCCTACCAGGATCTCGCCGACGTCGAACTTGCCCTGGGCAGGCATGGAAGCCTGGTGCGGGAGCTGCAGCGGTTGGTGCAGGAGCATCCGTACCGGGAACGGCTGTGGGCAGCGCTGGTCGTTGCCCTGTACCGCTGCGACAGGCAGGCCGACGCGCTGGCCGCCTGCCGGGAAGCACGGCGGGCCTTCACAGCCGGCCTGGGCATCGACCCGGGCGCGAGACTGCGCGAGCTGGCGGCGCTGGTCCTCCGGCAGGATGCATCGCTGGACGCCCCCGCCAGCGAGGGGAACCCGCGGGCACGGCAGCGCCTGGACAACCTGCCCAACGAACTGACACCCCTGGTGGGCCGGGAAGCGGAATTGGGGGAGGTGTGTTCGCTCTACCGGAAGGAAGGCTGCCGGCTGGTGACTGTCACGGGGCCGGGCGGAACGGGTAAGACCCGGCTGGCTTTGGCCGCTGCCGCGCAGCTTCGCGAGCGGATGGCCGACGGCGTGGGCTGGGTCAACCTGGCACCGCTCACCCAGGTGGAACAAGTCCCGGGTGCCATCGCCGCCACCCTGGGCCTGGCGGACCGGGCAGGGGAGGACCCGCTCAAAGTGGCGTCCCGCTTTCTCCGGACCCGCCGGCTCCTGCTGGTACTCGATAACTTCGAGCACCTTGAGGAGGCCTGGCCGGTGGTGCTCGATATGCTCACGGCGGCCCCTGACCTCCGGATACTTGCCACCAGCCGCCGGCGTCTTGGACTCCGTGCCGAGTATGAGTATGAGCTCGCACCGCTGGCTTTGCCGCCGATCGACCCGCCGGCGCCTTTGCCGGAACTGCGTGAGGTCCCGGCCCTGAAACTCCTTGTCGCACGCGGGCGGGCAGTACGGCCCCATTTCGATATCGACCAGGACAACGCCGGTGTACTGATCCGGCTGTGCCATCGCCTCGACGGGCTGCCGCTGGCCATCGAACTTGCGGCAGCCCGGCTGCGGGACCGCAGCGAGGAAGACCTGTTCCACGACCTGGAATTCAACCTTGCAGAACTGCCCGAAGCGTTCCGTGACCTCCCCGACCGTCAAAGGACACTTACAGCCACCCTTGCCTGGAGCTACGAGCTGCTGGGTCCCCAGGAACGGCGCCTCTTTGACCAGCTCGGCGTCTTCGCGGCCGATCCGGCCGAAGTTGCCGTGGGCGGAGTATGCAGCGGGGTTGCGGATACGAACACTTCGATCGGGGTTCTTGCGCGCCACAGCCTGCTGCGCAGGTACAGGGATTCCATGGGAACGAGCCGCGTGTCCATGCTGCATTCGATCAGGGAGTTTGCCCGGAACCGGCTGGCACAGCTGGCGGACGAGCAGGCGCTCCGGTGCCGGCACGCAGACTTCTACCTCCGGCTTGCCCGGACGCTTGGGCCCCGGCTGTGGGGCCACGGAGAGCATAAGGCCTTTCGGCTGTTGACGGCCGATGCCGCAGAGCTGCGGTCCGCACTGCTGTGGGCTGCCGGACCGGGCGGATCGAAGGACGTTGCGCTGCAACTGGTGGGCGAGCTGTGGCACTACTGGGAGCTGACGGGTGATGTTACCGAGCAATACCGGATTGCCGTGGAGCTGGTGGAGGAAACTGAAGGGGTCCCGGCAGCCGTCCTGGCACCGGCGCTCAGCGGCGCGGCCACGCTGTGCTGGACGGTGGGCAGGAACGATCAGGCGACCCGGTTCCACTCCAGGGCTTATGATGCGTTCCGCGAAGCAGGCAACAGCAAGGGCGTCGCCTGGACGGTCATGTGCCTTGCCGTCCAGGAAGCACAGCGCAGCGAGATGGCAACCGCGGAGCGGCTCGCCATGGACGCCTTGTCGGCTCCAGGTGCCACTCTTCGTACGCAGGTGGCGGCCCTGGTGCTCCTGTCGCGGATCGCTTTCTACTCCGGTGACCATCCCCGGGCGCTGGAACTATCGCGCGAGTGTGCCGCCCTCGCACGGCCCATGGGGGACAGATGGCTCCTTGGCATAGCATTGACCAACTTCGCCGAAAGTCTGCAGCACACCGGAGACTTCGGTGCGGCCGAAACCCTGCTGACGGAAGCAATTGCGGGTGTGGTGGAGCTCGGGGCGCAGGGAAACCTGGTGGGCTACCTGGAATCCCTTGCCGGAGTCCACGTGGAAAATCAGCGGATCGAACCTGCCATCCGGCTGCTGTCCGCTGCCGACGCCTACCGTGCTGACCATGGGCTTCCGCTGGTAACCGACGAGCGGCGCCGCGTCGAGTCCATTATCGAAGCCGCACGGAACGGCGCCGGTCCCGTCAGGTTCGGCCTGGCATGGGCTGCAGGAAGGTCCTTGACGTTGACGCAGGCTGCGGACGAGGTGCTTCGCGGCAGGAGCAGGCGGGATGGCTCCCTGCCTGTCGATGGCCATGCGGATCCGGTGACCTACGCCGTCGACGATCTTCCTGACACGGCACCCTGGTAGCCCGGGCGCTCTATCCCTCCAGCCGGCCGTAGGTGC
The DNA here is from genome assembly GCF_000332815.1 of Arthrobacter nitrophenolicus. Lineage (GTDB taxonomy): Bacteria > Actinomycetota > Actinomycetes > Actinomycetales > Micrococcaceae > Arthrobacter > Arthrobacter nitrophenolicus. The sequence goes on from NZ_AOFD01000023.1 coordinate 36,528, forward strand.
TCACCACGTTGCCCTTGCTGGTCCGCCTTTCGTCCTGCAGCACCAGCCGGGTTGTCGGGTCGCCGTCCTGGAAGAGCCGGCGGCCGCTCCCGGCGACCACCGGGTGGGTCATCAGTGTGAGCGAGTCCAGGAGCCCGGCGAACAGCAGTTGCCGGGTCACGGAGATGCTGCCGCAGACGGCGATCTCGCCGCCGTCGCGCTTCTTCAGCTGTGCCACGAATTCCTCCAGCGGTGCATCCATCAGGTGGGAGTTCTGCCAGCCGAGCGGTTCGGTGAGGGTCCGCGAGGCCACGTGCTTCTCCACGGGGTTGATGAAGGCGGCGAAGTCCTCGTCCACTGACGCGTTCGGCCAGTAGCCGGCCCACTCCTGGTAGCTCACCCGGCCCAGCACCACGGTGTCCACATTGTCCATCATCCTGGTGAGGCCTTCACCAAGCTCGTCATCGAAGCTGTCGAACTGGAATTTGTAGGGATCTGACACCACGCCATCCACGGAATGGAACAGGCCGGCAGTAACTATGCGCATATGGAAGCCTCCTAAAATCGGGCGGACAAATTCACCGTAACGGGGCTGCCGGCAGCGGGGAAGATCGAGCACAAAACAACCGACGGCGCGGCCGCCAGTTATGTTCATCACTCAGTACGGTGTCTTGCCGTGTTTCGCCTTAATCCAGCCCCATACTTGTGTTGATGCGGCCACTTTCCGCAGCCCCCGGCCAGGCAGGAGGAAGTGCATGGAAACCCTGAAAAAAGTCTTGACCAACCAGTATTTTCCCGCCGCTGCTGTATTGACGGCAGTGATCCTTTTCTGGGCCGTGGGACTCCTGGGCGGGCTGTCCCTGCTGCATAACAACCAGCCGCCACTGACCACGCTGACCTGGATGCTGTTCGTCTACGGCGCCGCGGTCCTCACACCCCTCGCCGGCATGCTGGCCGCCGCGGACCTGCTCCGCCGGTGGCGCCGCAACCGTGCCGCCGCCGTTGAAACCGCCGTTGAAACCGCCGACGGCGGTGCCTACGTCAGTGCGGCAGTTCCGGAGCGCGCCGCTGAGGCAGCGCTTCCTGCCGAAGCGGCCGGTGCGCGCCACGAGCAGAACCAGCACGCCGAAGGGCCGAACCAGTACGCGGAACGGCCGGCCCAGCGCCAGGCGGCCGCTAAGAGGCCCGGCATCAAAAAGCCCGCCCCGAAGAAGGCCGGCAGCAAGAAAGCAGCCTGACCGGAGCGCAAACCGGGGTCAGCCTGCCAGTTCCACCCGGTTCCGGCCGGCCGCCTTCGCCGCATAGAGTGCCGCGTCCGCTGCACCCAGCAGTGCCTCCGGTTCTCCGCCCTGGGCGGGGGAAAACGTCGAGATCCCGGCGCTGAGCCGCAACTGGCCTGACGGGTCGCCCCGGTGGGGGATGGCAAGATCCCGCACGGCGTCCAGCGCCCGCTCCATGCAGGCCTTCGCGCGCAGCAGGCTTTGGTGCGGGAAGACCAACAGGAACTCCTCGCCGCCGAACCGGTACACCCCATCGGACTTCCTGGCCTGCGCCCTCAGGGCCGCGGCCACGGCGCGCAACGCAAGGTCGCCGGCCTGGTGCCCGTAAACGTCGTTGTACGCCTTGAAATTGTCCACGTCGCACATGGCCAGGCTGTACTGCTCCCCGTAGCGGACGCTGCGGGCATGCAGTTGCTCCAGGTCCTCAGCCAGCTTCAGCCGGTTGTGCAGCCCGGTCAGGGGATCGGTGCGCGCCTGCTGCGACAGCACCTTCCGGTAATGGGCGAGGTCCGCATGCAGGGTGGTGATCCGCAGTGCCACCAGCAGCCGGGCCCGCAGCACGAAGGGATCCAGCGGTTTGGTGACGTAGTCGTCAGCCCCGGCCTCGATCCCGGCCAGCACGTCATCACGGGAGTCCTGCGATGTCAGCATCACAATGTACGTGTACAGGTCCGCGCCCCGGGACCGGATGGCCCGGCAAAGGGCCAGCCCGTCCATGCCGGGCATCATCCAGTCCGTCACCACCACATCCGGCTGGTGCTCAAGATACAGTCCCCACGCTTCGTCGCCGTTTGCGGCGGCCAGGCAGTCATGCCCGGCGCGCTCCACGGCGGCCTGGGCCACCAGCAACGAACCCGGATCGTCATCGGCAACGAGGACTTTCATCCGTCCACCTCCAGCGCCGCGTCCAGTTCCGCATCCACCCGCCGCAGCTCTGCTTCAAGCCGGCGCACCAGGTCAATCCCGCCGTCGTGGTTTCCTGCCCGGCCCAGCCCCTCCAGCTCCGCGCAGATGGCAGCGGCCCTGCCGGCGCCGATATTGGCCGCCGAGCCCTTCAGGGCATGCGCCGCCCTCACCAGCGCCTCGCCGCCGCCGTCGTCCAGCGCGGCCTGCAGCGCAGCGATCCGGCCGGGCACGTCCTTCCGGAACGCTTCCACCGTGGCGGGCAGCAGCCCCCGGCCGTCGTCGGGGCCCAGGCCGCGGAGCATGGCAAGCCGGTCCTGGTCAACAGCCCGGCGCTCTGTCGCGGCGCGGACGGCGCCGGTGACCGCCAGGGCTTGCGCGGCAGGTTCAGGAACCCACCGCGCCAGCGCAGCCTGCAGCGCTGCCGCATCCACGGGCTTGGCCAGGTAGTCGTCCATGCCCGCGGCGAGGCACCGTTCCCTGTCCCCGTCTAGTGCGCCCGCTGTCATCGCGATAATGGGCAGGCGGAAAGTTCCGCCGCGGCTGCGGATCACACGGGTGGCCTCGAACCCGTCCATGACGGGCATGTGGCAGTCCATCAGGACTGCTGAATAGCGGGTGGAGGCGGTGGCGTCCACGGCTTCGGCCCCGTTGGAGACGACGTCCACCGTGTAGCCGAATTTGTTGACCGTCGCCTGGGCCACCAGCTGGTTGACCTCGTTGTCCTCCACAATCAAGATGCGCCCGCGGTGGTGGCTGTCCCCTGGGGCCGCGGCCTGCAGGAGGCCGGACGCGGCGGCAGGCTGGACGCTTTCGCTGGTGGACATGAGGCGGACCAGCCGGTTGTAGAACTCGGAGCTGCGGACGGGCTTCATCAGCCACTCGCGGACCCCGGCCCCGGTGATTTCGGCCGTGTTCACCTGCATGGTGGAGGTGAGCATGATGAGTTCGATGTCGGCAAGGCGGGCATCGGCCTTCATGCGCCGGGCAAGCTCCAGGCCGTCGGTGTCCGGCATGCAGAAGTCCAGCACGGCCAGATGGAAGGGCTCTCCGGCGGCGCTCGCCTGCCGGGCCCGGTCCAGTGCAGTGGCGGCGTCCGGCACGGCCTCGGGCTGGAGCCGCCAGCCGCGCAGCTGGGACTCCAGGACCAGGCGTTGGTGGCGTTGTCGTCCACCACCAGGACGCGCAGGCCGTTGAGGAAGCCGGCAGCGGGAACGGGATCGGTGGACGGCGGAGCCACGGGGAGCGGCAGCCGGAACCAGAAGGTGCTGCCCTTGCCGGGAACGCTGTCCAGCCCGATGTCGCCGTCCATCGCCTCGGTGAGCCGGCTGCTGATGGCCAGGCCCAGTCCGGTCCCCCCGTAACGCCGGGTGGTGGAGGCATCCGCCTGCGAGAACGATTCGAACAGTTTCCGGTGGTGGGCGGGATCGATGCCGATGCCGGTGTCCCGGACCTCGAAATGGACAGCGGAAATGTTTCCGGGGGCGGCCTCGGGATTCTGCGTCGTCACCCGGATGGAAACCTCCCCGGACGCCGTGAACTTCACCGCGTTGGAGGCGAGGTTCAGCAGGATCTGCCGGATCCGGCCTGAATCGCCCTGCAGGCGCGCCGGCACATCCGGCTCGCAGTAGCCGATCAGCTCCAGGTTCTTGGCGAGGGCCGGCTCGGCCAGGAGCCCGGCCACCTCTTCCACGAGGACCCGGGGGTCGAACGGACGGATATCCAGGTCCACCTTGCCGGCTTCCAGCTTGGAGAAATCCAGGATGTCGTTGATCAGGGCCAGCAGCGATTCGCCGGCGCCCCGCACGCCCTGGGCGTACTGCTTCTGGGTCTCGTCCAGCGGTGTTTCGAGGAGGAGGGCGGTCAGGCCCACCACTCCGTTCATCGGGGTCCGGATCTCATGGCTCATGGTGGCCAGGAACTCCGATTTGAGCCGGCTCGACTCCATTGCCGCTTCCCGTGCCGCCTCCAGTTCCCGGGTCCTGGCCGCCACCTCGTCCTCCAGGCCACTGGTCAACCGGATGTTCTCAAGGACGATGAGCACCTGCCGGACGAGCACGCACACCAGCAGCGCAGCCCCCACCACAACCAGAAACGGCTCAAGTCCGGACAGGTGCGGGACCGCGAACAGGAGCACGGCCAGCACCAGCGGGGCATACGGGAGCAGCTCCAGCGCCAGAGTGTACCCGGTACGGGCCGTGCCGGCGCTTTCCACGTACGGTGCCATGGGCGCCAGCGCGATCAGGAGGAACGCGACAATCCATCCGAGGGCGAGCGGCGAACCCGTGGCGCCCGTGACGCCGTCGAACGTCATGCGCACATAGATGCTGTCTGTAACTGCGAGGACGAGCATGCCGCCGCCGAAGCACAGGAAAGGCAGGCGTTCGCCGGGCTGCCGCCGCATGGCCAGGACCAGCACGAGTGAGGTGATCACCAGGTCGACTACCGGATACGCCATTCCGGTCAACCGGGTCAGCGGATCACCCACCGAGTCGAAGGCGGGCCCCAGCGCGGTGTACCAACTGACCACCAGCACAGAACCTGCCACCACGGCGGCGTCCATCACCGCCCGGTACAGCGCCACCCGGTTGCCGGCGCGCCTCTTGAACGCGAACAGCGCGACGACGGCGGGCACCGAGTAGCCGATGAATCCGGCGTCGGCCAGGGACGGGAAGGGGTAAACGTGGTTGAAGGCCAGCCCGTAGTACGCGTACACGGCCATCCCGGCCGCCCAGACGAAGACGGCAATGGACATGAAGGTCCAGGCCCGGGCGTTCACTCCGCCCAGCCGTGCTGCCCGGGCGCAGCTTGCCCCGGCCAGCAGCGATGCCGCAAGGATCAGGACATCTCCCGTCACCAGCGCATGGGGCGTGCCGCTGTTCGCGGCGAAGTACAGCGCGAGCGCCGCAAGCGCTGCGGCCGCCAAGAGGCCCAGCATGCCCAGGCGCGCCCTGCCCGCGGTGGGACTTCGTTCCAAGAGACCAGCCTGAGACACGGACGAACCCTTCCCCCTACCGGCGCCCTGAGCCCCCAGCCGGGCCCACCCGAGACCTGGGTGGAGACGCCTCCCTATGATATCCCTCACACCTCAAGGGCTGCTGTCCGGCTGCACCGGGAATCTACCTTCTTGAGAGCCTGGAGGGCTTCCTCGGCCCGCCGCAGGGCGTGGTCCAGCCGTTCACCGGGCTCGGGGAGCGAGAACAGGTACCCCTGCAGGGAATCGCACTCCAGCGCCGTCAGGTAGTCCGCCTGCGCCGCCGTTTCGACGCCCTCCGCCGTCACCGTCAGCCCGAGGCTGTGGGCCATGTTGATCATTGAGCTCAGGATGGGCAGCCGTTCCTCGCCGGTGCGGACCATGGACACGAAGGACTTGTCGATCTTCACCGTATCCACGGGAAGGTCCTGCAGCCTGCCCAGGGAGGAGTATCCGGTTCCGAAATCGTCCAGGGCCACCCGGGCGCCCGCGTCCCGCAGTGAGCTGAGTTGCTTGATCAGGCTGCAGTCGGCGTCGAAAAAGACGCTCTCGGTCACCTCCAGCACCAGCTGGTAGGCCGCCACGCCGCTGGCCTCTGCAAGGTGGAGCACCCCCTGGGCAAAGTCCGGATCCTGGAGCTGGACCCCGGAGACGTTGACCGAGAGGGACCGCGAGGGATCCTCGCTGAGCCACCCTGCCAGCTGCACCATTCCCAGCGCCATCACCTCCGCGCCGATTTCGTTGATGAGCCGGTGCGCTCAGCCAGCGGGATGAAGATCGACGGCGGGATGCGCTCGCCGCCGCGGTCCCACCGTGCCAGCGCCTCGAACTTCACCACCTGTCCCATGCGGTGCGAAACGATGGGCTGGAAATCTACGCTGATCTGACCGCGCGGAACCGCGAGCTGCAGGGCGCTTTCCATGTCCGTGCGCTGCACGAGCGCAGTCATCATGTCCGGGTGGAACCGCAGGAACCGGTTCTTGCCGGCCGCCTTCGCCGCGTACATCGCGATGTCAGCCTGGCGCAGGAGTTCGGACGGGCCCACGCTGTCCTGGGCCAGCGACGCGAGCCCCAGGCTGAGGCTGGGGCGCAGCACCGCGCCGTTGATGGTCAGTGGTACATGCAGGCAGCGGACGATGCAGGCAGCGATCTCATCCGCGTCGGGGCAGGCGGTGAGCAGAACCACGAATTCATCGCCGCCCAGGCGTGCGACGACGTCGGCGGTGGGGACGCAGCCGCGGAGCCGGCGGGCCACCTCCACCAGCATGTCGTCGCCCGCCTGGTGGCCCAGGATGTCGTTGACTTCCTTGAAGTCGTCAAGGTCCAGCAGAAGGACGTCCACGGCCTTCAGCCGCGGCTCCTGCAGCGACTCGGCCAGGGCGTCATTGAACACAGCCCTGTTGGCCAGCCCGGTCAGGGGATCCTGGAATGCCATGGCCCGCAGTTTCTCCGCCTGCGCCGCGAGGTCCAGCATGGCCTGCTGGGCCTGTTCCTGGGCCTTCCGCCGGGGCGTCACGTCGCGGAAGCTCCACACCCGGCCCACAACGTTCTCGCCCACCCGTTGCGGCCGAGAGTACCGCTCGAAAGTCCGGCCATCCTTGAAGTCCAGGACATCGTGGCTTTCGGCTTCCGGGTCCTCCTCCAGTTCCGTCAGCCGGGCCATGAAGGCAATGGGGTCCGCCACCTGCGAAACGATGAGCCGCATGACGGGTTCCTCGCTGTCGCCCTTCAGGAGCTCCGCGGGGATGTTCCACATGGTGAGGAACTGGTCGTTGTAGCCTGCCACGTGGCCCTCGGAACTCATGACCAAAATCCCGTCGGCGGTGGACTCCAGGGTGGCCGTCAGCAGGGACATGGCCTCCCGCAGGTCCGCGTCCGCGGCCTGGCGGTGTGACGTACCCCGGACGGACAGAAGCAGGCGCGTGCCGGCGGGGATCCCGTCGTCGTGCCCCGCCTGCCCAGCCTGGCCTGGTGCGTGATCGCGTCCGCCGGACGGCACCAGGGAGCACGCTACCTCCGCAGGGAACTCCGTGCCGTCCCGCCGCAATCCCCGGACCTCCTGGGGCGGTGGATAGCCGCCGGGCTCGAGGATGATCCGGCGGAGCAGCCGGTCCACGTCGTCGCCGAACCCGGCCGCCAGCAGCTTCCGGTAGTTGCGCCCTGCCAGTTCCCCGCGTGGAAACCCGAAGAGCCGGGCCGCCGCGGCGTTGGCGATGGTGATGGTGCCGTCTGCTGAGAGCGCCAACAGGCGTCCGGATTCGCGTCCAGGATCGCGCTGAATGCCCGGACCGCCAGATTTTCCGTGTGGCTCGAATCAGCCATGACACCACCCCCCTCGCACATCATAAATGCGGACCCGGGACTTTCGCCCGGGAGGGGGAAATCGGTTCCCATTAGTTATCCGGAAGTTTGCTCCCGGAAGGACGGGACGCAAAAACGCCGTCCCCCGATGGAGGACGGCGTTTTTTGCGTTGGGGAAATATGGTGCGGCTACACCCTGCGGTGGCTGCGGTTGGTGACTGCCCCGTAGACCAGCAGGACGATGACGGAACCGAGGATGGCCAGGAGCCAGGTGCGGATATCGAAGAACTCCGCCAGCCCGCCGCCGAAGATCAGTGAACCGATCCAGCCGCCGAGGATGGCCCCGACAACCCCGAGGACCAGGGTGACCACCCAGCCGCCGCCTTGGCGGCCCGGCAGGATTGCCTTCGCAATAGCGCCAGCGATCAGGCCCAAAATGAGAAATCCAAGAATGCCCATGTTGTCACTCCTTAATCAGTAAGTTGTGCCGGGCCCCCATATTCCGGTGTGCTAATTCAATCAGTGTGCTTACATGCCTGCAAGGCCTCAAAGATCACAGGATGACTGTCACTTTTCCCGCCGCATGCCGGCTTTTCCAGCCCGGGGCTGGCCGGAAATGCCGGTTGCCGCCTTGGATAGGATGAAACGGTCCCCGCAACAGACCAAGGAGTCCGGCATGTCCAGCCAGCGAACCGTCCGGCCGCGTGCCATATTCCTCGACATCGATGGTACGTACGCCGACCATGGGCTGGCCCCGGAAGCCCACGTTGAGGCCGTCCGGACAGCGCGCCGGAACGGCCACCTGGTGTTCGTGTGCACCGGACGCCCGCTGTCCATGGTGCCCGGCCACATCCTCGCGGCGGGGTTCGACGGCGTGATCACCGGCGCCGGAGCCCGGGTGGAAATGGACGGCGAGGTGCTCAAGGACTCCCGCTTCGAACCGGATGTGGCCGCCCGGATCGTCGAGACCCTGGATGTCCACAATGCCGCCTACATCCTGGAAGCGCCCGAGGCGCTGCACGGGCGCACCGGCGTGGACCGGCGCCTGCGGGAGGTGCTGGGACCCGTCTTCGCCGGACGCCCGCAGCACGACGGCGTCCTGAGCACCGACGTTGATCCGCTTGAGGACATCCTGGGGCCCATGCAGTACAGCGACGACCTCAGGTCCGTGTCCTTCGCCAAGATTTCCTGCTTCGACTCGCCGGTGCCGCTGACCGGCCTCATGCACCACTTTGGTCCCGAAGTGGGGCTGATCCCGAGTTCCCTCTCCGCGCTGGGCGACCGCGCCGGGGAGATCTACATGGCCGGAACGCACAAAGCCGTGGGCATCCAGGTGGTGGAGCAGCGGCTGGGGCTGAAGCGCGAGGACATTGTGGCGATCGGGGACAGCGCCAACGACATCGAGATGCTGGAGTACGCCGGCACGGGCATCGCCGTGGAGGGCGGCCACCCGGGCGTGCTGGCCGTCGCGGACAGGGTGACCCCCGGTCCCGCCGGCAACGGTGTGGCGCTCGCGTTTGCCGAACTGGGGCTGCTGACGTAGGAGGGCCTACCGTGCCCGGGAGGCCGGGACGCGGTCGGTGGCAGGAGCGGTGGTCGCGGGTGCGGCGCCGCCTGTAGGCATCCCGGCATTCGTGCCGAGGCCGCGCACAACCCAGCCACCAGCCCGCCAGGCATCGGCGTCCAGCACGTTGCGTGCGTCCAGCACCACCCGCCGTCGGACCAGCCCGCCCGCAGCGCTGGGGGAGAGCTGCCGGTATTCGTCCCATTCGGTCAGAAGCAGCACCAGCTCCGCGCCCTCCAGCGCGCGCCCGGTGGAGGTTTCGAACCGCAGCCGGGGGTACCGCCGCCAGGCATGGTTGACGGCTTTGGGATCCGTCACGGTCACGTGTGCCCCTGCGGCCGCGAGCCTGTCCGCCACGTCAAGGCTGGCGAGTCGCGGATATCATCAGTGTCCGGTTTGAAGGACGCCCCCAGCACGGTCACCGACCGGCCGGCCAGGGTTCCGCCACAGAGCTCCGCTGCCAGGTCCACCGTCCGGGACCGCTGCCCGAGGTTCACCGCATCCACCAGGCGCATCCAGTCCTCCACGGCGGCGACGCCGTGACCGGCTGCCTGCGACCGGAAGCTGCGGATGTCCTTGGGCAGGCAGCCGCCGCCGAACCCCAGCCCGGCATGCAGGTACCGGTTCCCGATCCTTGGGTCCAGGCCCATCGCCTCGCTGAGTTCGCCCACGTCCGCCCCGGAGGCGTCGCAGAGTTCGGCCACGGCGTTGATGAAGCTGACCTTGGTGGCCAGGTAGGCGTTCGCTGCCGACTTGATAAGTTCCGCCGTCGCGAAATTGCAGACCAGCCGTGGAATCCCGGCACGGAGCAGCGGCTCATACACCGCGTCCAGCGCGGCTGTCACGCCCAGCGGCGCGCCGGTTGACGGATTGAAGGCGGCGCCCCGGCCGCCGTCCACTCCATAGACCAGCCGGTCCGGCACCAGCGAGTCCTTCACCGCGGTGCCCTGCCGGAGGAATTCGGGGTTCCAGCCCAGCAGCACGTCCGGCCGCCGGGCCAGGACTCCGCGGAGCATCTCCACCGTGCCCACCGGCACGGTGGATTTACCGACGACGACGGCGCCCGCGGCAAGGTGCGGCAGCAGCGTTCTCGCGGCGGAAACCAGGAAGGTGAGGTCGGCGGCGTCGGACGTTTTGTCCTGGGGAGTCCCTACACAAAGGAAGTGGACCTGCGCATCCTTCGCGTCGGCGGCATCGCTGGAGAAGCGCAGCCTGCCGTTGCTGCGCCCGTCCCGGAGCAGTTCGTCCAGTCCCGGCTCATGGAAGGGGGCGGCCCCGCGGCCCAATTGTTCAACTTTGGCGGGATCGACGTCGATACCCACCACCGTGTGGCCCATGGATGCCAGGGTGGCGGCGTGGACGGCACCAAGGTAGCCGCAGCCAATGACCGAGATTTTCACTGAGCTGCCCCTGTCTTTGAAACGGATGTCCATGAACCGGATGCCCGTCCTGCCGGTGCTTCCGCCAGCACGTCGTTGTAATGGTTGACCAGTTCGGCGCAGAGGGCAGGCCAGGTCCTGTCCTGCACCGCTGCGTGGGCCATAGTGGCGAACGCCCGGCGTTTGGCGTCGTCACCCATCAGGTCCAGGACCCGGGCGCGCAGGGCGGACAGGTCGCCTGGTTCGTAGAGCCAGCCCGTCCGGGAATTCTCCACCAGGTCCAGGGGGCCGCCGCGGCCCGTGGCCACCACCGGTACCCCCGATGCCATAGCCTCCTGGATGGTCTGGCAGAACGTCTCGAACTCGCCGGGATGGACGAACAGGTCGAAGGACGCCACGGCGCGTGCCAGGTCCTCGCCGCCCAGGAACCCGGTGAAGGCCGCGTCCGGCAGGGCCTCCTCCAGGGCGGCCCGCTGGGGACCGTCGCCCACGATCACCAGTTTCGTGTTGGGAATCCCTGCCAGGGCTGCGAGGTCCTCAACCTGCTTCTCGACGGCGAGCCTGCCCACGTAGCCGATGATCCGCTGGCCGCCGGGGGCCACCGAAGCCCGCCACCCGTCGTCGCGCTTTGCCGGCGAAAACCGGGCGGTATCCACCCCGCGGCGCCACATCTGCACGCGGGGGATGCCGCGGCCGCGCAACTGGTTCAGCGCGAACGTGGACGGCGCCAGGGTGCGGGAGGCCAACAGATGGATGTTCTCGACCCGGTTCCAGGCCCAGTTCTCCAGGAACGGAACCCCATACCGGGCGGCGTAGCTGGGAACTTCGGTCTGGTAGATGGCCACGGTGGGGATCCCCAGCTGGTGCGCTGCCTGCGCCGCCCGCCAGCCGAGGACAAACGGCGAGGCTAGGTGGACCACGTCCGGTGCGTAATCGGCAAGGATTCTCTTGACCCGGTACACACCGCCCATCGCCACCCGGACGTTCGTGTATCCCGCCAGCGGCACGGCGGGCAGGCGGTGGACCGCGGCACCCTTGACCTGGTCCGGTGTTTCCCCGTCCTGGGTGGATGGCGCAATGACCAGGACGTCGTCGCCCCGGTCCTGCAGGTGGTCCAACACCCTAAGGATGGAGTGCGTCACACCGTTCATCAGCGGCAGGAATGATTCAGCAACAATTGCGATCCTCACCCCTCCACCGTGGGTGCCGGCCTAACGTAGCGGGGGAGAACGCGTGACCCGGAGGGAAAGCTTGGGTGAACGGCAGAAGGTCCGGTTCAAAAAAATTACTAAGTAGGCTTTGCAATTGATGATAAGCATGCTTACGGTAGTGGGGCAGCCAGTACTCACAGCCTCAAGCAGCCGGGGCGGTGTCCGGCACGGGAACCCCCGTGCCGGACCATCCACAGCTGGCGAGACCCAAGTGCAACGACACATCCAAGGAGACGTCATGCTCAACCGGGAAAACATTGAAGACCTGCTCAACAGGAACGGCAACGTCGTCGGCTCCGACGGCGAGAAGATCGGCTCGATCGGCCAGCTGTACGCGGACGACGATACGGGTGAACCGACGTGGGTCACCGTAAAGACGGGACTTTTCGGCACCTCCCAGTCCTTCGTTCCCGTTGAAGGCGCGCACACCCAGGGCGATGACCTGGTGGTTCCGTACACCAAGGAACACGTCAAGGACGCACCGCGCGTGGACGTGGACGGCCACCTCACCCCCGAGGAAGAGGACCGCCTCTACACCCACTACGACCGCGGCGCCCGCACCTACTCCGACGCCCGGGACGACGTGGACCTCCAGGGCGACGCCGACCTCAACGCCGGTACCCCGACGGCCGGCATCGGCCGGGACCGGGATCTCACTGACCGCGACCTCACTGACCGCGACAGGGGCACGGTGGGCCATGACACCTCAGGCCCCAATACCGACGACGCGATGACCCGTTCCGAGGAACGGCTCCACGTTGGCACCGAGCGCGAAACTGCAGGCCGGGCGCGGCTGCGGAAGTATGTCACCACGGAACACGTCACCAAGACCGTCCCTGTGCAGCGTGAGGAAGTCCGCCTGGAGCGCGAACCCGTCACCGACGCCAACCGCGGCGATGCGATGCGCGGACCGGACATCAGCGAAGAAGAGCACGAGGTGACCCTGCACGAGGAGCGCCCCGTGGTCGAGAAGGAAACCGTGCCGGTGGAACGGGTCCGCCTCGACAAGGACGTTGTCCAGGACGAGGTCCGGGTCGATGAGGAAGTCCGCAAGGAACACATTGACGCTGACGGCGTGGACCGCGACCGCCGCCTCTGAGTAACGGAAGTAAGAACAGTCGACGCCGGGAGCCTACTTGGAGGCTCCCGGCGTCGCCGTGCTTGCAGAATTCAGAAAAACGCTGGTGCAGCCTCCGCCGAAACGGCGGCTGCACCAGCCAGTAGGACGAATATCTTCAGAACTTAGTGTTCATCTCTCATTCGCGGCTCCTGTTTCCCGGCTTACGGTTTCCGGGCCCTCGCCGGCCTGCTCTCGATGCCGCTGTTCGTTCACCGGACGGAGACCAGCCGTACTCTCGAGGCACCCTGGGGGTGCCGGTGTTTGCAGTAAATCCCATTTTACGGCGGACCCTGCTAAAAAGCGCCGGGAAAAGCCGTGCAACCAGCGGTTGATGCTGGCCGCAAGCCTGTCGCTTCCAGGCCTGGCGGACCCGCCGTGACACCATGGAACACGATGAAACTGCGCGCCGACCAGACCGGAGACCGTGGCCTCCCCATGCCCCTGTGGCTGCAGGGTGCCCTCGAAACAGCCCAGGCGGCTGTCATTTCCGCGCTGGTGGTGATCGCGCCGATCATTGCCGTCTGGGCCACCGCAGGCTTCCAGGACGGGCATTTCGACACCCTGGCCCGGCTCGCCGGGCAGTCCTGGCTGCTGGTCCACGGTGTGCCGCTCGCGCTCACGGCCGCGGGGTCGGACACCGCCGCGCACGGTGACGCCGGCCTCCTGACACTCGTTCCCCTGGGGCTGACCCTGATCCCGTTCCTGCTGGCGTGGCGTGCGGGCCGGCGCCTGGCGCGGGCGTCCTACACGGACCAGCTCTGGCAGGCGCTGCTGGGATCGTGGCTTGTCTACTCCGCCTTCGGTGCGGCCACCGGATTCGTATGCCGCACAGCGGACGTCGGCATCAACCTGGGGCACGCCATGCTGGTTCCCCTGGTTCCCTACGCCCTGGGAATGGTGATCGGCGCCCGCCGCGAGGCCGGGTCCTGGAGCCGGCTGATCAGCGTCGACGCTGTGGACTGGATCTCACGCACCAGCCAGCATTCCCGCTGGGCGGGCTCCTACTTGGCTTCCGCTGCCAAGGCCGGCTTTGTGGCCGTGGTGTCCGCCCTGGCGCTTGCCTCGGCGCTGCTGGCCGTGGACTTGTTCATCCACTGGAACCTGGTGGTCGCCGTTTATGAAGCGCTCGACGCCGGCGCCATCGGAGGTGCGGCCCTCACCGTTGCGCAGCTTGGCTACCTGCCCAACCTGGTGGTCTTCGCCCTCGCATGGACGTCCGGGGCGGGTTTTGCCATGGGGGTCGGCTCGCAGGTGGGTCCCCTCGGCACCGCCGTCGGACCGCTGCCCTCCATCCCCGTGCTGGCGGCCATTCCGAGCGGGCCGCTCGATTATGCCGTCGTTGCCCTGATCGTCCCGGTGCTGGCCGGCGTCCTGGCGGGGTGGTGGTTCCTCCGGGAAGGCGAGAACCATTTTGACGAGTGGCTTGCCATCAAGATCCGGGCGCGCTGGTTCACGGCCTCCATCTCCACCCTGGTGCTTGGCGTGCTGACCGGGCTGGCTGCCGGGCTGCTGGCTATGGCGGCGGCCTGGCTGGCCCGTGGTTCGGCAGGCATCGGGCGGCTGACGGAGATCGGCCCGGACCCGTTGTGGACGGGAGTCTGGGTGGCCGCCGAGGTGGGTGCCGGCGTCGTGATTGGCTATGCAGCGGGTCCCTGGCTGGAACGCGAGCGGGCCGCCAAAGAAGAGGACGCCGAACTGGTCCACTGAAGTGGACGCCCGGGGTAGATGCTAGGGAAGCTGCGCGGGCAGCGACTTCTCAAGCTGTATGCGGCAGGCAGTCTGGGCCTGGTCCGTCAGCGCCCGGCCCACGCACGCCTGATATTCGCGGATCTCGTCGAAGAACACCGCCGTCACGACGATCAGCAGCACCAGGATGGCCGAGACCACCATCCCCGAGATGGTCCCGATGAGGACGAGCTTGGACTCCCGCAACCGCACTGCCCGGACCAGCAGGACCACGCCCAGGGCCAGGCTGGCGGCCGTGAGGATGGCCGTGAGCCAGAGGTAGTTGACGTCCAGCTGGTAGACGAAGAACGCGCCCAGGACCGAGACGACGAACATCCGGAACAGCGTGTGGGTCCTGGCGAGCGAGGCTTTTGCCGCCTCGCTGAGCGGAGCTCTGGTCCGCTGCTGCTGCGCCGGTTCGGGGTTGCTGTTCATGTTTTCCAGCCTACGCGAGGCTGCCCATAAGCTAGACCAATGCGCATCGTAGTCCTCGTTTCCGGCACCGGGTCCAATCTCCAGGCAGTAATTGATGCGGTGAAGGCCGGCGAACTGGACGTCGAAATCGCCGCCGTGGGGGCCGACCGCCCGGGGACCTACGGCGTGGAACGCTCCGCAGCCGCCGGCATCCCCACGTTCGTGGTGGACTTCAAGGCCTACCCGGACCGCGCGGAGTGGAACAGCGCGCTCACCAAAGCTGTGGCTGCCTTCGAACCGGATGTTGTGGTGTCTTCCGGGTTCATGCGGATCGTGAGTCCTGAGTTCATCGACGCGTTCAACGGCAAATACCTGAACACCCACCCGGCGCTGCTGCCGGCGTTCCCCGGGGCCCACGGTGTGCGGGAAGCGATGGCGTACGGCGTGAAAGTCACCGGCTGCACGGTGCACTGGGCCGACGCCGGCGTGGACACGGGCCCCATCATCGCCCAGGAAGCCGTGGCCGTCGAGGACGGCGACACTGAGGAAACCCTGCACGAACGCATCAAGGTGGTGGAGCGCCGGCTCCTGGTCTCCACGCTGGCAGACCTCGCCGCCGCCCAAGCCTGACCCGGGGACCTGACCCGGACCCCTGACCCGCCGTCGACGCGCAGGTTACTTTTCGACGCTCACATGCACGGGCGCAACTGAAATATACGGTGCGCACATGCATATGCGTGTCGGCAGCGGATTTGCGCGTCGAAGGCAGCCTTTACTCGAGGCGGCGCTGCTTGGTCTCGGGGGAGAAGAACGCCATCCACAGTACGGCCAGCAGCACCAGTCCGCCGGCCAGGGCGAAGGATGTTGCGAGGCCCAGCTCCGGCCAAAAGTAGTTGGCGAAGATGAGCGGTCCGAAACCTGCCCCAAGCCGTGAGAACGTGGACGCCCAGCCGAAGCCGGAGCCGCGCAGCTCGGTGGGGTAGAGCTCGGACACGTAGGCGTACAGCACCGGGATGGCCACCTGCACCACGAACCCGAACACCAGCAGCCAGAACACCGCCGCCGTGGGGATGTCCACCACGAACGCCACGATCACCAGGGTCAGCGCGGACAGCGGGCCGGTGATGGCAAGGATCCACTTTCGGCCCACCCGCTCCACCAGGAGCGCGGCGACGATGACGCCCAGCAGTCCCACGGCGGCCATGGACGCGGTGGTCACGAACGCCTTGTACTCGGCGAAGCCGGCGCCGATCAGGATCCGCGGCATCCAGGTCAGGGACAGGTAGTAGACCAGCAGGATGCTGAAGAACAACGCCCATGCCGCAGCGGTGATCTTCCAGTTGAACTGCCACACGGACCGCAGCTGGGTCCACGCGCTGCCGGCCGAGAGCCGCGGGACGTCCTTGGCATCCGGCAGGCTGTAGGCGCGGGGCTCGGCCCCGGTTGCTTCCACCAGGCCGTCGATGACTTTTGCGGCTTCCTCCCGCCTGCCCTGGCGGATCAGGAACAGCGGCGACTCGGGCACGCTCCGCCGGACCCAGAAGACGAGCAGTGCGGGCAGGACCATCACCAGCATGGTCAGCCGCCAGTCGCCGTACAGGGCCACCAGGCCGGCCGACACGAAGCCGGCGAGGGCGGCTCCAATGGGCCACCAGCCGTCCATGGCCGTCAGCACCTTGCCGCGCTGCTTCCGCGGCGTGAACTCGCCCACCAGTGCATAGTCCACGGGAATGCACCCGCCCAGGCCAAAGCCGGCCATGAACCGGAACACGCAGAACCAAATGAAGTCGGGGGAGAAGGCGCCGAACACGGTGAAGAGCGAGAAGATCAGCAGCGTGGCCGTGAATGCCTTCTTGCGTCCAATGGTGTCCGCGATGGTGCCCCAGACGAAGGCGCCGAGGGCCATGCCGATGAGGTTGGATGTTCCCACCCATGCCACTTCACCCGGTGTCAGTGCCCAATGCGTGGAGAGCAGCGGAATGAGGATGCCGTTCAGGGTCACATCCCAGGCATCGAACATGAACCCGAGCCCGCCGATCAGGAAGATCCTGCCCTGGACTTTCCATCGCCAGGGCAGTTCCTGGACCACCTGTTCGCCGCTGGGCACAGTGGTGTAAGTATTCATCGCAGCCTCCTGGGAAAACTCTAGCCGCGCCCGGGGGCGTTCACACTCAGGCGGACACGCGGGGCAACCTGCGCTTCGCGATAAACTGGGCCTATCCCCACCAACCGCGGCACTGTTCCGCGAGATAAGACGGAGACATTTGTGAGCTTCACGCAGCATGAGCGCGTATCCATTGACCGTGTTCCCATCCGCCGGGCGCTGATCTCGGTTTACGACAAGACCGGTCTGGAGGAACTCGCCCAGGGCCTGCACGCAGCGGGAGTGAAGCTGGTCTCCACCGGTTCCACGGCCAAGAAGATCGCCGCCGCGGGCATTCCCGTGCAGGAGGTTGAGGAAGTCACCGGTTCACCGGAGATGCTGGACGGCCGCGTCAAGACGCTGCACCCGCGCGTCCACGGCGGTATCCTGGCGGACCGCCGCGTCCCCGCCCACATGGAAACGCTCAGCCGCATGGAGATCGAGCCCTTCGACCTGGTGGTGGTGAACCTCTACCCGTTCGTGGAAACCGTCAAGTCCGGCGCGGCCCAGGACGACGTCGTCGAGCAGATCGACATCGGCGGCCCCGCCATGGTGCGGTCGGCAGCGAAGAACCACGCCGCCGTCGCCATTGTGGTGGACCCCTCCTTCTACGGCCAGGTGGTTGCCGCAGCCGCTGAGGGCGGCTTCGACCTGAAGACCCGGCGCCGGCTCGCCGCCAAGGCGTTCGCCCACACCGCTTCCTACGACAACGCCGTGGCCACCTGGACGGCCAGCCAGTTCCTGGACGAGGACGGCGACGGCGTCATCGACTGGCCCGCCTACGCCGGCCTCTCGCTGGAGCGCTCGGAGGTCCTGCGCTACGGCGAGAACCCGCACCAGCAGGCCGCGCTCTACGTGGACAAGGCCGCCCCGGTGGGCATCGCCCAGGCGGACCAGCTGCACGGCAAGGCCATGAGCTACAACAACTTCGTGGACGCTGACGCGGCCCTGCGCGCAGCCTTCGATTTCAGTGAGCCCGCAGTGGCCGTCATCAAGCACGCCAACCCCTGCGGCGTGGCCGTGGGGTCCGCGGACGCCGCCGACCCCATCGCCGATGCGCACGCCAAGGCGCACGCCTGCGACCCCGTTTCCGCGTTTGGCGGCGTGATCGCAGCCAACCGTCCGGTCACCGCCGGCATGGCCAACACCGTCAAGGACATCTTCACCGAGGTGGTCATCGCGCCCGGCTTCGAGCCGGAAGCCGTCGAGATCCTGTCGAAGAAAAAGAACATCCGCCTGCTCTCCCTGCCCGAGGGCTACGGCCGGTACCCCACCGAGTTCCGCCAGGTTTCCGGCGGCATGCTGGTCCAGGTCACCGACAAGGTGGACGCCGACGGCGACAACCCCGCCAACTGGACCCTGGCCGCCGGTGAGGCGGCGGACGAGAAGACCCTCGCGGACCTCGCATTCGCGTGGACCGCCTGCCGGGCCGCGAAGTCCAACGCCATCCTGATCGCCAATGACGGTGCCGCCGTCGGCATTGGCATGGGCCAGGTCAACCGCCTGGACTCCTGCCGCCTGGCGGTGGAGCGGGCCAACACGCTGGGCGTGACGGTGGAGTCCGACGTCGACGGTGCGGGCGGCGCCTCCAACGCCAGCGGATCGAACGCCCCTGAGCGCGCCCGCGGCGCCGTGGCAGCCTCCGACGCGTTCTTCCCATTCGCCGACGGGCTACAGATCCTGATCGACGCCGGCGTCCGCGCCGTGGTGCAGCCCGGCGGTTCCGTCCGGGATGACGAAGTGATTGCGGCAGCCAACGCGGCCGGTATCACCATGTACTTCACCGGTGCGCGCCACTTCTTCCACTGATCCCCACCGGCCCCCTAACGGCGTGGGCCCAATTAAACGAACGACGGCGCCTGTCCCCGCGTAGGGGGCAGCGCCGTCGTTCGTGTTGGGGCACATGTCCTAGGACCCGGCTTTGTCAGCGTCCGCGTCCCTCTGCTTGAGACGCGGACCCTCCGCCGGGAGCCGGAGCTCCCGGGGCCTGGCTTCTGCCATCCGCTGCTTTGTCCAGTACTCGAGGATTTCCTCGTGGGTCTGGGCTGCGTCTCCGTGCGTGACGGAGCCCTCCCCGGCTGGCTCGCTGCTAGGAGATCGCTGCACTTTGGTACGTCGCCTGGATGACCGTGCCCCAGTACGGGCCGTACATGACGTTGGAGCCGCTGTAGCCGTAGCTGTTGATCGAGTTCTGGACGCCGGAGGAGCTGGTGCCGATGAACCACGGGCCGCCGGAGGAACCGCCGGTCATGTCGCAGGGGATGCCCTGGGTGCCGAACTGCGGGTTGTTGGCGTCGTTGCTTGCCGTTCCTGTGCAGCTCTTCAGGGTCTCGCCGTTGAAGGGGCGGGCTGCGGGGTAGCCGAAGGACTTGTAGGTGAGCCCGCGTGCCTGGTTGAAGGCGACGCCGGAGCCACCGACGACGTCAGTCAGGTTCTTGCCGCCTAACTGGTTCATGACGGCGAAGCCGGTGTCGTAGGCCATGTCCCCGTTTGCGCTCCACTGGGTGGGGGCGAAATACTTCCGCGCCGTCCACTTGCCGTAGGGGGCAGCACCATTTTCATAGGCAGGAACGAAGATGAAGTTCGTGGCGAATGCTCCCGGGCCTTCATTGAGGCAGTGCCCTGCCGTGGCCACCGTGCTCTCGTTGACCGAGGAGACAGCGTTGCCGGAGCATACGTAGTTCGCGCCGCCCAGGGTGAAGAAGACCTTGCCGATGTGCTTCACCGGGGCTTCGCTGGCTGCGATGGTCTGCTTGCCTCGAGTGGGGCTGACCTGCGAGCCCTTGCCCTTTTCGACGGGGACGGCGGAGCGGTTGCCGCGCTCCAAGGCCTTGCCGGCCAGGACGTCGCCCGGGATGGCTGCCTTCATCTTGTCTGCTGTCCAGTACTCTGCCGCGCCGGTGTCCTCGACGGTGACACTGGCAGTGGCCGGCGTGTTTTTGTCATCTGTGGCGTCCGGCGCGGCCGAGGCTCCGCCAGCCGTGGCAACTGCCAGAACGGCTGCGGCTGAAAGGCTCAGGAGGCCCGAGGCGAGAGACCTGGTGCGTGTCATTGGTGTCCTGTCTGAACGGGGTAGCGGCCCCGGTGCGGGCCGGAGAGTGACGTAGCGAATTTACCCGTCACATGACAAGTTTGTAAATAGTAGTGACGTATCATGTAGGGCTTCCCGCCGAGTGCGCCGGCGGGATGGGGCAGGGATTACGACGGCGGGATGGCGCCTTGGTGCGTGCCGCCGTCGGGCATTCTGCATCGCTGTAATCCTGCTCACCGCGGGGTAATCAAGCGGCTCCAGTAAGGTTCAAACCCGCGTCCTCGGGTAAGTTGTAGATGGTGAAATAGACCGACATTTCACAACCAAGCCGACCCACAGGGAGACGCCCGCGCATGTCCAAGATTATCTACACCCACACCGACGAAGCGCCGATGCTGGCTACCTATTCGTTCCTGCCCATCATCGAGGCGTTTGCTTCGACCGCAGGTGTGGAGGTGGAGACCCGCGACATTTCGCTCGCCGGCCGCATCATCGCCGTGTTCGGTGACTACCTCACCCCGGAGCAGCAGATCGGTGACGCCCTTGCTGAACTGGGTGAACTGGCGAAGACGCCGGAAGCGAACATCATCAAACTGCCGAACATCAGCGCATCCATCCCGCAGCTGAAGGCCGCCATTGCAGAGCTGCAGGGCCAGGGCTACGCGCTGCCGGACTACCCGGACAACCCCTCCTCGGACGAGGAGACGGCCATCCGCTCCCGCTATGACAAGATCAAGGGCTCCGCCGTGAACCCGGTCCTGCGCGAGGGCAACTCGGACCGCCGCGCACCGCTGTCCGTCAAGAACTACGCCCGCCAGAACCCGCACTCCATGGGGGCCTGGACCGCAGACTCCAAGACCAACGTGGCCACCATGGGCAAGGACGACTTCCGTTCCAACGAGAAGTCCGTGGTTGTCGAGTCCGAGGGCACCGTCGCCATCCAGCTGGTCCGTGAGGACGGCTCCGTGAAGGTCCTGAAGAAGGCGTTCCCGGTCCTGGCCGGTGAGGTCATCGACGGCACCGTGATGCGCGCCGCCGCCCTGGACGAATTCCTCAAGGCCCAGGTTGCCCGCGCCAAGGAAGAGGGCGTGCTGTTCTCCGCACACCTGAAGGCCACCATGATGAAGGTTTCCGACCCCATCATCTTCGGCCACGTGGTCAAGGCCTACTTCTCCGAGCTTTTCGAGACCTACGGCAAGCAGCTCGCCGCCGCCGGCATCAGCCCGAACAACGGCCTGGCCGCCATCCTGAGCAGCCTCGAGGACCTGCCCGAGGACGTGCGCGAAGGCGTCCAGTCGCTCATCAAGAAGGGCATGGAGGATGGCCCCGCGCTCGCAATGGTGGACTCGGACAAGGGCATCACCACCCTGAACGTCCCGTCCGACGTCATCGTGGACGCGTCCATGCCGGCCATGATCCGCAGCTCCGGCCACATGTGGGGCCCGGACGGCAAGGAAGCCGACACCCTGGCCGTGCTGCCGGACAGCTCCTACGCCGGGATCTACCAGGTGGTCATCGATGACTGCCGCGCCAACGGCGCCTACGACCCCACCACCATGGGCACCGTTCCGAACGTTGGCCTCATGGCCCAGGCCGCCGAAGAATACGGCAGCCACGACAAGACCTTCGAAATCCAGGAACCGGGAACCGTCCAGATCGTTGACGGCTCAGGGAACGTCCTGGTCGAACACCAGGTTGCCGAGGGTGACATCTGGCGCGCCTGCCAGACCAAGGACCTCCCCATCCGCGACTGGGTCAAGCTGGCCGTCACCCGCGCCCGCGCCTCCCAGACCCCTGCTGTGTTCTGGCTGGACGAGGAGCGCGCGCACGACGCCAACCTCATCGCGAAGGTGAACGAGTACCTGAAGGACCACGACACCGAGGGCCTGGACATCCAGATCATGTCCCCGGTCAAGGCCATCGCCTACACGCTCGAGCGGATCCGCAAGGGCCAGGACACCATCTCCGTGTCCGGCAACGTCCTCCGCGACTACCTCACGGACCTGTTCCCCATCCTGGAACTGGGCACCAGCGCCAAGATGCTCTCCGTTGTTCCGCTGATGAACGGCGGCGGCCTCTTCGAAACCGGCGCCGGCGGCTCCGCACCCAAGCACGTCCAGCAGCTGCTGAAGGAAAACCACCTGCGCTGGGACAGCCTCGGTGAATTCCTGGCCCTGGCCGTGAGCTTCGAGCACCTGGCCACCACCGCAGGCAACGCCCGCGCACAGGTCCTGGCAGACACCCTGGACCGTGCCACCGGCACCTTCCTGCTGGAAAACAAGTCCCCGAGCCGCCGCGCCGGCGAGCTCGACAACCGGGGCAGCCACTACTTCCTGGCCCGCTACTGGGCCGAGGAACTGGCCAAGCAGACGGACGACGCCGACCTTGCCGCCGCCTTCAGCTCCGTCGCCCACGAGCTGACCTCCAAGGAGGACACCATCGTTGGCGAGCTGGCCGAGGTCCAGGGTTCGCCCGTGGACATCGGAGGCTACTACCACCCGGACGACGCCAAGGCTTCGGCAGTGATGCGCCCGTCGGCCACACTGAACAAGGTCATCGCCACCCTGAACTAGGTGACGACCTCGCTGCGGCAGGCGTAAATGACAAAGGAGGCGGTGTCCCGGTAACCGGGCACCGCCTCCTTTAGCATTTCAGGTGAAGGGCTTGCCGTCGGCCGCATGCCAGCACGGCCTGCGGCCGCTTAATCGTTGCCCTTGCCTTTGTCACCCCTTTTGTCGTCGTCCTTGCCGGCCTCCTGCGGCTGGGGCTCCGGCACAGGAGATGGCGCCGGCTCCTGGACGGCCGGGGGAGGAGTCTGGGTCGCGGCCTGTTCGGCTGCAGCTTTCTCCGCTGCCGCCTTTTCCGCAGCGGCAATCGCATCCTCGATGTCCGCACGCACAGCGGTGGCGATGGTGGTGATGCTTCGCCGCCGCTCCTCGGAAATACCGCCCCTCGCTTGGGCGGCCTCCAGCTCGGCCTCGAGCCCGTCCAGCGCCGTCAGCGCTGCCGCGGGGTCGCTCTGCGATGAAGCCTGGGTCACCTCCAGGACCCTGGCCTGGAGCTGGCGGGCGGTGTCACGCTGCAGTCCCGTCTCCGCGGCAGCGCAGCCGGTGAGCAGGCCTGCTGCCACTAAAGCGGCCGACCAGCCCAGCGCCAGCCGGTTGCCGCGGCTTAACCTCACGGTTCCACGCTTTTCTGCAGTTCTTCCAGATGCTCGCCCAGGACGCCGGTCACCTCGGGATAGGGCACGACGTCGGCGGGAGACTGGGCGTTGAGCGTCATCATGACCGCGGCTACAGCTGCGGCAACCACCACCAGCCCCAGGATCACAGCCAGCCAAAAGCGCTTGGTCCGGGTTTGCGGGTGCAAGGAGGATGCCAGTGCAGGATCATCCGCCGGTGCCGGTGCGGGTCGCGCGGCGGATGGCCCAGTTGGGGATGCTACGGGTTCCTTGTGTGCTGCTGCAGGAGCGGGCTCTTCGGGGGAAGCAGCGGCCTCGCGGATTTCATCCACCGATTCCTCGGCGGTGATCGACGGCGGGTGGAAGGGCATGGCGGGCAGCACCCTGGTCGTCTCCGGCGCCAGTTCCCCGGGGGTGGAAGCCGGCGATACCAGAGCCTGCCGCAGCGCGATCTCGATGTCTGCCGCGGCCGGCCGTTCCAGGGGCTCGATGGCGGTCATGGAACGGATGAGGTCAGCCCATTCGGAAGGGACGTCGTCCGGGATCTCCGGTGCGCGGTGCAGGCGGGCAACCGCCGACTCCACCGCGCCGCCCGGGTACTCCACCGCGCCCTTGATGCATTCCAAAAGAACGAGGCCCAGCGAGTAGATGTCGGAGGCGGGGGAGAGGGGCTGTCCCATGGCCTGTTCCGGACTGAGGTATGCGGCCGTGCCCACCATGGTTCCGGTAGCTGTGAGCCGGGTCGAATCGGCGATCCTGGCAATGCCGAAGTCTGTGAGCTTCGGGCGCAGCGGTTCGCCGGGACGGATCTGGACCAGCAGGATGTTGGCTGGTTTGATGTCCCGGTGGATGATGCCGAGCCCGTGGACATATGCCAGGGCGTCGGCGATGCCCGCGCCGATGACTGCCAGCTCCTCCAGCGGGACCGTGCTGTGCCGGATCCGGGTCCGCAGGTCCTGGCCCTCAACCAGTTCCATGGTCAGGAAGGGCCGGGGCTCGTCCGGTATGCGGTCATCGATGCCGGCGTCAAAAAGAGTGACCAGGCCCGGATGATTCAGCGTGGCCAGCAGCTGGATTTCCGCTTCCTGGCGCTTCAGTTCATCGGCGTCCGGCGCCTGTGGTGCGAAGAGCTTGAGGCTACATCGCGGCCCAGGTTTTCGTCCCGGGCGCAATAGACGGATGACATTCCGCCACGGCCAATAACTTCACCCAACCGATAACGTCCGCCAACCACTTCATTCGTAATGGAGCTAGGCGATTCCGCCACCATGACCGTTCCTCCCGGTGCGCTGCCGCACTGTCGTACTCAAAATTATACGGGGGCTACGGCAGAACTAGCGATCGGCCCGGACGTGCCGGCGCGGGCACACCGGCGGTCCGGAGGCGAACTAGGAACGTTCGCCACCGGACCGCCAGCCACAAGGACATGTGTGCTGAGGACATGTTTGCGTCGAATTTTGGTGCGTCTAGGCGGTCCTCCTCTCCCTCAGCCTGCTGGTTGCTGCCGTGTCAGGCGCAGGGGTGCAGGCGTTGTCAGATTCCTAAGGGAGCTGCTAGGACACCTTGCGCTTGCGAAGCATCAGGAGTCCGGCCACGAGCAGCAGCAGGGCGAGCGGGACCAGGGAGGCGTCCATGCCCGTGTTTGCCAGGGTAGAGGCGCTCCCGGACTGCATGCTCCGCTGCGTGGTGTCCGCTGCGATGGCTCCGCCAACAGCGGTGGAGCCCGCCGGTGCTACGGAAATGCCGCCGGTACCGGAGGTGGCAGTGCCTCCGCTGTTGCCGCCGTTGTTCGTGCCCGTGGTGCCGTTGTCGGAACCATCACCGTTGCCGGCGCCGTTATCGGTGCCAGGGTTGTCCGTGCCGGGATCGACGGTGCCGACACCGCCGGTGTTGCCGTCACCCGGAGTGCCGGTGCCCGGGGTCTCAGTGCCCGGGGTCTCAGTGCCCGGCGTTTCGGTGCCACTACCTCCACCGATAACGCCGATACCCAGGTCAATCCCGATGTCGACACCTGCGTCGAGGCCGCCGCTGCCGCCGGTGGTTCCGTCGG
>NZ_AOFD01000024.1 GCF_000332815.1 Arthrobacter nitrophenolicus
GCGGCGCTGGAACAGGCGGGCCTGGCGCCCGCCGGTTCCGCCGCCGTCGTCGCGTCCGCCGCAGAACCGGGCCGCTACAAGGCCGCCGATATCGCGGTGCGCGCCCAGGGCGGCGGCAACCCTGTCATCCCGCTGCTGGCGGACCTCCGCCGGCACGTGGCGGCGCTGGATACTGCGAACATCGGCGCAGTGAAGGCGGTGCACACGTCGCTGACCAGCCAGGATGTGCTGGACACGGCGCTGATGCTGCTCGCCCGCAACTCCGTGGCCGCGCTCCTCGCCGACGTGAAAGGCACGACGGCGGCGCTCGCGGCCCTGGCCGGGCAGCATGCGGACACGCTGTGCGTGGGCAGGAGCCTGACGCAGCACTCCCTGCCGTACACGTTCGGGCTCCGGGCAGCGCAGTGGTTCCACGGGCTGGCTGCCGCCGGACGGCAGCTCGCCGCGGTGGAGTTTCCGGTCCAGTTCGGCGGGGCGGCAGGCACGCTTGCCGCCGGAACGGTGCTGACCGCAGGCTCGGCGGCGACGCCCTTCAGCCTCGCCGATGCCCTGGCCGCCCAGCTGGGCCTCGCCCCCGCGGCCGCGCCCTGGCACACCAGCCGGCTGCCCATCACCTCCATCGGCAACGCCGCGGCCGCGGTACTGGACGCCTTCGGCAAGATCGCGGCGGACGTCCTGTTCCTCAGCCGGCCCGAGGTGGCAGAGGTGGCCGAACCCCGTGCCGCCGGCCGGGGTGTCTCCTCCGCCATGCCGCAGAAGCAGAACCCGGTCCTCTCGGTGCTGGTCCGCAGCACAGCCCTCCAGGCACCCAACCTGGCAGCCCAGCTCCACCTGGCGGCCGCAACCTTCAATGATGAGCGGCCGGACGGTGCATGGCACACCGAGTGGCCCGCGCTCCAGCAGCTGCTGGCCCTGGCGCTCGGCGCTGCCGGAAACATCCGGGAGCTTGCCGAAGGCCTGCAGGTCCACCCGGACGCGATGCGGCGCAACCTCGACCTGGCCGGCCCGCTGCTCCTGGCGGAGGGCGTCAGCGCCGCCGTCGCCCCGCTGCTTCCGGAGCTGGACGGCAGGAGCGGCAAGCAGCAGCTGCAGGATGTGGTGGACCAGACCCTGCAGGCACAACCGTCCGAGCAGCCGTCCGCATACCGGAAACTGCTCCGGGACGCCGTTCCCGCGGGCCTGCTGACGGACCTGCGGCTCGAGGAGCTCCTGGATCCGGCCAGCTACCTGGGCCAGTCCCGGGAAATCTCCCGCCGGATCCTCGCCGCCTACCCGGACTTTGCCTCCCCTGACCTTCCCGCTTCAGCCACCGACGCGAACGGAGCACACCGTGCTAAACCTGCCCTGAAAGCCGCATTGCTTTCACCCCAGCGCCCCCTTGGCGGGCATCCCCTCGTAGTGGTGGGTTCCTCACTGGGCACCTCCTCCATCCTCTGGAACCGTGCCGCCTCCCTGCTGGGCAACGACTACGACGTGGTGGCCTGGGACCTGCCCGGGCACGGCGTCTCACCGGCCGCCACCGAAACCTTCGACGTTTCGGACCTGGCAGAAGCCGTGGTGGACCTGGTCGATTCCATTGCCCCCGGCGAGGCCTTCCACTACGCCGGTGTTTCGCTGGGCGGTGCCACCGGCCTGCAGCTGGGCATCAAGCACGGCGAACGCCTCAAGAGCCTGTCCGTGCAGTGCAGCGGCGCCAAGCTCGGAACCCCCGAGGGATGGCTGGAACGCGCCGAAACAGTCCGCAGCCAGGGCACCCCGGTGATGATCCAGGGTTCGGCGCAGCGCTGGTTCGCACCCGGCTTCATGGACCGTGAACCGGAGGTCAGCAGCCGGCTCCTGCACGCCTCCGGGACTCCGACAGGTTCAGTTACGCGTTCTGCTGCGAGGCCCTGGCCGCCTTTGATGTCCGTGCCGGGCTGGGCAGCATCCGGGTCCCCACCCAGGTCATTGCCGGTGCGCTGGACGGTGTGGCGCCGCCGTCGATGGCCGAGGAAGTGGCGGCAGGCATCACGGCCGGGGGCGGGACCGCCACAGCCGTCACCCTGGAAGGCGTGGCGCACCTGGCGCCGGCCGAGGCCCCCGCCCACACTGCCGAGCTGATGCGCAGCCTCCTGGACTGGGCCGAATCACAGCCCGAAAAGGGAGGAAGCAAATGAGCGGGGCCGAGAGGCACGGCGTGGTCCAGCCGGACGCCACGAGCAAGGAGATCTACGACGGCGGCATGGTGGTCCGGCGTGAAGTCCTAGGCGACGCCCACGTGGACCGGGCCAACGCCAACAAGGACGAGTTCACCGACGACTTCCAGGACATGATCACCCGGATCGCGTGGGGCGGCATCTGGACCAGGCCCGGCCTGTCCCGGCAGATGCGCTCCGCCGTGACCATCACCGCCATGGTGGCGCACGGGCACTGGGAAGAACTGGCCATGCACATCCGCGCAGCCATCACCAACGGCCTGAGCCGGGACGAGATCAAGGAAATCCTGCTGCAGACCGCCATCTACTGCGGAGTGCCCTCCGCCAACACCGCCTTCAAGACCGCCCAGCAAGTGTTTCGAGAAATGGACACCACCCCATGAACCAGGCTTTTGTGTACGACGCCGTGCGCACCCCGTTCGGCAAGTTCGGCTCCGGCCTCGCCGCCGTCCGCCCGGATGACCTCGCGGCGCACGTCATCAAGGAATCGGTGAAGCGGGCTCCCGGGCTCGATCCCGAAAGGATCGACGAGGTGGTGTTCGGCAACGCCAACGGCGCGGGAGAGGAAAACCGCAACATCGCCCGGATGGGCACCCTGCTCGCCGGGCTTCCGGTCTCGATCCCCGGGACCACTGTCAACAGGCTCTGTGGCTCGTCCCTGGATGCGGCGATCATCGCATCCCGCCAGATCAACGCCGGCGACGCGGACCTGATGCTGGTGGGCGGTGCGGAGTCCATGTCCCGTGCCCCCTGGGTGCTGCCCAAGACGGAGAAGCCCTACCCGGCCGGTGACATGACCCTGGCCTCCACCACTTTGGGCTGGCGCCTGGTGAACAAGGCGATGCCGAAGGAATGGACCATCTCCCTGGGCGAGGCCACCGAGCGGCTCCGCGAGAAGTACGGGGTGACTCGTGAAGCGCAGGACGAGTTCGCGGCGAACTCCCACAACCTTTCCGCCGCCGCCTGGGACGAGGGCTTCTACGACAATCTGGTGGCCCCCGTGCCCGGCACCGACCTGGTCCGGGACGAGGGCATCCGCCCCGGGTCCTCCGCGGAGAAGCTCGCCGGCCTGAAGACGGTGTTCCGGGCCGAGGACGGCACGGTCACCGCCGGGAATGCGTCGCCGCTGTCCGACGGCGCTTCCGCGGCCTGGGTGGGCAGCGAGACTGCCGCCGGGCTGCTGGGCCTGGACCCGCTGGCCCGGATCGCGGGCCGCGGCGCGCACGCGAATGACCCGCAGTACTTTGGCTACGCCCCGGTGGAGGCGGCGAACAAGGCATTGGCGAAGGCGGGAATCAGCTGGGACCAGGTGGGCGCCGTCGAGCTTAACGAAGCGTTCGCCGCCCAGTCCCTGGCGTGCGTCAACGCCTGGGGCATCGACCACTCGGTCGTGAACCGGCACGGCGGCGCGATCGCCATGGGCCATCCGCTGGGTGCCTCCGGCACCCGGATCCTGGGCACCCTCGCCCGGTCCCTGCAGGCCTCGGGTGAACGCTGGGGCGTTGCCGCGATCTGCATCGGCGTCGGCCAGGGCCTGGCCGTCGTCCTCGAAAACGTAACTGCCGGAGTGAAGGGCTAAAGAGCGATGCTGCAATTCATTGACACTGTTGGCGAGGCCGTGGCCGGAATCAAGGACGGGTCCACGGTAATGATCGGCGGGTTCGGCAACGCCGGACAGCCGTTCGAACTGATCGACGCGCTGCTCGAGTGCGGCGCCACGGACCTGACCGTGGTGAACAACAATGCCGGCCAGGGCGACCAGGGCCTGGCGCTGCTGATCAAGGAAGGCCGGGTGCGGAAGATGATCTGCTCCTTCCCGCGGCAGTCCGATTCGTGGCACTTCGACGCCAAGTACAAGGCCGGGCAGATCGAACTGGAACTGGTGCCGCAGGGCAACCTGGCCGAGCGGATCCGTGCCGCCGGGGCAGGGATCGGCGGGTTCTTCACCCCCACCGGGTACGGCACCATGCTCGCCGAGGGCAAGGAAACCCGGATCATCGACGGCCTCGGCCACGTGTTCGAAACGCCCATCCACGCAGACGTCGCCTGATCAAAGCTCTGCAGGCGGACGGCAAGGGCAACCTGGTCTACCGCAAGACGGCCCGGAACTTCGGCCCCATCATGGCGGCCGCGGCCAAGCACACCATCGTGCAGGTCTCCGGGATCGTGCCCACCGGCAGCCTGGATCCGGAGAACATCGTGACCCCGGGCATTTACGTCAACAGCATCGTCAAAGTGGCCGGCAGCGGCACCGCTGCAGGCCCGAACCCGAAAGCGGCCTGAGATGAGCCTCACCGAAACCAGCATCAAGACCTCCGAAACAGCCCTCAGCCGCGACGACCTCGCCCGCCTGGTGGCCCGCGACATCGCCCCGGGGTCCTTCGTGAACCTCGGAATCGGCCAGCCCACCCTGGTCTCCAACTACCTCACCGAGGAACAGAACATCACGCTCCACACGGAAAACGGGATGCTGGGCATGGGCCCCGAAGCCACGGGGGACGAGATCGACGATGACCTGATCAACGCCGGCAAGATCCCCGTCACCGAACTCCCGGGCGCCTCCTACTTCCACCACGCCGACTCGTTCGCGATGATGCGCGGCGGGCACCTGGACATCTGCGTCCTGGGCGCCTTCCAGGTCTCCGTCACCGGCGACCTCGCCAACTGGCACACCGGCGCACCCGGGGCGATCCCCGCCGTCGGCGGTGCCATGGACCTCGCCACCGGCGCCAAGGACGTGTTCGTCATGATGACCCTGCTGACCCGCGAGGGCGCCTCCAAGCTCGTGGAATCGTGCACCTACCCGCTCACCGGCGTCGGCTGCGTCACCCGCGTCTACACCGACAAGGCAGTCTTCCTCACCGGACCCGGCGGCGTCACCGTCCGCGAAACCTTCGGCTGCACCCTCGAAGAACTCCAGGAACTCGTCCCCGTCCCGCTCAAGGCCGCACCCGCCGTCGCCGGCGGCTGAACCCGCGGAGGAACCTGGCTCTTCCGCCGCCATAGGATTGGGAACCATGACCACAACAGCAGCCGACGGCGGCACCCCGGCCGCCCCGCAGGCCGGCGACCAGTACGTCCAGTCGCTGGCCCGCGGGCTGGCCGTCATCCGTGCCTTCGACACAGACCACCCGCTGATGACCCTCACCGAGGTGGCAGCCCGGACCGACCTGACCCGGGCCACGGCGCGCCGGTTCCTGCACACCCTGGTGGAGCTTGGTTACGTGCGGACCGACGGGAAGACGTTCGCCCTCACGGCCAAGGTCCTGCAGCTGGGCTATGCGTACCTTTCGGGCCTGTCGCTGCCCCAGCTCGCACAGCCGTACCTGGAGGAGCTGTCCCTGAAACTGGGGGAGTCCACCTCCGCTGCGGTCCTGGACGGCACCGACATTGCCTACATCGCCCGGGTGACCACACGCCGGATCATGACCATCGGCATCACGGTGGGGACACGCTTCCCGGCGTATGCCACGTCCATGGGCCGGGTTCTTTTGGCGCACCTGCCGCCCGCTGACCTGAAGGCGTACCTGGCCGCAGCCGACATCAAGCCCCTTACCCCGCGCGCCTGGGAACCGTTCCGGAGCTGCTGGCCGTGCTGGAAACAGTCAGGGCCCAGGGCTGGTGCGTGCTGGACCAGGAGCTGGAGCTGGGCCTGATGTCGGTGGCCGCCCCCGTATATGACGGGCCCAAGGTGGTTGCGGCGGTGAACGTGTCCCTGCAGGCCCAGTCGGTGGACGCCAAGCCCGACCGGGACGCCTACCTCGCATCCGTGGCGCACGAGATCGTGGCCACGGCAAAGCTCATCTCGGCTGACCTCAGCGCCCGGAGCTAGTGCTTTTTCCTAGCGCGCTTGCGGCGGGTGTTGAAATCAAAAGAAGGGCGACGGCGGGAGTTCCCGCCGTCGCCCTTCTTTCGTCATCGCTGGGGTGGCCAGCCGCTACCTGACCGGGTTGCCCAGCTCGCGCAGTGGCGTCTTGCTGGTTTCCCGGGCCCACAGGGCACCGACCACTGCAAGGATTGACGACGCTGCGACGATCCACGCTGCCGGTCCCCAGTTGGCCTTGTCCGCCCCCACCAGGGCCGTGCCCAGCAGCGGGGTGAAACCGGCACACAGGATGCCGATCTGGAGGCCGATCGCCATTCCGGAGTAGCGGACCTTGACGTTGAAGAGTTCGGAGAACCAGGCGGGGTAGATGGCGTTGGACATGGCGTACGTGCCGGCGGTGATCAGCGTGCTGGTCAGGAAGATCATCGGGATGTTCCCGGTGGAGATCACCGAGAAGTAGACGAAGATCATGATGCCGGAGCCCAGGACGCCGGTGATGAACACCGGGCGGCGTCCAAAGCGGTCCGAGAGGTGGGCCATGAGCGGCTGGGTGCCAATGGCCAGGACGTTGCCGAGGATGCTGACCCAGAGCATGGTGGAGGCCGGGACGCCGACGGTGACGGCATAGGCGAGGCCGAAGGACTGCATGAAGGTGTTCGTCACGGTCTCGAAGGACATCAGGGCAACCTGGAAGAACTGCGCGGGGTGGGTCTTGAACATCTTCGCGAACGGAAGTTTCACCAGTTCGCCGTGGTCATGCTTTTCCTCGAAGACTTCCGGCTCGTCCAGGGAGCGCCGCACCAGGTACGCCACGATGAGCACGACGACGGAGAGCCAGAACGGGATGCGCCAGCCCCATGCCAGCCGGTCGGTTTCGCTCATGGCGGCCACGGGAAGGAAGGCGAGGGAGGCCAGCACGATGCCGGCCGAGATGCCGCTCATGGCAAAGCTTGCGAAGAAGCCGCGGCGGCCGGTAGGGGCTTCCTCCGTGGAGAGGGCGGATGCGCCGGCTGTCTCCGCGCCGGCGGAAAGTCCCTGCATCAGCCGCAGGGCAACCAGCAGGGCGGGAGCCCAGTATCCGGCGGTGTTGAAGTCGGGCAGGACGCCGATGAGGAAGGTCGCTGCGCCCATCAGCACCAGGGTCAGCACCAGGGTGTTCTTCCGGCCGATCCTGTCACCCAGGTGCCCGAAGAAGACGGCGCCGAAGGGGCGTGCCACGTAGGCCACACCGAAGGTGGCAAACGAGGCGATGAGTGCCACCGTGGGGTCTCCGGCGGGGAAGAAGATCTTGGAGAAGACCAGGGACGCCGCCGTGGCGTAGATGAAGAAGTCGTAGTACTCCAGTGCGCCGCCCAGGAACGCTGCCAGGGCCGCCTTCCTGCACGCTTGAGCTGCCGTTCTGCCTGGGCAGGTGTCTGGGCCTCGGGCCCTGCTGCGATGTTGGTCATTTGGGTGATCCTTCCACGCTGAAGGCGGTGGGTCTTTTACAGGATGTGTACGCATAGCGAACAACTGTGCGTAATGCGTTTTATATGAGCATACTAGGTGGTGAGGTGGACCACAACGGCAGAAGTGATCCCCCTCGATGCAGCCCCCCGCCTGGTCACGAAAGGCAGCACAATGCAGAACACCGCACACCCCTCCCGATTGGTCCTGATCGGATCCGCAGCATCACAGGCGATGTCGCCCGGGTTGTGGAATCCCGTCCTGGGCCGGCTTGGTACCGGCTGGACATACGAGGCGTGGGATGTGCCGCCGGACGGGGACCTGGTGTCCGTCCGGGACCGGCTGCTGGAACCCGGCATCATTGCGGCCAACGTGACAATGCCGCACAAACACTGGGCGGCGGACGCTGCCGACAATGCCACAGAGGAGGTCCTGCTGGGCGGCGCCTGCAACCTGCTGCTCCGCAGCGGGTCCACGCTCTTCGGACACAACACCGACATCATGGCGGCCCGTTCGTTACTCGGGGGAGAATTCCAGCGAAACGTTCTCCTGATGGGCGCAGGTGGGGCGGCCAGGGCAGTCCTGATCGCGCTGAAAGGCAAAGCCGGCACGGTAACCATCAGCGACAGGGACCCTCGGGCCATGGAGAAACTCCTGGGCCTGGCCAAAGAGCTGGGCATGGCAGCGCGTTCCGTGGACTGGGATGAGGCCCGGGGACTGGCTTCCGAAGCCTCCCTGCTGGTTAACGCCACCCCACTCGGAAAGAGCGTTTCGGACGGGCCGGTGTGGGGCGATGGCCCGCTTGCCCCTGACGCCGTGGTTTACGACTTCGTGTATGCCGGCCATGTCACCGCCACCATCGCACGGGCCCGCCGGCTTGGTGCGCGGTGCATCGATGGCTGGGACCACCTGTATGGGCAGGCGGTGGCGATGGTCCCCCTCCTCGGGATGGACGAACAGGCACGCGAACTGCTCGGGGAATCGCTGGTCCGGGTGCGGTCCGGAGCCTGAAGGGGGCGGCTCGAGGCCTTCCCGGCGGACACCTATATGATCGAAGCGGACCTGAAACCCGGTGCGCCGCACGGGGCGGCCAAGCGTTCGAAGAGGAGCAAAGCAGTCCATGGAGGAGCAGGCCGCCTACTTTGTTAAGTCGGTTGAGAAAGCCTTCGATGTGCTGCTGGCCTTCACGCCGGAGCATCAACGCCTGACGGTTTCGCAGGTCGCCACATTGACGGACATGACCCGGGCCTCCGCCCGGCGGTTCCTGATGACACTGGCGGACCTTGGCTACCTTCGTGCCGATGGCCCTGCATTTGAACTGACGGCCCGGTCCCTGGACATCGGCAGGTCCTTCCTGGCGGGCCTGACACTGCCCGGCGTTGCCGAGCCGCACCTCAAGGACCTGGCGGCCAGGCTCAACGAAACCACTGCCCTGTGCGTCCTGGACGGCGCCGACGTCGTTTACGTGGTGTGCGTCCCGTCCCCCCGGCTGCTGTCCGTCTCCATCACGGTCGGCACCAGGTTTCCGGCCTGGGCGACGTCCATGGGCAGGGTGCTTCTTGGCGGGTTGCCGGAACCGGAACTGCAGCAGTACCTGGAGACGGTCCAGCTGCACCGTTACACGCAGCGCTCAGTCAGCAGCATCGAGCAGCTTCGCGCTGAGGTGGATGCGGCGCGGGACCGGGGCTGGTCCATGGTGTCGGAGGAGCTGGAGGAAGGCCTGCGCGGTGTCGCGGTACCTGTCCGGCGGGGAAACGACATCGTTGCCGCCGCGAACGTGTCCCTGCAAACGCACCGGGCATCGGCCGAGGACGTGGAAAGGGCGGTTGTGCCGCAGCTCCAGGAAGCAGCCAGACGCATAGCCCTCGACTACAGCGGTCCTGTGACGGGGCATCGGCCCACACATCGAAGCGCCTAATGTAACTGTTCCCGTACAAGGCAAGCCTGCCTACTCCCGCCGGGGCGGTGCTGGCCATAGACTCAACCCAACTACGTGCAGCAGCGCCGCTCCGCGAAGCCCCGGGCCGGATCACCAGTCCCGGGACCGGATCAACCGTGGCAGCGCCGCCGCACTCGTCAGCGAGGAGAGTCGGCGGGTGAAACTGGGCATACCGCGGGAACACCGCGAGGGCGAGCGGCGCGTTGCCGCGACGCCGGAATCGGTCAAGCAACTGGCAGGCTTGGGCCTCGAAGTGCTCATAGAAGCCGGCGCCGGTGAAGCCGCGGGCCATGCCGACGACGAGTACCGCCAGGCCGGTGCCGCCGTCGTGCCCCTGCTGGTAGCGAAGGAACTCGATGTCCTGGCCCACGTCCGGCCCCTTGACCCGCATTCGGCCCTCTCCCTGAAGCCTGGGGCGGTCACCGTTGGCCTCGCCTCGCCGGCGTCCGAACTGGACACGGTGCAGGCGCTCGCGGACGGGCGCATCACCTCCTTCGCGATGGAACTGGTCCCCCGGATCTCCCGGGCGCAGTCCATGGACGCCCTCAGTTCCCAGGCCCTGGTGGCCGGCTACCGGTGCGTGCTGGAAGCGGCCATCCGGCTGCCGCACTTCTTTCCGCTCTACATGACGGCCGCCGGGACGGTGCCTCCCGCCCGGGTCCTGGTGCTGGGTGCCGGCGTGGCAGGGCTGCAGGCCATCGGCACCGCGAAACGGCTGGGCGCCCGTGTCTTCGCGAACGACATCCGCCCCGCGTCCGCCGACGAGGTCGCATCCATGGGCGGCACCTTCATCCGGCTGGACCTCGAAACGGCGGAAGCGGCCGGCGGCTACGCCCGCCAGCTCAGCAGCGACGCCGGAACCCGGCAGCGGCAGCTGCTGGCACCCCATGTGGCGCAGTCGGACGTCCTCATTACGACGGCGGCCGTCCCGGGCAGGCCCGCCCCGCTCCTGGTGACCCGGGAAATGGTGCAGGGCATGCGGCCGGGGTCTGTCGTCGTCGACCTCGCCGCCGAGTCGGGCGGCAACGTGGAGGGCGTGGTCGCCGGAGCGGATATCGCCGTCCCCACGGCCGACGGCGCAGGGCACGTGAGCCTGGTGGGGCTCAAGGACCCGGCCTCGGCGATGGCCGCGGATGCTTCCCGGCTATACGCCAAGAACGTGGCAAACCTGCTGGCGCTGATGGTCCGGGACGGCACTGTTGCCCCGGACTTCGGCGACGAGGTGCTGGCGGGCGCATGCCTGACCCACGACGGCGGGGTGCGGCACCAGCCCACAGCGGAACTGCTTGCACAGAGAATCCACGCACGGCAGGAAGGGGCACTCTGATGGACGGAATGAGCCTGCTGACCATCACGGTCCTGGCCGTGTTCGTCGGGTTCGAGGTGGTTTCCAAAGTTTCCAGCACTCTGCACACGCCGCTGATGTCCGGCGCCAACGCCATCCACGGCATCATCCTGGTGGGTGCCATTATCGTCGCCGGCCAGGCCGCCGACCCCTGGGTCCTGGCCGTCGCCTTGCTGGCGGTCGTCCTGGCCACCGCCAACCTGGTGGGCGGTTTCGTGGTCACGGACCGCATGCTGCACATGTTCCACGGCAGGAAAGACGTTGCCCGCTCCGCATCGGCGAAGGCGGAGAGCAAATGACAGTCCTCGATCCCGTCTGGACGGCGCTGCTGTACCTCGTGGCGGCCGTGTTCTTCATCCTGGCGCTGCGCGGCCTCAGCTCCCCGCGGACCGCCCGCCGTGGAAACCTCATTGGTGCACTCGGTGCCCTGATCGGCGTGATCACGGTGTTCTTGTCCGTGCGGCTGGACAACATCCCCTGGATCCTCGGCTCCATCGCGGTGGGCACCGTGGTGGCAGCCCCCGTGGCCCGCGGCGTGAAGATGACGCAGATGCCCCAGCTGGTGGCCATCTTCAACGGCGTGGGCGGCGGTGCCGCTGCCCTGGTGGCCCTCCTCGAGCTGGGCCATACGCCTGATCCCTGGGTGCGCCTTGCCATCGTGTTCACCCTCCTGGTGGGCGCCGTCTCGTTCGCCGGATCCGGCGTCACGTTTGCGAAGCTCCAGGAACTGATGACCACCCGACCCGTGGTGTTCCCCGGCCTCCCCGTGGTGATGGCTGCGGTGCTGCTCGCCTCGGTGGCGGCCGCCGTCGCCGTCGTCTTCACGGGGTCGGTGGCGCTGGCGGTGCTGCTCCTTGTGCTGGGGCTGGCAGCCGGCGTCCTGCTGGTGCTGCCTGTAGGCGGCGCCGACGTCCCGATCGTGATTTCGCTCCTGAACGCCTTCACCGGCCTGGCCGTCGCCGCGTCCGGCGTGGTGCTCGGCAACGTCCTCCTGGTGGTGGCGGGCACCCTGGTGGGCGCCTCGGGCACCATCCTCACCCGCGCCATGGCGGCAGCGATGGGCCGCAGCGTGGCCGGTATCCTCTTCGGTGCCTTCCGGGGAGGCTCGACGGCGGGGTCCACGGCCGTGAGCGAGCGTCCCGTCCGGTCCTCCAGCCCCGAGGACGTGGCCGTGCTCCTGGGCTACGCGCAGCGCGTGATCATTGTTCCCGGGTACGGGCTGGCGGTGGCGCAGGGACAGCACACCGCCGCGGAGCTGGCTGCCGCCCTGGAAGCCCGGGGCATCGACGTCGCTTTCGCCATCCACCCCGTGGCAGGGCGGATGCCGGGGCACATGAACGTGCTCCTGGCCGAGGCCAACGTCCCGTACGAGTCGTTGAAGGAAATGGGGGAGATCAATCCAGAGTTCAAAACCGCGGACGTGGCGCTGGTGGTGGGCGCCAACGACGTGGTGAACCCGGCAGCCAAGACCTCCTCCGGCTCGCCGATCTACGGTATGCCCATCCTGGAGGTGGCCGAGGCGCGGCAGGTGGTGTTCCTCAAGCGCTCCATGCGGCCGGGTTTCGCCGGGATCGAGAATGAACTGCTCTACCAGCCGCAGACGTCCCTGCTTTTCGGCGATGCGAAGGACTCGCTGGCACAGGTGCTGGGAGCCGTGAAGGCGCTGTAGCTACCGGGTGGTTGCGTACCTGCTCCGAACCCTGCCCGGGGCAGGCTACTCTTCTTTCAGAAGTAGCCTTCCAATTGCCACCAAAGGACACCATGACTGCCAACAGCACCGCCGCCCCCCAGCGCGCAGCCATCATCATCAATCCGGCGAAGACGGTGGACGTGGATGTGAAGGAGCTTGCAGCCCGGCACGCGGCGGAAAACGGCTGGGGCGAGACGATGTGGTTCGAGACCACCAAGGAGGACCCGGGCGTGGGACAGGCCAAGGAAGCCCTCGCCCAGGGAGCCGACATTGTGATCGCCGGCGGCGGTGATGGAACGGTCCGGTGCGTCGCCGAAGTCCTGTCCGGCGGGGACGTGCCGATGGGCCTGCTGCCCCTGGGTACGGGGAACCTGCTGGCACGCAACCTGGGCATGGACGTCACGGACTACGACGGCGCCATGGCCGGTGCCCTCGCCGGAACAGAGCGGAAGATCGATGTGGTCCGGGCCCGTCGCAGCGACCCCGACCTGGAGCAGCTCTTCCTGGTGATGGCGGGCGTCGGCTACGACGCCACCATCATGGCGGACACTGACGAGGACCTGAAGCACAAGGTGGGATGGCTGGCCTACGTGGACGCCGGCATCCGCAACCTGCCCGGCAAGCCGGTCAAGGCCACCGTGGTGATCGACGGCAAGCGGGTGGTCCACCGCGGCGTGCGCAGCGTGATGGTGGGCAACTGCGGCAAGGTCCAGGGCGGGCTGGAGATCTTCCCGGAGGCCAAGGTGGACGACGGCCTGCTGGATATCGCCGTCCTGGCGCCGCACCAGGGCCGGCTGGGCTGGCTGTCCGTGCTCGCCGGCATCATCGGCAAGGGCCGCGGCAAGGACACCGCCGTGGAGTACTTCCAGGGCAAGTCCGTGGAGATCACCCTGGAGCACAAGGACGACTACCAGCTGGACGGCGACCACGAGGGCCAGGGCAAGCATGTGCTGATGACCATGGACCCGGGTGCCCTGACCCTCCGCATGTAGCCGTTCCTAGGCCAGCAGCCTGCCCCACCGCGGCTCCAGCAGCGGCGCGCCCGCGAGCTTCAGGGCATGCCAGAGCGTCACCGCCACGGAGTCCAGCACGGCAACGCCGGTGCTGTCCTCGATTTCCGCCGTGATGTTGGCCCCGTACAGGTTCGTGCAGAGGTAGATCAGGGCATCGGGGGCAGCCGCTGCCAGTTCCCGTGAACCGGGCAGCATCTCATCGTCGGTGACCCGGGCAAAGGACTCGTTGTCGCTGAGGCCCAAGGCCCGGTGGTCCATGGTCTTGATCCCTTCCCGCTCATACGAGGCGATGATTTGGCGGTTCACGTCCTCCGTGTACGGGGTGAACAGCGCCATCCGCTCCGTGCCGGACGTCCGGAAGGCTTCGAGGTAGGCCAGGGTGGAAGTGGTGGCGGGGATGCCGGTGGCATCGGTGATTTCCGCCACGAGTTCCCGGTCGTGGTCTGAACCCAGCCAGGAACCGGATGTGCCGTTCCAAGCGATGACGTCCACGTCCGCCGTCGCAAGGAGCCTGGCGGCCTCGCGCATGACTGCCGGGTCGAACTGCCGGTCGGAAGAGTCATCCAGGGCGATCCTGGTGACCGGGATACGGGTGAAGTGGACGGTGACGTCGGTACGATTTCCCAGGATCCGGTAGGTCTGGGGCTCCAGGCACGTGTTGGAGGACGGCACGATCATGCCGATCCTGCGTGGCCGGGTGGTCGATGGCATGGTTGCTCCTAAAAGGCTGCGGCGTGGGCAACGCCGGCGGTGGTGGCGGACTGGTGCTGGCGGAAGCCGTTGCGGGCAAGGAAGCGGCCGGCGGCGCCGGGATCGTGGAATCCCTGGCCGTCCAGCACCACGCGGCCACCGGAAACAACGACGGCGGGCCAGCCGGCCAGCACGTCTCCGTGGAAGGGTGAAAAGTCCGTTCCCATATGCAGGTTTGCGCCGTCTACGGTGCGTTCCTCGGCGGGGTCGAAGATGACCAGGTCGGCGTCGAACCCTTCGGCGATGCGGCCTTTTCCGGGCACGGCGTTGATCCGCGCCGGGCCGGCGGAGAAGGCCTCCACGAAGTCCTCCACGCTGGCGCCGGCACCGGTCATTGCAGTGAAGGTGACGGGCATCCTGGTCTCTACGCCGGGCAGGCCGTGCGGCATGGCGCGGACGTCGTCGGTCCGTTCGCGCTTTTGGGAGAGGTCGTAGCAGGAGTGGTCCGAGGACATGGTGTGGATGGCCCCGGTGGCCAGCCGTTCCCTGAGCGCGGCCACCGTCCGGGCGCTGCGCATGGGCGGGCAGCAGGCGAACCACTCCGGGAAGGCCGAGCCGTAGACGGAATCGTCCAGGGTGACGTAATGCGGGCAGGTTTCTGAGAAGGCCTCAAGCCCGCGGGACCGCGCATCGGAAACCAGGTCCACGGCCCCGGGCGTGGACTGGTGAACGAAGTACACCGGGGCGCCGGTGTACTCGGCCATGGCCAGGGTTTCCTTGACCGAGGTCTCTTCGGCCAGTTCGGGCCGGGTCCGGTGCAGGTGCCCGATGCCGATCCGGCCGTCCTGTGCGTGCTGTTCCGTGCAGTCAGCGATGATGGGGTCGTGCTCGGCGTGGATGTAGGTAAGGCCGTCCAGCCGGACCATCTCGCGCATGACCTTGAGGATGGTGTCCCCGTCGGCCATGGTGGTGCCGCGGTTGGTGGTGTACATCTTCACCGAACGCACCCCCTCGGCGGCGAGTTGCTCCAGCTGCCACGGCACGGTTTCGTTCCAGCTGATCACGGCGCCGTGGAGGGCGACGTCGCACCGGGATTCGGTGGCCAGCTCCTTCTTGTGCAGGACGGCGGCGAGCGGGGTTTCCTGGGCATCCCGTGGAATTCCGAAGTCGATGATGGTGGTGGTGCCGCCCCACAGGGCGGCGGTGGACGTGGTGCGGTAGTCGTCCAGGGTGCGGAAGCGTCCCGTCACCTGGGCGACATGGCAGTGGCCGTCCACGCCGCCGGGTATCACCAGCCTCCCGGCGGCATCAATGGTCCGTAGGGCGGCAGGCGCAGGGCGGGCGGCGTCGGCAAGGTCGGTGACCAGGCCGTCCCGGACCACGATATGGGCGGCCCGGCGCCCGTCACTGTTGACCACGGTGGCGTTGGAAATGACAAGGTCTGGCTGCTGGGACATCGGTGTCCTCCTTCGGGGAAAGCTGCTGGTTCAGGCGGTGGGCAGCGCGGGCACTGCGCTGTCCTGGGCCGCAGCAAGGGCGGCGTCGAGGTTCGGGCTGAGGCCGGCGCGGGCCTTCCCGGGCGGCGGGGCGAAGGCGCCGGCACGGTGCGGACCGGACCCGAGTCCAGCTACCGCCTCGGCCATCCGGATTCCGGCGGAGATTCCGTCCACCACGGGAACCGGGATCTGCCCCTTCAGGTCGCGGGCGAGCCCGGCGAGTGGGGCTCCTGCGAGGATGACGACGTCGGCGCCGTCCTCCGTGACGGCCTGCCGGCTCAGTGCCATGAGGGTTTCCTTGAAGTCCTGCTGGACCGAGCCGATGCTCTTCAGGGACTCGTTGATCGAGCGGATGGACGCCAGCCGTCCGCCGAGGCCGAACCGCTCCACGCAGTCCAGGTACCAGGGTTTGATCCGGTCCGAGATGGCGATAATGGAAAAGCGGTGCCCCTGCAGCGCCGCTGCGCAAAGTGCGGCTTCGGTGATGCCGATGACGGGGACGCCGGCCAGTTCCTTCAGCGCGGGCATGCCGGGATCGCCGAAGGCCGCCACCACCACGGCATCCACGGGTTCGGCGCCGGGGAGGGTGTGCGCGGCAATAATTTCAGCCACGGCGCCGGCGGCCACGAGGGATTCAAAGCGGGTCTCGATGTATTCCATGCCGTAGGCGGCAGTGCGGACCACCAGTTCGGTGCCTGGCGCAGCGGAGCGCAGTGCCTCGGTTTCGATCAGGGCTGTGACATCGTCGCTGATGTTGGGGTTGATGACCAGGAGTCGCATTATCTCTTCCGGTGAAGTTGGGGTTCGGTTTTTTGGAAGTCTTCCGGGAATTGCTCCCGGTACTTTCCGATGTGGGACGCCGATTGTGCCGCGGCACGGTCGGGGTCGCCGCTGGCAATCGCGGCATAGAGTTCGCGGTGTTCCCGGATCAGCTCCGGCAGGTCGCTCACGTGGCGGAACAGCCAGTGCATCCGGCCCTGCAGGGGCTCAAGTGCTGACTTGAGGAAGTTGTTGTCGGCGATGCCGGTGATGGCATCGTGGAATTCGCTGTTGGCACGGTGGGCCTCCATCACGGCGCCCTTGGCGAGGAAACTCTCCGCGTTGTCCAGCAGCCCCTTCAGGTAGGCAAGGTCTTTCGCGGTGGCCCGCACGGCGGCAAGCCGGCAGGCCAGGACTTCGAGGGACTGGCGGACATCGAAGAGGTCCTCCACGTCCTTGGGGCTCAGGGTGCTGACTTCTGCCCCCCGTGCGCCCCGGTCGCTGATCAGCCCCTCCTGGCGGAGCATCCGCAGTGCTTCGCGCACAGGGAGCCTGGAGACGGAGAATTCGGCCGCGAGGTCCCGTTCCACCAGCCGCGTGCCGGGAGGGTAGTGTCCTTCGAAAATCCGGGTGCGGAGCGTGTCCCGGACAGCCTCGCGCAGCGGGCGTTCTTTGTCCTGGGTGTCTTCTGCGGTCAGCATGGTGCTCCATTCGGATTCTTGGTGGACACGGCTCCCGGCAGCGGGAACGCGGATCAGGTGTTGCCTTGGATGGCTAGCTTAGACAGGAAGCCGCTTGTTGTAGTTCAGCGTCAGCACGGAGGCGCCCATGACGATCGCCGAGCCCACGAAGTAGAGCAGCGCCCAGGTGTAGGAGCCTGTGGCGCCCACGATCAGTCCGACGGCGATGGGAGTGACGAAGCCGGAGATATTGCCGCTGAAATTCATCGCCCCGCCCAGGACGCCCGCGTTGGTGCGTCCGCCCAGGATGGAGGGGATGCTCCAGAACAGGCCCACCCAGCGCAGGAAGAACATAACCAGCGAAAGTAGGACGACGGCGGTGGTGGGGTCAGCGACCAGCGTGACGCCGACCAGGCCGCCAATGACCACGGCGCTGGAGATGCCCAGCAGGGTCCGCATGACGCGGTTTGCCGACGCACCGGAGGCCCGCCACTTGTCGGCGATGGTGCCGCCGATGATTTCGCCCACGAACCCTGCGCCGAAGATCACGAAGGTGGACCAGCCGATGGTCTTCAAATCGAAGCCCTTTGCCTGCGCCAGGTAGAGGGGTCCCCAGGTCAGCAGGCCGTAGAACACGCCGTTGAAGCCCAGCCATCCAAAGCACATGGCCCAGAAGGAACGGAACTTGAGGTACGGGAGCAATGCGCGCTTGCCCTGGCTGCCATCCAGCTTCGCCTCGGCATCTTCGGCGGCGTGGGAGGCTTCAATGTAGCGGCTTCGGCCTCATTGACTCCGCGGTGCTCGCGGGGATTGTCGCGGATGTACCACCAGACGGCCAGGCCCATGAGGACCGTGGCGGCACCGGCGATCACGAATGCCCAGCGCCAGCTGCCGGTGGACGCGATCAGCCCGGCAATGATGATGCCGCCGAGCCCGGCACCCAGCGGAGCGCCGGCGTCGAGGATGGTGGCACCGCGGC
Source organism: Arthrobacter nitrophenolicus (assembly GCF_000332815.1). Lineage (GTDB taxonomy): Bacteria > Actinomycetota > Actinomycetes > Actinomycetales > Micrococcaceae > Arthrobacter > Arthrobacter nitrophenolicus. Next base: position 18,059 of record NZ_AOFD01000024.1, read on the forward strand.
CGCGTTCCGACTTGTGCATCCAGATGGCGTTGAGCTTTCCACCGGCTGGCATCACTCCGGCCTCGGTCACGCCAATGCCCATCCGGGCAATGAACATGCTGAGGAATCCGCCGGCCATGCCGGAGGCGGCTGTGGCCGCGCCCCAGCCGACACAGGAGGCGGTCATGACCTTGCGGGGACCGAACTTGTCGATCAGCCAGCCAACCGGAATCTGCATCAGTGCGTAAGTCCAGAAGAAGGCGGACAGCAGGAGGCCCACCAGTTCAGGAGCGAGGTTGAACTCCTTTTGGATGATGGGGAGGGCAACCGAGATGGAGCCCCGGTCAATGTAGTTGACGGCAACGAGGACCAGCAGCAGGAGGAAGAGCTTCCAGCGGACTGCTGTGCGCCGTTGCACGCCGTCCTTGCTGGATTCGACCGGTGCCTGGTCTATGGGTGTATCGACGGCGGATGCCGCCGTTGTTTCAGTGTTTGGGATGGACACAGCTTCTCCTTCACGGGGAAGTTTACGGATGGGGAAAGTGCGGGGATGTGCGCGGTCCGCCCTGCAGCGGCGGGTTCCGCAAAACTAATGGAAACGCGTGGGTCGCGATCCGGAGCGCCGGGATGGTTCTTTGGGATCCCAATTTGGGATCCCAAAACAACGGTAGGAGTGACCCCGACCACTGTCAAGGATTTTCGTGAACTCTGCCCGGGCAGCCTCTTGAAAACGGATTGTGACCGGCATTGGCCAGTCGTTAAGGGCTACTGGGGCGCGGCGGGGTTCCGGTGCGCCAGGATTTCCGCGAGCTCTGCCAGCCGGTGGGCCCGGGCGGATTCCGCCGGCGTAAAGGGCTCGCCGGGCCGGGCGAAGGTGATGGGGCCGTGCCACGCGGTGGGGATCTTAAGCCGGGTGCCGGCGTCGTCCGCGGCGTGGGCCGCGGCCTCCTCGGCGGGGGTGAGGATCCGGGCCCGCAGCAGCTCCGCAACGGCAAGCGGAAGTTCATCGGGCGCATCCGCGATCCGCGCCGCAAGGCTCAGAGCCCGGGTCTGGCCGTCGGCCATGGCCAGGCTGGTGGTCGGCCACACCTGCGGGGCGGAACCGCCCCCATCCAGCAGGGCGTCCAGGAGCTCGCGCTCGCCGATGCCGCCGGGTGCGGCAAGCACAAACTCGTCCAGGACGCCGCCGGGCACCGGATGCACGTGGATGCTCAGAATGTTGGTGCCCGTCCGGGCCAGCGCCTTGGTCACCCGCTGCAGCGAGCCGGGTTCATCATGCAGGACGGTACGTGCCCGCCACAGCGCCGGTGCCTTGCCGAGCTTCCTGCGCAGCCGCAGCGCCGGGGCGTGCAGCCAGCCGCGCAGGATCCTGCTGGCCGAGGGTTCCGCCACCCAGATCACCAGGACAGTGGCGGTGACCGTCAGGACCAGCACCTTTGCCAGGTACGGAAGCTCGGTGCCCACCACCAGGGCATGCACCAGGAGTTCGATTGGAAGCATCACGGCGACGTTTGCCAAGGTCAGCCGCGCCTTGGTCGGTTCAGGCATCAGGCCGCAGACTTCACAGCTCAGTTCGGCCGCGGGGGAGTTCCGTGCAGGGGGCTTCATGGCACAAGCATCACCGGCCGCTGTTTCAGCCGCGTTGCCTCCGCGTTCCATTCAAGGGAAAGCGCCGGGTGGTTTCCGGGGCCCGCCCCGTAGGATTTAGCAGGAACGTCAGCGCGGCCGCCCGTTAGATACCTCCTCCCGGAACCTGCAGGAAAGGCGCCACTGTCCCCGTGAAGATGCTCGCTGAAATGTTCAGCATTGCCCCCGGCAACAAGGACCACCACCCTGCCCTAAGGTGCGCCACCGGGGTCTTTGTTCCACTGCTTACGCTGGTGCTCCTGGGGCGGCTGGACCTGGCGATCTTCGCTTCCTTCGGTGCCTTCACCGGGATTTATGGCCGGGGTGAACCCCATGGAGTCCGCTTCGCGCTGCAGCTGCGGGCCGGCCTGCTCATGCTGCTGGTGATCCTCCTGGCCTCGCTGGCCGCGAGGATGCAGGCGGCGTGGGGGCTGGACGACGCGACCACCACCTGGCTCCTGGTGCTTGCCACCACCGTCGTGGCAGGCGCCTGCTCGGTGGCGATTTCCTGGTTCCGGCTGCGGCCAGCGGGCTCCCTGTTCCACATCTTCGCCTTCGCCGCCATCGCGTCCATTCCCAACCAGCCCCCGCTGTGGCAGGGGATGCTCGTCTCGGTCCTCACCACGGTGCTGTGCCTGCTGATCGGGTTCTCCGCCCGGATCCTGCCCAGCCACCGCACCCCGTGGACCCGCCCCCGGCCCATCCGGCGGACCCCCGACGAAAAGCGCACGGCCTGGCTGGAAGGCCTCGGATACCTGGTGGCTGCCGGACTCGCCGGATCGCTCGCCACCTGGGCCGGCGAACGGCTGGGGTTCGGCCACAACTACTGGGCCATGGTGGCCGCCGTTGTTCCCCTGGTGGGGCACACCACCCGGCACCGGATCCGCCGCGGCATCCAAAGGATCGTTGGCACCGTGCTGGGCCTGGTGATCCTGGCCGGCATCGTGCTCCTGGACCTGCAGCCGTGGCAGACGGTACTTGTCATGGCACTGTGCCAGTTCGGCGCGGAGATGTTCATCATCCGCCAGTACCTGCTGGCCCAGGTCTTCGTGACACCGCTTGCCCTGATCTCCACGCTCCTGGTGGTCCCGTCCTCGCCCGCCATCCTGCTCCGCGACCGCATCATCGAGACGGTGATCGGAGCCGCCGTCGGCATTGCCGTGGTGCTGGCCCCGGGTGCCTGGCGGCGTTTCCGGGAACGCACGACGGCGGGCTGACGGCCTTCCGGCTGCGCGGTACGCTGGGTGCCGGGACCATTCAACGGAAGCTGGTGCGGCGTGGCGAACTCGAGGTCCGGCGACTCGGTGGTGGACCGGATCGTCCGGCTGATCTCGGCCTTTCCCCAGGATGTCAGCACCCTCCAGCTGTCCGAGCTCGCGGCCCGGGCCGGGCTGCCGCTGACCACCGCGCACCGCCTGGTGCGGCAGCTTGCGGAACACGACCTGCTGGAAACCGCGCCCGGAGGCATGGTCCGGCCGGGCGTGCGCCTATGGGAGCTGGTGAACAGGACCTCGCCAACCTGGCTCTGCGGGAGGCGGCCATGCCGTTTATGGAGGACATCCAGCAGGTCCTGAACCAGAACGTGAACCTGGCGGTGCTGGACGGCTGGGAGGCATTGTTCGTCGAAAGGCTTTCGCGGCGCGGGTCGGTGGCAAACCGGGCCCAGGTGGCCGGGCGGATGCCCGTCCACATCACGTCTGCCGGGCTGGCGCTGATGGCGCACCAGGACAAGGCCCTGCAGGCGCAGTACCTTGACCAGTTCAGCGACCCCGACGGCAAGGTCACCGTGGACGCCCTGCGCGGGCTGCTCGGCGAAACAGCCCGCCAGGGCTTCGCCCAGCTGAAGGGCGTGGTGGATCCGGACACCTGGGGCATCGCCGTCCCCGTGCTCAACCGCCGGCAGCGTGCGGTGGCCTCACTCGGCGTCGTGGTTCCCTGCGGGAGATGCGCCTGCAGGCCCTGGTTCCGGCCCTGCAGACGGCGGCCCGTGGTATCGCCCGCGGGCTGGGCGACTCCTGACTGATCCCATTCAACGGAATTGCTGTTACGGCCGTCACCCCTCCTGCCCCACACTGGGTGCCAGAGCCCAAAACCCGAGAAACCCAGAACGCCGGCACCGCATCGCGGGCCCCGCAATGAAGCGAGACGAACCATGGCAACACGCAAGATCATCTCCACCCAGGTGGCCATCATGGGGGCAGGCCCGGCCGGCTCATGCTCTCCCACCTGCTGGCGAAGGCCGGCATCGACTCTACTGTGATCGAGGTCCGCAGCCATCAGGAGATTTCGGAGACGGTCCGCGCCGGCATCCTCGAACACGGCACCGTGAACCTGTTGGTGGACAGCGGCGTCTCGGACCGCGTCCTGCGCAAGGGGGACCGGCACGACGGCATCGAGCTGCGGTTCAACGGCGAGAGCCACCGCATCGACTTCAAGGACCTGGTGGGCGAGTCCGTCTGGCTCTACCCGCAGACGGACGTCTTCACGGACCTCGCCGCCCGCAGGAAGGCCGACGGCGGCGACGTCCGCTACAGCGTCACGGACACCTCCGTCCACGATCTTGAGGGCAGGCCGAAGGTCTGGTTCACCGACGCCGACGGTGTGGAGTCCGAGATCCAGTCCGACTTCCTGGTGGGCGCTGACGGTTCCCGCAGCCACTGCAGGTTCCAGATCCCGGAAGCGCACCGCAAGTGGTACTTCCACGAGTACCCCTTCGCCTGGTTCGGCATCCTGGCCGAGGCCCCGCGCAGCTCCGACGAACTGATCTACGCCAACTCCGCCAACGGTTTCGCCCTGATCAGCCAGCGCACCGAGACGGTGCAGCGGATGTACTTCCAGTGCGACCCCAGGGAAAACGTCGCCGAGTGGGACGATGACCGGATCTGGGCCGAGTTCCGCAGCCGGGTGAACGGCAACGGTTTCGAGCTCAAGGAGGGGCCGGTCATCGAAAAGATGGTCCTGCCCTTCCGCAGCTTCGTCCATACCCCCATGCGCCACGGCAACCTGTTCCTGGCCGGCGACGCCGCGCACACGGTCCCGCCCACCGGGGCCAAAGGCCTGAACCTGGCGATCCACGACGTCAAGGTCCTTTTTGAGGGGCTGGACAGCCACTACAACGCCGGTTCCGGCCGCCTCCTCGAGACCTACAGCGACCGTGCGCTGGAGCGGGTCTGGAAGGCACAGCAGTTCTCCTACTGGATGACCACCATGCTCCACACGCCCGCCGACGCGGACGACTTCTCCCGCGCCCGCCAGCTGGGTGAGCTCAACTCGGTGGTGTCATCCCGCCACGGCATGGCCTACCTCGCCGAGGCGTATACCGGCTGGCCGGGCGCGCGCTAGCCGATCAGGCGCCGGATGGCGTCCGCGACGGCGGCCACGTCCGGCTCGTCGTCGCGCCTGACGGTCAGCAGGTGGAGCAGGAGCCCGTCGCCATAGTCCGCCACGTCCCGCGCCCGCGCGGCTGGGTCAGCGACGCCCATCGCCGCCAGCATCTGTTCCAGTCCGCCCACCAGGAGCTGGTGCCCGGCCGTCACGGCCTCCGGGTGGTCCAGGGAAAGGGCCATCCGGGCGCGGGTCAGCCCGGTGTGCTGCCGGGCCAGGGCCAGCACCATTGCGGCGAGTTGTCCGGCAAGTTCCTTGATGTTCGACGGCGGGCCGGCGGGACCGTGGTCCCGCAGGAGCTCGGCGTCCAGCTGCAGCAGACGGTCCAGCACGCCGTCAACCAGGGCTGCCCGGTTGCGGTAGTAGTTGGACGTTGTTCCTTCGGCCAGTCCCGCCGTTGCATCAACTGCCCGGTGCGTGAGGCCCTTCATTCCCTTGTCCGCCACCACGGCCAGTGCGGCATCGAGTAATTGGGTGCGGCGGTCCGGCATAAAGCCAGTCTAGTAACCCGTTCCCCAATTACTACAAAAGTAGTAGAGTCTGCCCATGGAGACCATCTCGATCGTGGGAGGCGGCATCGCGGGGCTCGCGCTCGCCGCAGGCCTGGACCAGAGCAGGTTCAGCGTCACTGTCTATGAGAAGCGGCCCGAACTGCCGGCTGTGGGCACAGCTCTAGGTATGTGGCCCAATGCCCAGCGGGCCCTGGCCCGGCTGGGGATCCTTGACGCGGCACGCGCCCGCCATCCGCCGGGTGCTGGCGGCGGCAACTCCGGAGGACATCCTGGTGCAGCGCCTCTGGACCACCCCGCGCCTTGGCACTTTCGTCCGCGGCAACGTGGTCCTTTTGGGGGACGCTGCCCACGCCATGTTTCCCACGCTTGGCCGGGGCGCCTGTGAATCGCTCGTGGATGCCGTGACGCTGGCCGATCTCCTTAACACGCGCCCGCGGGAGGAGGCTCTGCAGGCTTACGACAGGCAGCGCCGGCTGCGCACCCGTGCCCTGAGCGTGGCCTCCGCGGCGCTCCTGCGCGTTGCCCTGGCCGATAATGCCCAGCCCCTCCGGGACCGCCTGCTCAACCTGGCGCGGAGGCGGAACGGAAGGGCCGCCGTCGGGAGCGGCACAGCGGCCTGATCAGCGCACGGGCGCGGCCGGAGGCTTGCTGTCCTCCCCGGAGGCGGACGCGGCCGCGGGCGGCGGCACTGCCGCAGACGACGCCGGAGGCACTGCAGGCAGGCGCTTCTTCCCCGCTCCCTGGCGGCCGGACCGGCCGTACACCAGGTACATCGTGATGCCGGTAATCACCATCAGGAGCACCGTGTAGACGAAGGTGTTGGCGATCCCTTCCACGCCTTCTGCGCCGTCGGTGTTGGCCTTGATGACCAGGCCCAGCGGCTGGACCAGCGGGTGCGCCAGGAAGATGGCGGTGTCATAGTCGTCCAGCAGGCTGTTGAAGTTCAGCGCGGTGATGGCGGCGGCCGCGGGAAGCACCAGCGGCAGGAGGATCCGGCGGAACACGTAGAGTGTCCTGGCCCCCATGATGGCTGCGGCTTCCTCCAGCGAGGAGTTCACCGACGCGAAGGATGCCTTGAGCATGCGCAGGGTGAAGGGGATCTTCACCGTGACGAACGCGATCAGCAGGATCACCGTGGTTCCGGTGAGCACGGCGCCGCCCACCAGCGGATTGGGGTGGTCGTAGCTGATGATGAGGCCCAGGGCCAGCAGCGCCGACGGGAGGATCCAGGGGATGTGGAGCAGGTACTCGAACGCTGAAGACACCCAGTTCCGGTACTTCTGGAGCAGCCGGGCCACGAACAGCAGGCCGCCGACGGCGATGAGGGCAGCCAGCGCGCTGTACACAACGCTGACGATAAAGGGCCGCAGCCCGGACTGCTCAGTCAGGACACGGACGTAATTATCCAGGGTCAGGTTCGCCAGGGAGAGCTGGCCGGTCTGGATGGCGGCGCCGTCGGCGAAGGAATACAGCACGATGAGCAGCACCGGAAGGGTGTACACCGCAAACAGCAGGTAGGCCACCACATGGACGGCGGCGTTCGCCAGCGGGTTGCCGATCTGCTGCTTCTGCAGCGCCGAGGACACTTTGGACACCGAAAAGTACGTGCCGCCCTTCTCCAGGCGGGTCATGACGGCCAGCATCAAGACCGTCGCCAGGCCCAGGATCACGGCCAGCAGTGCGGCAAGGTCACGGGAGGTGGGGCTGTTGGTGAACGTGAGGATCATCGGGGTGATGGTCTGGAAGTCCCGTCCGCCCAGCACCTGAGGGGCACTCAGCGCCCAGGCCGGTGAGGAAGGACAGGATGGTCACCGCGAACAGCGTGGGCTTGAGCATGGGAAGCACGATGCGCCGCAGGATGGTCCAGGTGGAGGCGCCAAGGTTCCGTGCTGCCTCGATGGTCTGGTAGTCCACGCCCTTCAGGGCGTTGGCCACGAACAGCATGTGGTTGGTGGTGGTGGCAAAGGTCATGACCACCAGGACGGCAAAGAACCCGGAAAACCACGCCGGGTCCATGCCCGGAAACACCTTCACCAGCAGCGAGGTGACGATGCCCTTGTCGCCGTAGATGAACTTGTACCCGGCGGCCAGCACGATGCCGCCGTAGATGAACGTTGAGGCGTAGCCAGGAAGAGGATCCGCGAACCCCGGATCCGGAAGTAGTGGGTCACCAGGACGATGAAGATGCCCACCACATTGACGGTGATGGACAGTGCCACCGCCAGGAGGAAGCTGTTGCCCAGCGCCTTCATGGCCCGCTGCGACGAGAACAGCTTTTCCGCCGCCCGCCCGGAGAAGCTGCCGTCCGGAAAGAAGGTGGCCATCAGGACGTTCACATTGGGCCAGACGAGGAACGCGGCAATGAACCATGTGAGCACCACGCCCACCACCAGCACGAACGGGGAGCGGGCCATGCCGCGGACGGATGTGCTGCTCATGGCAGGGCTACCGCAGGATCCTGCTGCCGCAGGGCAACCCCCGTTTCCGGGTGGTACTGCAGGACGTGGGCAGGTTGGAGGTAGATGGTGGTTTCGGTCCCGGCTTCGGGGTGTGCTCCGCCGTCCTCCCGCACCAGCAGGCGGATGTCCGCGCCGTGGCTGCGCACCACGTACCGGCTGTGCAGGCCGTGGTAGGTGCGGGACAGCACCTTTCCGGACATCCCGACGCCGGCGCCCCCATTGCCGGGAGCGTCCAGGGACGCCTTTTCCACCCGCAGGTAGGACCTGGCGTCCGTGCTGAGCCCGGCCCCTGACAGCCGGTTCAGCTCCGCGACAAACTCCGGTGTCAGGGCCGAGCTGTCACCAATGAAGTTGCAGACGAACTCGGTGGCGGCATGGTCGTAGATCTCCTGCGGCGTCCCCACCTGTTCAACCACGCCCTTGTTGAACACTGCCACCCGGTCGCTCATCGCCAGTGCCTCGTCCTGGTCGTGCGTGACATAGACGGTGGTGATTCCGAACTCGCTCTGAAGGTCCTTGAGCTGCTGCCGGAGCTGGTGGCGGAGCTTGGCGTCCAGGTTGGACAGCGGCTCGTCCAGCAGCAGGATCTTGGGCCTCAGCACCAGGGCCCGCGCCACGGCCACGCGCTGCTGCTGACCGCCGGACAGTTCCGCCACGTTCTTGGCCAGCTGCTCGTCGCTCAGTTCCACCCGGCGGGCGATGTCCCGCACCAGGCGGTCACTGTCCGCCGTCTTCTCCTTCCGCACCCGGAGCCCGAACGCGATGTTCTCCACACGCTCATGCTGGGAAAAAGCGCGTAATTCTGGAACACCATGCCCACCAGGCGTTTGTCGCTGGAAAGCCGGGTGACATCCTTGCCGTCCACCCGGACGGTTCCCCTGGCCGGCTGGATGAACCCTGCCAGGGTGCGCAGCGCCGTCGTCTTCCCGCATCCGGAAGGGCCCAGCAGGGTGAAGAATTCACCAGGCCGGACGTGCAGGTCCAGGTTGGGGATGGCGGTGAAATCGCCGAAGGTAACTTCGATGTTGTCCAAGCGGATCATGGCAAACCTGTCTGGTGGTGCGGCCCAAAGCGGAAGGGGAAAGCTGCCGGAAACCGGACTACGTCATGTACTCCAGTTCGATCTTCTCCACCCAGGCGCCCATGTTCTCCTGCACGAACTCCCAGTCGATGTCCTGCTGCTTGAGGTCGGCGAAGAAGTCCACAACCTCGGGGTTGGCCTGGGCCGCGGCACCCTCGTTGACAGGCATGGAGTTGAACTGTTTGGCGAACTGGCCTTGCACGTCCGCGCTGCCGAACCAGTCAATGAACTTCTGGGCCTGTTCCTTCTTCTCCGTGCCCTTGACGAGGGCAATCTGCTCGACCGCGAGGGGGACGCCCACTGAGGGAATGACCGTCTCAACGTTGACATTGAAGGATTTCTCGCGGTCGGCGATGATCGAGGACGGCATCTGCCCCATGTCCACCTCGCCGGAGGCAATGCGGGCAAAGAGGTCAGTCTTCGCCACCGCGGGACTGCCGTTCTGGAAGTACTGTTCCACCTGCTTCCACCCCTCATCCGAGATGCCCAGGTCGCCCGAATCGTCGCGGTAGCGGCTGAGGATGCCGGCGAAGACGAGCTGTGCGGTGGCGGTGCCCAGGCCTGTCACGCGCTCGTAGCGGTCCTTGAACTCGTCCTTGGTCCACAGGTCCGTCCAGTCCTGCGGGGCCGCGTCCTTGGAGATCTTGTCCGAGTTGTAGCCCAGCAGGATGGCCTGCTTGACCAGCGGCCAGTACGTCTCGCCGTCGGCCAGTTCTTCGTCCACTTCGCCCGCCCAGGAGGCTCATAGGGTTCCAGAACGTCCTCGGCCTTGATCTGGGAGAAGTACATGTTGTTCAGCCCGAACGCGACGTCGGCGATGGGGTTGTTCTTTTCGGCGATGAGTTTGTTGGTGGCGTCCGCACCGCCGGCACCCACAATTTCGATCTTGAACCCGGCCTCGGCGGCTTGGCGGTCAGCCAGTCGCCGCGGCCCTCTCCATTGGAGTTGGTGTACACCACCAGGGTGTCGCCGGAACCGCCGGCAGGGGCGGAGGCGTCGCCGGAAGCGGCCGGGGAGGTGGTGCTTCCGCCGCACCCGGCGAGAAGGGTGACGGCGACGGCGGCGGCAACCAAAGTCTGCAATTTACGCACGATCAGGACTCATTTCTGACTGGAACCGGAGCATGTCCGCACAGCCTATAGCGGGGCAGGCGGAATGCGGGGCTGTTATTGCTATCGATTCGATAAACAGCCCGGCTGTCCAATGTGGTCCAGTCGCGGGAACTGATGGAGGCGTGCGGATTAACGCCGGGTGAAAGGTCAGTCCTGGGTGATGGTCTCCGTTAAATGGTGCGTGGGGATGCGGTCCCGGTCGTAGGTGATCTCCGTGTAGCCGTGGGGCTCGGGCCTTCCGGCCGGGCTCAGGTTCACGAACACAATCTCTTCGATGGTGAGGATGCTCTGCCGGGTGATCATGTTCCGGACTTCGGCCCGCATGGTCAGGGAAGTCCGCCCGAACCTGGTGGCCGTCAGTCCCATCTCGATGAGGTCGCCCTGGACTGCCGAACTTACAAAGTTGATTTCGGAAATGTACTTGGTGACCGCCCGGCCGTTGCCCAGTTGAAGGATGGCGTAGATCGCCGCTTCCTCGTCGATCCACTTCAGCAGCTGCCGCCAAACAAAGTCCCGTTCGCGTTCAGGTCCTCGGGGCGCACCCATTTGCGGGTGCGGAAGGTGATGTCTGCTGTTTCCATAGGCCGAGATTAGCTGAGGGCCGGAAGGCTTTGCGGAGTGTGACGGCCCCAGCCGCCCCTAGGCCATGGCCGTATGGGCGGCACTGCGCGCGTGGATGCTCTTGGCGTAGCAGTATGAGTGCTCCACGCCCACATACGGGCCGAAGTTGGGCACCGGCTCGAACCCGGAATTCTGGTAGAAGGTCCGGCCGTCCGGCTGGGCGGAACCGGCCTCGGCCTTGATGCGCGTGATCCCCTGCTTGAACGCCTCCGCTTCCAGCGCCGCGAGGATGGAGCTGGCAACGCCCGAGCCGCGCGTGTAGGGGACCACGTACAGCCGTTTGATCTCCGCAATGGTCGGGTCGAGGAGTCGCAGGCCGCCGCACCCTACGGGTTGGCCGGATCCCTTGTCATAGGCCACGATGAAGACGGCGCAGTCGGCGCTCGACGGCGGGGTGCCGGGTTCGTGGTCCGGGGTGCCGAAGCGGGCATCAAGTTCCGCCTGCTGCGCGCGGCGCAGATCTGCCCCGACGGGGTTCGACCAGGGAACCTGGCGGATGTTCAGCCTTGGATTGGTCTGCATAGTTGCCTCGTTTCGCCGGAGGGTTATGCACTAAAAGGCTAGAAGCATGCGGTTACGCGGGTGTTTCTTCCGGGTAAGGGGCTGGATAACACCAAGAGCCACCAATAGTCAGGTTACTTGGCAGTCTAGTTATCAGACGGTCTAAACTAATCCCATGGTTTCCACAGGTAACGAAGGCTCCGGCTACTGGTACGGTCCGGACGGGCAGCTGGACTACGGCGCTGCCGTTTTGAAGTCCCTGCGCGATTACCGCTCGGCAGAAACCAGCATGCGCCGCTCCACCAGGGATTCCATGGGAATGGGGGAGACCGACCTTCTGGCGCTGCGGTACCTCCTGCGTGTGCAGGCCTCGGGCAAGACCGTGGTGCCCAAGGACCTGAGCCAGTTCCTGGGCATCACCAGCGCCTCCACCACCTCGTTGATCGACCGGCTGGTGGCGAGCGGCCACGTCCGGCGCGAGGCCCATCCTTCGGACCGCCGCTCCGTCGTGGTTGTGCCCACTGTGGAATCGGACCAGGAAGTGCGCGAAACACTGGGCGCCATGCACCGCCGAATGATGGCTGTGGCGGAGAGCCTGACCGCGGATGAGGCGCGCATCGTTGTGGAATTCCTGGAGCGGATGACCGAGGCGGTCAGCGCCCAGGAGGCCACGCACGCCAAAAGTAGCTAGATGCACTAGCTAGTTTGACTAGTAATATGTAAGCTTACGATCAACCCTTGAATGAACTGCCCGATGGAGTCGTGAGCGCGTTGATCACTTTTACCGAAGTTTTGCCGCAGCAGAGCAGCGGAATGCACTGCGGAATGCCCATGGAACTGGTGACTCCCGCCCTCGGGGGTGCCGCCGTGCTTTACACCTTCGAGCCTGTTGGACAAGGAGCCGTGGAGCTGCCCCCGGTCTGGCGCTGCAGGTGCGGTTTCCAGCTGGACGCCTGGCAGCCCTCTGCCCAGGCCGCCGGGCACACCTCCGCTGCCTCCGATCCCGCCCGGGCCACTGCGCCGTACGCCGCATGAACACCCCCGCCCTTGCACCCCCGGTTCATGGGCGCCGCGCAACGCTTCCTGACGGGGACGGGATCCTGGCTGGCCGGTTTCGGCTGCGGGAACGTCTGGGACGCGGATCCGTTGCGGAGGTCTTCCGTGCTGTGGACATGAACGGCGGGCCGGACGTTGCAGTCAAGGTGGCGGTGGAGAACTCGGAGAAGCAGCACGGGCGTATCGGCAACGAAGCGGCTGTCCTGGCCGCCCTTCACCATCCGTCCATCATCAGGTTCATCGCGCAAGGCGTGATGCCGTCCGGCGGCCCGCGCGGCGGACTGCCGTTCGTGGTGGAGGAACTTGCGCTGGGAACCAGCCTTGCAGAGGCCGTCCGCAGCAACCGCAGTCAACCCGACGAGGTAGCCGGCTGGGCTGTCGGGCTGTTCGGTGCGCTCGCCCACCTTCATGGCCGTGGCCTGGTGCACCGGGACGTCAAGCCCGCCAACCTGATGCTGAGCGGACTGCGGCGGAGCCCGGTGCGGATCATCGACTTTGGGATCGCCGCTGCCGCCGGATCGGCGCCGGAACCTGGCATGTCCTCCGGCACCGTGCACTACATGAGCCCGGAACAGGCATCCGGCGGCGAGACTGAAACGTCCTGGGACGTCTACTCGATGGGGCTTGTCCTGTTGGAGCTCCTGACCGGGACTAAGGCATTTCCCGGAACCGCGATCGAGTCGCTGGTGGCCAGGACGCTCCGCAGCCCCCATGTTCCGGACTGGCTGCCGCCCGGCTGGCAGACCTTCCTCCGCTCCCTGACGGCGATGGAAAGCGGGGAGCGGCCGACGGCGGCGGAGGCCGCGCGCATGGCCTCCCGGCTTCTTCCCAAACCCGCCGAAGAGGGCTTCAGTCCCTGCCGCAGGATGGCTGTTTTTCCTGCCCGCAGGATCCGGCAGTTGGTCTAGGCGCCTGTTGCGTCACTGCCCGTAGGGTCCGCTGCCGTTGGATCGGCAAGTGACAGTCCGCCTACCGGGCTGCCGTCCCAGTGGATCAGCTTCCATCCGACGTCCGGGTCACCTTCAAGGGCCACGATTCCCGTGTTGGCCAACACGTGGCGGGCTGCGAATTCATGGTCCACGTCGCCGGCGCGGCGGCCCGCCCATGTACGGATCGCGGCGCCGTGGCTCACTACTGCGGCCGCCTGGTGCTGTGCGTCGAACGCCCGCTCCACAACCTGCCGGATCGCCGCATCAAACCGCTCAAAGAATGTGTGTCCGTCCGGACCGGCCGGCATGCGCTGGTCCAGGTCCCCCGCAGCCCAAGAGAACACGGTTCCCATGTAGCGCTTGTGGGACTCATGGTCAGTCAGTTTCTCCAGGGCCCCGGCTTCGATCTCGTGCAGGCCCTCAAGCACCTCGACGTCCAGGCCGTGCACACGTGCCAGCGGAGCAGCCGTGATTTGGGTCCTGATCAGCGTTGACGCGTACAGGGCCCCGATGGGCTCATTGGCCAGGGACCGCGCCATGGCCTCGGCCTGCCGCTCACCAAGTTCCGTCAGTCCGGGCCCCGGGTGGGCGGTATCCAACTGGCCGAGGACGTTGCCGGGGGTCTGTCCGTGGCGGATGAGCAACAGCTTCATGCTCTCAAGTTTCGCACCCCGGGCACCTGGCTGAGGACCTGCCCACTGTCCCCGGGCAGAGCGAAGGCGCTGGCCTTCCCAGGCCAGGCGCCGTCGTCGTAATTCTCCTGCCCCTGCGGGGCGGGCTACTTGAGGTGGTCCACCAACTGGTCCGCGATGCCCGTGTACTTGCCGGGTGTGAGTGCGAGCAGGCGTGCCTCGGCTTCGGTGGAAAGGCCGAGGCTCTGCACGAACTCCCGCATGCGCGCGGCATCCACGCGCTGGCCGCGGGTGAGGTCCTTGAGCCGCTCGTAGGGGTTCTCCATGCCCTTGACGCCGGCGACGGCCTCGGCACGCATGACCATCTGGATGGCTTCGCCCAGGACTTCCCAGTTCGTGTCCAGGTCGCCGGCCATCACGTCCTCTGCAACATCCAGGCGCTCCAGGCCCTTGGCCACGTTGGAGATGGCCAGCAGCGAGTGGCCGAAGGCCACGCCGATGTTGCGCTGGCTGGAGGAGTCCGTGAGGTCGCGCTGCCAGCGGGACGTCACCAGGGTTGCCGCCAGGGTGTCCAGCAGGCCATTCGAGATTTCCAGGTTCGCTTCGGCGTTCTCGAAGCGGATCGGGTTGACCTTGTGCGGCATGGTGGAGGAGCCGGTGGCGCCCGCAACCGGGATCTGCGCGAAGTAGCCGATGGAGATGTAGCTCCAGATGTCGGTGCAGACGTTGTGCAGGATGCGGTTGAAGCGGGCCACGTCGGCGTACAGCTCGGCCTGCCAGTCGTGGCTTTCGATCTGGGTGGTAAGGGGGTTCCAGGTCAGTCCCAGGCCCTCCACGAAGGACCGGGAGACCTCCTGCCAGTCGGCGCCGGGAACAGATGCGACATGGGCGGCGTAGGTTCCGGTGGCACCGTTGATCTTGCCCAGGTACTCGGTCTTTGCGATCCGGTCCAGCTGGCGGTTCAGGCGGTGCGCGATGACCGCGAGCTCCTTGCCCAGGGTGGTGGGCGTGGCCGGCTGCCCGTGCGTCCGGGAGAGCATGGGAACGGAGCGGTTGTCCTCAGCCATTCTGCCGATCTGGGCCACCAGGGCGCTGGCGGCGGGCAGCCACACGTCCTCCACAGCACCCTTGACGCCGAGGGCGTAGGAGAGGTTGTTGATGTCCTCGGAGGTGCAGCCGAAGTGCACCATGGCCGTCAGGTTTTCGATGCCGATGCCGGGAAGGCGCCTGCCGATGTAGTACTCCACGGCCTTCACGTCGTGGACCGTGACCGCTTCGATTTCGGCGAGTTCGGCCACGGAGGCGGCGTCGAATTCGGTGACGATGGCGCGGAGCTGGTCCTGCTGGTCCTGGCTGAGCGCTCCGGCGCCCGGGAGCACGTTGTTGCTGGTCAGGTGGATGAGCCATTCAACTTCGACAGCCACACGGTCCCGGTTCAGGGCGGCTTCGGACAGGTAGTCCACCAGCGGTGCTACGGCGGACTGGTAGCGGCCGTCCAGGGGACCGAGGGCGATCTTTTCCTGTGACGCGGCGAGGGCCAGGCGTCCTGAGGGCGTACGTGTATCAGCTGTGGCGGCAGTTTCAGGCATGTGCTGATTGTTTCACGAACTCAGGTGGCCCCCGAAGCGTGCCTGCCCACGTTACTTGTCCACATAGTCGACGGCGGTGCTTCGGCTGGTCCCGGATTGTTCGTAGCGTGGGCGCAACAGCCAGAACGGCACGGGTATCAACGGCACCGGGAAGCCGGAGGAGGGGAGAACTCACATGGGGAACGACCCTGGCGGCAGTATCTGGGGTGTCACCGCGCAGCGCAGCGCCGAAGTACAGCAGCTCGCTGCTCG
The DNA here is from genome assembly GCF_000332815.1 of Arthrobacter nitrophenolicus. Classification (GTDB taxonomy): domain Bacteria; phylum Actinomycetota; class Actinomycetes; order Actinomycetales; family Micrococcaceae; genus Arthrobacter; species Arthrobacter nitrophenolicus. The sequence goes on from NZ_AOFD01000024.1 coordinate 33,792, forward strand.
GCTCATTCTCTGTGAGGCCCGGGCAGAAGAAGTACTTGCGGGGTTTCGGGAGATCCAAATGCAGGAATGGCAGTCTCCGGCCGGCCAGGCCTACCGGAACACGGTCAGCCTCCAGGCCGCGGCCATGCGTCGGGTCCTCGACTCCCTCCACGAAGCGGCAAGCTCGGTGACGAGCCACGCGAGGGCGGTGCTGGCGTCCGAGTGTAATTACGGCGGGCCATCCTGATGGGGGAAGAAACCCCGTCGGACACAGGAGCGGCCTTCCGGCTGTCCCGTCCAGCCGGGGAGGGCAACATGGTCATCTCCGGAGGCATCGGTGGATTCAGCTTCCAGCTTGAGGAACTGGCCTCCGGTTCAGCCCGACTGGATGACCTGGCATCCCGGCTCGGAGCCGTAGAGGGCGACGCGTGGCGGGTGTGGCAGGAACTGGCGCAATTCCAGAATGAGCCCCGGTCCACGGGAACGGCAGCCCTCCTTGCGGTGGGTGCCGCGAATGAGGCCCTCCGTGCCGTTCGGACTGAGCTCCAAGGGATCAGCAGCCGGGTGCGCCAGTGCAGGCATGATTACGAAGCGGCGGAAGCCCGGTCCCGGACGTTCAGGAGCCTCGGAATGTGGAGCCCTGCGGCGGAACTGGAGAAGCACGCCGACTTTTGGCGGACAGGATTCCTCAACCGAAATGCCGCCGAGATGCTGGTGGGCGACTCCGTTGCTGCACTGGCAGCACTCAAGTCCCTGGTCGAGGGTGGAATTCCAGGTCTGAGGCCGGAACCGCTCGACGTGCGGCAGGAGGAAAGCGTTCCGATAAGCCTTAAGGCTTCACCTGCCGGCCTCCTGGAGCGGATCCGGCTGATCGAACAACGGGGCAGCGGATACATCGAGGTTGTCGAAGTTGACCAGGACGGCCGAAAGGCGTACGTGGTGGTCATCCCGGGCACACAGATGGCGGAGGAAGACTCCGGCCGCAATCCCTTCGATCTCGGTGGGATAGCAGACGGGCTGGGCAGTAATTCAGCGGTCGTCAATGCCGCCGTTGTCCAGGCGCTTCGGTCGGCTGGAGCGGAACCCGGATCGCCGGTGGTCGCTGCCGGCTACAGCCAGGGCGGAATTCACGCCATGAATCTGGCGGCCGACCAGCAGTTTCGATCCGAGTACGACATGAAGTATGTCGTCACGGCGGGATCACCCGTCGGCCGGATAACACCGCCGCCTGACGTCAACACCCTCCACCTGGAACATCGGACCGACTGGGTCCCCGGGAGCGACGGCTCACCCAATGCGGACACCGCCAACCAGGTCACGGTGACAATGACCAACGACCTTCACGTCCGGGTAGGGGAGGATGTGGGACTGGGCCCTGGCCACAGTTTCGATGGGTACCAGGAAGCCGCACGCCTGGTCGCCGGCAGCAGCGATCCGTCCCTTGTGCATTCCACCGCGGTGCTGGCAGGAGTCCTGGGAGCGGGCGGGACGGCCACGGCTACCAGGTACTCCCTGTCCCGCACCAAGGGCCCCACTCCCACGCTCGCGCCCCAAGACCCCCGCGCCCATGAGCGGGGGCATGGCGGCCGGTAGGGCCGGCCCTGCGGGCTAGCGCTTCCGTGCCCCTGGCAGGACGCTGGCCACCATCGAAACCAGCGAGATGATGATTGCCGCCAGCACAGCTGTCCAGAAGAAGGAGTCGATGGTGAACTCCACCGGCGTGTAGCTGCTGATCCAGGACGTCAGGTAGAGCATGGCTGCATTGATGATGATTGTGAACAGGCCCAGGGTCAGGATGGTGAGGGGCAGGGCGAGGAACCTGACCAGCGGCCTGACGAAAGCGTTTACGATGCCGAAGATGGCGCCAATGAACAGGTAGGCCAGGACGAGCCCGACGGCGTCGGTGCCCTCTGTGACGCCGCGTTCGGCAACGGCCTCGGAGGCAGCGGAGCTGGAGATTTCCAGTCCCGGCAGAATCCAGCTCGCCACCCACAGCGCTGCGGCGTTGATGATGATCCGAAGAATGAAGGAGCCCATGGAACCATGCTTGCACAGGGCACTGTGCGCGGGCTTACAAGACGGAGAGAAGTAGTCTGGGTTGCATGACGTCTTCAGAGGCCCCGGCCGACGGGATTCCGCCGCGCCCGGTGGTGGGCCGGCTGCCCCGCTATGCGGCAGGGAAGCCGCCGGCCGCCGTCGAAGGACTGGCCAGCTACAAGCTCTCTTCCAATGAGAACCCGCTTCCGCCGCTCCCCGCCGTTGTGGAGGCCATCGCGCGCCAGCAGGACTTCAACCGCTACCCGGACCCGCTCAGCAGCCGGTTGCGGGAGGCCCTTGCCGAATTCCTGGACGTCCCGGCGGAGGACATCGTCACCGGTGCCGGCAGCCTGGGCGCGCTGAACCAGGTCCTGGCCACGTTCGCAGGCCAGAACGACGATGGCAAGCCCGATGAGGTCATCTACGCCTGGCGGTCGTTCGAGGCCTATCCCATCAGCGTTGGCCTGGCAGGCGCCGAGAGTGTCCGCATCCCGGTCACCGCCGATGGCCGGCACGATCTGGCAGCCATGGCCGCCGCCGTCACTGCCCGCACCAAGGTGATCCTCCTGTGCACGCCCAACAACCCCACCGGTCCCGCGCTGGCAGCAGCAGAGACTGAAGCCTTCATCGCTCCGTGCCTTCCAGCGTTGTGGTGGTCATCGATGAGGCTTACCAGGAGTTCGTCCGGGCAGCCGACGCCGTGGATGGCCTGGCCCTCTACCGCAAGTACCCGAACGTGGTGGTGCTCCGCACGTTTTCCAAAGCCCATGGCCTGGCAGGGCTTCGGGTGGGCTACAGCGTGTCCAACCCGGGGCTCACACAGCACCTGAGGGTGGCTGCCACCCCGTTCGCCGTGTCGCAGATTGCAGAAAAGGCAGCAATAGTTTCGCTGCAGAATTTCCCGCAGGTTGTAGAAAGGGTACAAATGCTCGTGGATGAGCGGACCCGGGTGGCGGCCGGCCTGCGGGACCTGGGCTGGACTGTTCCCGATGCCCAAGGGAACTTCGTGTGGCTGGCCCTGGGTGCCGAAAGTACCCGTTTCGCAGACCTGGCCGCTGCCCGGGCCCTGTCCGTCAGGGCGTTCCCGGGCGATGGGGTCAGGGTCAGCATCGGCGAGCAGGAGGCCAATACGAGATTCCTGCAGTTGTGTGCGGACTATACAAAGCCCTCAGGTCCTTCCTAGCGCTTAACAAGTACTCCCGTGCCTACCTACTGAAGATAAAGTTAGGATCAGTAAGCCAATGTATATGCCGCAACGGGAATGTATTCCGTAAGAGGCATATATCCCAGCGACATTGCATTGCATCCGGATGCGGCAAGCAAGGAGACGGTATGGGCACACATCTGCCTTCCACCGAGTTCGACGGAACAGCGGTAGACGACCAGCGGGAAGCTGACGCGGAAGCCGTCATGGGCGAGCCCCCGGCGCAGATGGTGCAGCTGCTGGGACCTGACGGGAAGCTCGGCGCTGACCCGGTCTACAGCCAGTACGCGGACAAGCTCACGCCGGAGCGCCTGCGCGGGCTGTACGCGGACATGGCCGCAATCCGCCGGTTCGATGTTGAGGCCACCGCCCTCCAGCGGCAGGGGCAGCTGGCCCTGTGGGTTCCGCTCACAGGACAGGAAGCAGCCCAGATCGGATCGGGCCGGGCGAGCCAGCCGCAGGACTACATTTTCCCCACGTACCGGGAACACGGCGTCGCGCTGACCAGGAACGTTGACCTTGCTGAACTGCTCCGCCAGTTCCGCGGTGTATCCAACGGCGGCTGGAATCCGAAGGACACCAACTTCCACCTCTACACCCTGGTCCTCGCCGCCCAGACACTCCACGCAGTGGGCTATGCCATGGGCATCCAGCGGGACCAGAAGCTGGCCGCAGCGGCCGGCGGGGCCCGCCAGGAACCGGACGCCGCAGTGATCGCCTACTTCGGCGACGGCGCCAGTTCCGAGGGCGACGTCCACGAATCCATGGTGTTCGCCTCCTCCTACAACGCCCCTGTGGTGTTTTTCTGCCAGAACAACCACTGGGCCATTTCCGTCCCCACCAACGTGCAGACCCGCGTACCGCTGTCCAACCGCGCCAAGGGCTATGGCTTTCCCGGCATCCGCGTGGACGGCAACGATGTCATCGCGGTGCACGCCGTCACGGAGTGGGCCCTGGAGCACGCCCGGCAGGGCAAGGGTCCTGTCCTGATCGAGGCCTTCACCTACCGCGTTGGCGCGCACACCACTGCCGACGATCCCACCAAGTACCGCCCTTCGGCCGAGGAAGACGCCTGGCGTGCCAAGGATCCGCTGCTCCGGCTGGAGAAGTACCTGCGTGCCGAGGGCCTGGCGGATGACGACTTCTTTGCCAGGGTCAAGGCCGACGGCGACGAACTCGCGGCCTATGTCCGGCGCACCACCCATGACCTCGAGACTCCGGACATCCGCTCCGCCTTTGCCAACACCTACGCTGAGGCCCACCCCCTGGTGGCCGAGGAACTGGCATGGTTCGAAGAATACGAGGCCGGCTTTGCCGGTGTTGATTCCTCCGCGGAACAGGGACAGGCAGCAGCAAAGGCAGGCCACTGATGACCACCATGACCATCGCCAAGGCGATCAACCAGGGCCTGCGCGCCACCCTGGCCGGCAACCCCAAGTCACTCCTGATGGGCGAGGACATCGGCCCCCTCGGCGGCGTGTACCGGGTGACCGACGCTGATCGGCGAGTTCGGCCCCGACCGTGTCGTGGACACCCCGCTGGCTGAGTCCGGCATCATCGGCACCGCCATCGGCCTGGCCCTGCGCGGCTACCGGCCGGTCTGCGAGATCCAGTTCGACGGGTTCGTCTTCCCCGGCTTCAACCAGATCACCACCCAGCTGGCCAAGATGCACGCCCGCAGCAACGGCAACCTCACGGTGCCGGTGGTCATCCGCATCCCCTACGGCGGCGGCATCGGGTCCGTGGAGCACCACTCGGAATCACCCGAAGCGCTGTTCGCCCACACCGCAGGGCTCCGGATCATCACCCCGTCCAACCCCCACGACGCCTACTGGATGATCCAGCAGGCCGTGGACTGCCAGGACCCGGTGATCGTCTTCGAGCCCAAGCGCCGCTACTGGCTCAAGGGCGAGGTTGACACCGAAGCGCCGGGCCACGCCGCCGATCCCTTCAAGGCCCATGTCCTTCGGGAAGGCACCGACGCCACCGTCGTCGCCTACGGGCCACTGGTCCCCGTTGCCCTCGCCGCCGCCAACGCGGCCGAGGAGGACGGCCGCAGCGTGGAGGTCATCGACCTCCGCTCCATCTCGCCGCTCGACTTTGACACGGTCACCGCCTCCGTACGGAAGACCGGACGCCTGGTCGTCGCCCATGAGGCGCCTACCTTCGGAGGGATCGGCGGCGAGATCGCGGCCCGCATCAGCGAGCGGGCCTTCCATTCGCTTGAAGCCCCCGTTATCCGCGTTGGTGGCTTCCATATGCCGTACCCCGTCGCGAAGGTGGAGGAAGACTACCTTCCGGACATCGACCGCATCCTGGAGGCGCTGGACCGCGCCCTCTCCTACTGAGGACACCATGACTCTCAACAAGTTCAACCTGCCCGACGTCGGCGAAGGCCTGACCGAGGCCGAGATCGTCTCCTGGAAGGTCAAGCCCGGCGACGCCGTTGCCATCAACGACGTCCTCTGCGAGATCGAAACCGCCAAGTCCATCGTGGAACTGCCGTCCCCCTTCGCCGGGACCGTCACTGAGCTGCTGGTCCCGGAAGGGGTGACCATCGACGTCGGGACGGCCATCATCAGCGTCAGCGACAAAGTGGAAGGCGATCCCACGCCCGCTGACGTTCGCGCCCCGGAAGCACCCGTGCAGCCGCTGTACGGCACGCTCCCTGCCGACGAGGAGGGCGCAAGGGACGACGCCGACGCGCAGGACAATGCCCCGACCGGCGGTCCGCTGGTGGGTTCCGGCCCCAAGGCCGACGCCGTCAAGCGCCGCCCGCGCAAGGTGCAGCCCTCTGCCGCCGTGACCGTCAACGCACCCGAGGTGGAACCGGTCCAGCCCCATACGCCGGCGGAGGTCAGCCAAGCCCCACGCCCCGCCGCTTCCGCCCCGGCGGACGCCATCGACAACCGGCCCACCCTGGGCGGCACCATTACCGGGCTGGTCAACCGGGTCCTGGCCAAGCCTCCCGTGCGGAAGATTGCCCGGGACCTGGGCATCGACCTGGCGGATGTGGTGGCTACCGGTTCCCGCGGCGAGGTAACCCGGGAGGACCTGGTCAGCTACCAGGCCCAGCGCGACGCCGAACTGGACAAGGCGGACGGCTTCTGGGGCAAGGCGGGCAAGCCGCAGGACCAGCGGATTGAACGGATTCCGGTCAAGGGTGTCCGCAAGGCCACGGCCAAGGCGATGGTGGAGTCGGCCTTCTCCGCTCCGCACGTCAGCATCTTCGTGGACGTCGACGCCAGCCGGACCATGGAGTTCGTCAAGCGGCTCAAATCGTCACGGGACTTCGAGGGCATCCGGGTTTCGCCGCTGCTGATCCTGGCCAAGGCCGTCATCTGGCTGCCGCACGGAACCCCAGCGTCAACGCCACCTGGGTGGACAACGCCGACGGCACCGACGCCGCCGAGATCCACGTCAAGCACTACATGAACCTGGGCATCGCCGCTGCAACACCGCGAGGCCTGATGGTGCCGAACATCAAGAACGCCCAGGACCTGTCCCTCAAGGAATTGGCCCTCGCGCTGAACAACCTTGCCACCACTGCACGGGCCGGCAAGACCCAGCCCGCCGAAATGCAGGGCGGCACGCTCACCATCACGAACATCGGGGCGCTGGGCATCGACACGGGGACGCCCATCATCAACCCCGGCGAGGTGGCCATCGTGGCGTTCGGCACCATCAAGCAGAAGCCCTGGGTCCTTGACGGTGAGGTCATCCCGCGCTGGATCACCACCCTTGGCGGCTCCTTCGACCACCGGGTGGTGGATGGTGACCTGTCCGCACGCTTCATGGCAGACGTTGCGGCCATCCTGGAAGAGCCCGCGCTGCTCCTGGACTAAGGGACGTGGTTGTCAACAGCAACACCATCCGGGCGAAAAACAGGACCGCCAGATGGCTGACCGAGGCGTTCCAGCCGCCCGTGGTGGTCAGCATCCAGCTGCTGGTCAGCCCGCTGACGGAGGACGGGTTCCCCGGAACCATGGTGTACGGGGCGCTGGCAGCCGTGTTCGTCTGCGTGCTGCCGCTGATCCTGCTGCTGGTCCTGGTGCGGCTTGGAAAGGTCACAGACCACCACGTCAGTGACAGGAAACAGCGGGCACCGGTCCTGCTCATGGCGCTGGGCTCGATCCTGGCCGGGCTGCTGGTCCTGGAGGCGGCGGGGGCGCCACGGAGCGTTGTTGCCATGGTCCTCGCCGTGGTCGGCGGGGTGGTGGTCCTGGCCGCTGTCAGCCCGTTCTGGAAAATGAGCGGCCATGCAGCAGCCATTTCCTGCTCTACCGTTATCGCCGTCCTGATGCTGGGGCCGGCGTGGGCCCCGCTGCTGCTTCTGGTACCGGCGGTCGGCTGGTCGCGCGTGGTGCTTCGCGCGCACACCGTGGCTCAGGTGGTGGCAGGCTCACTCTTCGGGGGAGTGGTGATGGCGGGCATCTGGTGGATGCTTCAGGGCCTGATGGCGCCGTAGGACATCGTGGTGAACATCTCGAGGGCGGCCGGATCGGCGGTGTTCCCCAGGGCCACAGCCGCAGCCGTCAGCAGCACGCCCATCGCGGCAGCCATTCCGGCCCACGCCGTCAGCAGCTTCCAGTCCTCGCGCAGCACGCTGCCTACGGTTTCGGGAAGCTGCAGGTCAGGGGCAATGAGGTTCGGCGCACTGTCAACGCTGCCGTCATCCAGCAGTGCCACGACGGTTCCGTTGCTGCGGTCAACCCGCATGGAGCAGATGTGGTTTCCGTGGCGGGCCAGGAGGATGTCGTGGCCTACGAGCTGGCGGCGCTGGAGAGTGATCAATGGTGCCCCTTGGTAGTGGTGTCTGCTGTTGTCCGCACCGTTGGGGCCTGATTCAATTTTATCTTTGCGCTCAGGGCTTAAATGGCGTATAGCGCGTGAGAACGGACACCCCCCGGGGCGACCTTGGCCACCAGGGGGAGTGTCCGCGGTAACTCCTAGTCGGCGTCGTACGTGTTGGCGATGTAGACGTCACAGGGCGCGTTGTGGGCCACGCTGTTCGCCACGCTGCCCAGGACCCGGCCGATGCCCTGCATCCTGCGGTTTCCCACCACGATGATGCGGGCCTCCATCCGGATGGCCTCCTTGATCAGGGCGTCAGCAGGGCGGCCGCGGGCAGCCGAGTACGTTACCTTCCCGCCGCCTCCCAGTGATTCCGCCACTGTCCGCGCAACATGCTCGGCGGCGTCGGCGTCGGAGACGATCCACTGGTCGCTTCCGCTGCCAAACACCTCTGTCCTGTCACTGTCGAAGGCCGTCACCACATGGAGCGAGGCATCCAGGGCGAGGGCCAGGTCCCGGGCGGATTCCGCCGCCTTCTTTGCCGTTCCGCTGCCGTCAACCCCAACAACGATGATTCCACTCATATGTTTGCTCCTTTGCTTGGTTCCGCGGCACTGGTGTGGCCAACGCTACAGCGCGGCGATGGCTTCCTGAAGCACCGGCGCCAGCCGGCGCACGCCCTCGGTAATAGCCTCGGGGGGCACCGCGCTGAAGGCGAGGCGCAGCTTGTTGGACGGCTCGTCCGACGGCGTGAAGGCGGCGCCGGGGATAAAGACCACGCCCGCGTCAATCGCCTTGTGCAGCAGCGGGTAGGTGTCCAGGCCTTCCGGGAGGGTCACCCAGACAAAGAAGCCACCCTCCGGGGTGGTCCAGGTTGTCCCCGCGGGCATGAATTCCTTCAAGGCGGCCAGCATCGCCTGGCAGCGCTCGGCGTACAGGCTCCGGTAGGTCTCGATCTGGCCCTTCCAGTCGTAGTCGCGGAGGTAGGCGGAGACGAGCATCTGGTTCAGGGTGGGCGGGCACAGCGTGACGGATTCAGCGGCAAGGTAGTACCGGCGCTGCAGGTGTTCGGGCACCAGGGCCCAGCCGATGCGCAGGCCCGGAGCGAAAATCTTGGAGAACGACCCCATGTAGATGACGTCGTCGGCGTTATCGGCACGCAGCGGAGGCAGTGGCTCGCCGCTGTAGCGCAGCAGCCCATAGGGGTTGTCCTCAAGGACCAGAATATTCGCCTTGCGGCATATGTCGACGACCTGCTGGCGGCGTTCCTTTGCCAGCGTGATACCGGAGGGGTTGTTGAAGTTGGGGATGGTGTAGAGGAACTTGATGCTCTTGCCGGACAGCTGCAGCGCCGCGATTTTTGCCTCCAACAGTTCCGGGACCAGGCCGGATTCGTCCATGCCCACCGTTTCCACCTGCACCTGGTAGGACTCGAATGTGTTGAGCGCGCCCACATAGGTCGGGTCTTCCACCAGCACCACGTCCCCCGGATTGCAGAAGACCTTCGTGGCTACGTCCTGCGCTGACTGGGAGCCGGCGGTGATCACCACGTTCTCTGGCAGGGCATCCAGGATTCCTTCGGCGGCCATGACATCGCAGATTTGGGTCCGCAGCTCCAGGGTCCCCTGGCCGGTCCCGTACTGCAGCGCGGTCAGGCCGTCCTCTGCAATGATCCGGGCCGCCGTGGCACCCAGCCGCTCCAGCGGCAGCGACTGGAGGTAGGGGCTTCCGCCGGCAAGGGAGACCAGGCCCGGGCGCATGGAGATGTCAAAGACGTCGCGAACCGCGGACTGGCGGATGTTCGCGGCCCGGTCCGAGAACAGTTCCTCGTGCCGGTGCGCCGATGTGGCGGCCCGTTCGATCGCATCTATTGCTTCCGCTGGCAGCGTCCCGGTTGCGTCGATTGTTTCGTGGCTCACACCGACAGGATACAGCCGGGGGTTGCCTAAAAAGCAACACCTGTTGCAAATTAGTGCCTACGGGCTAGTCCTGGCGCAGCACCTCGGAAAGGGGCTGTCCATTTACGTAAACGTCCGCCCTGATGGCGCCAACGGCGGCCACGGCGGTGTGGGTCAACTGGGCCTCCACTCGCGGAACGTCGCAGGCGCCCCCAAGGCTGAGCGTTCCGGCCAAGTAGACCGTGACGGTGGTCCCGTCGAAGCTCCCGGACAGGAACGTCAGCTCGGAGCCGTCCAAGGCGTTGTAAACATCCGACACCTCGATCGGATCCAGCGGAATGTCGGCGTCTCCGGCCCCTTGGAGCAGGGCGTTCATCGCCGCAGTCAGCAGGGGCTCGGTCCCGGGTGCGGCCCGGGCCAGTCCCACCAGGCTGTCGTTGCAGCCGAAACGCACGCCGCTGCTGCCGCCGTCGTCAAGGAGGACGTAGTAAGCGGTAAGCATCCGTGGTGCCGCGGGGTTCACAGGAGGACTCGACTTGGCGGGGGACGGGGACCGTGTTGCGGCTGTTTCCCTCGGCCGCGCCGCCTCCGGGACGGACAGGCCCTGGGGTGGTGCCATTGCAGGGGGACTGGTCGAGGGCCGGGTTGGGGTTGGGGCGAGGGTGGGTTCGGGCGGCGTGGTGGGAGTGCCGGCCGGGGCTGGCTCCTGAGGCTGCGGCGCGGGAGCGGTGGGGACGGGAGTCGGTGCAGGGCTGCTGACGGAACCGCTGCCCGGGTTGGGGGAGGCGGCGGAGGGTGTTTGTGGGGCCTGGTTCACGCAGGAGGCAAGGAGCAGCGGAAGGGCGAGGGCTGCCGCCGCCCAGCGCTTCCTTGTCCGGCGCCTCCCGGCGCTCCGCCCTGCTGCCATGACTGCACCGCGATCCCGTTCCGGTACGTTTCGTGCATCAATGCTACGGCTGGCCCTTCCGGGTGCGTATGTCCGGGAGGTACCGGTTGGGACAAGAGTTGGTCACGGTGTCCGCAGGCGGCAACGCCCGGTCCGTCGGAGGGCGGACCGGGCGTTGCCCGCGGGATATTGCGCCTTAGGCTGCGGGTGCGGCAGCAGCAAGGGCATCGAATACGCCCTTGATCTGCTCAACCACTTCGGCGTCGTCCTTGGGGTGGACTTCGGCGAACCGGACCATCGAGCCGGGGACGGCCAGCTTCACGTCCTCGAGGACCTGGCGCCGGCGATGCCCGCGGCCTTGCGGGCCTCGTCCTGGGCCCAGACGCCGCCGTACTGGCCGAACGCAGTTCCGACGACGGCGGTGGGCTTGCCGGCGAGGGCGCCGGCGCCGAAGGGGCGGGACAGCCAGTCGATGGCGTTCTTCAGGGCGGCGGGCACCGTGCCGTTGTGCTCGGGGGTTACCAGGAGGACGGTGTCGGCTTCGCTGGCTGCCGAACGGAGGGCGGCGGCAGCGGCGGGAACCTTGCCTTCAACGTCGATGTCCTCGTTGTAGAAGGGGATATTGCCCAGGCTTTCATGGATGACGACGTCCACCTGCTCGGGGGCGTTGAGCTGGATTGCCTCCGCCAGTTTCTGGTTCGTGGATTCGGCACGCAGGCTGCCGACGAGAGTCAGTACTTTGCTCTTGGTCATAAGAACTCCTTGTCTTGGTGGCAGCGGGGCGCCGCTTGCCGGTTTTCTCTGAGGCTGGTCATGCCTTTCACCAGGCTAAACGGACCACGGTCCGTTTCTATTCCCGGGGGCTAGAATGACGCTGTGAGCCTCATCCCACTGCGGCCGGGCATGACGCCGGCGACGGCAGCTGAACGCAGTGACGCCGCCCGCAACCGGGAGCGGCTGCTGGCGGCCGCCCGGGAGATCATCCAGGAGGGCGGCGCACAGGCGCTCACTATGGACCGTCTCGCGGAGCGTGCCGGAGTGGGCAAAGGAACTGTATTCCGCCGGTTCGGCAGCCGGGCCGGCCTCCTGCTGACGCTGCTCGACGACTCCGAAGCGGCGTTCCAGGAGCGCTTCCTGTTTGGTCCACCTCCCCTGGGGCCGGGCGCTCCCGGCCTTGAGCGGCTTGTTGCTTTCGGGGCGGCGCGGATCGCGTATGTGGTGGAGTTCGGCGACCTTGTGCTCGCGGCGGAGAACGCCTCGCGCAGCAGCCGCTTCGAGGTGCCGGCAGCGGCGCTCTGGCACCGCCATATCGAAGTGCTGCTCCGCGAAGAAGGCTTCACCTCCGACCCATGGCTAATGGCGGGCTCCCTGGGCGCTGCCCTGGACCCCGGGCGGCTTCTGAACCTGGTGCGGGTCCACGGGATTACCGCTGACAGGCTGGCTGCGTCGTGGCAGGATCTTGTCACACGGGTGGTCAAAGGCGCATAGATTACGCGGGCAGATGCCCCAGCGTCCAGTCAAATCAACTTCACAGAATTATTCATAACAATCTGGTACCCGCGGGTAGCTTTCGCCCCGGTCGCCCGCAAATTCGCTGGCGGCCTGTGGTAGTTTCCTCTGGAATGTGACCCGCGACATAGTCCGCCAGGACGCCCGGCCAGGGTGCGGGTCGCCAGCTACCCGCTGGCAATGGATCCGGTGACGCGGTACAACTCCCGCTGATCCGGTGGGGACGGAAGGATCCAGATAGCGTGCTCAGGTATCTCGCGCGGCGCGGCCTCATTTACGTGGTCATGATCTTCCTGACGACGTCCGCGGGCTACTTCCTCGCGGTGAGTTCCCTGAAGCCTGCATTGCTCGAGCAGGAACGCATTCCGCGCCCCACTCCCGAACAGGTTGCTGCCTCGATGCGGCTCAAAGGGCTGGACCCGGACCTGAGCCCCTGGGAGCGCTACGTCGACTGGCTGACCGCCATCGTTACCCGGTGGGACTGGGGCAGGAGCCCCAACGGGGCCTTCATCAACGCGGAGTTCGGCGACAGGGTATGGATCTCCACCAGGCTGTTCCTCGCATCCATCATCCTGACCCTTGTCATCGGCGTGGCCCTGGGGGTCTACTCCGCCGCCCGGCAGTACAAGTTCCAGGACCGGGTCATCACGTCGTACAGCTACCTTGCCTACATCGTGCCCGCACCCATCGCCTACTTCCTGGTGCAACTGGGGGCTATCAATATCAACGAGTCCGTGGGTGAACGCATCTTCTTCGTCACCGGCATCTCCACCCCCGGGATTGAACCGGGCTGGGCGCAGTTCGTGGACATGCTGGCGCATTACGCGGTCCCCACCGTCGCAATCACCCTGGTGGGATGGGGTTCCTACCAGATCGCCCAGCGCCAGTACCTACTGGACAACGTGAATGCGGATTTCGTCCGGACGGCCCGCGCCAAGGGGCTCAGCCGCAACCAGGCCATAACCCGGCACGCGCTGCGGGTCTCCTTCATCCCGGTGGCACAAAGTATCGCCTTCACCATCCCGGCCATCTTCGCCGGCGGATTCTTTGCGGAAAAGATCTTCGCCTGGCCCGGCGTTGGCTCCTGGAGCATTGACGCCATTTCGCTGCAGGACGTCAACGCCGCCACGGCCACGCTCGCCTACGGCTCGGTCATTTTCGCCCTGGGAGCCATCCTGGCGGACTTTGCCACCACCCTGGTTGACCCGAGAGTGAGGGTGCAGTAGCCGTGACCAACCTCAACGCCGTCGATCCGGCAGCAGCGGCGCAGGATGCGCACCTGGAAGGCGCCGACGTCGTCATCGGCAAGTCCACCATCATCTTCCGCCGGTTCATGCGGAACAAGACAGCCGTGGCCGGCCTGGCCATCTTCCTTGCCCTGACCCTGTTCTCCTTTGTGGGCGGGTACTTCACGCCCTGGGACAAGGAAACCATCGACCCCTTCAACATCGGGATGCCGCCGTCCGCCGAGCATTACCTGGGCACCTCCCAGGCGGGCATCGACCTCTACGCCATGACGGTGGAGGGAACCCGGATCTCCATCCTGATCGGCCTGGTGGTGGGACTTGTTTCGGTCCTTATAGCCGCGGTCTACGGCTGCACCATGGCCTACTTCGGCGGCAAAGTGGACAAGCTGATGCTTTTCGTCCTTGAAGCGCTCATCATGATGCCGGCACTCCTGGTGGTTGCCGTGGCCACCAGCGGCGGCGGAGCGGGGCTCAAACAGGACCTGCCCTCCTGGCTGCTGCTGATCATCGTCCTGCTGGTCTTCAGCTGGATGGGAACCGCACGCCTCATCCGGTCACTGTCCATGTCCCTCATGCAGCGGGACTTCGTCAAGGCGGCCCAGTACATGGGAGTGCCGCCGCGCCGGATCATCTGGCGGCACCTGGTGCCGAACATCGGCTCGCTGCTGGTCCTGGACATCACCCGCGGCGTCACCGCCGCCATCCTTGCGGAGGTTGCCTTCTCCTTCATTGGCATCGGCATCAAGCTCCCGGACGTCAGCCTCGGCGTGCTGATCGGCGGCGCCACCTCCCAGGTCCAGACGTTCCCCTGGATGTTCTGGGTGCCCCTGACCGTCATGTTCCTCCTCACCGGGTCCCTGGCCATGATGAACGACGGCCTGCGTGACGCCTTCGACCCCAGCTCCAGTTCCAGCGGCAAGGCGAGGAAAAAGAGGGCCAGGAACAACGGAACCGACCAGTCACTCGTGCAGAAGAAGGCGTCATGAGCAGCGAAACCACCGCCGGGCCGGCGGAGTCCGCAGGGTTGCCGGCGGAGCGGCTCCACGTTGCCGGGCTTGCGGCCCCCAGCGACGCCGTGCTGTCGGTCCGCGACCTGCACGTCCGCTTCACCTCCGAAAACGGGATGGTCCACGCCGTCCGCGGCGTGGACTTCGACCTGATGGCCGGCAAGACGCTTGGCATCGTGGGGGAGTCCGGTTCCGGCAAGTCCGTCACCTCCCTGGCCATCATGGGACTCCTGCCCGCCGCCGCGGAGGTCTCCGGCTCCGTCCGGCTTAACGGCCGGGAACTGCTCGGCCTCAGCGACAAAGCCATGTGCGGTTACCGCGGCAATGAACTGGCCATGGTCTTCCAGGACCCGCTTTCCTCCCTGACGCCCGTGTACACGGTGGGCACCCAGATCATCGAAGCGCTCACCATCCACAACCCCGGCATGAGCAGGCAGGCGAAGGAAGCCCGCGCCGTCGAACTCCTGGCCATGGTGGGGATTCCCAGCCCCAAGGACAGGCTGCGGGCCTTTCCGCATGAATTCTCCGGCGGCATGCGTCAGCGCGTGATGATCGCCATCGCCATCGCCAACAACCCGCGGGTCCTGATCGCGGACGAGCCGACGACGGCGCTGGACGTCACCATCCAGGCGCAGGTCCTCGAGGTGCTCCACACAGCACAGGAAGAGACGGGCGCCGCCGTCGTCATGATCACCCACGACCTCGGCGTGGTGGCCGGGATGGCGGACGACATCATGGTCATGTACGCGGGCAGGCCGGTGGAGACCGGCGGGGTGGATGACATCTACTACAACCCGCGCATGCCGTACACCATGGGCCTGCTGGGGGCCGTGCCCCGGGTGGACGTGGCAGAAAAGACGTCCCTGGTGCCCATCGAGGGCATGCCGCCCAACCTGCTCCACCAGCCCACCGGCTGCTCGTTCGCCCCCCGGTGCCCGCTGGCCTCGGACCCGTGCCGTGCCGGGGAGCCCCCACTGTCGGCGGTCCCGGGCAGTGCACGGCACCGCGCCGCATGCATCAAATCGGAGTCGCTTGGAGCGGACGTGGACGCCCAGGACGTCTTTGCGGCTCCGCCGGTGCCCGTCTCCCGCTTCGATGCGATGCCGCGGGAGGAGCGCTCCGCAGTCCTGGAACTGAAGGACATCCGCAAGCACTTCCCGCTCACCAAGGGAGCCCTGCTCAAGCGCCGCATCGGCACGGTCAAGGCCGTGGACGGGATCAGCTTCGACATCCGCGAGGGGGAGTGCTTCTCGATCGTCGGCGAATCAGGTTCGGGAAAGACCACCACGCTCCTGGAAATCATGGAGTTCCACAAGGACCAGGACGGCGAGGTGGTCATCGGCGGCCTGAGCAACAAGCAGGCCGCGGACGCCAGGACCAAAAGCGCGATGCGCCGGGAACTGCAAATGGTGTTCCAGGACCCCACCGGCGCCCTGGACCCGCGGTTCACCGTTTACGAAGTCCTCGCCGAACCGCTGCAGAACGCAGGCATGGACCGGCAGGCCATCAAGAAACGGATCATGGAGCTGATGAGGCTGGTGGGCCTGCAGCCGGACCATGTCAACCGCTTCCCCAACCAGTTCTCCGGCGGCCAGCGCCAGCGGATTGGCATTGCACGGGCGCTGGCCGTGAACCCCAAGCTGGTGGTCCTGGACGAGCCCGTCTCGGCCCTGGATGTTTCGGTGCAGGCGGGGGTCATCAACCTCCTGGACAGGCTCCGCGCCGAGCTGGGGCTGAGCTACCTTTTGGTGGCGCACGATCTTTCCGTGGTCCGGCACATCTCCAACCGGGTCGCCGTGATGTACCTGGGCAAGATTGTGGAGATCGGGGAGGTTGACCGGGTCTTCGGCAACCCGCGCCACCCGTACACCCGGGCCCTCCTGTCCGCCATTCCCGTACCTGACCCCCAGGTGGAACGCACCCGCGAACGGATCATCCTCAAGGGCGACCTGCCCTCCCCGCTGGACGCGCCCAAGGGCTGCAACTTCGCCACCCGGTGCCCTGTCTTCGCCGCCCTGCCGCCCGCAAAACAGGAAAAGTGCCTCAGCCTGGAGCCGCCGCTGGAGCCCGTGACGCCATCAGAGGCGGCACGGACCCTGGAGGCTGCCCCCGGGCCGTCGCCGGACCAGCGCTTTGCCTGTTTCTTCCCGGACGGACAGCTGGATGAAGACATGCTGGTAGTCCACGACACGGCGGACCACCATGCGCCCTAGGATTAGTCGACCCATCACTCCACCCGCACTCAACGAAGGGAAAACCATGAGGAATCTGAACAGGATCGGCGGGGCAGCTGCCATTGCTGCTGCCCTGGCGCTGACGGCCTGCGGCGGTGGTGGCGGAGCCACTGGCCCCGAAACGGCCAAGGGGCAGGAGGCAGGCAGCGACCTGTCCAAGCTCATCAGCATCAACGAGAAGCCTGCGGCCGATCTTGAACAGGGCGGCAAGGTGACACTTCCGCTGGGCAGCATCGGTCCGGACTTCAACGGTTTCTCCAATAACGGCAACAGCTCGGACAACTCCGCCCTGATGGCTCCGATCAACCCCGTTGCAGTGACGGGTGGCGGCATCGGCGGCTGCTGGAAGGTCGACTTCGAGGGCAAGGCGAGCCCCAACAAGGACTTCTGCGAGTCCGTGGAAAGCGAGATGGTTGACGGCAAGCAGACCGTCACCATCAAGGTCAACGACAAAGCAACGTACAACGACGGCACGCCGATCGACATCAAGGCCTTCCAGAACACCTGGAACATCCTGAAGAGCCCGGATGCCGGCTACGACATCGTGTCCTCCGGTTCCTACGCCTTCGTGGAGTCTGTCGAGGCCGGAAGCAGCGACAAGGAAGTCATCGTCAAGATGACGCAGCCGGTCTACCCGCTCGAAGACCTGTTCTTCGGGCTGATCCACCCGGCTGTCAACACGCCGGAGATCTTCAACGAGGGCTTTGTCGGCGAGATGCACCCGGAGTGGATGGCAGGCCCGTTCAAGGTGGACCAGTACGACCCCGCGGCCAAGACCCTTTCCCTGGTGCCCAATGAGAAGTGGTGGGGCACGAAGCCGGTCCTGGAGAGCGTGGTCTTCCGTCAGCTGGAAACCAGCGCCCAGATTGCAGCCTTCAAGAACGGCGAGATCGATGCGATGTCCGCCAACACCATCGCGCTCTACAAGCAGCTGGAAGGCACCAAAGACGCCGAGGTCCGCCGCGGCCAGCGGCTGTTCGCCGGCGGCCTGAACATCAACGCCCAGCGGATCACCGACGTCGC
Organism: Arthrobacter nitrophenolicus; assembly: GCF_000332815.1. GTDB lineage: Bacteria > Actinomycetota > Actinomycetes > Actinomycetales > Micrococcaceae > Arthrobacter > Arthrobacter nitrophenolicus. The sequence continues at coordinate 51,610 of NZ_AOFD01000024.1, forward strand.
CGTCCGGGAAGCCATGTTCGCCGCTGTGGACCGTGAGGCGCTGCGCAAGGTCCGGTTCAACGGCCTGAACTGGGAGGAGCCCAGCTCCGGTTCCATGATGCTCCTGCCGTTCTCGGACTACTACCAGGACAACTACCCCGTGAAGGAGACCGGCCCGGATGCCGCCAAGAAGGTCCTGACCGATGCCGGGTACACGGAGAACGCCAGCGGCGTCATGGAGAAGGACGGCAAGCCTGTTTCCTTCAAGATCAGCAACTTCGGTGACGATCCCACCACGCTGGCCTTCACCCAGACCCTGCAGAAGCAGCTCCAGGCCGGCGGCATGGACGTGGGCATCGATCAGCGGGCCTCTGCCGACTTCGGAAAGGTCATCGGCGGCCGCGAGTTCGACGTGAGCGTCTCCGGCTACACCGTTGGGGCGGATGCGACGTCCGCCGTCAAGCAGTACTACGACTCCAAGACCAACGAAAACGGCCTGGGAGACGCTGAACTGGACAAGAGGATCGCCGAGCTCGCCTCCATCGAGGACAACGCCGAGCGGAACAAGGCAGCCATGGAGGTTGAGAAGGAGCACATGGCGAAGTACTTCTCCATGGGCGTGGTCATGAACGGCCCGCAGATCTCCTTCGTCCGCACCGGCCTGGCCAACTACGGCCCGTCCCTGTTCCAGAGCCTGTCCCAGGTTCCGGACTGGACCACCCTGGGCTGGGAAAAGAAGTAACCCTGCCCCCGGGACGCCCTCTCACTTAACGTTGGTTTTCCCGCAACGCTCTCTCGCTTCCTTTCCGGAAGTGAGAGAGCGTTAGCGGTTAAGGGCCATTAAGTGAGAGAGCGTGCGGGAGTACGGTAGCCCTATGACCGGTACTGCTGCTGCCCGCCCCATCCGCACTGCCGTCGTCGGCTACGGACTGTCCGGAAGCGTCTTCCACGCCCCGCTGATCGCGGCTGACCCCAGCTACTCGCTGGACGTCGTCGCAACGTCCGACGCCGGCAGGCAAGCGGCTGCCAGCGCCCGGTATCCGGGGGTCAAGACAGTCCGCAATGGTGACGCCGTCCTGGACGTTGCGGGCGACCTGGACCTGGTGGTGCTGGGAACCCCGCCGGCCACCCACTACCCCCTGGCCAGGGCTGCCCTGGAAGCGGGGCTGGATGTGGTGGTGGACAAGCCCTTCACCGTCACCAGTGCACAGGGGCAGGAACTGATCGAACTGGCCGGGGAATTGGGCCGGGTGCTGACGGTCTTCCACAACCGGCGGTGGGACGGCGACTTCCTGACCCTGCGGAAACTGCTGGAGGTGGACGCCGTCGGCACCGTGACAAGGTTCGAGTCGCGCTTCGAGCGCTGGTCCCCCATCATCGCCAAGGCCTGGAAGGCGCGCGCAACGGCAGCCGAAGGAGGCGGTGCGCTGTTCGACCTGGGCAGCCACCTCATTGATCAGGCGCTCCAGCTCTTCGGCCCGGCCACGGTGACCCATGCCGAGCTGCGGGCGCGGCGCTCCGACGAGCGGGCGGATGACGATGTGTTCGTGGTGCTGCGCCACGAGACGGGGGTGCTCAGCCACCTGCACATGAACATGCTCTGCGCGCAGCAGGCCCCGCGCTTCCGCGTCCTGGGCTCGGTGGGCGGCTACACCAAGCACGGCGTGGACCCGCAGGAACCCTACATTGTGGCCGGAGGCAGCCCCCTCGACGCGGAATACGGGGTGGAGGCGCCGGAATGGGCAGGGCTCCTGGGCCGTGACGGCCACCTGGATGTCCTGCCCACCGAGCGTGGAGCCTATCCGGAGTTCTACCGGCTGCTCGCCGGGAAGATCCACGACGGCGGTGCCGCCTCCGGCGCGCCCCTTCCCGTGGACCCGGCGGACGCCGTCGAGACCCTGAAGATCATCGAGGCGGCACGCGGGCTGGCCCGGTAGCGCCTCCTGCTAGGCCGAAACGAGCTCGTGCCAGTCCGCCACGAGGGGCAGGTTGTGCGCCTCCGAAACCGAGTGGTGCGCGACGTGGCCGGCGGCGATGTTGAGCCCGGCTGCGAGGGCGGGGTCACGGTCGAACGCCGCCTTGACGCCCAGGTTGGCCAGGGCCACCGCGTAGCGCAGGGTGACGTTGGTCAGCGCGTACGTGGAGGTGTTGGGGACGGCGCCGGGCATGTTCGCCACGCAGTAGAAGATGGTGTTGTGCACCTTGTACGTGGGTTCCTGGTGCGTGGTGGGGTGGGTGTCCTCGAAGCAGCCGCCCTGGTCCACGGCGATGTCCACCAGGACCGAGCCGGGCTTCATCCGCGCCACGAGGTCGTTGGTCACCAGTTTGGGGGCCTTGGCGCCGGGAATCAGGACCGAGCCGATCACCAGGTCGGCGTCCACCACGGACTTCTCGATCTCGTACTTGTTTGAAGCCACCGTCTTGAGTCGGCCCTGGTACTGGGCGTCCAGTTCGCGGAGCCGGTTGATGTTGATGTCCAGGATGGTGACGTCGGCGCCCAGGCCCAGCGCCATCGCCGCAGCGTTGGTTCCGGCAACGCCGGCTCCGAGCACAACAACCTTGGCGGGGCGGACGCCGGGCACGCCGCCCAGCAGGATGCCCTTGCCGCCGGCGGGCGCCATCAGCGAGGACGCACCCACCTGGACGGACAGCCGGCCGGCAACCTCGGACATGGGCGCGAGCAGGGGCAGGGTGCGTCCCTCCTGCACCGTTTCGTAGGCGATGGCCGTGACGCCGGAGTTGATGAGCTCGCGGGTCAGTTCCGGTTCGGCGGCGAGGTGGAGGTAGGTGAAGAGGATCAGGCCCTTGCGGAAGCGGTGGTACTCGGCCTTGATGGGCTCCTTCACCTTCATGACCATGTCCGCGCGGGCCCAAACATCGTCCGCCTCGTTGACGATTTCCGCGCCGGCGATCGAGTATTCCTCATCGGTGATGCCTGAACCGAGGCCCGCGCCGCGCTCCACCAGGACCGTGTGGCCATGCGTGCGGAACTCGTGGACACCGGCGGCAGTGATGGCCACCCGGAATTCGTTGTTCTTGATTTCTTTGGGGACACCGATGATCATCGTGGGCTCCAGGTTCTCGGCCGTGTGGGCCGGAAAGTGCGGAAGGATTTCGTGTTTCCACGATAAATCCGCTTGTGAGCCAGCTGACATGGACCAGTGGCGGGCATGCAGGGAGAACCGCATGATTCCGCGGATTTCTCCCGTTTAGGATCGACAGATGTCGAGTCCTGGGGCGTCAGGTGTCGCCTGCTGTCCGTTCGTCCGCGCACGTCCACAAGCAGTAGTGTTGCCCCATGCAGCAGGGTGTGGAGCAGCTCGTGGAGCAGGTGGCGCAAAAGCTCGGCCGCGGGCTGTCGCTCGAGGACCTGGACGGGGTGCTCCTCGCCTACAGCTCAAACCAGTCCCACGCCGACCGGGTACGGGTGAACTTCCTGCTCAGCAAGAAGGTGCCCGCCGACGTCTCCGCCTGGCAACTCTCGCACGGCATCGCCACCGCCGTCCGCCCCGTGGTGGTCCCGGCCAACCCGGACCTGGGAATGCTGGGCCGCGTCTGCGTCCCGCTGATGGTCCGCGGGTTCCGCGTGGGATACCTGTGGGTGCAGCAGGACTCGGCCGAGGAGAATCCAGCGGCCATCCTCACCCAGCTTCCGGCGGTCAACCACGAGCTGGAACTGCTGTCCGGGCTGCTGCTGGATTCCAACACCGCCGAATCCGAGTACCGGCGGAGCCGGGAGCGGGAGTTCCTGGCTGCCTGCGCCGGAGAACCCAACGCGGTGGCCGCCGTGGCCGGGTGGAAGGAAGTCCAGGGGAAGGGACCGTGGCAGATGGTCACGGTCCTCGATGCCGACGGCTGGGCCAGCGGACCGGATCCCATCGCGGCCACCCTGACCCACCGCTCCACCGCGCTGCAGGCGACCGTGGGTGTTGATGCTGCCCTGTTCAGCGCCGGCACCGAGACCCATTCCGTGGTGCTGTTCCGCGAATCGACCGGCCGGGCCAACCACGCCCAGGTCCTGGTGCACTACCAGCTGGAACTGGCCAAACGCTCGGGCCGCCCGGTCCACCGCATCATCCTGGGCATCAGTGAAGGCTTCAGCAGGACCCGGCAGCTGTCCGAGGCGTACCGCCAGTCCAGGGTTGCCGCGCAGGCCGCCGCGGTGGACCCGCAGCTGGGCGAACTCGTGGACTGCCGGGCGGCCGGCGTGTACCAGCTGCTGGCCTCCGCCGGGGGAGGGGTGGGCGCCTGGGCGGACTCCGGCTCCGTCTACTTCCGGATGCTGGAGGACCACGACCGCAACGGTGAGCTCATTCCCGTCCTGGAGCTCCTCTATGACAACGACGGCTCGGTGCAGGACGTGGCCGCGCGGCTGCATCTGCACCGCAGCAGCATCTACAACCGGCTGGGCCGGATCCGGCAGCTCCTGGGCGTGGACCCGCTCAAGGGGCTGCCCCGGCTGGAACTCCACGCAGCCCTTAAGATGCGGCGCTGGGCAGGCCGGCCAAGGATCTAGGCGTCCTGCCCGTCCACCGCTTCCTGCGGGCCGGACTTCTTCCTGGATTCCTTCTTCTGGTGCTCCAGTTTCTGCCGTTCAAGCTTCTGCTTGTCCAGCCAGGCCATGATGGCCGCCAGCGGGATGCGCCGGTGCGTACCGCGGTACTCCACCGGGATTTCGCCGCGGTCCGTCATGTTGCGGAGGTAGGTGTGCGAGATGCCGGCCAGTTCCGCGGCCTTGGAGGTGGTCAGCATTTCCTCCACGCTGCTGACCGTGACCGCTTCGCCGCGGCTGAACCGGTGGAGGAGATCGACGACGGCGCCCCGGGCCAGGGGCGGCAGCCGGTGGACCGTGCCGTCCACGAAGACGGTGATGTCATCGCTGCCCGCAAGTGCCCGCTGCAGCTTGTCCGCGTCTTCCCGGGGGAGGGCGCCGGTCATCCGGGGAGCTATCAATGCCATATTTTCAGCCTACCGGTGCCCCGCCGCGGCTGGCGGTATGCTCGGCTGATGGCATTGAGTGGCGGACAGGACGTGGAACACGGCGGCCTGCAGGGAAAGCTCTATGCCTCGGTCCTGCCCGCCGTCGCCGGGCCCAGGCCAAGTTACGTGCTGCTGCACGGGATCGGCGTCTCCCACCGCTACCTGGCACGGCTGCACCAGGAGCTGGCCAAGGCAGCCGACGTCTACACCTTCGACCTGCCGGGATTCGGCAACGCTGACCGCCCCCGCCGCCGGCTTCGAGTGGAAGACTTTGCCGCCTTCGTGACCGCGGTGCTGGCGGAAGCCGGCGTACGGCACTACCTGGCGGTGGGCCATTCCATGGGAAGCCAGCTTGCGGTGGAGCTGGCGCTGCAGGAGCCCGGCCAGGTGTCCGGCGCCGTCCTGATGGGGCCGGTGGTGGATGACAGCCGGAATTCGGTGGCGCGGCAGTCCCTGGCACTGGCCAGGGACGCGCTGTTCAGTGAATCCCTGTCCGCCAACATCATTGTGTTCGGCGACTATTTCCGGGCCGGCCTGCGCTGGTATTTCACCGAGCTGCCGGTGATGATGGAATACCCCATCACCGGGCGGCTGGCCCGCGTCAGCCAGCCCGTGCTGGTGCTCCGGGGCGCCAAGGACCCGATCGCGCGGCGCCCGTGGTGCGCGCGCCTGGCCGGCGTTGCCCCGCAGGGCACCGCCGGCGAAATCCCCGGGCAGGGCCACGTCTTCCAGCACACGGCTCCCGGAACCGCGGCGGAAACCATCAGCGGATGGGTCCGCGCGGTGGACGGGTTCGGCGTCAGCGCCTGATCAGAGCCCCAGCTCCTCCAGGACAGGGAGCTTCTCCCGCACCCACGCCCGTGCCTCGGTGGCGCTCGGTGCGGACAGCGCCAGCTTGGCAAGTTGCTGGGCCTCGGACAGCGTGACGGTCTTCAGCACGGCGGCCACGGCCGCAATGGAGCGCGCGGTCATGGACAGGGTATTCACGCCAAGGCCCGTCAGTACGACGGCGAGGGCGGGATCCGCGGCAGCCTCCCCGCAGACGCCCACGGGCTTGCCGCTGCCTTCTGCCCGGGAGCCTTCAACGGTGAGCCCCACCAGGCGCAGGACGGCCGGCTGCCATGGGGTGTTCAGGTTGGCGAGCGGACCGAGCTGGCGGTCGGCCGCCATGGCGTACTGGGTGAGGTCGTTGGTGCCCAGGCTGGCGAAGTTCACCTCACGCAGGATGGATTCGGCCGTCAAGGCGGCGGAGGGGACCTCCACCATCACGCCGGGGTTCCTGATGCCGGCGCCTGCGCACATGGAAGCGAAGTGGGCTGCCTCCTCGGCCGTCGAAATCATGGGTGCCATCACCCACACGTCCGCCTCCGACTGCTTCTCTGCCAGCGCGATTGCTTCCAGCTGGCGGTCGAGGACGCCCGGAGTGGTGAAATCGGTGCGGTAGCCGCGGACGCCGAGGGCCGGGTTGGGCTCAGTGGAGTCAGTCAGGAACGGAAGCGGCTTGTCCGCGCCGGCATCCAGGGTGCGCAGGACCACTTTCTTGCCCGGGAAGGCATCAAAAACACTCTTGTAGGCTGCGGCCTGCTCTTCAACGCTGGGCTCGGTGTCCCGCTCGAGGAAGCAGAATTCGGTGCGGAACAGGCCCACGCCCTCGGCGCCCAGCTTGGCGGCCGCCTCGGCGTCCTTGCCGCCGCCCACGTTGGCGAGCAACGGCACAAGGTGGCCGTCCGCCGTCGCGCCCGTTCCGCTGAACTCGGCCAGCAGGGAAGCCGTGGCGGCCCACGCTTCCGCTGCGGCACGGAGGGATCCGTCGGGCTGGGCGGTGATGCTGCCGGCAGCCCCGTCCACGTAGACCTCGGTGCCGTCCGGGAGTTCGTCCACGCCCACCGCGGCGACCACGGCGGGAAGGCCGAGGGAGCGGGCGATGATGGCGGTATGGGACTGCGGGCCGCCGCCGGAGGTGACCAGGGCCAGCACCTTGTTGGGGTCCAGGGTGGCGGTGTCGGCCGGGGCGAGGTCCTCGGCCACCAGGATGAACGGGGTGCTGGAGCTGGGGATGCCCGGCGCGGGAACACCGCGGAGCTCAGCGACGATCCGGGCACGAACGTCAAGGACGTCGGTGGCCCGTTCAGCCATGTAACCGCCCAGGTTATGGAGCATTTCGGAGACCGAGGAGCCTGATTCCCAGATGGCGCGCTCGCCGGACACGCCGCGGGCAATGAGCTTGCTGGCGCCCTTGATCAGCATGGTGTCCTTGGCCATCAGTGCGGTGGCTTCGAGGACCGCCTTGCCGTCGCCGGTGGCGTGCGCGGCGCGTGCCTTCAGTTCATCGTGTACCGCCTGGGACGCCGCCTTCAGGGCTGCAGTTGCTTCCTCGGCCGTCGTGCCCGGTGCCAGCTGTTCACCGGCGGGAGGTTCGCTGATCGGTTTCGGCATCTGCCGGATGACTCCGATGACGCGGCCTGGACTGACGCCTACTCCTGGGAAGTTCTGCACTGAAGGTCCTCATTCTCTTCCGGTAGCCAGGCGCGTCAGGATCTCCGGCGCGTGCCGGGACCGCCAGAGGACTGCTACGTCCAGGGCGGGAAACGTGCCTGAAAAAATTGTATGTGATTCAGTTCATATAGCAATGCTATAGGTGCTAGGGTAGCGGTTATGAGTTTGGATGGCCAGCTTCCCCCCAAAATGCGACTGCTGCGTGCGGCGGCCGAATTGCTGGCAAAATCCGCGGGGGCTCCCGTCTCCACCCGCCAGATCACCCAGCTGGCAGGGGTTTCGGCTCCCACCCTGTACCACCACTTCGGCGACAAGGAGGGCTTGTTCGACGCCGTCGTCGCCGCGGGTTTTGAGGAATATGTCGCGGGCGAAAGGGATTTCGCCCCCTCCGGGCATCCGCTTGAGGACATCCGGAGAATGTGGGACAACCACGTGCAGTTCGGCCTCAACCAGCCGGAGCTGTACCTGGTGATGTTCGGCAACATCCGCCCGGAAAGCCGCCCCGCCATCGTTGCCGATGCCGAGGCCCTGATGGAGGAGATGCTGAACAAGGCAGCGGCGGCGGGCCAGCTGAACGTCCAGCCCCGGGAAGCGGCCAGGTCCATCCTGGCGGCCAACGTGGGCGTGACGCTGATGCTGATTGCGGAGCCCGCCTCCGAACGGAACCTCGAACTGTCCACCATGACCCGGGACGCCATGATCTTTGCGGTGTCCGCCGAGCCCTCCACGGGTCCGGTGCCGGGCGATACCGGGAAGTCCTCGGTTGTGGTGGCTGCGATCGCCCTGAACGCCGCACTTCAGGCCTCGCATTCAGACCAGCTCTCGAGCTCGGAACTCAAACTCTTCCTCGAATGGCTGCACCGGATCTCCACCAGCCCGGCCTGAAGCAGCCTCCTGCGCATCAGCCCGTTACACAGCAGTACGTCGCTCGTCACCATCGGACCATCCTGCGGAGCAGCAGGACAGACGGTTAGGAAATCACATGGCACCAGAAACAGTTGCGAAACCCCGCACCAGCATGCGGGTTGGCGTCCAGAAGTTCGGAACATTCCTGTCCGGAATGATCATGCCCAACATTGGTGCCTTCATCGCCTGGGGCCTCATCACGGCGCTCTTCATCGAGAAGGGCTGGCTGCCGGTTCCCGAACTGGGCGGCTTCGGCACCAACGCCGAAGGCGAACCCAACACCGGCCTCGTGGGACCAATGATCACCTACCTGCTGCCCCTGCTGATCGGCTACACCGGCGGCAAGATGGTCTATGACGTCCGCGGCGGCGTGGTGGGCGCCATCGGCACCATGGGCGTCATCGTGGGCGCCGGCATCCCGATGTTCATCGGCGCATGATCATGGGCCCCCTGGGCGGCTGGACCATGAAGAAGATCGACTCGATCTGGGACGGCAAGATCCGCCCCGGCTTCGAGATGCTGGTGAATAACTTCTCGGCCGGCATCTGGGGCGCCCTCCTGGCCATGCTGGGCTTCTACGCGATTGCACCGGTGGTCTCCGCCTTCAGCGCCGGCGCCGGCAATGTGGTGCAGTTCCTGGTGGACAACGGCCTGCTGCCGCTGACCAGCATCTTCATCGAGCCGGCCAAGGTCCTCTTCCTGAACAACGCCATCAACCACGGCGTCCTGACCCCCCTTGGCGTCCAGCAGTCCCTGGAGCAGGGCAAGTCCATCCTGTTCCTCCTGGAGGCAAACCCCGGTCCGGGCCTCGGCATCCTGCTGGCCTACATGTTCTTCGGCCGCGGCGCCGCCAAGGCCTCCGCTCCGGGTGCTGCCATCATCCACTTCCTCGGCGGCATCCACGAGATCTACTTCCCGTACGTGCTGATGCGCCCGCTGCTCATCCTGGCTGCCATCGCCGGCGGCATGACGGGCATCGCCACCCTGGCCGTCACCGGCTCCGGCCTGGTCGCCCCGGCCGCCCCGGGTTCCATTTTCGCGGTGCTCGCCCAGACCTCCCGCGACAGCTACCTGGGCGTGATCCTCGCGGTCCTGCTGGCGGCAACGGTGTCCTTCCTGGTGGCCTCGGTGATCATGAAGACCACCAAGCACAGCGACGAGGTTGACCTCAATGACGCCACCTCCCGGATGGAACAGATGAAGGGCAAGAAGAGCTCCGTTGCCTCCACCCTGACCGGCGCAGGCGCTGCCGCAGGCGGCGGCGTGGGCGTCCTGGCCGGGCCGGTGCGGAACATCGTGTTCGCCTGCGACGCCGGCATGGGCTCGAGCGCCATGGGCGCCTCCGTGCTCCGGAACAAGATCAAGGCGGCCGGCTTCCCGGACGTCAAGGTCACCAACGCCTCCATCGCCAACCTCAGCGACACCTACGACGTGGTGATCACGCACCAGGACCTGACTGAACGCGCCAAGCCCGCCACGGCCAGCGCCGTCCACTACTCCGTGGACAACTTCATGAGCAGTCCGCGCTACGACGAGATCGTTGAACTGGTCCGCGAAAGCAACACCTCGGCAGGTACCGCCCCGGGCACCGAGCCCGCCGCCGGAACCCCCGGCGGCGCGCACTCCGCCGGCGCTCCCGCCGGTGTTGC
>NZ_AOFD01000025.1 GCF_000332815.1 Arthrobacter nitrophenolicus
CCGTCCGGCTCCTGGCCGCGCTCCTGGCACCGGTGCAGGGCAAGTTCGCCGGCGCGGCCGCGGTGGGCACGCTGGCGGCGGTATTCGCCGTCGCCCTGTCCGGACTGTCCGGCTGGCTGATTATCCGGGCCAGCGAGCAGCCGCCCATCCTGTACCTGCTCTCCGCCATCGTGGGGGTCCGGTTCTTCGGCATCGGCCGGGCGGTTTTCCGCTACTGGGAGCGGCTGCTCCTGCACGACGCCGTGTTCGCGGCCCTCACCAGGCTCCGGGGCAGGCTCTGGGAATCGCTGAGCCGGCGGGCCCTGGCACTCCGCCGCCTGCTGCAGGGCGGCAACGTGCTGGGGACGGTGATTGACGACGTCGATACCGTCCGGGACCTGCTTCCCCGCGTGGTCCTGCCGCCGGCGACCGGCGTGGCGGTGTCAGTGCTTGCGCTGGCTGCCACCTGGCTGCTGTTGCCGTCCGCGCTGCCTGCCGTCATCGCTGCCGCCCTTGCCGGCCTGCTGCTCGCGCCGGCGGTTGCCTGTGGGGCGACCGGAAGTCGGCAACGGCTGAGCAGCTCCTGCGCTCCGGCGTGCTGCGCCGGATTTCCGCGGCGCTGGACGCCCGTGCGGAACTGCATGCCAACGGCGTGGCACCCCTGGTCCTTGAGGACCTGCAGCGCCAGGACCGCAACGCCACTGCCGCGTCCAGGCGTTCCGCCTGGGCGGACGGGCTGGGCCACGCCATCACGACGGCCGCCTGCGGCGCCGCTGCCCTCGCGGCCGCCTGGCTCGCCGCCCCGGCAGTGCTGGACGGCCGGATCGAGCCGGCCACTGCGGCGGTGGTGGTCCTGCTCCTCCTCGCGCTGGTGGAACCCTACGCAGCCATGACGACGGCGGTACGCCAGTTCCCGGCGCTGCGGACAGTCCTGGAGCGGGTGGCGGAGTCCGGCGCGCTGGCGGGGCCGGACCCGGCAGCGGACGGGTCCGACGGGCTGCACCCGGTGCCGGCCCGCGCCGGAAACCGCCCCGGCGTCGAACTGGACAACCTTGCCGCCGCGTGGCCGGGCGGCCCGCCGGTGTTCACCGGGCTCACTGCTGTTGCCGAACCGGGGCGCTGGCTTGCCGTGACGGGTTCCTCGGGGTCGGGGAAATCGACCTGCTCTCGGTCCTGCTGGGGTTCCTTCCCGCGGCGGAGGGCCAGGCGCGCGTGACGGGCCGGGCCGCCTGGTGCCCCCAGGAGGCACACCTCTTCGACTCGACCATCCGCGGCAACCTGCTGCTGGGACGCCCCGCTGACCGCGGCGGGGACGGCATGGAGGCGGAGATGGACGCCGTCATCGGGGCCGTGGGTTTGACCAGCCTCATGGAGCGCCTGCCCGACGGCCTGGACACCCGGATCGGCCCGGGCGGCGCGTTCCTCAGCGGGGGAGAGCGCCAGCGCCTTGCCGTGGCGCGGACCCTGATGACGGGGGCCGACGTGATCCTCCTGGACGAACCCACGGCACACCTCGACGCCGCATCGGCACGCCACATGCTGGCGGACCTGCGGGACGGGCTGCGCAGCCGCACGGTGGTGCTGGTGACGCACAACCCGGCGGACATCCAGCCGGAGGATGCCCGGCTCGTGCTTGCTGCCGCGGCCGGCGGCGAAGAAGCCCTGGTGGCCTCCCGGAGGGGAGCAAACGCAGGGAACGCTTAGCCGTCCACGTCGTGGAGGTGATGGATGACGTCGTGCAGGAAGTACCGCGCGAGCGTCAGGACGGTGAACTCGGAGCCGTTGCTGCGCAGCCCCTTCCTGCCCCACTCCGATTCCCGCACGCCGGCGAAGGACTCGGCCACCTGCTTGCCCTCGGCCGTGAGCTCGGCACTGACCACCGCCGGGTCCGCGTTGGCGTAGTCCTTCTCGATGGCGGTCCGGTCCTGGTCCCAGTTCTCGAACCGGGCGTCATCCGTTTCCAGCATCAGGTTCAGCCGCTGGTCGAACAGGCTGAAGACGTCCCGCACGTGGCAGGCGTACTCCAGAGCGGACCAGGTGTGGTCGTCCGGGCGCTCCGCCGCATCCGGCCGGCGGAGGACCGCCCGCCACCGCGGCAGCATGTTTTCAATGGTCCCGGGGACCGTTGACGGCGTGGCGGTGGAGGCGTCGAAGGAGCATTCCGGGCAGGGGCGGGTCAGGACCCAGGTCCAGTCCTTTTCATCAGGAACGATAGGCATGGCAGCAGTCTAGGCGGGATCCGCCCACGCCATCGCCGGACCCACCGCTTCCACCGGCTGGGACAGCGGCACGCCCGAGCCGTCCCGCCGGCCGTGCTCCTGCGGCAGGGACCTGGCCACACCTGCGGCGGAGGATGCCTTTGCCGGGCCATGGCCGGCCCACGCGAGCAGCAGCGTGTCCTCGCCCTTCAGGAAGCGGTGCGCGCGGACGCCGGCGGTGGCACGGCCCTTGACCGGGTATTCCGAGAAGGCCGTCACCTTGGCGGTGCCTGGGGCGGTGCCGGGCAGGGCGCCGTTGCTGCCGGCGATGGTGACCACGACGGCGGCTTCGTCCTTGGGCTGCACGGCGCCGAAGAAGATCACGCGGTCGTCCGCGCCCAGCTTGATGCCGGCCATGCCGCCGGCCGTACGGCCCTGGGGCCGGACGTTGGCTGCCGGGAATTTCAGCAGCTGGGCCTGGCTGGTGAGGAACACCAGTTCGGCATCGTCTGCCCCCGCGGGGGCCACGCCCACCACGTAGTCCTTGTCTTTCAGGGCGATGACTTCCCAGTCCTCGCGGTTCAGGGGGTAGTCGGGCTGGACGCGCTTCACCACGCCCTGGGCGGTGCCGATGGCGAGGACCTCGTCCAGGGGGACGAACGCCACCAGGGTTTCGCCCTTGACCAGGGTGAGGAAGTCCTTGGCCGGCACGCCGCCGGCGAGGTTGGGCAGTCCTGACATGGCCGGGAGGACGGGCATGTCCATCACCTGCAGGCGCAGCATCCGCCCCTGGGAGGTGAGGGCCGCGATCTCCCCGCGGGCCGACGTCTTCACGACGGAGGTGAAGACGTCATGCTTGTTCCGCGGCCCCGCCTCGGCCAGCGGCTCCTGGTTGGTGGTGCGGCCAATCTGGCCGGAGGCGGTGAGGATGGCCCAGCAGGGATCGTCGGCGATTTCCAGGGCCAGCGGTGCGGGCTTGCCCTTTTTGCCGTTGGCGCCGGCCAGTTCGGCGGCCACCGTGGGGGACACGGCCTCCGATTCCAGCAGCACCGTGCGGCGCGGGGTGCCGTGCTGTTCGGCAATTTGGCCCAGTTCGTCGGACACCACACCGCGCAGGAGTTCCTCGGAGCCCAGGATGGCCTCCAGTTCCTCGATCTCGCGGCGCAGTTCCTCCTGCTCCTTCTCCAGCTCGATCCGTGAGTACTTGGTGAGCTGGCGGAGCCGCAGCTCCAGGATGTAGTTCGCCTGGACCTCGGAGAGGTCGTAGATGGACATCAGGCGGGCGCGGGCGGCGGCTGCCTCGTCCGAGGACCGGATGATCTGGATGACCTCATCGATGTCCACGATGGCGATGAGGAGGCCCTCCACCAGGTGCAGGCGGTCCTTCTTCTTGCCCAGCCGGAACACGGTCCGGCGCCGGACCACGTCAATCCGGTGGTTCACGTACACCCGGAGCAGGTCCACCAGGCCGAGGGTCTGCGGCTGGCCGTCCACCAGGGTGACATTGTTGATGCCGAAGGAGTCCTCCATCGGCGAGTAGCGGTACAGCTGCTGCAGGACCGCGTTCGGGTTGAAGCCGTTCTTCAGCTCGATGACCAGGCGCAAACCGTGCTTGCGGTCGGTGAGGTCCACGATGTCGCTGATGCCGGTCAGCTTCTTGGCGTTGACGGCGTCCTTGATCTTCTCGATCACCTTCTCCGGGCCCACCATGTAGGGGAGCTCGGTGACCACCAGTCCGGTGCGGCGCGCGGAGAGCTGTTCCACCTCGACCTTGGCACGGGTCTTGAAGGAGCCGCGTCCGGTGGCGTAGGCGTCGCGGATGCCGTCGAGGCCGACAATCCGGCCGCCGCTGGGCAGGTCCGGCCCCGGCACGAAGCGCATGATGTCATCCAGTGTGGCGTCCGGGTGGGCGATCAGGTGCCGGGCGGCGGAGATGACCTCCACCAGGTTGTGCGGGGCCATGTTGGTGGCCATGCCGACGGCGATGCCGGTGGCGCCGTTGACCAGCAGGTTGGGGAACGCCGCCGGCAGCACATCCGGCTGGGTCAGCTGGTTGTCGTAGTTGGGGACGAAGTCCACCACGTCTTCGTCGAGGTGGTCGGTGAGCGTGAGGGCGGCGGCCGCAAGCCTGGCCTCCGTGTACCGCGGGGCTGCGGGGCCGTCGTCGAGCGAGCCGAAGTTGCCGTGCCCGTCGATCAGCGGCAGCCGGAGCGAGAAGTCCTGCGCCATGCGCACCATGGCGTCGTAGATGGCGGTGTCGCCGTGCGGGTGCAGCTTGCCCATCACCTCGCCCACCACGCGGGCGCTCTTGACGTGGCCGCGGTCCGGGCGCAGGCCCATGTCGCTCATCATGTAGAGGATGCGGCGCTGTACCGGCTTCAGCCCGTCGCGGGCGTCGGGGAGCGCGCGCGAGTAGATGACGGAATAGGCGTACTCCAGGAAGGAACCCTCCATTTCGGAGGTCACATCGATGTCAACGATGTTCTCCGTGTAGGGGGTGGTGTCCACGGGAGGGGCTGAACTTTGGCGGCGGGCCATGGGGTTGGTGAATCCTTCTGGGGGTTACTGAGCAATCGGTCTTTCGGGCGCGGGCGGCGGTGCTCCGGAAGTTTTTGGCTAGGCTAAGCCTATGGTGGATCAGCCCGGGGACGGCGAATATCCGGAACATTGGGAAGCCGATGTCGTCCTGCGTGACGGCGGAACAGCACACCTGCGCCCCATCCATCCCTCGGATGCCGATGCGGTCCAGGCGTTCCATATGCGCCAGTCCCAGGATTCAATTTACATGCGGTTCTTCGCTTTCAAGGCCCGGCTGTCCAGCAAGGAGCTCAAACGCTTCACGGAGGTGGACTACAAGGACCGGGTGGCGTTCGTCATCACCAGCCGCGGGGAAATCATCGGGATCGGCCGCTACGACCGGCTCGATGATCCAGCGGAGGCGGAGGTCGCGTTCAACATCGCCGACGCGCACCAGGGCAGGGGACTGGGCTCCATCCTGCTGGAACACCTCGCCGCCGCCGCGCACGAAAACGGGATCCGCCGGTTCACCGCCGAGGTGCTGCCGGAGAACCGCAAGATGCTGATGGTCTTCTCCGATGCCGGCTATGACGTCAAGCGGCATTTCGACGACGGGGTGGTCAGCCTCGAGTTCAACATCGACCCCACCGAGAAATCCCGGGCCGTCATGGAATCCCGCGAGCACCGCGCGGAGGCGAGGAGCGTGCGCGACCTGCTGACGCCGTCGTCCATTGCCGTCATCGGTGCCAGCCGCAAGTGGGGGACAGTGGGCTACCAGTTGCTCGAACACATCATCGAAGGCAAGTACCCGGGGCCGGTCTACGCCATCAACCCCGAGGCCTTCGAGCTGGCCGGCATGCTGTCCTACGGCAGCCTGTCCGAAGTGCCGGACCCGGTGCACCTGGCCGTCGTGGCAGTGCCCTACGAGGAAGTTCCGGGGGTAGTCGCCGACTGCGCTGCGGCCGGGGTGAAGGGCCTGGTGATTGCCTCGGCAGGCTTCGCGGACGACGGCGAACGCGGCCTCCAGCGGCAGCGGGACCTGGTGCGGCAGGCCCGGGCGAACGGGATGCGCGTCATCGGCCCGGCCTCGCTCGGCATCGTGAACACGCACCCGGACGTCTCCCTCAACGCGTCTATGGCGCCCACACTGGCCCTGCGCGGCAGCCTGGGCCTCTTCAGCCAGTCCGCCGCCATCGGGGTCTCGCTCTACGCCGCGTCCAGCCGGCGCCGGCTGGGCCTGTCCACGTTCCTCTCCGCGGGAAACAGGGCGGACGTCTCCGGCAACGACATGATGCAGTACTGGGAGGACGACGCCGACACCTCCGCCGTCGGCCTCTACCTGGAATCCATCGGCAACCCGCGCAAGTTCTCGCGGCTCGCCCGGCGGCTGGCCCGGACCAAACCGGTGATCGTGGCCAAATCGGACACCATGGGACTGCGGCTGCCCCCGGGGCACGCCGTACGCACCACTCAGGCGCCGGTGGGGGCGCTGGATGCCATGCTGCGCCAGTCCGGCGTCATCCGGGTGGAGACCATCGAGCAGCTGGTGGACGTGGCGCAGGTTGTGTCCGGCCAGCCGCTGCCGGCCGGTCCCGGCATCGCCATCTTCAGCAACTCGCAGGCCCTGGGCAAGGTGGTGGCGGACAGCGCCGCCGACCAGGGGCTCAGCGTCGCGCAGCTCGTGGCCGGGGTGGACCTGGACGCCGGTCGGTCCGTTGCCCTGCCTGCCCTGCGCTCGGAGCTGTTGAAGGCACTGGAATCTGAAGCCGTGCACGCGGCGGTGGCTGCACTCCTGCCCGCGCGGGGACTCACGGTGGACAGTATCGCCGAGGTGCTGGCCGAATGCTCGGCCACTGCCGGGAAACCCGTGGTCGCTGCGTTCACCGGCATACTGGACCCCTCCGTCTATGTCGAGGGCATGGTGGGGTCGCCTGACCACACCGTTCCGTGCTATTCGAACCCCGGCGCAGCGGTGGCCGCGCTCGCGGCCGTGGTGCGGTATGCAGAGTGGGTATCGCGGGACCACGGACATTTCGTCGAACCCGCAGGCTGCGACCCGCAGCAGGCACGCGCCGAGATCGAGGTCCTCCTGCGGGATGTCCGGGGCGAGCAGCTCAAGCAGCTGGACCCGGCGGCGGCGGCGTCCCTGCTGGGCCACTACGGCATCCGGCTGCTCCCGTCCGTGGGCTTCGATACCCCGGAGCAGGCCGTCGAAGCGGCTGACGCGCTGGGCTGGCCAGTCGCTTTGAAGACCACCGCCCCGGCGCTGCGGCACCGGCTCGACCTGGGCGGGGTACGGCTCGACATCCAGGACCCGGAGTCGCTTCGGCAGAACGTCCTCCAGATGCGGCGGGCGCTCGCCGCCTATGGCGACCCGGCGCTGGAGGTTCAATCCATGGCGCCCGTCGGCCAGGCGTGCACGTTCCGGGCCATCGAGGACCCGCTGCTGGGCCCGGTAATTTCGTTCGGCCTGGCCGGTGACGCCACCAGCCTGCTGGATGACTGGGCGCACCGGGTGCCGCCCCTGTCCGCCGCCGACGTGCACGACTTCATCCGCGCTCCACGGGCCGCCCGGAAGCTGTTCGCCTACCAGGGACTTCCGGCGGTGGACGTTGAAGCGCTGGAGGACCTGGCCGGCAGGCTTGCCTGGATGAAGGACAACCACCCGGAAATTGCCCTGGTGGAATTCAACCCGGTGCTGTGCGGCACGTCGGGCGCCACCATCCTCGCCGCGGACGTCCGGATCGGCAACGCCGCGCAGCGGACTGACAGCGCCCGGCGGGCCATGCTGGGCTGAACCGGCCCGTGCCGGACCGGCGCGGTTCGCAATGTGGATGGCCGATCTGTGAAAATGGGGTCATGAGCTCACAGCCTCCCGCGTCGGCGCCCGAAACGCCCGGCAATGACAACCAGGCCGTCCGCCACCACAGCTCACACAGCCACGGTGCCCAGGGCCAGAGCCTGGACGATGCCCTGCAGAAGGCCGGCTTCTACCCCCGCCTGGTGGCCGACGTCGTGGACGATGCCCTGGACGGCCGCGACTGCGTGGCCCACCTGGTGCACCTGGAAACCCACTTCGACCGTGCCGAGGTGCGCCGCCACATTACCGTCCTGGTGCTGACCTCGGACATGCTGGTGATCACGCATGTTGATGACCAGCAGCTGGACGACGCCGGCGAGCAGATCGTCGCCCAGATCTCCACCGAATCGGTACCCGTGGCGCAGATCCGTTCCGTGGTCCTCAGCTACATGTACTCCCAGCCGCAGAACTACAAGCCCTCCGATCCCGTCCGCGAACTCACGCTCTCCATCGCCTGGTCCGGCGGCCAGCGGCTGGACATGGGCCCTGCCAGCTGCGGCGATCCGCAGTGCGAAGCGGACCACGGCTACACCGGCACCATCGCCCAGGAGGACATCGTCCTGCGGATCAGTGCCGAGGCGGACGGCCTGCAGGCGGTCCAGGACGCCAAGCTTTTCGCCCGTGCCCTTCGCGCGGTGAACACCGGCTCCAGCGCCCCGGTACCCCACGTGCAGTCGCTCCCGCCACGCCCGCGCGCCGGTGTCTTCGGCACCCGGCTCAGCCGCGGCCACCAGCAGCGCTGATGCCCGAAGACCGGCACCAGGCTGTCAGCACCCCCCTTGCCCCCGCAGGCCAGGCGCAGGACCTGCCTCCCGCCCCTGCGTACGGCCGGCGCTCCGTCGCGGAAGTCCTCACCAGCGCCGCGGCGAGCATCGGCGTCGGGGGCTTCACGAACACGCTTGGCCTGCCCGACGCCCGGCGCGTCTGCGTGGTCCTGGCGGACGGCCTGGGGCGGAACCTGCTGAAACAGAAAACGGCGCACACCCCCTTCCTGCGGTCGGTGATCCAGGCCGGGCAGGGCGACGTTCCGGTGTGGCTCGATTCTGCCTTCCCCTCCACGACGGCAGCGGCATTGTCGAGCTTCGGGACGGGACTGCCGCCCGGCCAGCACGGCATGGTGGGATACGACGTGCTCGATCCGAAGCAGGACAAGGTGGTCAACCTGCTGGGGAACTGGGACCCGGGGGTGGACCCCGAGGCCTGGCAGCCGTTCCCCACGGTGTTGGAGCGCGCTGCCGCCGAGGTGGACGTCACCACCATCAGCCTGCCGCAGTTCGGTGACTCACCCATGACCCGCGCCGCCCTCCGTGGCGGCCAGTTCGTGTCCGGGACCACCTCCCACGCCCGCACTGCCGCGGCCGCCGAAGCCATGGCCGGCTCCGACCGGTCATTGATGTACTTCTACCTGAACGAACTGGACAAGGCAGGGCACCGCTACGGCTGCGGCTCCGAGCAGTGGGAGCACCAGATCGAGGAACTGGACGCGACCGTCAAGCGGCTGAGCGCCTCCCTGCCCGCCGGCACCACCATCCTCCTCACGGCCGACCACGGCATGCTGGACGTGCCCGAGCAGCACCGCATCGACTATTCCGCGGACCCCCAACTGGTGGACCGTGTCCGGCACACGGCGGGGGAACCGCGGATGGTGCACCTGTACCTCGAAGACGGCGCAGACCGGGACCGCCTGCTGGCAGCCTGGCGTGCCCGCTTCCGCGGCAGGATCTGGGCGTTCACCCGCGAGGACGCACTGTCCGCCGGCCTGTTCGGCCCGGTGCGTCCCGCCGTCGAAGGCAGGATCGGCGACGTCATGATCGCCGCCCGGGACAGCCTGGCCCTGTATGACACGCGGCGCAGCCGCCCCACGGCCATGGAGGTGGTGGGCCAGCACGGCTCGCTGACCAAGGCCGAACGCGAGGTGCCGCTGCTGTGCTTCACCGCCAGCGGCAAGGGCGCGCGCCGTGGCTGAACTCGTCTTTTTCTCCGGCACCATGGACTGCGGCAAGTCCACCCTGGCCCTGCAGATGGACCACAACCACCGCGCCCGCGGGCGGGGCGGGGTCCGGTTCAGCCGCAACGACCGCGCCGGGAAATCCCGCATCTCCAGCCGCCTCGGCCTCCAGACGGATGCGGTGGAGGTCGGGGACGGAACCGACTTCTGGGAGGAAGTCATGCGCCGGCGCACCCAGGGCCAGCGGGTGGACTACCTGATTTGCGACGAAGCGCAGTTCTACTCACCGGAGCAGGTGGAACAGCTCGCCAAGGTGGTCGACGAGATCGACGTCGACGTCTTCGCCTTCGGCATCACGGCCGATTTCCGCACCCGCCTGTTTCCCGGTTCCCAGCGGCTCATCGAACTGGCCGACCGGGTGCAGGTGCTCCAGGTCGAGGCCTTGTGCTGGTGTGGCCGGCGCGCCACGCACAACGCCAGGACGGTCGACGGCGTCATGGTCACCGAGGGTGCCCAGGTGGTGGTGGGCGACGTTGATATGGCCATGGATCCGGCAGCCACTGTGGAGAGCGGGCATGTCCCGGTGGTGGGTTATGAGACCCTGTGCCGGCGGCACTTTATGCGGCGCGTGACAGCCCACGGGGCGAACCTGATGGCGGAACAGGACCAGTTGCTGCCCTTCGAAGTGGATGCCTGCCTCTGGCACGGAACCGGTGGAACGGGCGCTGCGGGGGCTCCGGGCGGGACCGCGATCTAGCCTTCCCGGTTGACGCCACCGCGGGCTGCATCACCCCGCCACTATTTTCCAGATTCATTTTCCCCGCTCGCCCTGAAGGGGCCTGTTTTGTCAGACCCCCTTGGCATGCTGGATTCATGGACGGCACAGCGACGCAGGGCAATGGCAGGGACGCGATTCTCGCTGCCGTTGCGTCGGTGGCCGGGTTTGTCGATGAGCTCGCCGTTGTAGTTGCGGGCCGTTCTGCCGCCGATTCCGCTCATTCCACGGCCGCGGGCAGTTCTGCTGCCCGTTCAGATGACAGTGGTTCCGATGAGGGTGATCCGTTGCGGACGTTCGCGGATGCCTGCCTGGGCGGGTTGGCGTTGATTTCCAAAATAGAGGCATCTACCGCGGCCGCGAAAGCGCGGCTGGTCGCAGGGCATGTGGAGGCCGCCGCTGTGCTGGGGGACCCGGATCCGAGCCCGCTGTGGGCTAAGGGGCAGGAGATGGCCGTGGTGGCCGAGGTTGCCTGCGTCCTGACCATCGGTGAACGGGCCGCGAGTGCCTTGGTTGGTGCCTCGCACGCGCTGACCAGTTCGCTGCCCGCCGCGCTGGATGCCCTGCAGGCCGGGTCGGTGTCGTGGCAGAACGCCCAGGTCATCGTCGACGAGACCACAGGGCTCGACCCAGCTGCCACCGCCAGGCTGGAAGCGCATTTCCTTGGGCTGGACGACACTCCTGACGCCCCCGTTGCCGGCTCTGTGGTTGCCGGTGGTCTGGCGGGGGAGTTGCCGCCGGCGAGGCTGCGGCGGAAGGTCCGGTCCTGGCGGGAACGCCACCACCCCGAATCTATTGAAATCCGCCACGCCCGGGGTGTGGCCCAACGGCGGATGGAGTACACCCCGGACCGGGACGGCATGGGGTGGATCTCGCTCTGCCTGCCCGCGCACCAGGCTAACGCCGCGTGGAACCGTACCCGGGCACTGGCCCGGGGGCTGCAGGGCCCGGACGAGCCCCGCACCCTGGCCCAGCTGATGGCCGATATCGGGGCCGCGGCGCTCCTGGGCGCAGGGAGCGGTGTGGCGCCGGGTGTGGCCCCAAGTGCCGGGGCCGCGGCGCTCCTGGGCGCAGGGAGCGGTGTGGCGCCGGGTGTGACCCCAGGTGCCGGGGCCGCGGGCGGTCTGGCGGAAGTCCCTGCCCCGGGGGCGCAGGTGCTCGTCACAGTACCGGTCTTCTCCCTGCTTGGCCTCACGGATGAACCTGCCGTGCTGGATGGCCATGGTCCGGTCCCGGCGTCGATGGCCCGGCAACTCGTCGCCGAAGGTGCGGCGTCGTTCTACCGGGTACTGGTGGACCCGCGGGACGGGGCGCCGCTGGAGATCGGCCGCAAGAACTACCGGATCCCGGCAGCAATGCGGCGGTGGCTCCGGTTGCGGGACGGGAAGTGCCCGTTCCCGGGGTGCAGCAACGCCGCGCTCGATAACGAGGCAGACCATCTGCTCGCCTGGCACCACGGCGGGACCACCGGGATCAGGAACCTGGGGCAGCTCTGCCCGAAACATCACCGGATGAAACACGCCAGCGGCTGGGAACCCACCCCCGCCAGCAAGGACCGGCCTCCGGGTTGGATCTCTCCGTCGGGCCGCACCTATAGCAGCGAATCCCAGGACTGGGAACCACCACACCTGCCACGAGGACTTCCGGGCGGGCGGGTCCTGCCTGGGGAAGAGCGCTCAGAAGGTCAGTTGCCAGCAGGGATGCCTGTGGGATGGAGTTACCTCGAACACGTGCTGGTGGAGAGCCTGTCCTAGCATCAGAGCCAGTCCCAGTGTGGCCTTTAGTCGCCGCGGGTGCCGAAGACGATCTCGTCCCAGGAGGGCACACTGGACCGTTTCGGCCGGGACGGCTGGCGTTCAGGTGCCTCCGTCTCGGGCAGCTGGCCTGTTGCAGGCGTGCTGTCGTCGTGCCGGGAAACCCGCCGGCGGGGAGCTCCGCCCAGCAGTTCGTTCAGGCCAACGTTCGACGATGCAGCGGCTCCGCTCGTTGCTGAAGATTCCGCATCTTCGCCGGTTTGGTCAGAGCCGGAAGACGTGCCCGGCGTGCTGCCCGAGGGACGCGTGGGGGACGCGACGATGGTGATTTCGCGCGTGTCGGTGCTGACACCGTCGTGCAGGCGCAGGGCCTCCTCCACCGGATCGCGGTGCGGCGGGATGAGGCTGAGCCTGGACATCATCGAGGGGCGGGCGTCGCGCCGGCGGATAAAGGAATCCCCCTTGGCGGCGGGCGCGTCATCCTTGTCGTCCTGCGGTCCGTTCTCCTGCTCCTCCGGTTCCGGGATGACCTCCGACGGGCGGGGGTGGGCAGCCGGAACGCCATGGGTCAACAGGAGTGCAAGGGCGTCGTCGGAATCCTCGTCCACGCCCAGGCGCTGTCCGCGGCGGGAGCGGAGCATGTCCAGCAGCCCGTCAGGGTCCTTGCCAGACCCCTGGGCAGGGCCGGCCTGGTTGCCGGGGCCGGGACGGGAGGTGTCCGCGTCGGCCTCAAAGTCGAAGGGCCTGTCCGAGACGGCCGAGAGCCGCCGCGCTGGGACGGGACCGTCCAGCGGTTCCAGTTCGCTTAGCTGCTGCGCCCACCGGTTGGTGTTCTGCAGGGATTTGCGGACCGGGTTGAACGTCCACAACGCCGGAGGCTCCTCGCCGATGCCGGCTGCGCCGCCGGTTAGGGGTTCGAAGCTGGCGGAGACAGTCCAGGTGCCGTCCTGCCGGCGCCAGGAGTCCCACTCCACTGTTGAAGGATCGATGCCGTGCGCGGACAGCCGGTGGGCGACCATGTCGTCCAGGGTGGCCGGGTTGTCACCGAACGCCGCCCGGTAGACGTCGTGCCCGGGGGAGGGGGTGGCAACTTCCACCTTGCGGGCCTGCTGCGCCACGTACTCGCGCTCCGCCAGGACCGGCCCCTCATAGCGCTCCACTTTGGCAAGCGGCAGCCCGGACAGTTCCGCAACATCGGCGGCCGTGGCACCGGCACGGATCCGGGCCTGGATATCCCGGGGAGACATGGGAATGGCGGGCCGGTCCGCGGGCCGCTTTGCCGCTGACCTGCTTGCCGTCCTCAGGGCTTCATCGATCGGCAGCTGGAACATCTCGCCGCCGGCTCCGCTCAACAGGAGGTGCGTCCCGTCGTCGTGCACGCCCACAAGCCGTAGATCCTGCATCCAAATCCTCCACCCTGGCATTACTATCAATCGAAACTCTGCCACCCGGTGTACGTGTTTTGCCTCAAGGGGCCGGGCGTGCCGCGATTTTCCGCTATATCAGGAGAACCAGGACCGCAACCGTGGACCAAGGGTCGGCGGCAAGGGACTCGGACGCGGTTGCCGCCGGAGCGGGGCCTACCTGCGGGTCAGGGCTGCCGTGAGCTCGGCGGGGTGCCGTGTGGAGGTAAGCCAGTAAGGCGTGTTGTCCGCGGGGTCGGTGATGCCGATCTTCACTACGGGATCGATCCAGCCCCGGATGCAAAGGTAGGCGAGGCCGTTGAGCCGCGTCCCGCGCTCCGCCGTGGCTTCTTCACCGCGGAATTCCTGGACGTCACCCACGAACTTGCGCTCGATTGTCGCACGGCCCACCGTCAGCGTGTCCCCGGTCACCAGGATGGTGGGAGTGGACACCACCAGCAGCACGGCGATGATGACGAAGAGAACCGCCGCCGCCGTAAAACCGGCAGCCGCGCTGATGGGGGCAAACACCAGGATTCCGGCGCCCGAAACACCCGCAGCAATGATCCAGATCCACAGGTTCGGCCAAAGCTTTTCCTTGTAGGTCACCGACGCTCCCATGGAAGAAGAATTGGGCATGGGCGCAGGGGAGCTTGATTCGGGCATACGCCAAGCTTTCCACCTTTGCCCTGCTATTTCATCTTGGCGCCCGGCATCCGGGGGTGCCGCTGGAACGGAGACCAAAGCTGCCCCTGCCCGTGCGTCGGTCGGGGCCGTGATGAGGTGCTGGCAGTAGGTCCGGTGCGGGCGTGCGGGTTAGAGTGAGTGACTGTGACTGATCATCCCGCCACACTCGACACTGCCCCCCACGAAGCACCCGCAGCCCTGGCCGCGGACAACCCGGCACCCACCCTCCAGGTCCAGCTGAAGATGCTGGACCCCGGCCTGGAGGCACCGTCCTACGCGCACCCGGGCGACGCCGGTGCAGACCTTCGGGCGCGGGAAGATGTGGTCCTGCAGCCGGGTGAGCGCAAGCTCGTTCCCACCGGCGTGGCCATCTCGCTTCCCTATGGCTATGTGGCCCTGATCCATCCGCGCTCCGGCCTGGCCACCAAGCACGGCCTCACCATCGTCAACGCCCCCGGTACGGTGGACGCGGGCTACCGCGGCGAAATTTCCGTCACCCTGCTCAACACCGACGCAAGCCAGCCCATCGAACTGCGGCGCGGCGATAGAATTGCGCAGATGGTCATCCAGCGCGTAGAGCACGCGCAGTTCGTCCCCGTCGCAGAATTGAGCGAATCCGTGCGCGGCACCGGAGGGTTCGGGTCAACCGGCGGATTCACCCTTCCCTAACGCCGGTTTCGTGCCGGCGCAGACGCCGGCGGCCGGCACAAGCACGACGGCGGGGCCTCCCCAGGCCGGACCGGAACTTCACAACAAAGGAGACACCCTGATGGTCTTTGGGCTCGGCAGGAAAGCCAAGAAGGAACAGGCGGCCGAACCGGACGAACCGCTGACGCTCGCGGAGCCCGCGGACGTGGAAGCGGGCAGCACCGGACGCCGCGCCAACGGCCCCTTCGATGCATCCGAAATCAGCAGCCGCGACGGCTATGTTGACCTCGGTGCGCTCCTGATCACGCCCAGCGAGGGCCTCCAGCTGCGACTGGAAGTTGAAGAGGCCACACAGCGCGTGGTGGCTGTGACCATGGACCTCAACGGTTCGAGCCTTCAGCTGCAGGCGTTCGCTGCACCCAAGACTGAAGAGCTGTGGGATGAGATCCGCGGCCAGATCGGCCAGTCCGTTGGCGCCCAGGGCGGCCAGGTCGAGGAAGTGGAGGGCGAGTTCGGGACCGAACTCGTTGCCAAGCTTCCCGCCGGCCTGCCCGACGGCAGCCAGGGCTACCGTGTGGCCCGCTTTATCGGCGTCGACGGTCCCCGCTGGTTCCTCCGCGGCGTCCTGGGCGGCGCTGCAGCACTGGACCGCGACGCGGCCGGACCACTCGAAGCACTGTTCAAGAAGGTAGTGGTCATCCGGGGTGACAGCCCCATGCCGCCCCGTGACCTTCTCCAGCTGCGCCTGCCGAAGGACGCCACCGCCACGCCCCCGCCGGCTGCTCCCGGGCTGCAGGAACCGGAGCGTGGCCCCGAAATCACCCAGATTGGCTGATTCCTTGCCGGACGGAGCAGCGCGGGACGGTGGCCGCACCACCCCCCTCAGCCAGTTGCCCGTCAAAGGCCGGGTGCTCTGCCAGGGACGGATTGAGTCCATCACCTACGTCCCCGCGGACCGGACCGCCGCGTTCAGCGCGATTGTCTCCGAGTCCGAGCCCGGCCGGCGGGGACCCGCGGCGGTCCGGCATCCCCGGCTCCGGGTGGTGTGGCTCGGCCGCCGGCGGGTGCCCGGGATCGAAGCCGGCACCGAGCTCCGCCTCGAGGGAATGCTCTCCCAAAGCCAGGGCCTGCCCACCATGTTCAACCCCCGCTACGAGATATTGTCCCGTCAGGAGAACGAATGACTTCGCCCCAGCCCGAACCGTCCTCCGGAGGATCCCGTCCCGGGAGCAACAGCCCGGAGCAGGAGCCGGGGACAGCGCAGGAGCCGGGGACAGCGCAGGATTC
This sequence comes from Arthrobacter nitrophenolicus, assembly GCF_000332815.1. GTDB lineage: Bacteria > Actinomycetota > Actinomycetes > Actinomycetales > Micrococcaceae > Arthrobacter > Arthrobacter nitrophenolicus. The sequence continues at coordinate 16,057 of NZ_AOFD01000025.1, forward strand.
TTCGCCCGTGGCCGGCCTCGCGGCCGAATACGCGGCCAAGGCGGGACTGCACAGGACGCATGACGGCAGGGTGGATGTCCTGCGCAGCGCCGGTGGTGTCCAGGGCATCGCCGAAAGCATCATGCCGGGCCTGGTGTTCCTGGTTGCCTTCACCATCACGCAGGACCTCCCGCCGTCGCTGGTTGCCGCACTGGGCACCGCTGCCGTGTTCACGGTGGTCCGCCTTATCCAGCGCCGGCCCCTGACCCAGGCACTCGCCGGCGTTGTCGGCGTCGGAATTTCCGCGTGGCTGGCCAACACCACCGGGAAGGCCGAGGACTTCTACCTTCCGGGGTTCTTCACCAACGCGGCCTACATCATCGCGATGGTGATCTCCATCCTGGTCAAATGGCCGGTGGCAGGGCTGCTGTTCGGGTTCATCCGCAATGAAGGCCTCGACTGGCGGAAGGACCCGGACCGGCTCAAGGCCTACCGGCTGGGGACCTGGATCATCGTGGGAGTCCTGGCGCTCCGGCTTCTCGTCCAGGTGCCGCTGTACCTGATGGGCCCGGACGGCCTTGCCGCACTGGCAACCACCCGTCTGCTGATGGGCGCCCCGCTGTACATCCTGGGCGTCTGGGTGGCCTGGCTGGTAACCCGTCCTGCGCCGGCCAAGGACCTGACGGACGGGGAACCGGCGCCGAAAGCCTGACGGCGCCGGGGTCCGTCAGCCGTCGAAACCGTCGTCCTCAAGGGGCTGCTGTTCCGTGCGGCCTGCCGGCACTCCTTCTTCCTGCTGCTCTTCCTCGTCAGAATCGGCCGCCTCCGCCGCCTCCGGTGACAGCAGTGCCCGCAGTTCATCCTCGGCGGCAATGGTCGTCACGAAGAACAGCTCATCACCCCCGTCAATGACGTCGTCGCGGCTGGGCGTAATGGGGGCGTGGTCGCGCAGGATCGCCACCAGGGTGGAATCCTCCGGCCAGGAGATCTGCCCCACCGTCTGGCCAATCACATGCGAATCGTGCGGGACGGTGAACTCGACCAGGGACGACACGCCGGTTTGAAGGGTCAGGAGCCGGACCAGGTCGCCGATCTCCACGGCTTCTTCCACCAGCGCCGTCATGAGCTGCGGCGTGTTGACGGCCACGTCCACGCCCCAGGAATCATTGAACATCCAGTCGTTCTTCGGGTTGTTCACCCGTCCCACGGTGCGGCCGACGCCGAACTCGGTCTTGGCCAGCAGGGACACCACAAGGTTGACTTTGTCGTCACCGGTGGCGGAAACCACCACGTCCGCCTCTTCCACCTTGGCGCCCTGCAGCGTGCTCAGTTCGCAGGCATCACCCACCAGCCAGTGTGCGCCTCGCAGTCCGCTGCGGCCGATCACTTCCGGCTTCAGGTCGATCAGCAGGATCTCATGCTTGTGGGCCAGCAGTTCCCTGGCGATGGATGACCCGACGCTTCCCGCGCCGACAATAACGACTTTCACTGCATCTCCTTGGCGGGGGCTTTGGCCAGGACCTGGGCAACGTGCGCGCTGCGGTCCACCTGCATCATGGCGTGCACCGTGTCGCCGTCCTGGTAGGCGGTTCCGGCGTCGGGGAGCATGCCCTCGCCGAAGCGCGTGAGGTAGGCCACCCGGACGTCCGCCGCCTTTTCGATGCTGCTGATCCGGTGTCCGATCCAGCCGGCGTCGAGGTCCAGTTCAGCCAGGACCAGGCGTCCGGAAGGCTCACGGAAATCACCCGCCAGGTGCTGCTCCGGGAGGATGCGCCGCAGGACCTGGTCCGCGCTCCAGCGCACCGCGGCCACGGTGGGGATCCCCAGCCGCTGGTAGATTTCCGCCCGGCCGGGATCGTAGATCCGGGCCACCACGTGCGGGACATGGAACGTCTCGCGGGCCACGCGGGTCGCGAGGATATTCGAGTTGTCCCCGCTGGACACGGCGGCGAATGCGTAGGCCTCGGCCACGCCGGCCTGCTTAAGGGTGTCACGGTCAAAGCCGACGCCGGTGACCTTGCGGCCGGTGAACCCCTGGCGCAGCCGGCGGAAGGCGCGGTCGTCCTGGTCGATGATGGCCACGGAATGCCCGGCGTCCTCCAGCGTATGAGCCAGCGTCGCCCCCACCCGGCCACATCCCATGATCACGAAATGCGCCACCGTATCTCCTCTGTAATCCTGTGCAGGTTGTGCAGCTAGAACTCTACCGCCAGCATCCGGCGTTGCCGCTGTCAAGGGACCGTCATGACATCACCCGGGAATCAGACTAGCTTTGTGGGGTGCTGACAATACTGAACGCCGTCAAACGCGTGCTGGTGGGCAGGCCGTTCCGCAACGACCGGATGGCCCACACCCTGCTTCCCAAAAAGATTGCACTGCCGGTTTTCGCTTCGGACGCCCTGTCCTCCGTGGCCTATGCGCCGGACGAGATCCTGCTGACGCTCGCCCTGGCCGGCGTCAGCGCCGTGGCGTTCTCACCCTGGGTGGGGCTCGCCGTGATGGTGGTGCTCCTGACCGTGGTTGCTTCCTACCGGCAAAACGTCCACGCCTACCCCTCCGGCGGCGGGGACTACGAAATCGCCGGCGACAACCTTGGAAAGTACGCGGGCCTGACCGTCGCCTCCGCCCTGCTGGTGGACTACGTGCTGACCGTTGCCGTGTCCATCTCGTCAGCCGCCACGTACCTCACCACGGCCGTTCCGTCACTCCACGGGCAGCAGGCAGCCATCGCGGCGACCGGCGTCGTGATCCTCGCCCTGGTCAACCTCCGCGGCATCAAGGAGGCAGGCAGCGTCTTCGCCATTCCCACGTATATCTTCATGGCGTCAATCCTCGGCATGACGGCGGTGGGCATCTTCCAGGCGGCCACCGGGCAGCTGGGGGAGGCGCCGTCCGCTGATTTCACCATCGTTCCCGCCCCTGGCTTCGACGAGGGGCTGGTGGGGCTCGCCGGTGCCTTCCTGCTGCTTCGGGCCTTCTCCTCGGGTGCCGCCGCGCTCACGGGTGTGGAGGCCATCAGCAACGGCGTACCCAACTTCCGCCCGCCGAAGAGCAAGAACGCGGCCACCACGCTCCTGCTCCTGGGCGTCATCAGCGCCACCATGCTGGCAGGCATCATGTACCTCGCCCAGGCCACCAGGGTCCACATCGTCCTGGACCCTGCCACCGAGTTCCTGGTGAACGGCAATCCGCTGCCCGAGGGCTACATCCAGAACCCCGCCATCAGCCAGATCGCCCAGACCATCTTCGGCCCCGGTCCATCCCGTTCTACATCGTGGTGGCCGCCACCGGCATCATCCTGGTCTTCGCAGCCAACACCGCCTTCAACGGCTTTCCGGTCCTGGGTTCCATCCTGGCCCAGGACGGCTACCTGCCCCGCCAGCTCCGGACCCGCGGCGACCGGCTCGCCTTCAGCAATGGCGTCCTGGCCCTCGCGGCCGGTGCGCTGGTGCTGATCCTGGCGTTCAACGCGGACGTCACCAAGCTCATCCAGCTCTACATCGTGGGCGTCTTCATCTCGTTCACGGCCAGCCAGCTGGGGATGATCCGGCACTGGGGCCGGGAGCTCAAGCTGGCGAAGGACAAGATGGTGCGGCGGCGCATGGTGAAGTCGCGCACCATCAACAGCATCGGTTTCGGCATGACGGCGCTGGTCTTGGTGATCGTGCTGGTCACCAAATTCGAGCAGGGCGCGTGGATCGCGCTGCTGGCCATGTTCGTCCTCTTCCTCGTGATGTGGAGCATCCGCGCGCACTACGACAACGTGGCCAAGGAACTGGCGGTGGACGAGGACGCGTCCCCGCGCGCCCTGCCCACCGGGTGCACGCAGTCCTCCTGGTCTCGCACGTGCGCAAGCCCGTCCTGCGCGCCCTGGCCTACGCCCGGGCGTCACGGCCCTCACGCCTGGACGCGATCACCGTGGACATCGACGCGGAAGAAACCGCGCAGACCGTCGCGGACTGGGAAAAACTTGAGATCCCTGTGCCGCTGACCGTGCTGGCCAGTCCCTACCGCGAAACCGTCAACCCGATCATGGACTACGTCAAGCAGATGCGGCTGGACTCCCCGCGCGACCTTATCGTGGTGTATATCCCCGAATATGTCGTGGGCAAGTGGTGGGAGCAGCTGGTGCACAACCAGACCGCACTGCGCATCAAGACCCGGCTGCACTTCGAACCCGGGGTCATGGTGGCCAGTGTTCCCTGGCAGCTCAAATCATCCGAAGAAGCCAAGAACCTCCAGGACGTCCAATGACCGCCAGAACCTCCACCACCCCCGCCGCCACGCCGGAGGCGGGCGGACACAGCGGCGAGGAAGCCGTCCTCGACGTCGGACCGGTCGCCCATGGCGGGCACTGCGTGGCCCGCCACGAGGGACGGGTCATCTTCGTCCGGCACGCCATCCCCGGCGAAAAAGTCCGGGTGCGCCTGACGGACGCCGAGGACAACGCCAAGTTCTGGCGGGCCGACGTCATTGAAGTGCTGGAAGCCTCGCCTGACCGCGTGGAGCACTTCTGGCGCCCCGCAGATTCAGGCCGCGCCTGGCAGCAGGGCCGCCCACCCGTCGGCGGGGCCGAGTTCGGGCACATCGCGCTCCCGCGGCAGCGCAGCCTCAAGGCCGACGTGCTGGCCGAGCAGCTGCGGCGGCTGGCCGGCGTCGAACTCTCCCCGGCAGTTGAGCCAGTGGGAGCCGGCACAGGCGATGGGGGAGCAGCGCCCGACGGCGGCACGGGCCTCGGGTGGCGGACGCGCGCCAGCTTCTCGGTCACCCCCGGCGGCAAGCTCGGGATGCATGCGCACCGGTCCGGGCACATCGTCCCGGTACGCGAGATGCCGCTGGCCACCGACGCGATCAATGCCCTGCAGCTCTGGAACCTGGACCTGCAGGGGATCGAACGGGTGGAGGTGGCCGCGCCGGCCAACGGGTCACGGCCACTGGTGCTTCTCGCCCCCGCGCCCGGGACAAAGGCGAAGCGGCTGGCCGCCGTGGCAGCGCAGCTGCCCGGGGATGTGTCCGTCGCATCCTTCGATCCCGTCACGGAGGACGTCACACAGCTCCGCGGCCGGACCTGGGTGCAGGAATCGGCTGCCGGCCACGACTACCGCGTCACGGGCGCAGGGTTCTGGCAGATCCACCGCGACGCGCCCGACACACTTGTGGGAGCTGTCACAGATTTCCTGCATGGCGGCGGGTTCCTGCACGCCGGTGCCGTGGTGGCTGACCTCTACGCCGGGGCCGGCCTGTTCACCGCCGTGCTGGCCGACGCCGTGGGGGAGACGGGGTCCGTCCTCTCCGTGGAGGGTGCCCCCGGAACAAGCCGGGACGCCCGCAAGAACCTGCACGCCGCCCCGCAGGTGGAGATCATCCAGGGCCGCGTGGAGCGGGTATTGCGCCAGAAACCGCGGGACTTTGACGCCCTCATCCTGGACCCGCCCCGGGCCGGTGCGGGCAAGGCAGTGGTGGGACAGCTCGTTGCGGCGCACCCGCGCGCCATTGCCTATGTGTCCTGTGATCCGGCGTCGTTCGCCCGTGACGTGGGTTACTTCCGCCAGTCCGGCTGGGACCTGGCCGGCCTGCGGGCGTTCGACCTCTACCCCCACACCCACCACCTTGAAACAGTGGCGCTGCTTGCTCCCCGCCCGTGATGCCGCCGCGGTTATCGACTACGATGGCCGTAGTAGTCCCACGTCGCGCCCGTATTCACGGCCGGCCGTGTGCAATTTCGGGCCCGAAAGTAATTAGGGCGTCCTAACTAGCAGGCGGTCAACCGCGCGACAAAGATGAAACTGTTGCGAGAGGAGTCCTGCGATGAGCACTGTGGACAGCTTCGGTTCAAAAGGCAAACTTAATGTAGCCGGAACCGAGTATGAAATTTTCCGGTTGAACTCCGTTGAAGGTGCAGAAAACCTTCCGTTCAGCCTCAAGGTATTGCTTGAAAACCTGCTGAGGACCGAGGACGGCGCGAATATCACTGCCGATCACGTCCGCGCCTTGGCCGGCTGGGACCCGAATGCCCAGCCTGATACAGAAATCCAGTTCACGCCTGCACGCGTGATCATGCAGGACTTCACCGGCGTTCCCTGCGTGGTTGACCTGGCGACGATGCGCGAAGCGGTCAAGGAACTGGGCGGCGACCCCAAGCGGGTCAACCCGCTGGCACCGGCCGAAATGGTCATCGACCACTCGGTCCAGATCGACGCCTTCGGCAACTCCGGCGCGCTGGAGCGCAACATGGAGATCGAATACCAGCGCAACGGGGAGCGTTACCAGTTCCTGCGCTGGGGCCAGACCGCGTTCGACGACTTCAAGGTTGTCCCGCCGGGAACCGGCATCGTGCACCAGGTCAACATCGAATACCTGGCCCGCACCGTCATGACCCGCGAAGTCGATGGCGCCCTCCGCGCCTACCCCGACACCTGCGTCGGCACCGACTCGCACACCACCATGGTCAACGGCCTGGGCGTGCTCGGCTGGGGCGTCGGCGGCATTGAAGCCGAGGCAGCCATGCTCGGCCAGCCCGTCTCCATGCTGATCCCGCGCGTCGTCGGCTTCAAGCTGAGCGGCAGCATCCCCGCCGGTGCCACCGCCACCGACGTGGTGCTCACCATCACCGAAATGCTGCGCAAGCACGGCGTTGTGGGCAAGTTCGTCGAGTTCTATGGCGAGGGCGTCGCCGCTGTGCCGCTGGCCAACCGCGCCACCATCGGCAACATGAGCCCGGAATTCGGTTCCACCGCCGCCATGTTCCCGATCGACGACGTCACCCTCGACTACCTGCGCCTCACCGGCCGGTCCGAGCAGAACGTTGCCCTCGTCGAGGCCTACTCCAAGGAGCAGGGCCTCTGGCACGACCCGTCCCGCGACATCAAGTTCTCCGAGTACCTGGAACTGGACCTCTCCACCGTTGTTCCGTCCATCGCAGGCCCCAAGCGCCCGCAGGACCGCATCGAGCTCACCGAGGCCAAGGACGAGTTCCGCCACGACCTCAAGAACTACGTCTCCCACGACGCCGATGCCGGCACCCTGGACGAGTCCCTTGAGGAAAGCTTTCCGGCCTCGGACGCCCCGTCCTTCACCACCGGCGGAACCCACGTTTCGGACACCGACCGCGAACCGCCGAAGTACTCGGCAGCACACGGCGGCGCCGGACGCATCTCCAGCCCGGTGCCGGTCAAGATGGCCGACGGTCGCGAGTTCGAGCTGGACCACGGCGCTGTGACCATCGCCTCCATCACGTCCTGCACCAACACCTCCAACCCGTCGGTCATGCTCGCCGCCGCCGTGCTGGCACGCAACGCCGTCGAAAAGGGCCTGACCGCCAAGCCGTGGGTCAAGACTTCGGTCGCCCCGGGCTCGAAGGTTGTCACCGACTACTACGAGAAGTCCGGCCTGACCCCCTACCTGGAGAAGCTCGGCTTCTACATCGTGGGCTACGGCTGCGCCACCTGCATCGGCAACTCCGGTCCGCTGGAAGCCGAAATCTCCGAGGCCGTCCAGGCCAACGACCTCGCCGTCGCGGCAGTGCTCTCGGGCAACCGCAACTTCGAAGGCCGCATCAACCCGGACGTCAAGATGAACTACCTGGCCTCCCCGCCGCTGGTCATCGCCTACGCCCTGGCCGGTTCCATGGACTTCGACTTCGAAACCGATGCGCTGGGCAAGGACACCGACGGCAACGACGTCTTCCTGAAGGACATCTGGCCCAACCCGGTTGAGGTCCAGCAGGTCATCGACTCCTCGATCGACAAGGAAATGTTCGCCAAGGGCTACGAAGGCGTCTTCGACGGCGACGACCGCTGGAAGGCACTGGACACCCCGGCCGGCGACACCTTCGCCTGGGATCCGAACTCCACCTACGTCCGGAAGCCCCCGTACTTCGAGGGCATGCAGGCGCAGCCGGAGCCGGTCAAGGACATCACGGCGCCCGCGTCCTGCTGAAGCTGGGCGACTCGGTCACCACCGACCACATCTCCCCGGCCGGTTCCTTCAAGTCCGACACCCCCGCCGGCCAGTACCTGCTGGCCAACGGCGTGGAGCGCAAGGACTTCAACTCCTACGGTTCCCGCCGCGGCAACCACGAGGTCATGATCCGCGGAACGTTCGCGAACATCCGCATCAAGAACCAGATCCTGGACGGCGTCGAAGGTGGCTACACCCGCGACTTCACCCAGGAAGGCGGCCCGCAGGCGTTCGTCTACGACGCAGCGCAGAACTACCAGGCAGCCGGCACCCCGCTGGTGGTCCTGGCCGGCAAGGAGTACGGTTCCGGCTCCTCCCGTGACTGGGCAGCAAAGGGCACCGCCCTGCTGGGCGTCAAGGCCGTCATCGCCGAGAGCTACGAGCGCATCCACCGCTCCAACCTCATCGGCATGGGCGTCCTGCCCCTGCAGTTCCCGGCCGGCGAGTCCGCGGCGTCGCTGGGCCTGACGGGCACGGAGACGTTCTCCGTTGAGGGCGTCACCGCCCTGAACGAAGGCACCACCCCCAAGACCCTCAAGGTCACGGCAACCGCCGAAGACGGTTCCGCCACCTCGTTCGACGCCGTCCTGCGCATCGACACCCCGGGTGAAGCGGATTACTACCGCAACGGCGGCATCCTGCAGTACGTGCTGCGCCAGATTTCCGCGAACTAGCGGGAACTGCCCAGCAGGCAGCATCTCCGAAGCCCCGGCCGGCCACCGACCTGCCGGGGCTTCGGCTGTGCAGGCGCGTCTGGTACTGCGGTCCGGTCCTTCGGACCGAGGCGTTAGAGTTAAACGGCACGTCTACCACCTGAAGGAGGGGTCATTGGGAATCTTGGACACCATCCGGAATCCGCAGGACCTGAACGAGTTGACCGAAGAGCAGCTCAAGCAGCTGGCTTCGGAGATCAGGGAATTCCTGATCACAAACGTTTCCCAGACGGGCGGTCACCTCGGGCCAAACCTTGGCGTGGTGGAGCTGACCCTCGCCGTGCACCGCATCTTCGATTCGCCGCGCGACAGCATTGTCTTTGACACCGGCCACCAGTCCTATGTCCACAAGCTGCTCACCGGCCGGCAGGACTTCAGCACCCTCCGCCAGGAAGGCGGGCTGTCAGGCTACCCGTCCCGCGCCGAGTCCGAGCATGACATCGTGGAAAGCTCCCATGCGTCCTCCTCACTGTCCTGGGCGGACGGAATCTCCCGTGCGCGCCAGTTGACCGGGGAAGGCGACCGGTACGTCGTCGCCGTCGTCGGTGACGGGGCGCTGACTGGAGGAATGGCCTGGGAGGCCATCAACAACATCGCCGCGGACAAGAAGCGCCGCGTGGTCATCGTCGTCAACGACAACGGCCGGTCCTATGCCCCCACCGTGGGCGGTTTCGCCGATTACCTGGCCTCGCTGCGGCCCACCATCGACTCCTTCCGCACGGCGCCCGCGTATGAGGTGGCGCTGGACTGGTGGAAGAAAAAGCTCCAGAACGGCGGCCCCGTGGGCCAGTTCACTTACAAGAGCCTGCATGCCATGAAGAAGGGCATCAAGGACTGGTGGGCTCCGCAGGGCATGTTCGAGGACCTGGGCATGAAGTACATCGGTCCCGTGGACGGCCACAACCTCCAGGCGATGGAGCACGCCCTCGCCACCGCCAGGCACTACAACGGTCCCGTCATCGTGCATGCCATGACCGAGAAGGGGCACGGCTACGCCCCGGCCCGCGCACACGAAGCGGACCAGTTCCATGCCGTGGGCATCATTGATCCGGAAACCGGCGAACCCACCGGAAAAGCCGGTGCCAAGTCCTGGACCTCGGTGTTCGCCGACGAAATCGCTGCCATCGCTGACGAGCGGCAGGACGTGGTGGGCATCACCGGAGCCATGCTGATTCCGGTGGGGCTGCACAAGTTCGCCGCCAAGCACCCGGACCGCGTCATCGACGTCGGCATCGCCGAGCAGCATGCCCTGACCTCCGCGGCGGGCATGGCCTTCGGCGGCCTGCACCCCGTGGTGGCCGTCTATGCCACCTTCCTCAACCGCGCGTTCGACCAGCTGCTCATGGACGTGGCCCTGCATAAGGCCGGTGTCACCATCGTCCTGGACCGCGCCGGCGTCACCGGCCCGGACGGTGCCAGCCACCACGGCATGTGGGACATGGCCATGGTCCAGGTGGTCCCCGGCCTCCATCTCGCTGCTCCCCGCGACGCCACCCGCCTGCGGGAGGAACTCCGCGAGGCCATCGCCATCAGCGACGCGCCGAGTGTCGTCCGGTTCTCCAAGGGATCTGTCGGAGCCGAGGTTGAAACCCTGGAACGGCTGAGCGACGGCGTGGATATCCTGGCCCGCCGCCCGTCAGGGTCCACCGAGAACGACGTGCTGATTGTCAGCGTCGGCGCCATGGCGGAGCTGGCCCTCGACGTCGCCAACAGGCTCGGCGCGCAGGGCATCAGCACCACTGTGGTGGATCCGCGCTGGGCCCTGCCCGTCCGCCGCTCCATCATTGCCCTCGCCTCGCACCACCGGCTGGTGGTCTGCATCGAGGACGGCGTCCGCGCCGGCGGCGTGGGCTCGCGCATCCGCCAGGAAATGCGTGCAGCCGGGGTGGACACCGCGCTCAACGAGGTGGGTCTTCCGGTCGAGTTCCTGGACCACGGCAGCCGCAGCCAGGTCCTGGAACGCGTGGGGCTTACCGCCCAGCAGATTACGCACGACGTCGTCGCGCAGGTTTTGGGAACAAAGGTTCCGTTCGCCCGCCCGCTGCCGGGACAGCAGCACCCCACCACCGGCAGCCTTCCAATCCAGTGAGGGAAGAGGATGCGCTGAAGATTCCGGGCGCTGCGGGGGAGTCCGGACCCGTCCTTCACACCACCACCACGAGGGTGCCCAGGGGCCTCCAGCCGGGCCAGCTCGTGGTGTCCCGCAACCGGAAATGGAACGGCAAGGCCCACTGGGTGGTGCCGGGACGCTACCTTGGCGAGGACCGGCACGGGTGGTGGATCTTCCAGGGGACCAACGAGTTCTGCTCCCGCCCGGGAGCCGCGTTCTACACCCGGTCCGACGCCGTCCTGCTGGTCCCGCGCCAGGGCGACTGGGTTGCCACCTTCTACGACTCCGCCCATCCGAACGGGGTACGCGTCTATGTGGACCTGGCAGTAGGACATGAATGGACGGACATCCGGCCTGCCGTCACCGAGTTCCACGTCATCGACATGGACCTGGACGTCATCCGCACCGCGGACCGCGGCGTCTTCATCGACGACCAGGATGAGTTTGCCGACCACAGCGTGACCATGAACTACCCCGAACGGCTCATCGGAGACATCCAGGCCGCAGCGGACGAACTATACCGGGCCGTCAAGGCACAACAGGCACCCTTTGACGGCACCGACGTCGAATGGTTCACGGAGGGACGCAAATGAGCGGCATTGTCAGGGTCTACAAGCGCGACGACGAGGGAGTCCTCCACTTCCGCGAGGCCTGGTTCGACGAGGAGTACAGCCAGTTCGTGATGAACTTCGGCGTGGTGGGACACCAGAGCAAGACCGAAGAGACGGACGTCGCGGACGCCGCGGCCGCCGATGCGCTGCTGGACGCCTTCGCCGTGCAGTGCGCCGAAGACGGCTACGCCGAAATTCCGGACGAGGAGCAGTTCTGGGTGGTGGCGCAGTTTGCCCTGAAGACCAAGGAAGGCACCGAACGGGACCGGTACTTGGAGGAGAAGGCGAAGGATGCCCTGGTCAGCCACCTCGCGTGGCGCGGCCTCGGCACTGTGGACCGGTCCGAATTCACGGACTTCAAGCTGAACATCTTCTGCCTCTGCCCGGACGCCAACAAGGCCGCCAACGCCATCAAGGTCTGCGCCCGGGGCGAGGACCTGGACTTCACCAAACTCACCATCGCCGCGGCCCCGTTCAAGGAACCGGAGAACTTCAAGGTGAAGCACTCCGCCAAGTCCGCCACCACGTTCAGCCTCTAGGAGTTTCCGTGACCACCTCCCGCCGTGTTGGAAAATCAGGGCTGACGGTCTCCACGGTCGGCCTGGGCTGCAACAACCTCGGCCGCGCCAACACCGCCACCGAATCCCAGGACGCCACCAACGCCGTGGTCTCCGCTGCGCTCGACGCCGGGATCACCCTGTTCGACGTCGCCGACACCTACGGCCGGGAACCGGGGCTCAGCGAAACAATGCTGGGCAAGGCCCTGGGCAGCCGCCGCGCCGACGTGGTGGTGGCCACCAAGTTCGGCATGGACATGAAGGGCGCCAACGGCCCCGACTTCGGCGCGCGCGGCTCACGGCGCTACATCATCCAGGCTGTGGAGGCTTCGCTGCGACGGCTTGGCACGGACTGGATCGACCTCTACCAGTTCCACACCCCGGACCCGCTGACCCCCATCGACGAGACACTGTCCGCCCTCGATGCGCTGGTCACGGCCGGCAAGGTCCGGTACATCGGCCACTCCAACCGCGCCGGCTGGCAGATCGCGCAGGCCGAGTACGTGGCGCGGGAACTGGGCTGCGCCCGCTTTATCTCCACGCAGAACCACTACAACCTCCTGGACCGGCGGGCGGAGCTGGAAGTGACACCGGCTGCCGGGGAGTTCGGCCTGGGTGTCCTGCCGTATTTCCCGCTGGCGAACGGCCTGCTCACCGGCAAGTACTCGCCCGGGCACGCCCCCGAAGGTTCCCGGCTCAGCCACACCCGGACACACATGGTGCACGACGCCGACTGGGAGCAGCTGGGACGGTTCAGCCGCTTCGCCAAGGAACGCGGGCTCACCGAAATCGACGTCGCCTTCTCCTGGCTTGCCGCGCAGCCGTCCGTGGCCAGCGTCATCGCCGGAGCCACCAGGCCGGAGCAGGTCAGGCAGAACGCTGTGGCAGCCGACTGGATCCCCACTGAAGCCGACCTGCAGGAACTGGACTCGATCTTCCCCGCGGCGCCCAAAGTGGCCCTCTTCTAGAGCTGCGATGCCCGCCTACCTCCTGGACGTCGATACCGGCATCGACGACGCCCTGGCCGTCGCCTACCTCGCCGCCCTGCCGGACACGGAGTTCGTCTCGGTAACGGCAACACCCGGCAACGTCGATGCCGACCAGGTGGCGCGCAACACCCTTGCGCTCCTCGAATTGTGCGGCCGGCGCGGCGTGGAAGTAGCCGTCGGTGCGCGCCAGCCGCTGTCCATTCCGCTGCTGACCACGCCGGAAACCCACGGACCGCAGGGCATCGGCCACGCCGTCCTGCCGGAACCGGAAGGGCGGGTGTCGCCGCGCCACGCCGTCGACCTGTGGATCGAACATGCCAAGGCGCGGCCGGGGGAGCTGACGGCCCTGATTACAGCGCCGCTGACCAACTTCGCGCTGGCACTGCGCAAGGAGCCGGACCTGCCGGAGCTCCTGGCCGGCGTGGTGGTCATGGGCGGCTGCTTCTACTACCAGGGCAACACCACGCCCACCGCGGAATGGAATACCCATGTGGACCCGCACGCCGCGAAGGAGGTCTACGCCGCCTACCGCGGGCGGGCCATGGAGAAGCTTCCCGTGGTGTGCTCGCTGGACACGACAGAGCGCATCGAGATGCGGCCGGAGCATGTCCGGCAGCTGGCGGAAGCGGCCGGCGCCGCCGTCCCCGAGCTGGTGCTCCCGGACCAGCCGGAAGGGCAGCGGAGCACCTCGGACAACGGGATCATCAGGCACCTGTCCGATGCGCTGCGGTTCTATTTCGAGTTCCACCGGCGCTACGACCAGGGCTACCTTGCCCACGTCCATGACTTCTTTGCCGCCGGGGTGGCGGCAGGAACGCTGGAGTACACCGCCCGGCCGGCTACGGTGGACGTTGAGGCGGAATCGCCGCTTTTCGCCGGAACAACGGTTGCCGACTTCCGCGGCCTGTGGGGCATCGGACCCAACGCCAGGATTGTCTCCGGCAACAACCCGGAGCAGGCCTTCCGTGAACTGGTCACCGCCGTCGGCGGCCTCGCAGCCCGGCTGGGCTGAGGGTCCGCGGATAAACCTGCCGGCTACAGCGGGGCGTCCTCCGGAACCTCGACATCCAGTGCGAGCAGGGCATTTTCCACCACTTCCATGAGGGCCGGGTGGATCCAGAAGGGGCCGCGGGCCAGCTGATGCACCGGCACCGAGGTGGCCATGGCCTGGACCAGGGGCTGGATGAGCAGCGAGGCCTCATGCCCCAGGATGTGGGCCCCCAGCAGGCGGCCGGTGCCGCGCTCGGCAACAAGCTTGACCACGCCCTCCGCGTCCTCCATGGCCCAGCCATAGGCGGTGGTGCCATATTCCTGGACGGCAGTCACCACCTCCGTTCCCGCGGCCACCCCGGACCGTGCCTCATCCTCGGTCAGCCCCACTGACGCAATTTGCGGAGTGGAGAAGACGGCGGACGGCACGGCGGTGTAGTCCATGGGCCGGAGCCGGTCCGGGTGCTCGAGGTTATGGGCCACGACGCGCGCTTCCCGGTTGGCCACGTGCTTGAGCTGGTAGGGGTTCGCCACGTCGCCCAGGGCATAGACGCCCTCCAGCGGCTGCCCGCCGGAAAGGATCCGGAGGTGGGGGTCAACGGCGAGTGTGCCGTCGTCGTTGAGGTCGAAGCCAGCGGCCGCGGCATCGAGCCCGTCGGTGTTGGGAACCCGGCCGGTGGCCATCAGGACAATCTCCGCTTCCACCCGCAGCCGGCGCCCGCCGCCGTCGGAAAACACCGCTGTGGCCGTCCCGCCGCCGCTGTCCTCGACCGCTTCGAGCGCCCAGCCCAGCTCCAGCTTCCAACGGTCCGCCGCTGCGGCCGTGAAGCGCCGGGCGATCTCGTCGTCATGCCCCCGCAGCAGGCGCCCGGAACGGTTCACCTGGGTGACCTCGGAGCCGAACCCGGAGAACACGGCAGCAAATTCCGCGGCGATGTAGCCGCCGCCAACAACCACCACCCGGGCCGGCAGCCCGTCGATCCGCATCACGGTGTCCGAGGTGTGGACCTGCGGCAGCCCAACACCCGGGACGTCGGGAAGCGCAGCCCGCGAGCCGGCGGCCACCACCACCTGGTCCGCAGTGATCTCAACCCCCGTGGCGGTCTGCAGTGACCGGGGTCCGGTGAACCGGACGTGGTCCTGGTACAGGTCCACGTTGTCCTGTTCCTCTGCCCGGTAGCGCCGGCCGGACTCGGAAATGGCGTCGATCCGCCCGAAAATCCTGTCCCGGATGCCGTTCCAGTGCACTTTGTCCAGGTTCAGGTCAACGCCCAGTCCTGCGGCTTCGACCGGAACGCCGGCCAGCCCCGACGGATAGACGAACATCTTGGTGGGGATGCAGCCCACGTTCAGGCAGGTCCCGCCGAAGACGCCGCCATCGATCAGCGCCACGCGCCTGCCGTCCCAGAACGGGGTGATCAGCGAATTTCCGGAGCCGGAGCCGATGATGGCCAGGTCATAGTGGGGCATACGGGGCAGTCTATGGCACGGCAGCACCGGTAGAATGGTCCGCGGCCCGCCGGTCCATCCATCCGGCGCGGCTGCTGCCGAGGTGACATAGGCGGCGTCCCGCACGGCCCGGCGTTTTCCGGGCCCTGAAGTGCCGCACCGTGAAGGAACCACATGTCATCGCCCTCCCTGACCTTGCCGTCTCCGGCTCCCGCTGCCGTCCGCAGGCGCAGGCTGCTGGAAATCCTCGGCGCCCTGGCCATCGCCGCCACTTACGTCTACCTGGTGCTCAACCAGCCTGCCGACATCACCGGCGGCCCCGGCAGCGCAGCCGCCCTGGTCGCCCTGTCCGGCTTCCTGGCCGGGGCTGTCCTGCTGATCGTCGCCGTCCTGCCTACCCTTCCGGCCTCGACGGTGGTGCTGATCCCGGTGGCACTGGTCCTGAACATCGTGCTTGGCCAGTTCGTGGGCAGCACCCTGGTCCCGTTCTACCTTGACGCGATCGGCACCGTCCTGATCGCGGTCCTGGCGGGACCGGCGGCCGGTGCCGCCACCGGCGCCCTCAGCAGCATCGTCTGGTCCTTCTTCAACCCCACCGTGCTTCCGTTCGCCGCCGGGGCCGCACTGATCGGCTGCCTGGCCGGGCTGGCCGCCCGTTACGGCCTGTTCCGCCGGTTCTACCTCGCGCCCGTGGCCGGCTTCGCCACCGGGATCATCGGCGGCGTGGTGTCCGCCCCGGTTGCGGCCTTCGTGTTCGGCGGCACCTCAGGGGTGGCCACCGGGGCGATCGTCAGCGCCTTCCGTTCGATGGGTGACACGCTCCTGGCCGCCATCACCAAGCAGGCACTCATCTCGGACCTCATGGACAAGGCCATCGTCTTCACCGTGGTGGCTGTCCTGGTCTACGCGCTGCCGCGCCGTGCCAGCCGGCAGTTCCCGTTCGTCCGCCGGCACCGCGTCCTGGCCGGCAAGGCTGCCGCTCCGGAAGCAACGCGGCCCGACGCGACCGACGCGACCGTGCAGGGGCCGGGCCAGGCGTCCTAGGCAAACCCGTGCGGATTCATCCGCTGACCGGACTGGCAGCCGCCGGCAGCGCAGCAGTGATCACGACGGCGGCGGCGAGCCTTCCGCTGTCCGTCGCCGTGTCCGCCGCTGCCCTGGCGCTTTCGGTGGCGGCAGGCACCGCCCGCCGGATGCTGCCCGCTGCCGCCGCCGTGCTGCTGCCCCTGGGGCTGTCCCTGCTGATAGTCCACGGGCTGTCCTTTCCCGAGGGACTGACAGTCCTGGCCCAGTGGGGTCCGGTCCGCGTCACCGCGGAAGGCCTCTCCTTCGCGCTCGAGCGGGCAGCCCAGGTGTCCGCGGTGGTCCTCATCCTGCTGGCCTGTTCCTTCAGCCTCAGCGTCCCGGACCTGGTGGCGGCCCTGTCCGCGCGCGGCATCCGGGGCCGGTTCGGGTTTGTGCTGGCCTCCACCCTCACGCTGCTGCCGGCCATCGCCGCACGCGCCGAGCGGATCAGGCAGGCCCAGGAGTCCCGCGGACTGGTGATCCGGCGCGGCATCCTGCACCGGGCAGCTGCCTTCCGCCTCCAGGCCGTCCCGCTGGTCCTGTCATTGGTGGAGGACGCCGGAACCCGGGCCGCTGCCCTGGAGGCACGCGGCTTCAGCAGCACCGGCCCCCGCACCAGCTACCGCATCGTGCCGGATTCCCCGGGACAACGCTTCCTGCGCCTTGTCCTGGTGCTCGCCGGCGTGGCTGCTGTTGCCGTGCGGCTGTGGCACTACGCAGGGGGCAGCTGACGTGCACCACCTCCTCCGCCCGGTGCTGGCAGCAGGCATCCGCAGCTTCGCCTACCACGATGGCGACGCGCCCGTGCTGTCCGGCGTGGACCTCGCCCTCGCACCGGGAACACTCACCACAGTCCTAGGTGCTTCCGGCAGCGGCAAAACGACGCTTGGCAGGCTTCTCGCCGGCTGGCTGTCCCCGGGCGCGGGTGGCGTGCTGGCAGGTTTCCTGGAACTGGCCGGGACGCGGCTCGAGTTTGACGGCAGCGCCGCGGACCCGCGGATCGATCCGGCACAGTGGGGCCGGCAGGTGGGTTTCGTTCCGCAGGACGCATCCGCCATCCTGTCCACGGTCAAGGCAACGGTGGCTGAGGAACTCGCGTTCGGCCTGGAAAACGCTGGGATGAGCCCTGCGGACATGCGCGCCACGGTGGAACACACCGCGGGCCTGCTGGGGCTCACTGCACTGCTGGAAAGGGATCCTGCCTGGCTCTCCGGCGGCCAGTTGCGGCGCTGGCCATCGGCTGCGCCATCATCGCCCGTCCGCCGGTGCTTGTCATGGACGAGCCGTTTGCCTCGCTCGATGCCGCCGGCGTCCGCGAAGTGGAGGTGCTGGTGCGCCGCCTCACCGGGGACGGAACCGCCGTCGTCATCCTGAGCCAGGCGCTCGACGCTCCGCTGCTGGACGCCGCAACGTGGATTGTGCTGGCGGAAGGGACCGTCGGCGCCAGCGGACCGCCCGCGAACTTCCAGCAGGGCGGTGCCCTGCCGGCGGGCATCCTCCGGCCGCACGGGCTCCGGCCGCACCAACTCCCGCACCCGGAGACCGCGGTGCCCCGCCGCAGCGGCAGCACGGCCCCCGCCCTGGAACTTCGGAACGTGACCTTCGGCTACCGGCAGGATGGACAGCGGCGCAGGCGGGGCGTCATGCGCCGGGCAGGACAGGCCTCCGCCGCGGGCGGCCTGCCGTGCCCGGTACTGCAGGGGGTCGACCTGGCTGTCCACCCGGGTGAGGTGGTGGCGGTTACGGGCCCCAACGGTGCGGGCAAGTCGACCCTCCTGCGGCACTTCAACGGCCTCCTCAGGCCGGCAAACGGGTCGGTCCTGGTCCAGGGCACCGATATTGCAGAACAGCCCGTGGGCAGCACGGTGGCATCCGTGGGAATGCTCTTCCAGCATCCGCGGGACCAGCTGTTCGAGCGGACCGCCCTGCGCGAAGTCGGCTTCGGCCTGGACCGGCAGGTCGGCAGGGCGGCAGCCATGGACCGCGCGACGGCGGCGCTGGCCGCCGTCGGACTGGAGGGCGAGGCGCAGGCGCATCCCTCGGAGCTGCCCGCATCCCGCCAGCGGCTGCTGGCCCTGGCCACGGTCCTCGCCCGCACGCCGGCCGTCCTGGCCCTTGACGAACCCACGGTGGCGCTCGACGGCAGGAGCCTGGCCGTCCTCGACGCCGCGGTCCGGTCCGCGGCCGAGGAGGGCGCCGCCGTCGTACTCGTCACCCATGACCTCGCCTACGCCCGGCAGGTGGCGCATCGCGTCCTGGTGCTCGACGGCGGCCGGCTGGCGGAGGCCTGACGTGCTGGCTAGGCCGGTACGGAGGGGCCTGAGGCCACGCCTGGCGGCAGGAAGCGCCGGCCGTTGACCCGCTCGGACGCCCCCACCCGGTCCAGGTAGGGGGTGATGCCGCCGAGGAACATCGGCCAGCCGGCACCCAGGATCATGCAGAGGTCGATGTCTTCGGGGCCCGCCACCACGCCCTCGTCGAGCATCAGGCCGATCTCCTCGGCAAGGGCGTCCTGGGTCCGCCGCAGCACCTCTGTGCTTGAGGACGGAGTGGTGCCGAAGGACATCAGTGCCATGGTGGACGCGGGAATAGCGCGGGTTCCGTCCGGCGCCGTTTCCCAGAGGCCCTTGATGCCGTTGTCGATGAGTTTCTGCAGGTTGGCGGAGACCGGGAAGCGGCTGCCGAAAGCGGTGTTCAGGGACTCCTGGACGTGCTGTGCCACCGGCAGCCCCACCATCGCGAGCAGCGTGAAGGGGGTCATTGGCAGGCCCATCGGGCGCAGGGCGTTGTCAGCCACCTCCGCAGGCGTGCCTTCATCGAACGCTGCGGTCACTTCGCCCATCAGCCGGAGCAGGATCCGGTTGACCACGAAGGCGGCAGCATCCTTGACCAGCACACCCGTCTTCTTGAGGGTCCTGGCCAGTTCGAATGCCGTGGCGAGGACCTCGTCACCGGTACGCGGGGCGCGGACGATCTCCAGCAGCGGCATCACTGCCACCGGGTTGAAGAAGTGGAAGCCCACCAGGCGTTCCGGGTGCTGCAGGTCCTCGGCCATGGCGGTGACCGACAGCGAGGACGTGTTGGTGGCCAGGATGCAGTCGGGCCGGACGATGCCCTCCAGCTCGGCGAACACCTGCTTCTTGACGCCGAGTTCCTCGAAGACAGCCTCGATCACGAAGTCGGCATCGGCGAAGGCTTCCTTGGCCACGGAGCCGGTGACCAGCGCCTTGGTCCGTGCGGCGGCATCGGGGCTGATCCGCTCCTTGGCCAGCAGCTTGTCCACCTCGGCGTGGACATAGCCCACACCCTTGTCCACCCGGGTCTGGTCGATGTCCGTCATGACCACGGGAACCTTGAGCTGGCGGGCGAAGAGCAGTGCCAGCTGGCTGGCCATCAGCCCGGCACCCACCACACCCACCTTGGCGACCGGCCGGGCGAGGCTGCGGTCGGGGGCGCCCGCCGGCCGCTTGGAGCGCTTCTGGACGAGGTCCAGGAAGGCGTAGACCGTCGCGCGGAACTCGTCCGTCTGCATCAGCTCCGCCAGGGTTTCGCATTCCAGCGAAGCCGATTCCGCCTGGTCCAGGGTGCGGTTGGCTTCCATGAGGTCCAGCACCTTGCCCGGGGCCGGAGCCGCATCGGACGTCTTTGCGGTGACGAACTTCCGGCCTGCCGCCACCGCCCCAGCCCACCGGGCCGCGGTGTCCGGCGCGGACGGGTCGACGGCGTTGGCACGTTCCGGAACAACGTCCCCAGTGATGACTCCGGCAGCCCACGCCAGGGACTGCTCCAGGAAGTTGTCCGGGCCAAAGAGGGCGTCTGCCATGCCATGTTCGAAGGCCTGGGTTCCGGTCAGCGTCCGGTTGTTGCTGAGCGGGTTTTCGATCATGACCTGGACTGCACGTTCCGGGCCGATCAGGCGGGGGAGGAGGTAGACGCCGCCCCAGCCCGGCACCAGCCCGAGGAATGCTTCCGGCAGGGCCAGCGCCCCCGCGCCCGTCGAGACCGTCCGGTACGTGGACTGCAGGGCGACCTCGAGGCCGCCGCCCAGGGCCGGGCCGTTGACGAACGCGAAACTGGGAACCCCCAGGTTGGCAAGGGTCCGGAACACCTCGTGGCCAAGCTGTGCCATCCACAGTCCGTGTTCGCGCTTCGCCAGGGACTTGACCGCCGAAAGGTCCGCGCCGGCAACGAAGTAGGAGGGCTTGCCCGTGATGCCGACGCCGGCGATCTCACCGTTCGCCGCCCGTGTCCGCAGCTCTTCGAGCACGGTGCCGAGTTCCACCAGGGTGTTCGGCCCCAGGGTTGTGGGCTTGGAGGAGTCCAGGCCGTTGTCCAGGGTGATGAGGGCGAATGTGCCGGCTCCGCCGGGCAGGTCGACGTCCCTGACATTGGAGTGCGTGACGGTCTCGTCGGGGAACAGGCTGGCGAAATCGGTAAAGTCTGCGGCGCTCATGACGGGGCTCCTTAGGACGGGGATGTATCCCAGATGTTACTCACCGGTAACTTTGCCCGCAAGGCCACCGCCGGGCCCTCATTCCCCAGCTGCTGCCACGGCGGCCTTGGGTTCCTTGGGCGGCAGCGGCTGCGGATTGAGGAACGCGCCGGCAATTAGCGGTGCGGCGAGTTCCACCTGCCAGTCCCGCGCACCCAGGGCCCGCAGCTCGGCAGCGACCGATGCCTCGCTGATGTGGGCGGGAGGCCGCCACGCCACGCGCCGCAGGAAATCAGGGGTGAGGAGGTTCTCCAGTGGCAGGTTCAGCTCTTCGGCCTTCTCCTGCAGCAAGGGCCGGGCCGTGGCCAGCCGCGCAGCGGCTTCCGGGTCGCGGTCCGCCCAGACGCGGGGCGGGGGCGGGGCGTTGGTCGCCAGGTGCAGCGGCGGCAGTTCCTCAAGGTCCCGGGCGGCGGCAATGCAGCGCAGCCAGCGCGGAGCCTCCCGCTGCGCCGCCCTGCCATGGAAGCCCTTGGTGCCCAGCAGCTGCGGGACGGTGGCGGGCATGGCCTTCGCGGCCGCCACCAGGGCGGAGTCGGGGATCAGTCGTCCCGGTGCCACGTCCCGTTTCTGTGCCAGCGAGTCGCGTTCCAGCCACAGCTCCCGGACGGCGGCGAGCTGGCGGCGGTCCCGGATCTGGTGCAGGCCGGAGGTCTTCCGCCAGGGATCGACCCGCGGCGGCGCCACGCCGGCGGCGAGGATGGCTGCAAACTCCTGCTCGGCGTAACCGAGCTTCCCGTCGGCTTCCAGGAGTTCCACCAGCTCCTCGCGCAGCTCGCTGAGGACCTCGACGTCCAGGGCGGCATAGCGGAGCCAGGGCTCGGGCAGGGGCCTGGTGGACCAGTCCGCCGCCGAATGCTCCTTGGCGAGGCTGAATCCCAGGAGCTGCTCGATGACTGCGGCCAGGCCAACCCGGGGCAGGCCTGCCAGGCGCGCGGCGAGTTCGGTGTCGAAGAGCTTGTCCGGCCACATGCCCAGCTCCAGCAGGCACGGCAGGTCCTGGGTGGCGGCGTGCAGGATCCATTCGACGCCGCGGAGGGCGTCGTTGATGATGCTGAGGTCCTCGAAGGGTTCGGGATCGATCAGCCAGGTTCCGGCGCCTTCGCGGCGGATCTGGACCAGGAACGCCCGCTGCCCGTAACGGAAACCGGAAGCGCGTTCGGCGTCGACCCCCGCCGGACCGGTGCCGGCGGCAATGGCGGCGGCGCACCGCTCCAGCCCCGCCTGGGTTTCGATGACCAGCGGCACGCCCTCCCGGGGCGCTGCCAGTTCAATGATTTCGGGGATGGGGCTGTCGAAGCCTTCCACCGTGATGTGGGGTGCGGTATCAGCAGCCGGGACGCCGGCCGTGGTGTTTTCCGAAATGTTAGGGGTCATGATGCCCTTAGTTTACCGGGCAGTCCCGGAAAGGCGGCCTGCCTGCGCGCCGGCACCGGTACCCGTGCACTAGTTCCGGCGCCGGTGCGGCAGGGGCGTCACGCCGTCAGGCAGCGGAGGCAGGCCGGCGAACGTGCAGACCATGTCCGACCACGCTTCCAGGTGGGCAGTGACGTCCGGGGACGCCGGGGTCCACGACGCCCGGAGCTCGATGTCGATGGACCCCGGCCGTTCAGCCAGGGTGCCGAAGCTCTCGGAAAGGACCCGCGTGGCCGTGCCGCCCGCCGCCCGGTACGGCGCCTTGTGGTTCTCCAGCGCCTCCACCAGCCAGGTCCAGGCCACTGTTCCGAGCATTTCGTCGTTGCCCATCTCCGGCTCCAACTCGGCCCTGATGTAGGTCACGATCCGGAATTCGCCGTCCCAGACGTCCGAGCCCTCGGGGTCGTGCAGCAGGATGAACCGTCCGGTTGCCAGTTCCGTTTCGGAGTCGTCACCGGATCCCTGGGCGGCGGCCAGGGCCATGGCGGCGGGTCCGTGGAGGGGAGTGGAAGGAGTGGCGGCACCGGGCGCCATGACTTCCGCTCCCAGCGCGACGGCGAAGGGTGCCAGGCGCGCGGGCGCAGGGATTTCCGCGAGGCGGAGTTCCTTGCGGCACCGGGCTTTCCTGAGGGTTCCCAAGGCGTGGAGGAAATCCGGGGGAACCTGGTCAAGTGCGTTCACCTTGGCAGATTACGCAACAGGCCGCGGCAGGGCGGGAAGGCTCGCCGTCACCGGCGGCTAGGTGCCCTGCCCGCTCCGGTAACCGCGGAGTTCGTGGCGGATTGCGGCGGCGAAGGCATCAACATCCTCCTCGGTGGTGTCGAAGGAGCACATCCAGCGGACTTCCCCGGCGGCCTCGTTCCAGTCGTAGAACCGGAAGGACGTGCGCAGCCTGTCCGCCACGCCTGGCGGGAGGATGGCAAAGACACCGTTGGATTCGGTTTTCTGCGTGGGCCGGACACCGTCGATGGTGTCGACGGCGGCGCGCAGGCGGGCAGCCATGGCGTTGGCGTGCGCGGCGGACCGCAGCCAGAGGCCGCCGTCGAGGAGGGCGATGAACTGGGCGGACAGGAAGCGCATCTTGGAGGCCAGCTGCATGTTCATCTTGCGGAGGTAGACCAGCCCGTGCGCGGCCTCCGGGTTGAGCGCCACCACCACCTCGCCGAACAGCAGGCCGTTCTTGGTGCCCCCGAAGGAGAGGATGTCCACCCCGGCGTCGCGGGTGAAATCCCGCAGCGGGACCTGCAGGTGGGCGGCGGCGTTGGCCAGCCGGGCGCCGTCCATGTGCAGCTTCATGCCCCGGGCATGGACGTGGTCCGCAATGGCGCGGACTTCCTGCGGGGTATAGCAGGTGCCAAGCTCGGTGGTCTGGGTGATGGAGACGGCCAGTGGCTGGGCACGGTGTTCGTCGCCCCAGCCCCAGGCCTCGCGGTCGATCAGTTCGGGCGTCAGCTTGCCGTTGGGGGTGGGAACCTGCAGCAGCTTGATGCCGCCGATCCGCTCGGGGGCGCCGTTCTCATCCATGTTGATGTGCGCGGTGGAGGCGCACACCACGGCACCCCAGCGGGGCAGCAGCGACTGCAGGGCAAGGACGTTGGCGCCGGTCCCGTTGAAGACGGGAAAGCATTCGATGCCGGGGCCGAAATGCTCCGCCATCAGTTCCTGCAGCCGTGCCGTGTAGTCATCCTCCCCGTAGGAGACCTGGTGTCCGCCGTTCGCGGCGGCAAGGGCCGCGAGGATCTCGGGATGGACGCCGGAGTAGTTGTCCGAGGCAAAGCCGCGCACGCCGGGATCGTGCAGCCGAGCCGCGTGCCCGGTTTCTGCCGTTGTTGTTGTCATGCTTTTGCTCACGCTTTCAGTCTAGGTACAGTCACTGCGGCGGCTGGCCGGCCAGCCGGAGTCGCGCGCCGTTCAGTTCGTCCGCGGGCGCCTTGAAGAGCCGGACGACGGCGGCTGCCAGCTCCTCCACGTCCGTGGCCCCGGGGAAGGATCGTTCCGGGTTCCTGCGCCGCAGGCCTTCGTCCACCAGGGCCTTCACCACCAGCACGACGGCGGCAGCTGCCCGCCGTCCGCCTTGCGGAAGCCGTCTGCCATCGCCATGGTCCAGGCTTCAGCGGCCGCCTTGGCGGCGACATAGCTGGCCACCCCTGCCGCAGGCTG
Organism: Arthrobacter nitrophenolicus; assembly: GCF_000332815.1. Taxonomy (GTDB): domain Bacteria; phylum Actinomycetota; class Actinomycetes; order Actinomycetales; family Micrococcaceae; genus Arthrobacter; species Arthrobacter nitrophenolicus. The sequence goes on from NZ_AOFD01000025.1 coordinate 40,544, forward strand.
GTCGAGGGCCGTGGAGGAGACCATGGCGAACCTGCCGTTGGCCGAGGCGGCGATGTCATCGAAGAACACACGGGAGACATTGCGCAGCGTGGTGACCGCGCCCTGGTGCAGGAAGTCCCAGTCTTCGTCGGACTGGTCCGGGATGCCGGTGGCGCCGCGCCAGCCGCCCACCAGGTGGATCACCGCGTCCACCGGCCCGGCGGCTGCGGAAACATCCTCCCGCAGTCGCCGGACGTCGTCGAGCCTGGCAAGGTCGCACACCAGGGGCGTGACGCCGTCGCCCGCCTGCTGTGCCGCTGCCTCGATCCGCTGCCGGTCCGAGCCGACCGTGAAGACCCGGCAACCTGCATGGTTAAGCGCACGGGCCACCGCCACGCCGGAGGCGCCGCTGCCGCCCGTGACCAGGACGTTCAGTGGGGATTCTTCGGCCCGGGGGCTGCTCACAGTGCGGAGCTGCCGGTGATGCCGGCCGTGGACTCGATGACGGGGCGCATTTTCTTCTCCAATGCCTCGTAGAACATGGACAGCGGGAATTCGTCGTCCAGCACCTGGTCGGTGAGGCCGCGCGGCGGACCGGACAGGGGCAGTGCGTCCGGTCCCTTGGCCCAGACCGATGCCGGATTCGGGGTGACCGTTGCGGAGATCAGCTCGTAGGCCGCCAGCCAGTGGGCGGTCTTGGGCCGGTCGATCGAGCGCCAGTACAGCTCATCAATGGCGGTGCCGAGGGCGATGACGGCGTCGGCGACTTCATCCCAGTCGATGGTGAGCCGCGTGTCGGTCCAGTGGAGGACATGGTGCTGGTGCAGCCAGGCGAAGAGGAGCTGTCCGCCGAGGCCGTCGTAGTTGCGGACCCGGCTGCCGGTGATCGCGAAGCGGAAGATGCGGTCGAAGATGATGGCGTACTGCACCAGCTTCGCGTGCCGGCGTGCCTCAGGATCCGCGTCCTCGTCCTGCTCGATCCGCACGGACTCGCGGAAGGCAGTCAGGTCGCAGCGGAGCTCTTCCAGGGAGTACAGGAAGAACGGCATGCGCTGCTTGATCATGAACGGGTCGAAGGGCAGGTCGCCGCGCATGTGGGTGCGGTCGTGGATCAGGTCCCACATCACGAAGGTGGCTTCCGTGAGGTCCTGGTCGGCGAGCATGTCCGCGGCGCCTTCCGGCAGGTCCAGGCAGGTGATTCCGGCGGCCGCCTTCAGGACGCGGCGGAAGCGGGCTGCTTCCCGGTCGGCGAAGATCGCGCCCCAGGTGAAGGTGGGGGTTTCGCTGACTGCGACGGTTTCCGGGAAGAGGACGGCGGAATTGGTGTCGTAGCCGGTGGTGAAGTCCAGGAAGCGGATGGGGACGAACAGCTTGTTGGAGTAGTCCCCGCCTTCCAAACCGGCGATGAATTCAGGCCAGATCACCTCGATGAGGACTGCTTCCACCAGGCGGCTGCTGCTGCCGTTCTGCGTGTACATGGGGAAGATGACCAGGTGCTGCAGGCCGTCCCGGCGCTGTTGCTGCGGCTGGAAGGCGAGCAGGGAGGACAGAAAATCGGGCACTCCGAACCCTCCTGCCTGCCACGCTGCGAAGTCGCTGCAGGCGGCGTCGAGGTATGCGGCGTCGTGCGGGAACGCGGGGGCCAGGGCGCGGACGGCGTCGATGATCGCGTCCACGGAAGCGGAAGCCGCGGCGTGCGCAGCCGTGTCCGGGATTGAACCGTCCTGGGCCTGCAGCGGCTGGAGGGCTGCGGCCGCGGCCTTGAGCCGGAGCCAGTCAGGGTTGGTGGCGGAGATCCCCGTCAGGGCGGTGGTCAGGACTTCAGTCATCGTCGGCTGCCTTTCTGGTTGCTTGCTGTCTACGGGGAGCGTAGCAAGCAATCAGAAGAACTAATCTCAAAAGCGGCCCAGACCAAGAAACACTGTTGCTCGGGGCCGAATCGAAGGGCCTGAGCCCTGCCGGTGCTGGGGGATCAGGCCTCGGGGCTTCCGCCGCTGACCTGCGGTTCTTCCCGCGGAACCAGCTTCAGGGACACCGAGTTGATGCAGTAGCGCTGGTCTGTGGGGGTGCCATAGCCCTCACCCTCGAAGACGTGGCCAAGGTGGGAGTCGCAGGTTCCGCAGCGGACTTCCACGCGGTCCATGCCGAGGGTGCGGTCGTGGATGTAGCGGACCTTCCCCTCAGCCAGCGGAGCCCAGAAGGACGGCCATCCGCAGTGCGAGTCGAACTTCTCGTTGCTGGTGAACAGTTCCGCCCCGCAGGCGCGGCACTGGTAGACGCCCGCGGTGTGGGTGTCCCAGTACTCTCCCGTGAAGGGACGCTCGGTGCCGGCCTGCCGCAGGACGTAGAACTCCTCCGGAGTCAGTTCCTGCCGCCATTCGGCGTCGCTTTTCCGGACGGTACCGGCCCTGTCGCTGGCTTCCGTGGCGGACTCCTCCCGGGCGGTGTCCTGTCCTGCCGCAGGATCCGCGACGGCGTGGGTGGCCCGGTTGCGGAAGATGCTGTTCTCGAAGATGTTCATACGGTTGCCAACGCTCAGGAGTCGCCGATAAATCCCGAACCCGCATACAGGTGCAGCACGGGCACGCCCAGCCGGTCCTGCGCCTTGTTGGCCCAGTCCGTATGGAAGGTGTCTGCCACCGCATGGGGCCGGGTGATCACCACTGCCTGGGACGCGCCGGTCTCGCGGACCTTGGCCACCAGGCCGTCAACAGCTCCGCCCTCAACAACCTCACCCGAAACGCCACTGCCCAGTCCTTCCAGCGCAGCGACCGAAACCGCCAGCGTCTCCGCCGCATGGGCCGCTCGGTACCCGGATCAGGTGCGCCCGCCGTCAGTTCCGGAAGGCCTTGGCAATATCCAGCAGGGAAAGGTTCTCGAGGAAATCCACCAGCAGGTGCCGTTCGGTGTTGGCCGGTACCAGGACAAGGAGCGTGTCTCTGCCCCGTCCACGAGCCGTTCGATGTTCACGCGGTCGTCCGCGCCCAGGGGTTCTTCGGTCAGGATGACGATGGGTTCGCTCATGGCCTTAGCCTAGCCCTGTGCCGGGGGAGCCGCACCCGGCCGGCGGGCGCGTCCGCGGTCCCGGAATGCGGGCTACCGTCCGCGGGCGGTAAGAATAGTGGCATGGCTCTTTTCCAGCGCACCGGCCCGGCCCCCGTACAGTCCGCCAGCGAAACCGGGGGCATGTCACTGCGGACCAAGTGGGCCATCGGCGGCGCGATCGGCGGCGGTGCCCTGGCCGGACTCCTTGCCACCGGCTCCTCGGCCCTGGCGGTCTACTTCGCCCGGCGGGTCATCACCCCCTCCCGGCAGCGGACCGCGGACCAGGAGGTGCTGGCTGTGATCAGGGACGGCCAGAAACAGCAGGTGATCCTTGCCGCCACCGACGACACCACCGTGGACGGTGTGTACGGGTTCTTCTTCGACGGCGGCCAGGGGCACGCGCGGATCGGCCGGATCGTGTCCTATTCCCCATCGGAACGGACGGTGCTGCGCGAGGTGGAAGCCGTGTACGCCGGCGACCTCTCCACCGCACGCTGGGGCTGGTGGAGCGGGGCCGTCCACCCGGACCCGGCCGCCGTCGGGCTTCCCGCGGAGGACGTGCTGATCCCGGTGGACCGCGGCGAGGCACCGGCGTGGCTGGTGCGTGCGGGCGGCAATGCCCGGACGTGGGCGGTGATGGTGCACGGCCGGGGCGCCAGCCGGCAGGAGGCGCTGCGTGCCGTGGGGCCGGCGCTGGAACTTGGCCTGACCAGCCTGCTGGTCTCGTACCGCAACGACGGGCTCGCACCCTCGGCCGGTGACGGGCGGTATGGCCTGGGCTCCACCGAATGGCGGGACATTGAGGCCGCAATCGAGTACGCACTGGCCAACGGCGCCGAGGAGATCGTGCTGTTCGGCTGGTCGATGGGAGGCGCCATCTGCCTGCAGACCGCCGACCTGTCCCGGTACCGGCACCTGGTCCGTGCCATGGTGCTCGATGCCCCGGTGATCGACTGGGTCAACGTCCTGGCGCACCACGCCCAGATCAACCGGATTCCGTCCCTGGTGGGCCGGTACGGGCAGCTGATGCTCGGGCATCCGCTCGGGCGCAGGCTGACCGGGCTCGCCGCGCCCGTGGACCTGAAGGAGATGGACTGGGTGGTCCGTGCCGTGGAACTGCGGACGCCCACGCTGATCATCCACAGCGTTGACGACGAATATGTGCCCTACAAGCCGTCCACGCTGCTGGCCGAACGGAACCCGGAGATGGTCACCTTCGAGCCGTTCCAGCAGGCCCGCCACACGAAGGAGTGGAACGTGGACCCGGAGCGCTGGGAGCGGCTCGTGAAAGCCTGGTTGCGGCAGCAGCTCGCGCCGCGGCTCAATCCCGGGTCCGCTGCCGCGCCGCGCTCGCCGGCCCGGCAAGCGCCGGCGGGGGAATGACGTGGTGGAACGACGGTCCGCCACTGTGATGGACCGCGGCCGCGGACTGGCAGCGGGACTTGAGGGACTGGTGGTGGCAGCACCGGGCGGGCCAAAGCAGGCTTCCTACGCCCCTTTCGACGGCTCCCTGGTGGGCGAGGTTCCCGTCTGCAGCGCTTCCGACGTGCGTGCCGCCGTCGACACCGCGCGTGCGGCGCAACGGCACTGGACATCCATATCCGTGGCCGAACGGCGGGCGGTCATCCGGCGTTTCCGACGGCTGCTGCTGGATCGGGAACAGGACGTCCTGGACCTGGTGCAGGCCGAGAGCGGCAAGGCACGGCTGAGCGCGTTCGAAGAGTTCGCTGACGTGGTCCTGACAGCGGACTACTACGAGCGGACCGCTGAACGGCACCTGCGGCCGCGCCGCCGGAAGGGTGCGGCCCCGGTCCTGACGCGCACCACCGAGTACCGCGTTCCCAAAGGCGTGGTGGGGGTCATCAGTCCCTGGAACTACCCCCTGACCCTCGCTGTCTCCGACGCCCTTCCGGCCCTGCTGGCCGGGAACGGCATCGTCCTGAAGCCGGATGCGCAGACGCCTTTCACGGCCCTGCTGATGCTCAGGCTGCTCCGGGAGGCAGGCCTTCCCGCCGACCTGTTCCAGGTTGTCACGGGGCCTGGCCCGGACATCGGCCCCGTCCTGATCGACCAGGTGGACTTCCTGATGTTCACCGGATCCTCGAAGACCGGCAAGACCGTGGCACGGCAGTGCGGTGAGCGGCTGATCGGCTTTTCCGCCGAACTCGGCGGAAAGAACCCAATGCTGGTGCTCGCTGATGCCGATGTTGGCAAGGCCGCCGCCGGCGCCGTTCACGCCTGCTTTTCCAACTCCGGGCAACTCTGCGTCAGCATTGAGCGGATTTACGTGCACACCGACGTGTACCAGCCGTTCCTGGCAGCGTTCACCGCCGGGGTGAGGGGCATCCGCGTGGGCCCCGGACCGGACTGGGACATCGGCATGGGCTCGCTCATCAGTGCCGCCCAGGTGGAACGGGTGGACCGGCATGTCCAGGATGCCCTGGCAAAAGGCGCGCAGCTGCTCGCGGGCGGACGCCGCAGGCCGGACCTGGGACCGTTGTTCTACGAACCCACCGTCCTGGCCGGGGTCACGCAGGACATGCTCCTGGCCCGGGAGGAGACGTTCGGTCCGGTGGTTGCCGTCTACCGGGCGGTGGACGATGACGAAGCCGTGGCCCTGGCGAACGACTCCGACTTCGGCCTGAACGCCAGCGTCTGGTCCGCCCGGCGGGGGGAGGTGGTGGGCCGGCGGCTCCTCACGGGCACAGTCAATGTCAATGAAGGCTATGCCGCCACCTGGGCGTCCCACGACGCCCCGATCGGCGGGATGAAGGACTCCGGCGCCGGACGCCGCCATGGCAGGGAGGGCATCCTGAAATACACCGAGCCGCAGACCGTCGCCGTGCAGCACCTGCTGAGGGTGGCGCCCACACCCGGCATGTCCAACAGGACCTACGCCCACATCATGAAAGGGGCCATCACCCTGATGGGCAGATTGCCCCGCACCCGGTAAGGACCATTGCCTGCCGCCCACCTACCAGGAGAACTGACATGGCCAGAGGAACCCGCCTTTCCGGTGCAACACTGCTCATCACGGGAGGGGGCAGCGGGCTGGGCCGCCGTGTGGCGCTTGGCGCCGCAGGGCGCGGAAGCCGGGTAGTCATCTGGGACGTGGACGCCGCCCGGGGTTCCGGGGTGCGCGACGAAATCCTGGCTGCCGGCGGGCAGGCCGAAGCGCACGCCGTCGACGTCACAGACCGGGAGTCGGTCCGGTCCGCGGCTGCTGCTGCAGGGCAGGTGGATATCCTGGTCAACAACGCCGGCGTGGTGAGTGGCCGGAAACTCCTTGAGGCCACGGACGAGGACATCGAACGCACCATGAAGGTCAACGTCATGGCCCTCTACTGGGTTACCCGGGCCTTCCTGGGCGGAATGGCACATCGCCGGCGGGGCACCGTAGTCACGGTAGCCAGCGCTGCGGGCCTGGTGGGCGTCGCCCGGCAGACGGATTACTCCGCCAGCAAGTTCGCCGCCTTCGGTTTCAACGAGTCACTGCGCGCCGAGCTCCGCACGGCGCATCCGGGCGTCAATACGCTGGTGGTCTGCCCCTACTACATCGATACCGGCATGTTCCACGGCGTCCGAACCAGGTGGCCGCTGCTCCTTCCCATCCTCCAGGAAGAGCAGGTGGCTGCCCGGATCCTCGACGCCATCGAGACCGGCCGCCGCAAGGTGGTCCTGCCGCCCATAGTGAACCTGCTTCCGGTCCTGCGGATCCTTCCCGTCAGCACCTTTGACCGGCTCATGGACGTGCTGGGAGTCAACCGGACCATGGACCACTTCACCGGCCGCCCGCGCTAGGTTCCGCTTACCAGCGCCGCGTGCTTCATTCGCCTTTATCCGAAGGGGACCCTTGGCCCTACCGTGGCGCCCGTGATCTTTCTACCGTTGCTGTTCAAGGGGGAACCGCCGGCGAAGAAATGGAGCCCCAAACATGCGCATCACAAGACGTCAATTGCTTCAGGCCGGTGCGGTGGCCGGCGCGGGCCTGCTCGTGTCGCCCCGCCACGTTGCCGTCGGGGCGCCCCCGGCGGCGCCGGTAACCCTGTTTACCGAGCAGCTGCCCGCGCTCGCCGAACTTGGCGTCCTCGATATGCAGGGCGGCGGCAGTACGTCCCTGTCCATGATCAACGCCAGCCACTTTTTCCATCAGCAAATGGGCAGGACGCCCACGCTGGCATACCGGCAGGCCGGCTCATCACAGACGTACCTGGGGCCCGTGATCATCGCCCGGAAAGGTACCCCCTTCGACCTGACGGTCCACAATGGCATTCAAGACGGGCATCCCCTTGGCTTCGCCGTGGACGGTGAACTGGTTCCGGCAGGCAGCGACGATGCCAATGCCCCGCGGACGTCCCTCCACCTCCACGGCGGCAACACCAGTCCCGGGTCCGACGGCGGACCGCTGCAGGTATTCAGGCCCGGCGCCTCCTACACGTACCACTACAGCAACAACCAGGATGCGGCCGGGCTGTGGTACCACGACCATGCGCTGGGCATTACCCGGCTGAATGTCTATGCGGGACTGGCCGGCGGCTACCTGCTCCGGGACACACCCGGGCCAGGGGGAACAGGGATCGACACGGGGGACGGCACGCACCTGCCGCCGCCGCCCTACGAGGTCCCGCTCATCATCCAGGACCGCATGTTCAATCCTGATGGCTCGTTGGCCTACCCGCCGAATCCCGACCTCCTGGGGGCTGACGGGAACCCGCGGCCGTGGGCGCCGAGTTCTTTGGCGACGTGGCCACGGTCAACGGCAAATGCTGGCCCGACCTGGAGGTGGCCCGCGGCAAATACCGCTTCCGGGTCTTCAACGGCTCCAACGCCCGGTTCTACGACCTCAAGTTCGTCGCCGGCGGGTCTGCGCTGGTCTTCCACCAGATCGGTTCCGACGGCGGGCTCCTTAACGCCCCCGTCCGGCTCAACAGGCTGGTCATCGGTCCCGGTGAACGGGCGGACATCGTGCTGGACTTCGCAGGCCTGCCGGCCGGGTCCCGGATTGTCCTGCGCAACAGTGCCCCCGTTCCGTATCCTGACGGGCCGGTATCGGTGCGGCGGGGCGGCGTCCCCCTTCCGGACATCATGCAGTTCACCGTCGCTTCACAGACCGGCTACACGGTACCCCTGCCTGCCAGCCTGAGGCCCCAGCCCATCACCAGCCTGCGGGACAAACCCACGGCGGCCACCAGGAGTATGACCCTGGTGGAGGTGGTGGATGCCAACGGCATTCCCGTCATGGCGCTGCTGAACAACAGGATGTTCGGCAGCCCGGACATCACTGCGGTGAAAAGCGACACCCTGGAGCAGTGGGAGCTCATCAACACCACCGTGGACGCCCATCCCATCCACCTGCACTTCACGCAGTTCCAGGTCCTCAACCGGCAGCGGTTCGATGCCGGCGCCTACCTGGCGGCCACCGGCTATACGGACCCCGTGTCAGGCCTCGTGGTACCGGGCCAGGGGAATGCGGTCCCGGTGGATCCATTCCTGATTGGCCGTCCGAAGAACGCCCCCGCCGGCGAGCAAGGGTGGAAGGACACTGTGGTGGCGCTGCCGGGCGAAGTGACGCGCATCCGCGTTCCCTTCGGTGCTGAGGCTGCAGGCGGGGCACCACTGGCTATCGGTGAGTCCTTCAAGGGCGAGTACGTCTGGCACTGCCATGTCCTGGAGCACGAGGACAACGACATGATGCAGCGCTACGTCATTGAGTAGCAGCCGGAGAGCTTCTAGGCCAGGGAACTGATGGGTGCAGTGGCGGCGCTGGTCAGCCGGACCAGGTCCGCCGGGGCGAGCTCGATATCGAGGCCACGCTTCCCGCCGGAGACAAGCAGGGTTTCCAGCGTGAGGGCGCTGGAGTCCAGCACCGTGGGGAGGGCAGCCGCTGGCCAAGCGGGGAGATGCCGCCCAGGACATAGCCGGTGCGGCGCTGGGCCGCCGTCGGGTCCGCCATCGCCGCCTTCTTCGCCCCCATGGCGGCGGCGAAGGCCTTCAGGTCGAGGCTGCCGCTGACGGGCACGATCCCCACCGCCAGCTTTCCCTCCACCTCGACCATCAACGTCTTAAATACCCGGGCCGGATCAATGCCCAGGACTTCCGCGGCTTCGGCCCCGTAGCTGGCCGCCGAGGGATCGTGCGCATAGGGGTGCAGCACAAAGGGAACCCCGGCCGCGGTCAGTGCCGCTGTGGCCGGGGTTCCCGTTGAGGCGCTCTTGCGTGCCACCGGTGCTGGCGGATCAGGCGCGGACGCCGCTTGCAGCAGCGACCTTGCGCTTGATCCTTCCCAGCATTGCCGTCATGCCGCGCATGCGCAGCGGCGTGATGGCCCGGGTAAGGCCGAGAAGTTCGGGCATGTCATCCGGCACCGAGAGGATTTCTTCGGGCGACAACCCGTCGAGTCCCTCATGCAGGACGCCGGCGAACCCGCGCGTGGTGGGGGCCTCGGCCGGGGCCTTGAAGTACAGGCGCACGGCAGGCGCCTGCCCGCCGTCGTTCTTCTCCGTCTCAATGGTGAGGAACAGCGGCGACTGGCACTCCACCACCTGCTCCAGGAGCTCGGGGTGGTCGTTCAGCCGCTCCGGAAGCGCCGGCAGTCCCTCGGAGAACTCCAGCAGCAGCTGCAGCCGCTCGGGTTCGCTGAGGGCCTGGAAGTCGTCGACGATGGCCGCCAGGGCGGACGGCAAGGCTTGAGTAGTCATCAGTCCAAGTTTACGCGGGGCGGTGCCCGCGTCAGACTCCTGCCGGGACGGAAACGGAACCGCGCCCGGCACCCTTGACGATCGGGACGCGGACAGCGTTGCCCCATTCGGTCCAGGAGCCGTCGTAGTTGCGCACGGACTCGAAGCCGAGGAGGTACTTGAGGGCGAACCAGGTGTGGCTGGAACGCTCGCCGATGCGGCAGTAGGCCACGACGTCGTCGCCGGCGGTGAGGCCTGCCTCGCCCAGGTAGATGGCCTCAAGTTCCTCGCGGCTGCGGTAGGTGCCGTCAGCTGCGGCGGCGCGGGCCCAGGGGACGGACGCGGCGGTGGGGATGTGGCCGCCGCGCAGGGCGCCTTCCTCCGGGTAGGCGGGCATGTGCGTGCGCTGGCCGGTGTACTCCTCGGGGGAGCGGACGTCGATCAGCGGCCCCGTGCCGAGGTGCGCCAGGACGTCTTCCTTGAACGCCCGGATGGGGGCGTCATCGCGCTCCACCACGGGGTAGTTGCCGGGGGCGGGTGCGGGCTTGTCCTTGGTCAGTTCCCGGCCTTCGGCAATCCACTTGTCCCGGCCGCCGTCGAGCAGCCGGACGTCCTGGTGGCCGAAGAGGGTGAAGACCCACAGGGCGTAGGCGGCCCACCAGTTGGACTTGTCGCCGTAGATGACCACAGTGGTGTCCCGGGAAATGCCCTTCGACGCCGCGAGCTTGGCGAAGGCGGCGCCGTCCACGTAGTCCCGGGTCACTTCGTCGTTCAGGTCCGTGTGCCAGTCGATCTTCACGGCGCCGGGGATATGGCCTGTTTCGTAGAGGAGCACGTCCTCGTCAGACTCCACGACCACGAGGTTGCCGTTCGCCACGGCACCGTCCGCGAGGGCTGCGGCCAGCCATTCGGTGGAGACCAGGCGCTCGGGGTGGGCGTAGGCGGCGAACTTCTCGTTCTGCTCAACGGGGTAGGGCATTGGTGATGGCCTTTCATTAGAGACACGGGAGGACCGCTGGACCTGGAGTGGCACCGGCGTCGGGACCTGCTCCCACACTAGCCAGCGTCCCGCGCGTTGTCCGTATTCCGTTAACAGGACGAAATGTTGCCTTCGTCACTGCGGCGCCGGCAGCAGGCCCTGGCACCAGGCGCAGCACCGCATTGCCGGTATCCTTTCTGGGGACCTCCTACCAGCAGAACGGACCACCTTGGTACAGATCGAACAGCTTGCCGCCCGCACCCCGGCAGTTTCGGTGGATGAACTCCTCCAGGGCTTCTATCCCTCGCCGCGGTTCGGCCAGGTGTCATTCGCCAGCTACCGTCCGGACCCCAAGCAGCCGAGCCAGGCCGCCGCAGTCCGGGCACTCCAGGGTTTCGCCGACGGCGTGGGATCGGCCAACGGCGGCGGCCTGTTCAAGAAGCTGTTCGGCAAGAAGGACGAGTCCCGCGCAGGGATCTACCTGGACGGCGGCTTCGGCGTGGGCAAGACCCACCTGCTGGCCTCCCTCTGGCACGCCTCCCCGGGCCCCAAGGCTTTCGGCACGTTCGTTGAGTACACCAACCTGGTGGGCGCCCTGTCCTTCCGGAAGACCGTGGATGCGCTCAGCAGCTACAAGCTGGTCTGCATTGACGAGTTCGAGCTGGACGATCCGGGCGACACCGTCCTGATGTCCCGGCTGATGCGTGAACTGGCCGACGCCGGCGTCAAGCTCGCGGCCACGTCCAACACCCTGCCGGGTTCCCTGGGCGACGGCCGGTTCGCCGCGGTGGACTTCCAGCGCGAGATCCAGGTGCTGGCGGACCAGTTCGACGTCATCCGGATCGACGGCGAGGACTTCCGGCACCGCGGGCTGCCCGCAGCACCGGCCCCGCTGAAGAACAGCGAGCTCTCCTCCCACATGAAGGCGGAGTTCGACGGCAAGACGGTGGCCCAGGACGAATTCTCCACGCTGATCCACCACCTCGCGGGCGTGCACCCCAGCCGGTACCGGCAGCTGATCGACGGCATCGACGGCGTGGTGTGGCGCAACGTGGACACCATCACCGAGCAGGCCGTGGCACTGAGGTTCGTGGTGCTCGCCGACCGCCTCTACGACAAGGACGTCCCCATCCTTGCCAGCGGCGTCCCGTTCGACAAGCTCTTCACCGAGGAAATGATGACGGGCGGCTACATGAAGAAGTACTTCCGTGCCGTATCGCGCCTCACCGCCCTGGCCCGCGAGGGCCAGAACCACGAACCCTCCTAGCTTCTAGCCGGCAGCCCGGGGGAGGCGGGGCTTCAGGACGGCCCGGACCAGCAGGCCGGCAGCCAGTGCCCAGAAGGCCGATCCGATGCCCAGGAACGACAGGCCGGACGCCGCTGCCAGGAAGGTGACGGACGGGGCAATCCTGTCCTCGGGATCCGCCAGTGCAGCGGAGACCGCGGCGGCCAGGGTCCCCAGCAGCGCCAGCCCGGCCACGGCTTCCAGCATCCCTGCCGGCGCGGCGTTGACCAGGGTCACGAGGGCCGCCGAGAAGGCAGCCAGGACCAGGTACGCAAGGCCGGAAGTGAAACCGGCAACCCACCGGCGGCTCCGGTCATGGCCTGCCTCTTCACCCGCGGCAAGCGCGGCGCTCAGCGCGGCAAGGTTGATGGCATGGCCACCGAAGGACGCTCCAAGGGCAGTTCCCGCGCCGGTCACCAGCATGGCCGGCCGCCACGGCGTGCCGTACCCGAAGGAGCGCAGGACTGCCACACCGGGCACGTTCTGCGAGGCCATGGTCACTACGAACAGCGGCAGGGCTATGCCCACCATCGCGTGCAGGCTGAACGACGGGGTGGTCCAGGCCAGCGTGGGCAGCAAAGTTGTGTGCGGGAGGGCGGTCCCGTTGGCCGCCAATGCAATGACGATCACTCCGAGGGCCACCAGCAGGGCACCCGGCACGGCCCAGCGGGGAGCGAACCTCATCAGCAGCAGCCAGCAGATGATGACCGGACCCACGAACAGGGGGACGGTGCCCAGGGCCTTGAAGGGCGCAAGGCACAGCTGCAGGAGCACACCGGCGAGCATTGCCTGTGCCAGCGACGTCGGGATCCGCGCCATCAGCCGGCCCAGCGCCGGCACCAGGCCGGTCAGGGCGATCAGTACCCCGGTGCCAAGGAACGCCCCGACGGCGGCCGGCCACCCGCCGTCGGCCGCTCCGGATGCGGCGAGCAGCGCCGCCCCGGGTGTGGACCACGCGAGGGTGACCGGGACCCTGGAACGCCAGGCCAGCAGCACAACACCGAGGCCCACGGCCAGCGTGAGTGCCAGCAGGCCGGAGGCTGCCTGGGCGGGATCGGCGCCCACGGCCTTCAGGCCGGCCAGGACAACGGCGAACGATGAGGTGAAGCCCACCAGGGCAGTGACGATGCCCGCGACAATGGGCCGCGAATCCAGCCTGGATGCTGCGCCGGCCGGATGCGGTTTGAGGGATGCGGGGGACTTCGCCATATCCGCAGGTTACCGGTGCCGGACGGCGTGGCAGGAATTCGGACAGCCCGGGCCCCATCAGGGCGCGGAGGGGGCCGGTTAAACGCCAAAGGCGCGGGTGCCGCCTCCCGGCGGGACCCGCGCCCCGTTGACGTACTAGGGCAAAGCCCTGGCCAAATCCTTTACGGAGTCCTATCAGCCGGCGGAACCGGGTTGACGGGAGGCACCGGAGGAACCTGCCCGGCGGCAGGTGCCTGTCCCGGGGTTCCGTTCTTGTCAATGAGCTTGGAAGCGCCATTCTGGATCTTGTCGACGTGGCCCGAGTACTTGCCTCCGGTCTTGGTATCGACGAAATCACCGGCCTTGTTGATGCCGTTCTTGATGGCCTGCTCGTTGCCACGGATGAGACCCTGAGCTTTGCCCTTTAGATCGTCAAATAGTCCCACGAGCACCTCCCTTCAATCGCGGAGCCAGGTCGCTCCTCGCGCATTCGATCCTAGACCTGCCGGAAAGGCCTGCCAAGGACATCGGGAGCTTTGGCCGTTCGCCGGCAGCGCAATCCCGGGGAAGGAGGGTCACGGACAACAAAAAAGCAGCTCCGGAGAGCTGCTGCAATGTGTGGGCGATACTGGGATCGAACCAGTGACCTCTTCCGTGTCAGGGAAGCGCGCTACCGCTGCGCCAATCGCCCGGAACCGGAAGACCGGCATATGGGTTGTGTAAAAGGTAAGAGAGCGGACGACGAGATTCGAACTCGCGACATCCACCTTGGCAAGGTGGTGCTCTACCAGCTGAGCTACGTCCGCATGTGCGTTCCGGCCGAAACCGGACTGCGTTGTGGCAAGTGACCTTGCCGAGTGGGCGATACTGGGATCGAACCAGTGACCTCTTCCGTGTCAGGGAAGCGCGCTACCGCTGCGCCAATCGCCCATTGCACCGGATTGGATCCGGAAACCATGGTTTTCACCGAGGTGGGTACGGGATTCGAACCCGTGTATACGGCTTTGCAGGCCGCTGCCTCGCCTCTCGGCCAACCCACCGTGTAAGCGCTGATTCCGGGGAACCGTTGCTGTGACAGTGTCCTGCGAGCGGACGACGAGATTCGAACTCGCGACATCCACCTTGGCAAGGTGGTGCTCTACCAGCTGAGCTACGTCCGCATTTTTGGAGGGTGATTCGTTGCCGTTCCCGGCATTTCCTCGCGTTCCAACGAGTAAAAACAATATAGGAGGTTCCGGGAATCTCCAAATCGGGGGTTCCGTGGGCGGCGGCAATGCGCCTGCTTCCCTGTAATGGCGCGGAAGTGGCCGAGTTACAGCTGTGTAATTCCCGACGGTGGCGGGCCGGGGTTCTCCTATAGGGGGCACCTTCCTGCGGGCTTCCCAGTGTCCATCCAGGAAAAGCCGATGCCCGCCGGCCGCCGATTTTTGAAATGGCGGAAACGTGGGCTAGCATTCAAATGCATCAGGGCGATTGGCGCAGTGGTAGCGCGCTTCGTTCACACCGAAGAGGTCACTGGTTCGAACCCAGTATCGCCCACCAAAGATTGGTCCGTTTCCGCTCATTGAGCAGGGGAAGCGGACCTTTTTTGTGCCCGGACCATCGCCCGGAGACTTTGTCGGCCCCCTGTGAAAGAGTCTTTTCATGACTGATCCGCTTCTTGCCCACGCCACGGAATACGGCCGGATGTACGCCCGGTCCACGTCGGAGCAGTTTTCCGTGCCGTCCATTACCACCGTCATCAGCCAGCAGCCCCATGGCATGGACGGGTGGTTCGGATACATGGGGGCCAGCAGCCTGGCGAAAGATCCCCTGCTGGCGGACTGCCTGGGAAGCCCGGCCAAAATCAAGCAGGCCATCAACCGGGCGGCCAAGGCTGCAGAAACCTACAGGGATGAGGCAGCCCGGCGCGGGGACCGGGTGCATTACTACTGTGAACAGGTTGCCCTCCGGGCACTCGGCCGGCCCCACGCCATGAAGGAAGCCCGGGAAGCCCTGGCGGCCAACGGTGAAGAGGCGTTCGCCGTCCGGTTCGACGAATGGTGGGAGCTCTTCCGGGTGGAACCCATCGCCCCGGAAATCACCGTATGGAACAACTCCGTGGGGTACGCCGGAACGCTGGACCTTGTTGCCCGTATCAACGGCCGCGTCTGCCTGATCGACTACAAGACCAAGGGCACAACCCGTGACGGCACGGTAAAACCGCTGGATGACAAGGTGGTCATGCAGCTGGTGGCGGGGATGAAGGCAGAGGAAAGCCTGGTGGACCCGGTCGCGGGAACCTGGGAGCCCTGGAAATACGGTGACAACCCCGTACTGCTGGCAGTGGCCATCGGCGAAACAGAAGTCCGTCCCGTGCGGGCCAACCCCGAGGTCCTCAAGCACCACTGGTGGAAGTTCTGCGCCCTTCGCCGCGTGTGGGAGCTGTCGGCGGACACGATCAGCGCCGGAACAGCGCTGCTGCCCATCGCCCCGCCGCCCCTGGTGCCTGCCCGGACGGCCTGACGGCGGTTACTGCACCTAAACTGTATTGGTCCCCTTTGCCGCAACCGTGAGGAAAAACAGCGCATGGCTATCCTGAATATCCGCATCATTGGCGATCCCGTGCTGCGCACAGTCGCCGAGCCCGTGACGGAATTCGGACCCGAGCTTGCCAAACTTGTCGCCGACATGACCGAAACCATGGAGGACGTGGACGGCGCAGGCCTTGCCGCGCCCCAGGTGGGCGTCAGCCAGCGCGTCTTCACGTACCGTATCGGCGGCGTTGAAGGGCATATCGTCAACCCGGTGCTGGAAAACAGCACCGACTACCAGGAGGACGAGGTGGAAGGCTGCCTCTCCATTCCAGGCCTCGGCTTCCCGGTGCGGCGGTTCCGGGCAACCCGCGTGACCGGCGTGGACATCCACGGCAACCCGGTGTCCGTCGACGCCGAAGGGATGCTGGCACGCTGCTTCCAGCATGAAAACGACCACCTGGACGGCATCCTCTATACCGACCGGCTGGAGGGGGAGGACCGGAAGGCCGCCCTGCGCTCCATCCGCAACGCCAATTACGACGCCGTGACGGAACGGACCACGGCCAAACGCGCCAAGACCGTCGGCTCAAGCTTCGGCGGCGCGAGCTTTGGCGGCTCCAGCTTCGGACCCGGCGCCGCCGGCAGCGCCGGGTGAGGGTCCTTTTCGCGGGCACTCCCGCCGTTGCCGTCCCCTCCCTGAACGCCCTGGTGGAGGCCGGCTTCGACGTCGTTGCCGTGCTGACCCGCCCGGACGCCCCCATCGGGCGTAAACGCGTGCTGACGCCGTCGCCGGTTGCCGCGCGGGCCGCGGAACTGGGCATCGACGTGATCCGGGCGTCCCGCGTCGACGCCGAAGCCACGGCCAGGATCGCGGAAGCCGCACCGGATGTCGCGGCCATCGTCGCCTATGGGGGCCTCGTTCCGCCTGCCGCCCTCGGCATACCCCGGCACGGCTGGGTCAACCTGCATTTCTCCCTGCTGCCCGCCTGGCGCGGCGCAGCGCCCGTGCAGCGCGCCGTGATGGCCGGGGACGATATCACCGGGGCTGTCACGTTCCAGCTCGAGGAAGGGCTGGATACCGGTCCCGTTTTCGGCACCCTCACCGAGACAGTGGGACAGGAGGACACCGCCGGGGAACTGCTGGAGCGGCTCTCCCGCAGCGGCGCTGTCCTCCTGGCGCAAACCCTTTCGGCCATCCAGGCAGGAAAGGCGTCCGCCGTCCCTCAGTCCGGCGACGTTTCCTTGGCGCCGAAACTCACGCTTGAGGACGGCCGCCTCAACTGGACCCACCCTGCCCTCGCCATCTCCCGGCAGGCCCGCGGTGTTACTCCGGAGCCGGGCGCCTGGACAATCCTGGGCGGCCAGCGCGTGAAACTGGAACCGGTCCGGCTTCGGTCCGACGTGGACGGGCTGGCGCCCGGCGCCGTATCCCTGCACGGCAAGAGCGTCCTGGTAGGCACGGGCTCGCATGCCGTTGAACTGACCCGGATCCAGCCCGCCGGGAAAAAGATGATGTCCGCTGCTGATTGGGCACGCGGCCTGGCTTCACTGGAAGGCGTGGTATTCGAATGAGCGGTTCCAGCGGAAATCAGGGCGGACCCGGCAATACCGGAGGCAGGGGCAACGCCGGCGGTCAAGGCGGCAATTCCGGCCACGGCGCCCACCGGGGTGGCCGCGGCAAGGGCGGCCCCCGGGACAACAGCCGTCGCAACGCCCAGGGCCGCGAACGCAACCGCGGACCGCAGCGGAACTTCACTGAAAGCGCTCCGTCCCAGCGCACCCGGCGGGCCGATCCGGCGCGGCTGGTGGCTTTCGAGGTCCTGCGCGCGGTGGCGGCCGAGGACGCCTACGCAAACCTGGTCCTGCCGGCCCGGATCCGGCACCACGGGCTGGACAAGCGTGACGCCGGCTTCGCCACGGAACTCAGTTACGGCGCCCTCCGGGGCCAGGGAACCTACGACGCCATCCTGGCGCGGTGCGTGGACCGGCCGCTGGACCAGCTGGACCCCGCCGTCCTTGATGCCCTGCGCATCGGAACGCACCAGCTGCTCGCCATGCGGGTCCCTGCGCATGCCGCCCTTGACCAGACCGTAGGGCTCGCCAGGGCAGTGATCGGGGCCGGACCATCGGCCCTGATCAACGCCGTCCTCCGTAAAGTCGCCGCCCGCAGCCTGGACGAATGGCTGGACCTCCTGGTGGAGGGCGAAACCGACCAGACCCGGATCGCCGCGCTGCGGCACGCCCACCCTGAATGGATCGTCCGTGCCATGCGGCAGTCCCTCGTGGCGCACGGCCGTCCGGCGGCGGAAATCGACGAGCTCCTGGAGGCAGACAACGCCGCCCCGGTGGTCAACCTCGTGGCCCTGCCCGGGCTGGGAAGCCTGGACGAGGCACTGGAAAGTGGCGCCACCCCCGGTGAACTCGTGGAGGGATCCGCCCTGTCCAGCGGCGGAGACCTTGGCCGGCTCGCCTCGGTCCGCAGCGGCACCACCCGCGTCCAGGACGTGGGCTCGCAGCTCGTGGCCCGGGCCATGGCCGCAGTGGACCTCGGCCCGGGCGGCGCCGGTACCGGCGAAGCATGGCTGGACCTCTG
>NZ_AOFD01000026.1 GCF_000332815.1 Arthrobacter nitrophenolicus
GGCCGACGGCGACGTCCGCTACGACGGCGGCATCTGCTACGGCGGCGACGTCCGTTGAGTCGGACGGCGTTGGGTCACCCAGCAGGCCCAACGACGTCGTGTCAGCGGACGCCGCCGCCGAGATGAGGGCGGAGGCGGAAAGATCCGATCCGCTGGTGGTGTCCGCAGCGTTTGCCGCGGTGCAGCCGAGGGCTAGGAGCCCGCCGGCAAAGAGGCTGCCGAGCAGCCCCCTGCGAAGGTTGGAACTCATGGTGATGTCTCCTGAAAGAGTTGAGGTTCGGGCGGCAGTGAGCTGCCCGTATGGCCACGTACTGCCCAAAAGGGCAGGGTGGACTCAACTAGTCAGGAGAAGAACCGGGGTCGAAGGACACCGGTGCGGGAGCGTGCTCGGAAGCCTCGCCGGCGCGTACCGGGCCAGCATCAGGAATGTTGAAGTTGAAGGTGTTCAGCCATGCGGCCGAGCCCGCGGAATTGGCGGAGGAAGCGCCGCTGCCGGTGCCCGAACCGGGCGCAGCCGGGACCTGGGCAGGGTGCGGCGAGCCATCCGTCGTTTCGGACTGGTCACCGCTCATGGCGGGCAAAGCTTGCCCGGCCGGTGGACCGGCGGATGAGCGCGCAAGAGTAGTTGCGTCCGTGCCAGGAGTTGCTGCTGTAAACAGGGCTGGAGCAGCGTTAGCAGACAGGTCACCGGCAAACGCCGCATCGGTTACTGCAGATTCAATTCCGGTATCTGCGGGAACGGCCTGAAGAACGTCCGCTGCCGGTTCCGCGGACGCCACCTCGGCCAGTTCTGGAACTGGAACAGGAAGCGGAGCAGCGCCGGTCACGACATCCGCGACTGGCTGCACGACCGGCTCAAGCACAGGGAGAGTCGCCACGACCGGCGGGACAACAGTCTCCACCACGGCCGAGGTTGCGCCGTCTGCAATCTGCGCGACGGGCTCGGAAATTGCAGTAACGGTGCCGGCCGGGACAACCTGGTTAACTACCGGTACAGATGCTACGAGGTTATCCGCCACAGTTGAGACCTGCTCCGCCACGGGTTGCAGCAGGCCGGCCGCAGGTGGTGCGGCGGGGGCCTGGACAGGCGGTGCGGGCACTACCGGCACAAGATTCTCCGTCACCGACTGCGTAGAGCTAGTGACGCCCCCCAACAGGGATGACGTGTCCGGAAGCAGGTCTGCAGAGGCCGACGTGGCCGAGAATGTCAGCCAGGTAAAGGCAGCGGCACCAGCAAGAAGGACCGGCCGCAGGGCACGCCACGGTGAACGAGATTCACCCATGCGTACCACCCCCAGTACTGCTGCATTCGACGATGCCTATAGCGTAAGACCGGATATTGCAGAAAGTCTAGGGACTTCTAAAACAAATCGACAAAATCAAAACATTCACAGGCCTCATCATCACAGGGGCATTTAAGTCCGTCATGCAATTGATTCCGCATGAAAAACAGGCGTATGAGTCATGAGGATCTTGACTGCTTAGTCATGCCCTTCAGTGGCTGTCATTCGGGTAGCTGACGCCGAGCTGGGCACGCACGCCGTCAAACAAGCGCATGACGTTCAAAGAATCCTCGAGAGGCATGACGGGGCTTTCGGTGAGGCCCTGCTGGATGCAGCGCGTCACCTCGCGCAACTCATAGGTGTAGCCCTTGCCCACGACGTCGAAGGTCTCGGTCCTGTGGTCGGAACGGCCCGTGACAATGCTCAGTTTGTGGGGGTTGTTGATGGATCCGACGCTTTGCAGGAAGCCGAGGTTGCCGGCCACGGTGGCGGTCCGTGGCCCGTGGGACAACAGCGACGAGGTGAGTTGTACCTGTGCGCCGTGGCTGTAGCCAAGGGTCATCGCATTTTGGGCGTCCACGCCGTCGTCGTTGACGACGCCCATGGCGCTGACCGTCTGCGGAAAGCCAAGGGTTCCCAGCGCCCACAGGAGGGGGTAGACCGAAATGTCCAGGAGCGCTCCGCCGCCGTCCCCGCGCGCCCAGAGGCGGGAGGTGGGGGAGTAGGGGGCGGGGAAGCCGAGGTCGGCCGACACCCAGTGAAGGTCTCCGAGCTCGCCGGAGGCCGCGATTTCGAATGCCCGCTGCATGCCCGGCAGGAAGCGGCTCCAGACCGCCTCCATCAGGAACAGGTTGCGGCTCCTGGCGACGTCGATGAGCTCCCTGGCTTCGCGCGCATTGACAGTGAAGGCCTTTTCGCAGAGGACGTGCTTGCCGGCGTTGAGGGCTGCGAGGACAATCTGGTGGTGCTGGGCATGGGGCGTGGCGACATAGACGACGTCCACCGCCTCGTCGGCGAGCAGTCGCTGGTAGCCGTGCACGCCGTCGTCGTCCCCGTACGCCGTGGAGACGCCATAGGCTGCGGCGAAGGCATCTGCAGTCTCCTGTCCGCGGGAACTGACAGCGTACAGTTCCGCGTCCCCCAGCAGGGCAAGGTCCTGGGCCACCGACCGGGCAATGCCGCCGGTGGCAATGATTCCCCAGCGCAGGGAGTTCCCGGTGGCGGAGCGGGGGTCTGTGTTGGGCTGGTTGGACAGCCACGGCGTGGCGATGGGCGCGGTCATGGCCCAATCCTGTCACAGCAGTGCGCAGGGGTTTGCTGTCTATCCGCTGTAAGTGAGCGGGCGTTGGGGAATTGGGTGCTAAAAGTGAGCGGGCGTTGGCGGGGAGGGCCCGACGCCGGCCCTCCCCGTCCGCTCGCGGCCTGCGGCTTAGACGGGGGCTGCCGCCGCGGTGGCCCGGTTCCGGACCGGTTCCTCCGTCAGCCTGCCCTGCTGCAGCCGGAAGCGGCGGTCGGTCTTGTTCGCCAGGGCCCGGTCATGCGTGACCACCAGGATGGTGGTGTTGTGGTCGCGGCACAGCGCACTGAGCAGTTCGATGATGTGGTCGCCGGTCTGTTCGTCCAGGTTGCCGGTGGGTTCGTCCGCCAGAATGAGCTTGGGCTCATTGGCGAGGGCCCGGGCAATCGCCACGCGCTGCTGTTCGCCGCCGGAGAGCCGGTTGATCCGCCGGTCATGCTTTTCCGGGACCAGCTGCACCTGTTCCAGCAGCTCTTTGGCGCGCTGCAGCCTGGCCGCCTTCCTCATCCCGGCGAACTCCATGGGCAGCATGACGTTATCCACGGCGGACAGGTTGGGGATCAGATTGAACTGCTGGAACACGAAGCCGATGTCCCGGCGCCGGTACTGGGTCAGCTTCGCGTCCGGCATGCTGGCCAGGCTGACGCCGTTTACTGCGACGTCTCCGCTGGTGGGCTTGTCCAGCGCGCCCAGGAGGGACAACAGGGTGCTTTTTCCGCTGCCGCTCTTACCCACGATGGAGGCAAGGGTCCCCTGCTCCAGTTCGAAGCTGACATCGTTTACTGGCTTGATGGTGCGGTCACCGGAGTTGAAGGTGCGGACCAGGTTCTTGACTTCAATCATGGTTATTCTCCTCGCAGGACTTCGATGGGCCGGATACGTGCGGTGAGCAGGGCCGGAACAAGCGCGCCGATGGTGGCAACGCCGAACACGGCCGCGATGCCGGCGACGATAACGTCGGGGGAGGCGCTTGCCGTGACCGAAGTCAGCAGCTGTGAAGCCCCGCCGAACGGGCCTCCCGGGCCGCCCCCAGGGAAGCCGGTGCCTCCGGGCATGCCCCGGCCGGTGGTGGCGGCCGCCGTCGTGGTGGTGTTGGTTGAGATCAGGGCCGAGGCGATGCCGCTGCTGGCAAACGCGGCGATGACAGCACCCGCTGCACTGCCCAGCGCGGCGAGGACGAGGGCTTCAAGGACGAACTGGAGGCCGATGGTGCGGTTGGGTGCGCCGATCGCCTTGAGCACTCCGATTTCCCGGCGGCGCTCGCGGACCAGCATGACCATGATGAGCAGGATGATCAGGCCCGCCGTGCCCAAAGCGGCAATGAACGCGATATAGGAGATGTTCTTGACGCTGTCCAGGGAGCTGACGGCAGTTTCAAGGTTCTGGCCCTGGGTGACGTCCGCCTTATCCGTGCCGAGTGCCTCCTGGAGGGCGGCCTTGGCTGCCTCGACGTGTTCGAGTGAGTCGACGGTGACGATCATGCTTGAAAGTTCACCGGGGAGGCCTGCGAGGGTCTGCGCCGTGGGGAGCGTGACGTAGACGGCGTTATTTCCGAAGGTCGTCCCGGCGTCAAACAGGCCGGCCACCGTGTAGGTCTGGTCGTTGATGGTGAAGGTGGATCCGACGGCCAGTCCGTTCTTCTCCGCGAGCGTGGTGCCGAGCAGCGCATTGGTGGACTCGGCGTTGTAGTCGCCCAGGCCGTTGCCTTCGGTGATGGCCAGCGCCTTTCCAGTGGTGTCAACCTCCGCGCCGATACCTGTTGCGGTGATGGGCAGCGAACGGACTGGCTGGGTTGCTGTGGTGCCCGTGGTGCCGTTGGCGGCCTGGTTGCGGTTGCCCAGTGTCCCGGCGTCGACGGCGGCCGTGAGGCTCGTGGTCAGCGTTGCCGCGGCCTGTCCACCGGATACGCCCTGGCCGCCACCGGGGCCAGTCTGACCACCGGCTGCCTGTGCCGCAGCTTCGGCCGCGTTTCGCAGCCGAAGGGAGGAAATCCCGACAACGGCACTGACGTTGGGGACGGCAGTAGCGGTTGCTGCCTGCTCGCTGGTCAGGGGCTCGCCGCCGCCCTCGAACCCTTGGCCGCCTGCCGGGTTCACGGTGAGCACCGTACCCACCGAGGCATTCAGCTCCTGGACCTTGGCTCCGACGGCCTGGTTGGCCACAAGCATGGCCAGGGCCAAACCGATGGCGACTGCCAGGACTGCCACGACGGCAGCCGTTCGAACCTTGTTTCTGAAGGCATTGCCAACACTGCGGGCAAGGACGCTCACTGTACTCCTAGGAATCGGTGCAGGCCGGCGGGCCCGCTTTCAAGCTCCACAGTTGTTAGGCAGCCTGTGCGGGCATCGGGCCGGACCTATGTTTCAGCTGTGAAATGCCCTTGACACCCGGGTGACAGCGCACGTAAGAATGAAGCACCGCTGAGAAACCGATTTCTCAGCGGTCATCAATGTTTATCTTTATCCACACCCAGCAAGGCATGTGGTTTATTTGGCATGCCGGAAATAAGGCCGATGACGTCCCTGAAACGCGATAAGACAGGCACTTCCACCCCCAGCAGGCTCCGACGGACTGCAGGAATGGCAGCCGCTGCCTCGGCACTGGCGCTCGTTGCCGGGTTGTCCGTTGCAGTTCCCGGAACTGCCAGCCCGGCTCCTACAGGCGGCGGGACCATCCGGCCTGATGATGCGGCACCTACTGGTTGGGCCGCCGTCGGACGCGGGACAAACGGCGGTGCAGGCGCGCCGGCGGAAAATCGGTATGAGGTGGAGACGTTGGCAGATCTCAAGTCGGCGCTGGCCAACAACGGCCAGCCGACGGCGCCCAAGATCATCTATATCAACGGAACCATCAACGGCAACCAGGCAGCGGACGGCCGGATCCTTGGCGAGCAGGACTACGCCGCTGGCTACGACATCAATAAATACATCTCCTGTTTCGGGCCTGACGGAAAAATGTGGAGCGACCAGACTTTCGAATACTGCAAGAAGCAAAGGCAGTTGCGGCAAACCGGCAGCAACAACATGAAGCGGCAGATCGAGGTGAGTATCCCCAGCAACACCACGGTGATCGGGCTGGGCGCCGACTCCGGTTTTGTGGGCGCGAACATCGTGATCCTGAGCGCCACGAACGTGGTGATGCGCAACCTCAGCGTGGAAGCTCCGGTGGATTTCTTCAGCACGTGGTCGCCCGATGACGGGGACGGGGCCTGGAACGCCCGGTTCGACGCCGTCTCCTCCGTAACGTCCAACCACCTGTGGATTGACCACGTGCGGCTGACTGACGGCCGGTACCCCGACAGCGAAGCGCCGGTTGGACCGAACGGCAAGCCGGCCAACCGGCACGACGGCCTGCTGGATCTCAAGGACGGCACCGACTACGTCACCATCTCCAACAGCAAACTCACCAACCACGACAAGACCATGCTCCTGGGCTCCGGTGACGAGCACGTGGACAAGGACGGCGGCAAGCTGCGCGTCAGTTACATCGGCAACCACTTCGAGAACATCCAGCAGCGCGGACCGCGTGTGCGTTTCGGCCAGGTCCACGTCCTGAACAATTACTTTGTGGGGAGCACTGACCATCCGCAATACCCCATGGTGAGTGAAGGCCAGGGCGGCAACAGCTACTTCCTGGGCGCCGGCTACGAGTCACGGATCTTCTCCGAGGGCAACGCCTTCGACTACACGGGGCCCGGAGCTGATCCGACCATCATGGTGAGCAGCTACAACGGGCACCGCTTCAGCGATACCGGTTCCTGGTTCAACGGGGAGGCCGCGGACCTGAATGCCGCGGCGAGGGCCTCCTTCGAACAGAACCGGGCGGAGGCGCTCGCGGAAGCGGAATCATCCGGCACCGCCGCCCCTGACTGGACCGGGTGGGAGTTCACCACCGACGTCGGCTGGGACCCGGCGGATGCCTACCGCTACAAGGCGTTCACTACCCCGCAGGCAGTGCGGAACCACGCCCTGCAGTTCACGGGCCCGGGAGTGCTGGCTGTCAAGCGCTAAATCACCTGCGACATAAGAAAAGCCCGGCCCTCCGAAAAGGAGGACCGGGCTTTTCCGGAGTGAATTACTTGGTGATGGGTTCGAGAACCGGATCGCGACGTAGGCGGTCTTCACGTTCTCGGCCGTGACGATAACCGGCTCCAGCAGGTATGCCGGGACAGTCTTGACACCGTTGTTGTAGGAGTTGGGATCGTTGATCTCCAGTTCCTTGCCGGCCTGGAGGTCCTTCACCATGGTGATGGCGTGCTCCACGAGCTTTCGGGTGTCCTTGTTGATGGTGGAGTACTGCTCGCCGGCCATGATCGACTTGACCGACTCAACCTCGGAGTCTTGCCCGGTGACAACCGGAAGCGGCTTGCCGGCGGCCTTGACGGAGGTCAGGACTGCGCGGGCCAGGGTGTCGTTGGGGGAGAGGACGCCGTCCAGCGACTCGCTGGTGTAGCTGCCGGTCAGCAGCGTGTCAGCGCGGCGCTGGGCGTTCTCAGCCTTCCAGCCCTGGGTCACAGCCTGCTCGAAGCTGGTCTGGCCCGAGACGACCTTGAGGGTGCCGTCGTCGATCTTCGGCTTCAGGACGCTCATGGCGCCGTCGAAGAAGACCTTGGCGTTGGCGTCATCCGGGGAGCCAGCGAACAGCTCGATGTTGTAGGGGCCGGACGGCTTCTTGGCTTTGAGGCCTTCCAGCAGGGCCTGGCCCTGGAGCTCGCCCACCTTGAAGTTGTCGTAGGCCACGTAGTAGTCCACGTTCTCGGTGTTCAGCAGCAGGCGGTCGTAAGCGATAATCGTGGCGCCGGCGTCCTTGGCCTGCTTGAGCTGGGTGCCCAGCTGCGAGCCGTCAATGGCGCCCACAATGATGACCTTGGCACCCTTGGTGACCATGGCGCTGATCTGGTTCTGCTGTTCGGATACACCGCCGTTGGCGAACTGCACGTCAGGCTTGAACCCTGCCTCGCTAAGGCCGTCGTTGAACAGCTTCTCCGCAAGGACCCAGTTCTCGCTGGTCTTCTGCGGAAGCGCGACGCCGATGGAGGAGTCCTGTTCGAACCCCCCGGCGCCTTCGGTCCCGCCGCCGGTTGTGGTCTCGGAGCGGCCGCAGCCCGTCAGCGCCAGTGCTGCGATGGCAGCTACCGCTGCGGCCTTTCCTGCTTTACCAAACATTCGCATTGTTGGTTCTCTTTCTCTTTGTGGTGAAACGCTATTCAGGCTTTAAGGCTCAGGCTTCCCGGGCGATGGCTTCTTTGGTGGAGGTGGTTTCGTCGGGCTGGATGGGGTTGCTGGGGCCGCCGGAGGAGCGGCCGGAGTTCCTCATCAGAAGGCCGATGATGGACTTCTTGCCCTGGCTCTTGTTGTAGACGTCGAAGGCGACGGCGATCAGGAGCACCAGGCCCTTGATGATCTGGGTGAGGTCGGCGCCGACGCCCAGCAGTTGCAGGCCGTTGTTCAGGACGGCCATGACCAGGCCACCAATAATGGATCCGACCACGGTGCCCACACCGCCGGTGACGGCGGCGCCGCCGATGAAGACTGCGGCGATGGCGTCAAGTTCCCAGCCGACGCCGTCGAACGGTCCGGAGGCGGTGGACCGGCCGACGAAGATCATGCCTGCCAGGCCGGCGAGGATGGACATGTTCATCATGACCAGGAAGTTGACCTTCTTGGACTGGACGCCGGACAGCTCGGCCGCGTGCCGGTTGCCGCCCACTGCGTAGACGTGGCGGCCGAGGATGGTGCGGGAGGAGATGAAGCCGTAGATCAGCACCAGGACGGCCAGGATGAGGCCGGGGATGGGGAAGGAGGTGCCGGGCCGGCCGGTGGCGAAGAGGTAGGTGGCGTACAGGATGGCGGCGGCGATCAGGACGAGCTTCAGTGCGGTGACCCACATTTCCGGGACTTCGGCGCCGAGGGCTTTGGCGCGGGCCCGGGAGCGGAGTTCGCCCCATACAACGAACGCGGCGGCGGCGATGCCCAGCAGGAGGGTGAGGTTGTTGTAGCCGGTGTCGGGGCCGACTTCGGGCAGGTAGCCGGCGCCCAGGTACTGGAAGTCGTTGGGGACCGGGATGGTGTTGGATTTGCCGACGAACTGGTTGAAGCCGCGGAACAGGAGCATGCCTGCCAGCGTGACGATGAAGGCGGGAATGCCCACGTAGGCCGTCCACCAGCCTTGCCATGCACCGATCAGTGCACCCAGCAGCAGCCCGAGCAGGACGCCGGCATACCAGGGAATGCCCCAGTCGCGGATGGCCAGGGCCACGGTGACGCCCACGAACGCTGCCACGGACCCGACAGAGAGGTCGATGTGGCCGGCGATAATGACCAGGACCATGCCGATGGCCAGGATCAGGATGTAGGAGTTGCCGTTGAAAAGGTTGATGACGTTGCCGGGGGTGAGGGTCCGGCCGTCGGTGGCGATCTGGAAGAAGACGATCAGTGCCACCAGGGCGAAGATCATGCCGAATTGGCGGGTGTTGCCGCCAAACAGCTTCTTGAGGGCGTTCATGGTGTCAGTCCTTGTGTCCGGAAGGTTCTGGGATGATCCAGAGGGTCAGGCGGCTTCGGCTTTTCGTGCTGAGGTCATCAGTTTCATCAGGCTTTCCTGGCTGGCCTCGTCTTTGTTCAGGACGCCCGTGATGGCGCCTTCGAAGATGGTGTAGATACGGTCGGACAGGCCCAGGAGTTCGGGGAGTTCCGAGGAGATGACAATGACCCCCTTACCCTGGTTGGCGAGTTGCTGGATGATGCCGTAGATCTCGTACTTGGCGCCAACGTCGATGCCGCGGGTGGGTTCGTCAAGGATCAGCAGGTCCGGGTCGGTGAACATCCACTTGGCCAGGACCACTTTCTGCTGGTTGCCGCCGGAGAGCTTGGCAACGCCTTCCTCCACGGACGGGGTCTTGGTGCGCAACGACTTGCGGTACTGCTCGGCCACCGTGAATTCCTGGTTGGGGTCCACCACGTAATTGCGGCTGATCTTCCGCAGGTTGGCCGATACCGTGGTGGTTTTGATGTCATCCAGCAGGTTCAGCCCCAGGGACTTGCGGTCCTCGGTGACGTAGCCCAGCCCGGCGTCGATGGCCTGGCGGACGGACTTGAGGGTGATTTCCTTGCCGTCCTTGTAGATCTGGCCGCTGATGAACCGGCCGTAGGAGCGGCCGAATACGGAGCGGGCAAGCTCGGTGCGGCCCGCGCCCATGAGCCCGGCGAACCCGACGATTTCACCCCGGCGGACGAAGAAGCTGGAGTTCTTGCAGACCAGCCGGTCCTGCACATTGGGGTGCCCCACGGTCCAGTTCTTGACCTCGAAGAACACCTCGCCGATCTTGGGGGTGTGGTCCGGGAACCGGGACTCGAGGGTACGGCCCACCATCCCTTTGATGATGCGGTCCTCATCCACGCCGTCGGCCTTGACGTCCAGCGTTTCGATGGATTTGCCGTCCCGGATGATGGTGATGGAGTCTGCGATCTGCTCGATCTCGTTGAGCTTGTGGGAGATGATGATGCTGGTGATGCCCTTGGCTTTGAGGCCGAGCATCAGGTCCAGCAGGTGCTGGGAGTCGGACTCGTTGAGCGCGGCAGTGGGCTCGTCCAGGATGAGGATCTTCACGGACTTGTTCAGCGCCTTGGCGATTTCCACGAGCTGCTGCTTGCCGACGCCGATTTCCTTGATGGGGGTGTCCGGGTCTTCCCGGAGGCCCACCCGGGCCAGCAGGTCCAGGGACCGGAGCCGTGCTTCGGCCCAGTCGATGATGCCGCGCTTGGTGGGTTCGTTGCCCAGGAAGATGTTCTCCATGATGGAGAGTTCCGGGATCAGTGCCAGCTCCTGGTGGATGATCACGATGCCGGCGTGCTCGCTGGCCCGGATGTCCCGGAACTGCTGGACCTGCCCCTGGTAGACGATGTCGCCGTCGTAGCTCCCATAGGGATAAACACCCGAAAGGACCTTCATCAGGGTGGACTTGCCGGCGCCGTTCTCACCGCAGATCGCGTGGATCTCGCCCGCCTTCACCCGCAGGCTTACGTTGTCCAGGCTTTGACGCCTGGGAATTCCTTGGTGATGGACCGCATCTCGAGGATGATCGGTTCGTTTTGCGTGGCCTGGGACGTCATAAGCCCTAACCCTCCAATGCAATGACTTCTTTGTCCGGCCGGCAAAGCGCAGGGCCGTCTGATGAAAAAGTAAACTGGATCACAGCTGTTGTCGTCAAGTCTTGAACGCAATTGCCGGATAACGAAACGGTCTAGGTTTTCCTGATTCCAGCGTGCTGGAAGACGAGTGCTGCCGCGCCGAGCGCTTCAGCACGGTCCCCGAGGGAGGACATGGTGAGGGTGGTGGTCTCACCAATCACCGGCACCGCATGCCGCACCAGGCCGCGGCGGATCGGGTCCAGCAGCAGGTCACCCAGGCCCGCCAGGGGTCCGCCCACCACGATCACCTCGGGGTTGATCAGGTTGGCCACGTTCCCCAGTGCGCGGCCCACGGACAGGCCCGCATCGTCCACCACCCGCAGCGTCGCCGGGTCCCGGTTCAGGGCCTTCCGGACGATGTCGGCCGGCGTCAGGGGCCTGTCCTCGCCGCGGCTCAGAAGCTCGATCATGGTGGTGGTGGAGGCGATGGTTTCCAGGCATCCCCGGTTCCCGCAGCGGCAGACGAGGCCCTGCTCGTGGATGGTGGCGTGGCCTATTTCACCGGTGATCCCAACGTTCCCGTAGTAGGGGGCGCCGTTGAGGATCAGCCCCGCGCCGATGCCCGAACCGATCTTCAGGAACATCAGGTTGCTGACCCCTGTGTGCTGTCCCCAGGTGACCTCTGACCACGCTCCCAGATTGGCGTCATTGTCAACGAACACGGGGATTCTCAAGGTTTCCTCAAGATGCTGGAGGATGTTGATTCCCACCCATTCGGGAAGGATGGCCCCCTGCGCCACGGTCCCGGTCCGGCGGTCGATGGGCCCCGGAATTCCGACGCCGGCACCCACTACGGCGGACCGTTCAATGCCGCTGTCCTGCAACAGTTTGTCCAGGAGGACGACGGCGGCCTGGATCCCTTCCTCAGCCTGGTGGCCGAGGGGAAGCATGACCGATTCCTCGGCGATGATGTGGTAGCTGAGGGAGGCCAGGACCACCCGCAGATGCCGGCGGCCGAAGTCGATCCCGACCGCCACGGCACCGTTGCTGTTGAGCCGGACGTTAAGTGCCCGGCGGCCGGAACTGGTGATCGGTTCCGTGGATGCCAGGCCCGAGTCGAGCATGATTTTGACGATGTTGGACACCGTTGCGGTGGAGAGGCCCGTCTGCCGGGCAAGCTCTGCCTGCGTGGAAGGACCGCCCATCAGGCTCTCGATGATCCGCTGCTGGTTCAGCTGCCGCAGGGCGGACTGGGAACCCGGATTTTTGGGCTTGCTCCTCGTTGAGCGCGGGGTTGCGGACATGCTAAGAAGATTGCCCTATTCCCGGTCTTGGCGTCAAGAAGTTAACGCATCAGTCCGCAGCCCTCGTTGCCTGAACCGGGACGATCCGGCCGTGAACGTTCGTCCCGCGGTGCAAATGGCCCCGGCCCGCCGGCGCATCCTCTGGCTACGCTGGGAGGAGCGGCCCACCAGGCGGCCGCTCCAACGATGGAAGGTGGTAGCGGTGCTGCTGGCACTTCTGCAGGCCAACTCTGCAGTCCTTGATCCTGAGGCCAACTGCGCCGTCATCGATGCCGCCGCCCGGGAAGCGGCAGCGGCCGGAGCCCGGGTGCTGCTCACCCCG
The DNA here is from genome assembly GCF_000332815.1 of Arthrobacter nitrophenolicus. Taxonomy (GTDB): domain Bacteria; phylum Actinomycetota; class Actinomycetes; order Actinomycetales; family Micrococcaceae; genus Arthrobacter; species Arthrobacter nitrophenolicus. Next base: position 12,336 of record NZ_AOFD01000026.1, read on the forward strand.
GAGCTTTTCCCGGTGGGGTATGCCCCGCGCAAACTGCGGTCCGGGCTGGATCCGGAAGTCCTCCCCACGCTGCGCGCAACACTTGCCGCCACCGCCCGCCGCCACGGCATCGGGCTGGTCTACAGCCTTCCGCGTGTCATGGCCGAGGGGGACTGGCAGATCAGCGCCACCCTGCTGGACGCGAACGGGGAGGTGTTGCTGGAGTATGGAAAAGTCCATCTGTTTGGACCGGACGAGCGTGCGGCCTTCAGTCCGGCAGCAGAGCGTCCCGCCGTGGTGGACTTCCAGGGAATCCCCACGTCCATGGTCATCTGCTACGACGTGGAATTCCCGGAAGCCGTGCGGGCCGCGGCGGCCGGCGGCGCCGAGCTGCTGCTGGTGCCCACGGCGCTGGCCCACGGGTTCGACGACGTGCCCCAAGTGCTGCTCCGGGCCAGGGCACTCGAAAGCCAGCTGACCGTCGCCTACGCCAACCACTCCGGAGTGGAGGACGGCTGCAGGTTCCTCGGCGGCAGCGTCATCGCCGGCCCGGACGGGAAGCTGCTCGCCGCAGCCGGGGAAGGGCCGCAGTTGCTCTTCGCCGACGTGGATGGAGAAGCGGCAAAACGTGAGCGCGCCGCCGTGCCCTACCTGGACGAGCGCCGCCCGGACGTCTACCGCGCCTGGGAAGACTAAGCACCTGTACCGTTGTCCGGCGCTGCGCCGGTTATCGCTGCGGAATCGGCAAACTGCAGGGCGATCCACAGCTCCGCCCGCGTTCCGGCCTGCGCCAGGTCCACATCCAGGATTTCCGCCAGGGCGTTGATCTGCCGGCGGACGCTGTTCCGGTGCAGACCCGTGTCCTTGGCTGTCGCGTCCCAGTTGCCATTGGCGCCCAGCCATGCGCGGAGGACCTGGAGCTGGGCTTCGCGGCGCTCCGGCTCCTGCCCAAGAACGGGCGCCAGCAGGCGGGAGGCCAGCATGCCGCCTGCCTCACCGCCCAGCAGGCCGGTGACAGACCAGGTCAGTTCCTCTTCGCGGACGGTGGTCCCCGTAGCCTGGACCCGGGGACGCAAAGCCGACGCGCTGCGGTAGGCAGCGGCAAGGGCTGGCAGTTCCGCGGCGCCGCCCACCACCAGACGCCAGCCCAGCTGCTCCACCTCGGCCAGCAGTTGGTCGTCAACCTTAAGCCGGGTCACGGCGGCGAAGCCGTAGTCGGTGAGTTCCACCATTTTTGTGTCGAACAGCCGCCGCCATTGCAGCAGTTCGCGCACGGGACCGTCGGCCGCAGCCGCTGCTTTGGGCCGGATGCCCTGCACCACCCGGACCAGCCCGCTCCGGGTGCCCCCGACGCTCTGCGCCAGCAGGTCCCGCAGGGTGTTCAGCCGGTGGTGCTGGCCCCTGCAATGCTTTCCGGATGCAGGAGCAACGCCGTGGCCAGCTGGCTGGGCGCCAGGGAACCGCTGGTCCGCTGCCGGACCAGGAGTTCCAGGAGGCCCACCACCGAGGAGACTACGTTGTTCTGTGCGGGGGTCAGCGGCTTGTCCGTGCCGAGCAGCAGGCCGCCCAGGGTGGCATCCCTGGTGCTCCGCAGCGGGTGGCCGAACACCAGCGCTGACCCCGGAACGTCAAAGGCTTCAGTTTCCACCCGCGGGCCGCTGCCCGCGAGGAGCCTTTTGAGCAGCGGCTGGAGCGTGGAAAGTTCGACGGCGGTACCGGCGCGGGCGCGTACCCTGCCGTCCGCGCCAACCAGGACGGCCCAGGCCGGAACCCGCTGCGCCAGGGCCGCCAGCAACTCGTGCTCCGGGCGGGGCGACAGGACCGCCCGCATGAGGTGGCGGTTGGTCTCGGCGAGCTGGCGGAATACCTGGGCGTTCCCTGACTCGAGCAGCTTGGAGAACTCGAGTCCCAGCGCGGCGAACGGGATGCTGGCGGGTACCGCCACCAGCGTCAGGCCGTGGTTGCGGCAGGCCGCCAAGACATCAGCGGGCACTTCGTCGAAGTACGGCTCAAGGCCGAACCCCAGCGCCGCGACGCCCGCGGCGACGAGGCGGCGGACGTACGCGTCGGCGACGGCTGCACCCGCTGCGGCTACCTCGCCACCGGGGCCCGTTCCGGCGTCGTGACCGGCGCCGTTGACGCTGCGCCGGAAAGGCAGTCCGGCGGTCAGCACGAACTCGCCGTCAAGCAGATACGGCGTGGGGTCTTCAAGCTCGCTGGGCTCAACCCACCGCAGGGGAGTATGGCCGTTGCCGGCATCGTGCAGCATGGCCACGCCCGCAGGCAGCGAGGCAAGGAACTGGTTCAGCGTCACGGCGTCCAGGGCCGGAAGTCCCGCGGAAGCAGACTCGCTTGCTGGTGCATTGCGTCTCATGAGTGAAGACTATAGGTCATTTTGCACAGCTTGAGATGCGGCTCACACCCCTACGCTGGGGGAGGGGAAACCAGTCCAACCATTCAACGACACGAACGGACGTCAACGATGACTGTGCCTACACTTTCGGGCCAGGTACCTGCCCGCGCGGCCGCCCGGCCCACCCTTGGAGCGCAGCTGCTGCGCCGCAAGCCCATCGCGCAGATGGTCAACGAGGCCGAGGCCGGCCAGGGCGGACCCCGCCTCGTCCGCAGCTTCGGCGTCCTGCAGCTGACCATGATCTCCGTGGGCGCGACGCTGGGCACGGGCATCCTGGTCATCCTGGGTGAATCCGTGCCGCTGGCCGGTCCCGCCATCTGGATCTCGTTTGCGATCGCGGGGCTCGCCGCGCTGTTGTCCGCGGTATCGTACGCGGAAATGGCCGGCCTGGTGCCCGTGTCCGGCTCCAGCTACTCCTACACGTACGCCACCATGGGCGAGGGCATGGCATGGATCTGTGGCTGGTGCCTGGTCCTTGAATACGCGGTGTCCGTAGCTGCCGTGGCCGTTGGCGCCGGTCAGTACGTGAACGAGAGCCTGGCTGTGTTCGGCACAGCGCTGCCGGACGCCCTTTCGCAGCCTCCGGGCGACGGCGGCATGGTCAACATTCCCGCAATGGTCATCGTGGTGCTGGCCACCGTCCTGCTGGTCCGCGGCGCCAAGGAAAGTGCCTGGATCAACACCGCCATCGTGGTGGTCAAGGTAGGCATCCTGCTTTTCTTCTGCGCCGTCGCCTTCACTGCCTTCAACGCAGGCAACTTCGAACCCCTGTTGCCGATGGGCGCTGCCGGTGTTTCCGCCGCCGCGTCCCGCGTCTTCTTCTCCTACATCGGCTTCGACGCCGCCTCCACCGCCGGCGAGGAAGCCCGCAATCCCAAGCGCGACCTGCCGCGCGCCATCATGCTCTCCATGCTGATCGTCACCACCATCTACGTGCTGGTGGCAGTGGCCGCGATCGGTGCCCGCCCGTGGGGCTGGTTCGACGGCACCGAGGCCGCCCTGGTGAAGATCCTGGAGGAGACCACCGGCCAGCCCTGGATTGCCCTGGTCTTCGCCGTCGGCGCTGTCCTGGCCATCGCCAGCATTGTCCTGACGGTCCTCTACGGCCAGACCCGCATCCTGCTGTCCATGTCCCGCGACGGCCTCATCCCTGCCGTCTTCGGCCGCGTCTCCCGCCGCACCGGCACCCCCGTTGCCGGAACCCTGCTGGTGGGCATCGCCGTCGCGCTGACCGCCGGACTGGTGCCGCTGGGTTCGCTCGCTGACGCCACCAGCATCGGTACCCTGTTCGCTTTCGCACTGGTGAATGTGGCGGTCATCTACCTCCGCCGGACGCGGCCCGAACTGGAACGCACCTTCCGGGTCCCGCTGTTCCCGCTCACCCCCATCCTTGGCGCCTGATGTGCGGCTACCTGATGGCCAACCTCGGCGCGGACACCTGGGTGACCTTTGCCGTGTGGATGCTGGTGGGCCTCGCCGCCTACCTCGCCTACGGACGGCGCAACTCCAGGGTGGCGGCCCTGGATGAGGGGGAATACCGTGAATTGTCCGCCATGTCCCTCACCAGCAAGCCCTGACCGCTCCCAGCCACGTACCGACGCCCCGAACCAACAAAAGGCAGACCTTCCATGACCATCGCCACCGAACTTCCGGCCTCCGACCCGTCCAGCACCTCCACGTTGACGGAGGAAGGCGCCAGCCGGCGCCCGGAAGAGCAAACCGCGCCCATCACCATGCTCAATCCGGACTTCCCGTTCAGCTACGACCACTACCTGGCACACCCGGACGGCCTGGGATCGGTGCCGGAGGACATGCTGGGCACCGAGGTTGCGGTCATTGGCGCCGGCCTGTCCGGCCTGGTGACGGCGTATGAGCTGATGAAGCTGGGCCTGCGCCCGGTGGTCTACGAGGCGGACCAGATCGGCGGGCGGCTCCGCACCGCCGCCTTCCCCGCTGCCCCCGGCGTGGTGGCGGACCTGGGCGGCATGCGGTTCCCGGTCTCCGGCAGGGCGTTCTACCACTACGTCGACCTGCTGGGCCTGGAGACCCAGGATTTCCCCAACCCGCTGGCCGCGGCCACCTCCAGCACCGTGATCGAGCTCGCGGGCAAGAAGCACTACGCCGAAAAGCCCACCGACCTTCCGGCCTTCTTCCGCGAGGTTGCGGACGCCTGGAAGTCGGCAGTGAACGACGGCGCGAAGTTCGCGCAGATGCAGGACGCCATCCGTGCACGGGATACGGCCCGGATCAAGGAGCTGTGGAACGAGCTGCTGCCGCTGATGGACGAGCAAACGTTCTACGGGTTCATCGCAGCGAGCGAGTCCTTTAAAAAGGCAGGCTTCGCGCACCGCGAGGCCTTCGGGCAGGTGGGCTTCGGCACCGGCGGCTGGGACACCGACTTCCCCAACTCCATCCTGGAGATCCTGCGGGTGGTGTACACGGACGCGGACGACCAGCACCGGCTCATCCGCGGGGGAGCGCAGCGGCTGCCCGAGGCACTGTGGCAGCACGCGCCGTCGGGCATGAGGCACTGGCCCGAGGGCACGTCGCTGGCGTCACTGCACTCCGGCTCGCCCCGCGGCGCCGTGGGCAAGATCAGCCGCGACCAGGACGGCAACCTGCGGGTCCGCGAACGGTGGGGCCGCGAAGCCAGCTACCCGGCGGTGGTGACAACGTGCCAGTCCTGGCTGCTGTCCACCCGGATCCACACCGAGGAGGCGCTGTTCCCGGCGGAGCTGTGGACCGCCATCGAGCGCTCGCACTATATGCAGTCGTCCAAGACGTTCGTGATGGTGGACCGGCCGTTCTGGAAGGACATCGACCCGGAGACGGGCAACGAGGTCCTGTCCATGACCCTGACCGACCGGCTCAACCGCGCCACGTATCTCCTGGACAACGGCCCGGACCAGCCAGCAGTCATCCTGCTTTCCTACACCTGGAATGATGATGCGCTGAAATGGCTCGCCCTGGACGCTGATGAGCGCGTGGAACTGATGCTCCACTCGCTGGAGCAGATCTACCGGGCGTGGACATCGCCAGCCACATCGTGGGCCAGCCGATCACCGTGTCCTGGGAGGCGGACCCCAACTTCATGGGCGCCTTCAAGGCCAACCTGCCCGGCCAGTACCGCTACCAGCAGCGGCTGTTCACCCACTTCAAGCAGGACCGGCTGCCGGAATCCCAGCGCGGCATCTTCCTGGCCGGCGACGATGTGTCCTTCACCGCCGGCTGGGCCGAAGGCGCGGTCACCACGGGCCTGAATGCAGTGTGGGGCGTGGTGAACCACCTGGCGGCTCCTCGGCGCCTGCCAACCCCGGCCCGGGCGAACTGCTGGACGCGATCGGCCCGATCAGCCTGGACTGACGTGTTCTATGGGGCGTGAAGCTCCCGGTGCTTTGCCGCGAGCTCCACGTACCGGGCAGCATTGGCGCGCACGCCGTCGTACTCCTCGTCGGTGAGTTCACGGCGCACCTTTCCCGGAACGCCCGCCACGAGCGAGCGGGGCGGGACCACGGTTCCTTCCAGGACCACGGCGCCGGCCGCCACCAGCGAGCCGGCGCCGATCACCGCGCCGTTGAGGACGGTGGCGCCCATGCCGATCAGGCAGTCGTCCTCCACCGTGCAGCCATGCACGACGGCGGCGTGCCCCACGCTGACGCGTTCGCCCACCGTGCAGGGGAAGCCGGGATCGGCGTGCAGCACCACGTTGTCCTGCAGGTTGCTGCCCGCGCCCACCGAAATGGCGGCGGTGTCCGCCCGCACGGAGACGCCGTAAAAGGCGCTGGCGTCCGCGCCCAGGCTGGCGTTGCCGATGATGGACGCCGTGGGAGCAACGAAAGCTGATTCATGGACTGCCGGGCTGCTGCCGGCGAAAGGGTACAGGGGAGCCATGGCAACACCCTAGGCCACTCCCGGGTGCGGCTGCTGCCCCCGGCCCAATGTGACCGGCGGGTCAGGCGGGGGAGCCCGGGGTGCGGAAGACCAGGAACTGGTAGTGCTGCGTCCAGGCGCCCCGCCCCGGCCCCGACTCGTCCCCTGTTCCCTCCGGCCAGGTGCGGAAGTGTTCCACCTGGCCGTGTTCGCCGAAGATCCCCCGGACGGAAGCGTCGCTCCGGCGGCTGAAGAACCGGCGCGGCTCCTCATCGTCTTCCGGGTTCAGGACCTCCTCATCGTCCCCGGACCACAGTCCGACGGCGATGGGCGAGCCGGGCGCACACACCCGGACCAGCTCGCCGGCCACCTCGTGGATGAGGGTGTTGGGCACGTGCAGCAGCGTGCTCATGGTCCAGCCTGCGGCAAAGGAGCCGTCCGGAAACGGCAGGCTCCGCCCGCTGGCAACACGGGCATTCAACCCCTTGGCGGCGGCAAGGCGGACGCTTTCCCCGGACAGGTCCACGCCGCAGTAGTGCAGGCCGGCACGGACAAACTCAAGTCCCTCCACGCCGGTGCCGCACCCGAGTTCGAAAACGGACTGCCGGTGTTCGCCCTTGAGCAGCCGGATGAACCACTCCCGGCATTCCACCCGGTGGGGCGTGCCAGCCGGGTGTTGCGGAGCGGGGCCTGCCGGTCATAGAACAGGGCGAGGTCAGCCTCATGGTCCGCGTGCCCCGGTGCGTCAGCCATGGCTTCAGCCTAAAGCCGGACGGCTGGTTCCGGAGCTAGTTGGAAACCGGCTAGTTGAAAACCACCGTCCGGTTGCCGTCCAGCAGCACCCGGTGCTCAGCGTGCCACTGCACCGCCTGGACCAGGGTGCGGCCCTCAACATCGCGGCCCATCTGCACGAACTGCTCGGCGGTGCGGGCATGGTCCACGCGGATGACTTCCTGCTCGATGATGGGGCCCTCGTCCAAGGCAGCTGTCACGTAGTGTGCTGTTGCGCCGATCAGCTTCACGCCGCGCGCGTGGGCCTGGTGGTACGGCCTGGCGCCCTTGAAGGACGGCAGGAAGGAATGGTGGATGTTGATGGCCTTGCCCGTCAGCTCGGTGCAAAGCTCATCGGAGAGGATCTGCATGTAACGGGCCAGGACCGTCAGTTCGATGTCATGCTCGGCGATCAGCGCCCGCAGCTTGTCCTCGGCCTGGACCTTGGTGTCCTTGGTCACCGGAATGTAGTGGAACGGGATGCCGTAGAAGCCGGCCAACCCGGCCAGGTCCTGGTGGTTGGAGACAATGGCCGGAATCTCTATCGGCAGGGTGCCGGAACGCTGCTGGAACAGAAGGTCGTTCAGGCAGTGGGCTGACGTGCTGGCCATGACCAGGGTCCGCACCTTCTGGCCCACGGCGTGCAGGCCCCACTGCATGCCGAAGGCCTCAGCAACCGGCTCAAGCGCCGCACGCAGCTCGGCCGCGGACGCCGCCGTCGTCACTTCCACGCGCATGAAGAAGTTCCCTGTGGCGGGGCTGCCGTACTGCTGCGAGTCCAGGATGTTGCAGCCTGCGACCAGCAGGGCACCTGCCACGGCGTGGACGATTCCGGGGCGGTCCGGGCAGGACAGGGTCAATACATACGCTTGGTTCAGCTGCTGTTCACTCACGCGTACAAGCCTACCCGCGCGGCGGGCGCCGGTTTTGGTAGGCTGGAAGGGTCGCAACTGGCGTTGGGTGGCTAACCACCAGGGAGCGGCAATCACGAAGACCACGGATCGTACGCCTGGGCCGAGGGTCATGTTTTGCCGGAGGGTGGGGCTGCACTGCGTCCAGTGCTGCAGCGCCATGCCCCCGCGCTTTCACGCCCGTTCATCAACGCGGTGCGAAGACGCGCCAGCCGGTAGCCTGACCTAAGCAGTGCCCAATCCCTAGCCAGGAGTTCCCCGTGACTACCACAGCCACCTCAACCACAGCCGTCAGCAACCAGCCGCTGGCCGAGCTGGATCCCGAAATCGCCGCAGTCCTGGACCAGGAGCTTGGCCGCCAGCGCGGCACCCTGGAGATGATTGCCTCCGAAAACTTCGCGCCCCGCGCCGTGATGGAAGCCCAGGGCTCCGTCCTCACCAACAAGTACGCCGAAGGCTACCCGGGCCGCCGCTACTACGGCGGCTGCGAGTACGTTGACGTCGCAGAGCAGCTGGCCATCGACCGGGTCAAGGCCCTGTTCGGCGCCGAGTACGCCAACGTCCAGCCGCACTCCGGTGCGCAGGCCAATGCCGCAGCACTCTCCGCCATGATCACCCCCGGCGACAAGATCCTGGGCCTGTCCCTGGCCCACGGCGGCCACCTGACCCACGGCATGAAGCTGAACTTCTCCGGCAAGCTCTACGAGGTAGCGGCCTACCAGGTGGAGGAAGACACCTTCCGCGTGGACATGGACAAGCTCCGCGAACAGGCCATCAAGGAAAAGCCGCAGGTCATCATCGCCGGCTGGTCCGCCTACCCGCGCCACCTGGACTTCGCAGCCTTCCGCTCCATCGCGGACGAAGTGGGCGCGCTGCTCTGGACGGACATGGCGCACTTCGCCGGCCTCGTCGCCGCCGGCCTGCACCCGAGCCCGGTCCCGTACTCCGACGTGGTCACCTCCACCGTGCACAAGACCCTGGCGGGTCCGCGCTCCGGTGTGATCCTGGCCAAGGAGCAGTGGGCCAAGAAGCTGAACTCCAACGTTTTCCCCGGCCAGCAGGGCGGGCCGCTGATGCACGTCATCGCTGCCAAGGCCGTGGCCTTCAAGATCGCCGGCACGCAGGAATTCAAGGAGCGCCAGGAGCGTGTCCTGGAAGGCGCCAGGATCATCGCTGACCGCCTGAACCAGGCCGACGTCGCCGAGGCCGGCGTCTCCGTCCTGACCGGCGGCACCGACGTGCACCTGGTCCTGGTGGACCTGCGCAACTCCCAGCTGGACGGCCAGCAGGCCGAGGACCTCCTGCACTCGGTGGGCATCACCGTCAACCGCAACGCCGTGCCGTTCGACCCCCGCCCGCCGATGGTCACCTCCGGCCTCCGGATCGGTACCCCGGCGCTGGCCACCCGCGGATTCGGCGCAGCCGAATTCACCGAGGTTGCCGAGATCATCGCCACCGCACTGAAGGCCGGCAGCAGCGCCGACGTCGAAGCCCTGCAGGCGCGCGTCGACAAGCTGGCAGCGGACTTCCCGCTCTACCCGCAGCACGAGCAGTGGTGACCCATGCCTGAAACCACAACTGCACAGATCCTCGACGGCAAGGCTACCGCCGCTGCCATCAAGGCCGAGCTGACCGAACGCGTGGCCGCACTCAAGGCCAAGGGCGTCGTTCCCGGCATCGCCACTGTGCTGGTGGGCGCGGACCCGGCTTCGCAGCTGTACGTCTCCATGAAGCACAAGCAGTCTGTGCAGATCGGGATGAATTCGATCCAGCGCGAGCTTCCGGCAGATGCAACCCAGGCGCAGGTTGAAGCCTCATTGATGAACTCAATGCGGATCCCGCCTGCCACGGGTACATCGTGCAGCTGCCCCTGCCCAAGCATTTGGACACCGATGCATCCTGGAACGCATCGACCCCGCCAAGGACGCGGACGGCCTGCACCCCACCAACCTTGGCCGCCTGGTGCTCAACGTCAACAGCGAGATCACCTCGCCGCTGCCCTGCACGCCCCGCGGCGTGATCGAGCTGCTGGAGCGCAACGGCTACAGCCTTGCGGGCAAGCACGTGGTGGTGGTGGGGCGCGGCGTCACGATCGGCCGGTCCATCGGGCTGCTGCTCACGCGCCGGGACGTCAACGCCACGGTCACCCTGACGCACACCGGCACCACCAACCTCTCGGAGCTGCTCCGGCAGGCGGACGTGATCGTGGGCGCCGCAGGCGTGAAGCACATCGTCAAAGCCTTGGACGTCAAGCCGGGCGCGGCCCTGCTGGACGTCGGGGTCACTCGGGAAACCGATCCCGAAACGGGCAAGAGCAAGGTCTACGGCGACATTGATCCGGCCGCTGCCGAGGTGGCGGGCTGGATCTCGCCGAACCCCGGCGGGGTGGGTCCCATGACCGTGGCGCTGCTGATGACCAACGTGGTGGAAGCTGCGGAACGCCAGGCAGGCATTGCCAGCTAGTCTTCCGCTTCCCCAAACGCCCGACGGCGGCACGCCACCTTTCCGCGAAAGGCGCCGTGCCGCCGTCGGGCGTTTAAACGGAACTGCAAGTCCCCTTCCACATCCCCGGGCCCTCCACTAGTCTGCGGAGGGTGCACAACGAAGCCATCCTGCCTGCCGGAACGCGTGCCGGCAGCCCGCCGCCGCGCGGCACGGTCATCGCGGCCGAAAACCTGACCAAAAGGTACGGCGACGTGGTGGCGGTGGACGGCATCTCGTTCACCGTGCCGGCAGGCGAGTCCTTCGGCCTGCTGGGCCCCAACGGTGCGGGCAAGTCCACCACCATGAAGATGATCGGCGGGGTCACCGGGCGCACCTCCGGCAGCCTCAACATCATGGGCCTGGACCCGGATTCCTCCGGGCCCGAAGTGCGGGCGCATCTGGGGGTGGTGCCGCAGCAGGACAACCTTGACGAGGAACTGCGCGTCCGGGACAACCTCATCGTGTATGGGCGCTACTTTGGCCTGCCAATGAGCTACCTGCGCCCCAAGGCCGACGAACTGCTGGAGTTTGCGCAGCTGACGGACAAGGCAAAGTCCAAGGTGGACGCCCTCTCCGGCGGCATGAAACGGCGCCTGACCATCGCCCGTTCGCTCATCAACGAACCACACATCCTCCTGCTGGACGAACCCACCACAGGCCTGGACCCGCAGGCCCGGCACGTCCTGTGGGACCGGCTGTTCCGGCTCAAGGAACAGGGCGTCACGCTGATCCTCACCACGCACTACATGGATGAGGCGGAGCAGCTCTGCGACCGGCTCATCGTGGTGGACAAGGGACGCATCATGGCGGAAGGTTCCCCGGCCAGGCTCATCCGGGAACATTCCACCCGCGAGGTGGTGGAACTGCGGTTTGGATCGGAACGGAACGCCACTATCGGCGCGGAGCTGGACGGCATCGGGGAACGGCTGGAGGTGCTGCCGGACCGGGTGCTGATCTACGCGGACGACGGCGAGGGCGCGCTTGAGCAGGTAGCGTCCCGCGGCCTGCGGCCGCTGACCTCGCTGGTCCGCAGGTCATCACTGGAGGACGTCTTCCTTCGGCTGACAGGCAGGAGCCTCGTTGACTGAGCAGGGGCTGCCGGGCCTGCCAAGCCCTCCCGCGTTGCGGGCGCACGGCCCTGCAGTCGCCGCCGCGAAAGCCCGCTGCTGGGGTGCCTTCTACTTCGCCGAGCAAGTGCTCCGGGTCATGAAGAACTACGGCTGGTCCATCCTGATGTACAGCGTCGGCCAGCCGGTGGCCTACCTTTTCGCCATGGGGGTAGGGCTTGCCACGCTGGTGGACGGGCAGGGCGCCGCCGCTTTCGGGGGAGTCAGCTACCTGACCTTCATCGCGCCGGCACTGCTGGTGTCCGCCGCGGTGATGACGGCCGCCAACGAGTTCACCTTCCCGGTGATGGCCGGGTTCAAGTGGCGCCGGACCTACTTTGGCCCGCATGCGTCCCCGCTGACGCCGGCCCAGATCGCGGCGGGCCACATCATGGCCGTGACGCTCCGACTGCTCCTGCAGTCCGCTGTCTACTTCGCCGCCGTCGCGCTGTTTGGCGCCGCCCCGTCCGGCGGCGCATGGGCAGGCATTCTGGTGGCAACACTCGCCGGGCTGGCCTTCGGGCTGCCGCTGATGGCCTATTCCGCGTCCATCACGGAGGACAAGGGCCAGTTCGCACTGGTGATGCGGCTGATCGTGATGCCGCTGTTCCTGTTCTCCGGCACCTTCTTTCCGCTGGACACACTTCCGCTGGCCGTCCGCTGGATCGGCTGGATCTCACCCATCTGGCACGGCACCGAACTCGGGCGCGTGGCCAGTTACGGCTACCAGGAACCGCCGCTGCTGACACTGGTGCACGTCGCGGTCCTGGCCGCACTCGCCGTGGCGGGCTGGGTGCTGACCCGGCGCCGGTTCGCGGCAAGGCTGGGCCAATGAGCCGGACGGTGCCTCCGGCGGCGGGGCGCAGCGCCACCGAGGAAGCCCTCGACAGGCCTTTCGGCAGGCTCTATTCACGCAACGCCAGAGCCGTGATCTCGCGCGGGCTGATGGCCACCCGGAGCAGCAACTGGCTGGTGATGCTGTCCGGGTTCTTCGAGCCGGTCCTGTTCCTGGTGTCGATGGGTGTGGGCCTGGGGGCCATCGTGGGGACGGTGGAGGGCCCGGGCGGCGGCGAGATCAGCTATGCGGCCTACATCGCTCCGGCCCTGCTCGCCGTCTCGGCCATGAACGGGGCGGTGTACGACTCCACGTGGAACGTCTTCTTCAAGATGCACTTCGCCAAGCTGTACCAGGGCATGCTGTACACCTCGCTGGGACCGCTGGATGTTGCCCTGGGCGAGATCTTCCTGGCGCTGCTGAGGGGGATGCTCTACGCCACCGGCTTCACCGCCGTCATGGGGGTGATGGGGCTGATCACCTCGCCCTGGGCGCTCCTGATGGTCCCGGCCTCCGTGCTCATCGCGTTTGGATTCGCCAGCATGGGGATGGGCATCACCAGCTTCCTGAAGACCTTCCAGCAGATGGACTGGATCAACTTCATCCTGCTCCCCATGTTCCTGTTCAGCGCCACGTTCTACCCGCTCAGCGTCTACCCGGAGCCCATCCAGTGGTTTATCCAGGCCATGCCGCTCTGGCACGGGGTGGAACTGCTGCGCCAGATCAGCGTGGGGACCTTCACGGCCGCAACGCCGCTGCACGTTGGCTACTACCTGGCGATGACCGCCGTCGGCATGCTGCTGACCACCCTGCGCCTGCGGCAGCTGTTCCTCAAATAGGGGCCGGCCGCAGGGAGGGGCGGGCTGTTCGCCGGAGGTGGAAGCGGGCGGAAGCATACCCGGGGGTTTGAGAGAATAGCTTCATGCAATCTCTGGGCAGCTCCAAGTCATCCGCAAAACCCGCCAGGGGCGGCTTCTCCATGTTCCGCATCAGCGGTCCCGGGCTGATGGTCCTGGTGACGGCCTTCGTTGTGGCCGTCATCTTCGCAGCCAACCAGAACGACGTGGTGGGCTGGGTTGTTGCCGTGATCGCCCTCTTCTGGCTGCTGCTGGCCTGCTTCGTGGTGTTCAGCATCCAGAAGGCCGCCAAGAAGGCCGGAGCCAAGTTGACCGAAGCCCAGAATGCCTTCACCGGCCGCGGCGCCTACGCCCCGGCCGACCAGGGCGGAACGCGTGTTGTTGCCGAGCGCAGCGAAGCGGACGAGGTCCGCGACCTGAAACTGGACCACTCGTTTAAGATCGTGCAGGTGCAGGTGCGCGTGGTGAACGATGAACGCGCCAAGGGAGCTGCTGCCAACCAGGACACCATCATGCGCGCCTTGGAAACCATCGAGATTACCGCCACCAACGCACGTGACATGATCAAGTCCTCGGGGGGCAGCGGGGACCCGGTCACCGGCACCATCATCGACTAGAGTGGAGCGGGTGAGCTCGGCATTGAAGAAGGACCACCTTCGCATCGCATCCGTAAACGTGAACGGCCTCCGGGCTGCCTACAAGAACGGTATGGCGGCGTGGCTGGAGCCGCGCGAGGTGGACATTCTTTGCCTCCAGGAGGTCCGCGCCCCGGACGCCATCGTGCGGCAGCTGCTGGGCGATGGCTGGCACATCCTGCATGCCGAGGCGGAAGCCAAGGGCCGGGCAGGGGTGGCCATCGCCTCACGCGAAGAGCCCCTGGCCACCCGGAACGGCATCGGTGACGACTACTTCGCGACCGCCGGGCGCTGGGTGGAAGCCGATTTCCGGCTGACCGACGCTGCCGGTGAGCGCGTGCAACTGACCGTTGCCAGCGCCTACGTGCACTCGGGCGAGGCGGGCACGCCCAAGCAGGACGACAAGTACCGCTTCCTTGACGCCATGTGCACCCGCCTGCCGGAACTGACCAAGCACAGCGACCATGCCTTGGTGGTGGGGGACCTGAACGTGGCCCACACGCCTTTGGACATCCGGAACTGGAAGGGCAATCTCAAGAAGGCCGGCTTCCTCCCGGAGGAACGCGCCTACTTTGACCGGTTCTTCGGCGAGGACATCGGCTGGCACGACGTCCACCGCACCATGGCTGGCGAGATGGACGGGCCCTACACCTGGTGGTCCTGGCGCGGCAAGGCGTTTGACAACGACGCAGGCTGGCGCATCGACTACCACATGGCGACGCCCGCGCTGGCAGCCTCGGCGGTCTCCGCGTCGTGGACCGCGCTGCCTCCTATGACACCCGCTTCTCCGACCACGCACCCCTTGTAGTGGACTACCAGCTCTAAACCCGCAGCTCCCAGCCCCGAAAGTTTCCTCCCCATGACTAGCCAGACTTCCCCGGCCGCCAAGAAGCGCATCCTCTCCGGTGCCAAGCCCACTGCGGACTCGCTGCACCTCGGCAACTACATCGGTGCCGTCCGCAACTGGGTGGACATGCAGGCGGAGTACGACGCCGTCTTTTTCATCCCCGACCTGCACGCCATCACGGTCGACTTCGATCCCACGGACCTGGCCAGGCGCACCCGGATTGTTGCCGCGCAGTACATCGCTGCCGGCATCGACCCGGACAAGAGCATCTTCTTCGTCCAGTCCCACGTGCCGGAGCACGCGCAGCTGGCTTGGGCCCTGAACTGCATCACGGGTTTTGGTGAGGCCTCCCGGATGACGCAGTTCAAGGACAAGACCCAGAAGTCCGGTGCGGACGCCGCCACGCTGGGGCTGTTCGCGTACCCCACCCTGATGGCAGCGGACATCCTGCTCTACCAGACGGACCTGGTCCCGGTGGGGGAGGACCAGCGCCAGCACCTGGAGCTGACCCGCAACCTGGCCCAGCGCTTCAACACACGGTTCGGGGCAACGTTCACCGTTCCGGAGGCGACGATCGTCAAGGAAAGTGCAAAGATCTACGATCTCCAGAACCCCAGTGCCAAGATGTCCAAGACCGGCGAGTCGCCCAACGGGGCCATTCAGCTGCTGGAGGACCCCAAGATCGCGGCCAAGCGCATCAAGTCCGCAGTGACGGACGCCGGCACCGAGATCAGGTTCGACCGCGAGGAGAAACCCGGCGTTTCCAACCTGCTGACCATCTACTCCTCGCTCACCGGCAAATCCATCGCCGAACTGGAGGCGGAGTACCAAGGCAAGATGTACGGCCATCTGAAAGTTGACCTCGCCGACGTGGTGGTCGAGTTCGTCACCCCGCTGCGCGACCGCACCAACGAGCTGATGTCCGACCCGGCAGAGCTGGACCGGCTGCTGGCCCTCGGCGCCGAACGCGCCCGTGAAATTGCCTCGGTCACCCTTGGCCAGGTGTATGAGCGCATGGGCTTCCTGCCCTCCCTGAGCCTCGCGGGAGTCCGCTAGCGCCATGGCATCCAGCGTAGGCGTCATCCTGGGGTTCCCTCCTGACATTGCGGAGGAGCTGCAGCGCTGGCGGGCGTCCTTCGGTGACCCGCTGGCGGACGTTGTGCCTGCCCACATTACGCTGGTGACCACCACGCCCACGCACGACTGGGACGCCACGTGTGAGCATGTCCGCGAGGTGGCGCGCCGGCAGAGCCCGTTCATGGTGACGATCGCCGGCACCGGGACGTTCCGTCCCGTTTCCCCGGTGGTCTTCATCAACGTGGAGGAAGGGTTCGAGGACTGCGTTGAGCTGCACGAGAAACTCCAGCAGGGCCCGCTCCAGCGGGAGCTGCCTTTCGCCTACCACCCTCACGTCACCATCGCCCACGACGTCGCCCCGGAAAGCCTTGATGAGGCCGAAACGGCGCTGAAAAACTACAGGGCCACCTTTCCCGTGGTTAGCATGGGTCTGTACGAGCACGATGCAGACGGCATTTGGCAGCTACGGGAAGAGCTGGACTTTGGGACCGAAACTGACAACCACGCCGGCACCAGATTCGCGGAAGCCGCCGCGGAAGCAGCACCCAAAGCAGGCGGAGCAGCAGCCTCTTCCCACTGAACGTGCCCAGCTGAAGCTTGCCGTCATCCAGAAACGGATTGACTGGGGTAAGGCCCGCAGGTCCGGCGGCGGCCCGATCTCCGCGCTGATGGCCATGTTCCAGTGGATCCTGGCCCGGCTCAACGCTTTCCGGCCGATGCGCGCCTTCCGGCACTACACCCTCCAGCGCGGCCCGCTGATGAGCGCCGGCATCGGCTTCAACATGTTCTTCTCCATCACAGGCCTCCTCACCACCGGCTTCTCCGTCGCCGGCCTGGTCCTGCGCGGCCAGCCGGCCCTGCTGGACACCATCATCAGCAGTGTGGCATCGAGCGCACCCGGGCTCCTGAAGCTCAACGGCGGCGCCGGGCTGGTGGACCCGCAGGACCTGTTGAATCCGGACGGGCTGGGCTGGACAGCGTCATTGGCTCGCTGGTCACCGTGGTCACCTCGCTGCGCTGGATTTCCGGGATCCGGGAGGGGCTCCGCGGGGTCCTTCAGCTGCCCCCGCTCACGGTCAACCCCGTCCTCCTGAAGCTTCGCGATGCCGGAACGCTGCTGCTCCTGGGTGTTGCCCTGGTGATCAGCGCCGGGGCGTCGCTGGTGTTCGGAGCAGCTGCCGGATGGGTCTCGGACTTCCTGCGGCTTGATGACGCGCTGGCGGGTCCGCTGGCCACCTCCGTCAAGATCACCGTTCCCCTGGTCCTGGGCTGGGCCACCGCCTTCATCATGTACAAGTTCGCTGCGAGCCTTAAACTGTCCC
The DNA here is from genome assembly GCF_000332815.1 of Arthrobacter nitrophenolicus. Classification (GTDB taxonomy): domain Bacteria; phylum Actinomycetota; class Actinomycetes; order Actinomycetales; family Micrococcaceae; genus Arthrobacter; species Arthrobacter nitrophenolicus. The sequence goes on from NZ_AOFD01000026.1 coordinate 29,443, forward strand.
GCCGGGCACTGCTGGAGGGCACCGTCCTGGCGGCCCTCGGCACCGGCCTGCTTCAGATCTTCAGCACCGAACTGCTCGCCGGCGCCAGCCGCAACCCCATCCTTGCGCCGTTCGCCATCATCATCGGCCTCCTGATCTGGTTCAACCTGGTGAGCCAGGTGTACCTGATCTCAGCGGGCTGGGCTGCCATCCGGGAGGCGGACCAGCACCTGAATGCGGCGCCCGGCAAGAAGATCCTGGGCGCCCGCAGGGCGACCCCGAAAACCTGACGCAGCTTTTACTCCGGCAACGCCATAACCCTTGACCACGGCCGGAGGGGCTTGATACGTTTCACGAAACCGCTTTCTCACGAGGAAGAAGCTTGCCCAATGACGCGTACCTGCCCCGTACCCTCCTCAAGTCAGTCGCAATGCTTTCCGCGGCAGGCATGCTGGCCCTGACTGCCGGCTGCTCCAGCCCCTCGTCCAGCGGCGGTGGAGATGGTCCCGTCGAAATCCGTTTCTCATGGTGGGGCAACGCCGCCCGGGCAGAGATAACCAATAAGGCCATAGCAGAGTTTGAGGCGGCGCACCCCGATATCAAGGTGAAGCCGGAGTACGGGGACATCAGCGGCTACTTTGACAAGCTGGCAACCCAGGTGGCGGCCAATGACGCCCCGGACGTGATCACCATGGGCGGCGCCTACCCGGCGGAATACGCCAACCGCGGGGCCCTGCTGGATCTTTCAGAGGTCAGTTCTTCATTGGACCTGTCCGGGATGGACCAGGGAGCGCTGGAAAACGGCCAGGTCCAAGGCAAGCAATATGGTGTTTCCACCGGCGCAAACGCGCTTGCAATCGTCGCGAACCCGGCGGTTTTCGAAGCCGCTGGTGTGCCCCTGCCGGACGACAGCAGCTGGAGTTGGCAGGACTTCGCCAGGATCGCCGCAGACATCACGGCAGGAAGTCCCAAGGGAACCTACGGTACAGCTACGGTCATGACCCATGATTCCCTCGACGCTTTCGCCCGCCAGAACGGTGAATCGCTGTACACGCAGGACGGCCAACTCGGCCTCAGTCAGGACACGGTCCGGAAATACTTTGACTACTCACTGGAACTGAGTGAATCGGGGGCTGCCCCGAACGCCTCTGAAACCGTGGAGAAGCTCAGCGTCAGCACCGAGCAGACCCTGATGGGTACCGGGCAGGCCGGCATGATGCTCACCTGGAGCAACTCGCTGACCGCCCTCAGCAAAGCTTCCGGGGCCGAACTGAAACTGCTCAGGCTTCCCGGCGAGACGCCCACGCCGGGAATCTGGCTCCAGTCCTCGCAGTTCTACACCATCTCGGCACGCAGCAAGCACACCGAAGCTGCGGCAAAGCTGGTGAGCTTCCTCGTGAACAATGAGTCGGCTGCCAAAATCATCCAAAGCGACCGCGGCGTCCCGAGCAACTCCGACATGCGGACCGCGGTCCAGGACCTGCTCACGCCGGCAGGGGAAGGCGGAGGCAGCTACATCGACCAGATCGGCACGATGGACTTCGCCCCCACCTTCATTGGCCCCACGGGTTCCACGGCCGTCTCCGAGATTACTGCCCGGATCAACACCGACGTCCTGTCCAAGCGGCTGACGCCGGAGCAGGCGGCCGCCCAGTGGATGAGTGAAAGCAAGGCTGCGATCGGCCGGTGACCCTGCCGGCGGGCCATGGCGTAAGCGCTAGGAGATGTTCCCGGCGTCGAGGTACTGGTCCGCCCACGCAGCGATAATCCGTGCTGCGCGTGCCGCCTGTCCCTTTCCCGTCAGCAGATGGTCACTGCCCTCGAGCGAGACAAAATTGCGCGGGTGGCGGGCCGTCTGGAAGATGGTGCTGGCATTCTCGATTCCCACGGTGTTGTCCGTGGGGGAGTGGAGCACCATCAGCGGCTTGTGCAGCTGCCGGATGCAGTCGGTGAGGTCGGCCCTCTCCAGGTCCTCCACGAAGTGCTTGCGGATCTCCACCCGCTTGCCGCCGAGGTCCACCTCGGCGCTGCCCTCACTCAGGATCTTGTCCAGCGCAGCGTCAAAGACATGGGCCACGTGCTTGGGCGAGAAGGGGGCGCCTACGGTTGCGACGGCGTCGAGCTCCGGAATTTCCCGGGCCGCGGCGAGCACTGCGGCGCCGCCGAAGGAGTGGCCCACCAGCAGGGAAATCGCCTTTCCCTCGCTCCGCATGAACTCGGCAGCCTTGACCGTGTCCGCCACCTTGTGGCTGAACGAACCCGCGGACCACTCCCCGGCGGAACCGCCAAGGCCCAGGTTGTCGAAGCGCAGCATGCCTACACCGCTGTCCGCCAGGGCCTTGCACATCCGGGAGGCCGACGGTGCGTCCTTGCCCAGGGTGAAGCCATGCGAGAAGACGCCCCAGCCCTTGACGGGGCCATCGGGCACATCGATGATGCCGGAGAGGATCTCTCCCGTGGAGCCGGCGAACGAGACTTTTTCCGTGCGGGACACCGCGTCCCCTTTCTGTCGTTGATACGACGACGGCGCCGCTCACCGTACGTTTCCGTACAAGGTGGGCGACGCCGTCGTCCGCTTGATCCCTGGTCAGATCTTGCGGGAAAGAATTGCCTGCTTGACCTCGGCGATCGCCTGGGTCACCTGGATGCCACGGGGGCACGCCTCCGAGCAGTTGAAGGTGGTGCGGCAGCGCCACACGCCTTCCTTGTCGTTGAGGATCTCCAGGCGCATGTCACCGGCATCATCGCGCGAATCGAAAATGAAGCGGTGTGCGTTGACGATGGCCGCGGGGCCGAAGTACTGGCCGTCAGTCCAGAACACCGGGCAGGAGGACGTGCACGCGGCGCACAGGATGCACTTGGTGGTGTCATCGAACCGCTCGCGGTCCTCGGCGGACTGCAGGCGCTCCCGGTGGGCTCGTGGCCCTTGTTGATGAGGAACGGCATGACCTCGCGGTAGGACTGGAAGAACGGCTCCATGTCCACGATGAGGTCCTTCTCCACCGGCAGGCCCTTGATGGGTTCCACGGTGATGGGCTTGGACGTGTCCAGGTCCTTCAGCAGGGTCTTGCAGGCCAGGCGGTTGCGGCCGTTGATGCGCATGGCGTCGGAGCCGCACACGCCGTGGGCGCAGGAGCGGCGGAATGACAGGCTGCCGTCCATCTCCCACTTGACCTTGTGCAGGGCATCTAGCACGCGGTCCGTGCCGTACATGGTGAGGTGGAAGTCGTCCCAGGTTGCCTCTTCGGAGACCTCCGGGTTGTACCGGCGGACGCGCATGTGCACATCGAACGTGGGGATTTCGCCGCCACCGCCGACGCCGGCAGGCAGTTCAATCTTTGAGGCTGGCTCAGCGATTTCAGCGGTCATCTTAGTACTTCCTCACCATCGGCTCGTAGCGGGTAAAGACAACCGGCTTGGTGGCGAGGCGGATGCCGGCAATTGACTCTGCCGATCCGTCAGCCGGCGCGTGGTCGTCCTTGTACGCCATGGAGTGCTTCATAAATTTCTCGTCGTCGCGGTCCGGGAAGTCCTCGCGGAAGTGTCCGCCGCGGGATTCCTCGCGGTGCAGGGCGGCCACGGTCATGACCTTCGCCAGTTCCAGCAGGAAGCCCAGCTCTACGGCTTCCAGCAGGTCCAGGTTGAAGCGCTTGCCCTTGTCCTGGACGTTGATGCGCTTGTACCGCTCCTCGAAGGAGGCGATGTCGCGCAGGACCTGGTTCAGCGTGTCTGCCGTACGGAACACCTGCATGTTCGCGTCCATGGTGTCCTGCAGCTCCTTGCGGATCTGGGCCACCTTCTCATCACCGTTGCCGTTGCGGGCAATGTCCAGCAGTTCGGTGGTGTACGCCACCGGGTTCTCCGGAAGCTCAACGAACTGGGCGGTCTTGGCGTATTCGGCGGCGGCGATGCCGGCCCGCTTGCCGAACACGTTAATGTCCAGCAGCGAGTTGGTGCCCAGGCGGTTGGAGCCGTGCACGGACACGCAGGCCACCTCACCGGCGGCGAACAGGCCGGGGACCACGGTGTCGTTGTCCTGCAGGACTTCGGTCTCGATGTTCGTCGGAATGCCGCCCATGGCGTAGTGCGCCGTGGGGAACACCGGAACGGGCTCGGTGTAGGCTCGACGCCAAGGTAGGTGCGGGCGAACTCCGTGATATCCGGAAGCTTCGCGTCGATGTGGGCCGGCTCCAGGTGGGTCAGGTCCAGGAGAACGTAGTCCTTGTTCGGGCCACAGCCGCGGCCTTCACGGACTTCGTTGGCCATGGACCGGGCCACGATGTCACGGGGCGCCAGGTCCTTGATGGTGGGGGCGTAGCGCTCCATGAAGCGCTCACCCTCGGAGTTACGCAGGATGGCACCTTCACCGCGGGCAGCCTCGGAGAGGAGGATGCCCAGGCCGGCCAGGCCGGTCGGGTGGAACTGGAAGAACTCCATGTCCTCCAGCGGAATGCCGCGGCGGAAGGCGATGCCCATGCCGTCACCGGTGAGGGTGTGGGCGTTCGAGGTGGTCTTGAAGACCTTGCCGGCGCCGCCGGAGGCGAACACCACGGACTTGGCCTGGAAGACGTGCAGTTCACCCGAGGCGAGGTCGTAGGAGACGACGCCCGCCACGCGCTTCTGCTTGTACGGGGTGCCGTCCTCGCGGACCGCGTCCTCTTCGACCGTCAGGAGGTCCAGGACGTAGTACTCGTTGTAGAACTCCACGTTGTGCTTGACGCAGTTTTGGTACAGCGTCTGCAGGATCATGTGGCCGGTGCGGTCCGCGGCGTAGCAGGCGCGGCGGACAGGCGCCTTGCCGTGGTCGCGGGTGTGGCCGCCGAAGCGGCGCTGGTCGATCCGGCCTTCGGGCGTGCGGTTGAACGGCAGGCCCATCTTTTCCAGGTCAAGCACGGCGTCGATGGCTTCCTTGGCCATGACCTCGGCGGCGTCCTGGTCAACCAGGTAGTCGCCGCCCTTGACGGTGTCGAACGTGTGCCATTCCCAGTTGTCTTCCTCGACATTGGCAAGGGCTGCACACATGCCACCCTGGGCCGCACCAGTGTGCGAGCGGGTGGGGTAGAGCTTGGTCAGTACTGCTGTGCGCGCACGCTGACCTGATTCGATCGCGGCGCGCATGCCAGCGCCACCGGCACCGACGATGACGACGTCGTACTTATGGACCTGCATACCAGATGCTCTTTCTCTCAAAATTCGCTATGGAACAACGGGGCGGCGTTGCCTGCTCCGCAAAACAGGGCCCGCGGAAAAGCCCGCGGGCCCGGGGTGGTGCCGGTGCTAGGCAGGGCAGAAGCCGCCCGGCAGGGGAACGCCGTCCACGACGGGGCACGGATCGAAGGTGAAGATCACCAGGGTGCCCAGGACGATGATGACCACGGTGGCGGAGTACAGGACCGTCTTCAGCCAGCGGCGGGTGGTGTCCTTCTCTGCGTAGTCATTGATGATGGTGCGCACGCCATTGGTGCCGTGCAGCATGGCCAGCCACAGCATGGCCAGGTCCCAGAACTGCCAGAACGGATCCGCCCACTTGCCGGCCACGAAGCCGAAGTCGATGGCCTTGATGCCTTCGCCCACCAGGAGGTTCACGAAAAGGTGCCCGAAAATGAGGACCACCAGCACCACGCCGGAGAGGCGCATGAACAGCCAGGCGATCATTTCGAAGTTGCCGCGGCTGCCGCCGTTGCGGCGGTACTGGGGGGCGATCCGCCCGCTGCGGGGGCTCTCGATGGTTGCAGACATGGCTTAGTGGCTCCCGAGGGCGAGGGACAGGTGGCGGATGGAGAAGGCGACCATGGTCACGACCCACAGGCCCAGGACTGCCCACAGCATCTGCCGCTGGTACTTGGCGCCCTTCTTCCAGAAGTCGACCGCGATAATCCGCAGGCCGTTAAAAGCGTGGAACACGATGGCAGCGACAAGGCCGGTTTCGCCCAGGGCCATCAAGGGGTTCTTGTATGCACCGATCACGGCGGTGTAAGCCTCGGGAGACACACGCACCAAGGAGGTGTCCAAAACGTGGACCAACAAGAAGAAAAAGATCACTACACCGGTAATACGGTGTCCTACCCAGGACCACATGCCTTCACGGCCGCGGTACAAGGTGCCAGCTGGTTTTGTCGGCACTGATAAACCTCCCTGCAACACAGCGGCGCTGGCATGAGATCCACGCGGGGGGAACGCCTGCTGCGAGAGCACTCGTAGCTCAGGCCTAAATCTAGGCTCAGCTAACAGCTTATTCAATTTAGGAACGCCTTGGTGCCCTGTAGTGGCGCGGATTTCCGAAAATTATGAGACAAACACCACACTGCCCGACCCCTTGTTGGCCACACTGTGTCAGCGCTGCGGTGCGCGCCGGAGGCTCCAGCAGCCCGTCAGCTAAAGTAGGCGGTGATGAGTACAGACAAAGTGACAAGCCCGGCATCACCCCTTGACCGCTTCATCGCGGTGATCCCGGCCGGCGGAGTGGGGACCCGCCTCTGGCCCCTGTCACGAGCCGCAGCTCCCAAATTCCTCCACGACCTCACGGGTTCGGGCAGTACGCTGCTGCGCGCCACCTATGACCGGCTGCACCCGCTGGCCGGAAACCGGATGCTGGTTGTTACCGGCAAGGCGCACCGCGATGCGGTGTGCCGCCAGCTTCCCGAGGTCACGGACTCCGACCTGGTACTCGAGTCCGAGCCCAAGGATTCGGCGGCAGCCATCGGGCTTGCCGCGGCCATCCTGCACGAGCGCGATCCCGGAACCATCATGGGGTCCTTCGCCGCCGACCAGGTGATCAGCCCGGACGACCTTTTCCAGGCGGCCGTCCGCGAAGCCATCCACACCGCCGCCGCCGGCAAGATCGTGACCATCGGCATCAAGCCACGCACCCGTCCACCGGATTCGGGTACATCCGTTCAGGCCAGGACCTCCACATCGAGGGCGCACCCAGCGCACAGGATGTTGTGGAGTTCGTTGAAAAGCCGGACGAAGTGGTGGCCCAGCAGTACGTGGACAGCGGCAACTATGTGTGGAATGCCGGCATGTTCGTTGCGCCGGTTGCGCTGCTGCTCAAGCACCTCGAAGCCAACCAGCCGGAACTGTTCAAGGGCCTGCAGGAAATCGCGCGTGCCTGGGACACCCCCGACCGGGACGAGGTCACGTCCCGCATCTGGCCCACGTTGCCGAAAATCGCCATCGACTACGCCGTGGCAGAGCCCGCCGCCGAGGCCGGGGACGTCGCCGTTGTGCCCGGAACCTTCCGCTGGGACGACGTCGGTGACTTCGCTTCCGTGGGCCGGCTCAACTCGGCCAAGGAAGTGGATGACGTGACAGTCCTCGGTGAAGGCGCGCGTGTCTTCACCGAGAACTCCAGCGGCGTGGTAGTCACGGATACCAAGCGCGTGATCGCCCTGATCGGCATCGAGGACGTGGTCATCGTGGACACCCCCGATGCCTTGCTGGTCACCACTATGGCCAACTCGCAGCGGGTCAAGGCAGCCGTTGACGCACTCAAGGCCAGCGGCGACACGGACGTCCTGTAACCCAAAATTCGCCTGCAGTTCCAGCCGTCACGGTTGCCCGGGATGTAACGCGGTAACCGTGATGGCCTGTATTGCGTCCATCCTCGCTAGAGTGATGAAGTGCGTAATTACACTACTGAAGCCGAGCCCACCGCCCTGGTGTCGCCCTGGCTCGAGCCGCTCCTGCCGGAACTGATCGAATTCCGCCGGGACCTGCACGCGCACCCCGAACTCTCCTTCAAGGAGTACCGGACCACGGACAAACTGGCCGAACGGCTCGAGGAGGCCGGCCTGAAACCCCGCCGCCTTGAGGGCACCGGGCTTACGGTGGACGTCGGCGAAGGCCCCATCGCAACCGCCCTGCGCGGTGACATCGACGCCCTGCCCATCATCGAGGAAACGGGCCTGCCGTTCGCGTCGAAGAACCACGGCGTCACCCACGCCTGCGGCCACGACGTTCATACCGCCACCATGCTGGGCATCGCCTGGTGCTGCACCGCATGCACCAGGAGACGCCCCTGGGCGGGACCGTCCGGATCATCTTCCAGCCTGCCGAGGAGACCATGCCGGGCGGCGCCCACGCCTGCATCGAGCAGGGCGTCCTGGAGGGCGTGCCCCGCATCATGGCGCTGCACTGCGATCCGCGCATCGAAGTAGGCAAGATCGGAACGCGCATCGGGGCCATCACCTCGGCATCGGACACCATCCGGATCGAGCTTTCCGGCCGGGGTGGGCACACCTCCCGGCCGCACCTGACAGAAGAGCTGGTTTTCGCCCTGGCCCAGATCGCGGTCAACGTTCCCGCGGTCCTGTCCCGCAGGGTGGACGTCCGCAGCGGCGTCTCGGTCGTCTGGGGCCAGATTGCCGCCGGTTCCGCGCCGAACGCGATCCCCGGTACCGGCTACATGGCGGGAACCATGCGCTGCCTGGACCGCGACGCCTGGCACGAGGCCGGCGAGCTGCTGGACGAGGTTGTCCACCAGGTGGCGGCGCCCTACGGCGTGGATGTCAGGCTTGAACACACGCGGGGTGTGCCGCCGGTGGTGAACTCCGAACATGAAACCGCGATCATCGAGCAGCCGCCCGCGCGGAAATCGGCGAGAGTGCCGTGGTGCTGACCCCCCAGTCCATGGGCGGGGAGGATTTTGCCTGGTTCCTCGCCGAGCTTCCCGGCGCCATGATGCGCCTGGGCACCAAGACTCCCGGGGGCGAGGAATACGACCTGCACCGCGGTGACTACATCGTGGACGAGCGGGCGCTGGGCCTGGGCATCCGGGTCCTCACCGCGGCTGCCCTGCGCACCATCCGCGACCTCTAAACGCTTGCAGGAAAAGGCCCGACGCCGGCACGTGCTGAAGTGCCGGCGTCGGGCCTTTCCATGCCCCGGCCAGGCACCCACGCCCGAGTAAGTTGTGCACAATTTAGTTGTCCGATATTGTTCTTGGTATGAGTGAAGCCCCCCGCCTGGACCGCCAGGTCTGTTTTGCGCTCTATTCGGCCTCCCGCGCAGCAACCGCGGTGTACCGTCCCGTCCTTGAAGACCTGGGCCTGACCTACCCGCAGTACCTGGCAATGCTGGTGCTCTGGGAGAACGAGCCGCGGGGCGTGAAGGAACTGGGCGATGAACTGGGCCTGGACTCCGGAACTTTGTCGCCGCTGCTGAAGCGGCTTGAGGCCCTTGGCCTGGTTGAGCGGCGCCGGTCCGGCGAGGATGAGCGCAGGGTGGCTGTCCACCTCACTCCAGCGGGGAGGAGCCTGAGCGCAAAGGCGTCATCCATTCCGCAACGGCTCGCCGACGCCGCAGGCCTCTCTGCCGCAGAGCTGGAGCAGCTGCGCGAAACCCTGGGCAAACTCACCGCCGCCTCCATGCTGCGCTCTGACCGCTTTGCCTCCGGAACCACCCCATGAGTATTGATCCCGACAGAACGGATATTTTCATGAAGCCCCTCTACACAGCAGTTGCCGTCGCCTCCGGTGACGGCCGCGACGGCACCGCCCGTACCCGTGACGGCAGGCTGGACGTTTCCCTCGCCAGCCCGGTTGAACTCGGCGGCACCGGCGACGGCACCAATCCCGAGCAACTCTTTGCCGCGGGGTATGCCGCCTGCTTCCACTCCGCACTCCGCCTGGTGGCACGCCAGGAGCGCGCCGACCTGACGGATTCCGCCGTTGCTGCCAAGGTCCACCTTGGCAAACTTGACGGCGAAGGCTTCGGCCTGGCCGCCGAACTGGAGGTCGCCCTGCCCGCACTGGACCGGAAGACAGCCGAGGCCCTGGTTGCCAGGGCGCATGAGATCTGCCCCTACTCCAACGCCACCCGCGGCAACATCAGCGTGGACATCAAGGTCCTGGAGTACGCGGCATGAGCGCCGCCACCCTTCCGGCCGCCACCCGCGAAATCCGGCTGGCATCGCGCCCGGTGGGCCGTCCCACCGCAGAAAACTTCCGGCTCGCAGAGTCGCCGTTGCCTGCACTGGGCGACGGGCAGGTCATGGTGAAGAACCTCTTCATCTCCGTTGATCCCTATATGCGCGGCCGCATGAACGACGTCAAGTCGTACTCGCCGCCCTTTGAGCTGGATGAAGCGCTCGACGGCGGTGCGGTGGGCGAGGTGATTGCGTCCCGTTCCGCGGCACTCAAGGAGGGGGACGTCGTCGTGCATTCGCTGGGCTGGCGGGAATACGCCGTCCTTGACGCGGAAGCCGTGAAGCCAGCCCGCACGGACCTGGCGCCGGCTCCGGCCTTCCTGGGTGCCCTCGGCATGACTGGCCTTACCGCCTACGCCGGGCTGCTCAAGGTCGCCGAATTCAAGCCCGGTGACGCCGTGTTCGTCTCCGGCGCGGCAGGGGCCGTCGGCTCACTGGTGGGCCAGATCGCCAAGGCCATGGGTGCTTCCCGGGTCATCGGATCGGCGGGTTCGCCGGCCAAGGTGGCCAGGCTCCTTGATCTTGGCTTCGACGCCGCCTTCGACTACCACGACGGTCCCGTGCGGGACCAGCTTGAACAGGCGGCGGGCAGCGCCGGCATCGACGTCTACTTCGACAACGTGGGCGGAGAGCACCTTGAAGCTGCCCTGTCCGTGCTGAATATCGGGGGACGGGTGGCCATGTGCGGCGCCATAGCGCAGTACAACGCCACGGAGCCCTCGCCGGCCCCGCGCAACCTTGCGCTGGCCATCGGAAAGCAGCTCACCCTGCGCGGCTTCCTGGTGGGCGGCCAGCGGCAGCATTCGGCAGAGTTCGCAGGCAAGATGGCAGGCTGGCTGGCCGACGGCACCGTCCGCTACGACGAGACCATCGTGGACGGGCTGGAGAACGCCCCGCAGGCATTCATGGACCTGCTGGACGGTGCCAACACAGGCAAGATGCTGGTCAGGCTCTAGCCCTTTCGCCCGCTCCGACTGTGGGGGGTGCCGCCCGAATGCGGCACCCCTACTGGTTGGTAACAACTTGTAAACAATCTCCGGGAAGTTGCCCCGCCGTGCTATTGGACGTGGCGCAGGCCACTAAAGTGGGTGCCATCAGTGCGCTCCGGCGCAGTGCTGCGAGCCCTCAGTGAAAACAGAATTTCAGTGCAGAAACGGACACTCATTGAATTCGAGCCGTAGCGCCACTCTCTTCATCCTGGAGGAATCTTGATGTCATCACTGCGTGCACACCTCAAGCGCGGTTCCGTTGCCGGCCTTGCCACGGTGGGCGCCACAGCGCTCGTGCTGGCCGGCTGCGGTGCGCCTCCCGAAGCCGGCAGCGGCCCGACGGCCGGCGCCAGCGACTACACGGGCTGCATCGTCTCCGACTCGGGCGGGTTCGACGACCAGTCCTTCAACCAGTCCTCCTACGAGGGGCTGAAGAAGGCCGAGGCGGACCTGGGAATCAAGGTCAACCAGGTGGAGTCCAAGACCAACAACGACTTCGAGCCGAACCTTCGGGCCATGGTGACCGCGGGCTGTGACCTCACGCTGACCATCGGCTTCCTGCTCGGCGACGCCACCAAGAAGCAGGCCGAGGCCAACCCGGACAGCCACTTCGCCATCGTCGACTACAGCTACAACCCGCCGATCAGCAACGTCAAGCCGATCATCTATGACACCGCGCAGGCCGCGTTCCTGGCAGGCTACCTTGCCGCCGGTACCACCAAGACCGGAACCGTGGCAACGTTCGGCGGCATCAAGCTTCCCACCGTGACCATCTTCATGGACGGCTACGCCGACGGTATCAAGTACTACAACGAACAGAAGGGCAAGGACGTCAAGCTCCTTGGCTGGAACAAGGAAGCCCAGGACGGCAGCTTCACCGGTGACTTCGAAAAGCAGGATGTCGGCAAGCAGCTCACCCAGAACTTCCTGGACCAGGGCGCAGACATCGTGATGCCCGTTGCCGGCCCGGTGGGCAAGGGTGCCGGGTCCGCCCTCAAGGAAGCCAAGGCTGCCGGCAAGGACGTCAAGCTGATCTGGGTCGACTCCGACGGCTACCTCACCGCCCCTGACTACAAGGACATCATGCTGTCCTCGGTCATGAAGACCATGGGTGAAGCCGTGGAGGCCGTGGTGAAGGATGACACGGAAGGCAAGTTCAGCAACGAGCCTTACGTCGGCACCCTCGCCAACGAAGGCGTCCAGCTGGCACCCTTCCACGATCTCGATTCCCAGGTTCCGGCGGACCTGAAGGCCGAGCTGGAGCAGATCGAGAAGGACATCATTGACGGAAAGCTGAAGGTGGAATCCGCGGCCAGCCCCAAGGCCTGATTCCTGCCTGAGCGCCACCGCCCGGCCCGTTACCGACAGGCCGGGCGGTGGCGCTTTTTGCTGGCCGCATTTCGGGCCCGCCGCCCGCTCATCCTCCGGCTGCACCCACTAGGCTGGTGCTGCAGCCTCATATCCCGTCCGGTGGACCACCGGACGCTTCGAGATTGGTCAGAGTTTTGAAACTTGAACTCAGAGGGATCACTAAGAGATTTGGCACGCTGCTGGCCAACGACCACATAGACGTGGTGGTTGAGCCCGGACAAATCCACTGCCTGCTTGGCGAAAACGGGGCAGGCAAATCAACCCTGATGAATGTGCTGTACGGGCTGTATGAGCCCACCGACGGGGAAATCCTCATCGACGACAAACCCGTATCCTTCCGCGGACCGGGCGACGCCATGGCCGCCGGGATCGGCATGGTGCACCAGCATTTCATGCTGGTCCCTGTTTTCACGGTGGCCGAGAACGTCGCGCTGGGCGCCGAGCCCACCAAGGCCGCGGGCTTCCTGAACCTCGACGAAACACGCCGCCGGATCAAGGAGATCTCGGACCAGTACGGGTTCGACGTCGACCCCGACGCCCTGGTGGAGGACCTTCCGGTGGGCGTCCAGCAGCGCGTGGAGATCATCAAAGCACTGGTCAGGAATGCAAAGGTCCTGATCCTGGACGAACCCACGGCCGTCCTGACGCCGCAGGAGACGGACGAACTCCTGGACATCATGCGCCAGCTGAAATCCGGCGGCACCTCGATTGTCTTCATCTCCCACAAGCTGCGGGAGGTCAAAGCCGTGTCGGACACCATCACCGTGATCCGGCGCGGCAAGGTGGTGGGTTCGGCCGATCCGTCCGCCGCCACCTCGGAACTCGCCTCCATGATGGTGGGGCGGGCCGTGAGCCTTAACCTGGACAAGGCGCCGGCGAAGCCCCAGGAGAAGACGTTCGTGGTGCGCGACCTGACCGTGATCGCACCGAACGGCCAGCACGTGGTGGACGGACTCAGCTTCGACATCGCCCGGGGCGAAATCCTGGCCATCGCCGGGGTGCAGGGCAACGGCCAGACCGAGCTGACCGAAGCCATCCTGGGACTGCAGGACCGGGTCTCCGGATCGGTCACCCTCGACGGCAAGGAACTCCTGGGCCGCCCGGTCAAGGAGGTCCTCAAAGCGGGCGTCGGCTTCGTACCCGAAGACCGCAAAGTGGACGGCCTGGTGGGCACCTTCTCCGTGGCTGAAAACCTGGTCCTGGACCTGTACGACAAGCCGCCGTTCGCCAGGGGCATCAGCATGAGCCCGGCCAGGATCCTCGAAAACGCCAAGGCACGGATCGGCGAGTTCGACGTCCGCACCCCCTCGGCGGCCGCGGCCGCCGGGACCCTGTCCGGCGGCAACCAGCAGAAGGTGGTGATGGCGCGGGAGCTTTCGCGTCCCCTGCGGCTGTTCATCGCCTCCCAGCCCACCCGCGGCGTGGATGTGGGCTCCATCGAATTCCTGCACCGCCGTATTGTCGCCGAGCGCGACCAGGGCACTCCCGTCATGATCATCTCCACCGAACTGGACGAGGTGATGGAGTTGGCGGACCGGATCGCCGTCCTCTACAAGGGCAAGCTGGTGGGCGTCGTCCCCGCCGGCACCAGCCGCGAAACCCTGGGCCTGATGATGGCCGGGATCCCGCCGGAGGAGCACGCGCATGCACCGCAGGCCGGGCCCGCCGCCGCCACAACCACCGCTTCCACTCCAGACGTTGAGGGAGACGACCATGTCTGACAACCAACCTGCCAAGCACGCGGCCGGGGACGGGCATGGCAGCACGCCTTCCGGCAAGCCCCACCACAAGGCCAGCCAGGCGGAAGAGGACACCGCCGCCGTCGTCTCCGTTGACACCGCCGGCGGTGCCATGGAGCCCTCCGCCGTACCCGCCACCGCCCAAAGCGGACAACTTCCGGGCGGCCCGGACACAGTGCTCCGCAGGATCTTCACCGGCAGCGGTATGGTCTCGCTCCTGGCGGTGCTGCTGGCCCTCATCATCGGCGGCCTCCTGATCGCCAGCACTGACGCGCGGGTTGCCACCACCTCCACCTACTTCTTCGCCCGGCCCACTGACTTCCTCTCCGCGCTCTGGGACGCAGCCACCCGCTCCTACGTGGCCCTCTTCCAGGGCTCGGTCTTCAATCCCCGCGGGAACAGCGTGGCCGCCCAGTTCGCGCCCTTCATGGAAACGCTCACCATCGCCACGCCGCTCATCACGGCCGGACTGGGCGTGGCCCTGGCGTTCCGCGCAGGCCTCTTCAACATCGGCGCCCAGGGCCAGATCATTGTGGCCGGCATCCTCGCCGCGTGGGTGGGCTTCGCGCTGCACCTGCCGTTCGGCCTGCACCTGCTCCTGGTCCTGGTGGCAGGCATCGTGGGCGGCGCCCTGTGGGGCGGACTGGTGGGCGTGCTCAAGGCACGAACCGGCGCCCACGAGGTCATCCTGACCATCATGTTCAACTACATCGCACTGTATTTCCTGCGGTACCTGCTGAACACGCCGGCGTTCCAGCGCCCGGGGGAGTCCAACCCCATTTCCCCCATCCTGGATCCCACTGCCGTCTATCCGCAGATCTTCGGCACCCAATACCGGCTCCACCTGGGCTTCATCCTGGCCATCGGCGCCACCTTCCTGGTGTGGTGGCTGCTGAACCGGTCCACCATCGGCTTTGAATTCCGGGCCGTGGGCGCCAACCCCAAGGCGGCCCAGACCGCGGGCATCAACGTTTCCCGCTCCACCATCCTGGTGATGGCCATGGCCGGCGCACTGGCCGGAATGTCCGGCGTCGCGCAGGTGGCGGGAACCGAGAAGGTGCTCACCGACGGCGTTGCCGCCACGTACGGCTTCGACGCCATCACCGTCGCGCTGCTGGGACGTTCGACGCCGTGGGGCACCTTTGCGGCCGGCCTGCTGTTCGGCGCCTTCCGCGCCGGGGCAGTCCAGATGCAGATCCAGACCGGCACCCCCATCGACATCGTCCTGGTGGTGCAGTCCCTGATTGTCCTGTTCATTGCGGCGCCGCCGCTGGTCCGCGCGGTCTTCGGACTGAACCCGCGGCGGAAGAAGCCTGCCCGTCCGGCAAAGTCCCGGCAGGCAGCCACTACCGGAGGTGCAGCATGAGCACAACAGTTTCGTCCCCCCGCCCGGGAACACCGCAGCCTGCCGGAACCGACGCCGGTGCCGCCGCCCTTTCCGCCAAGCCGGTGGGCTGGAAGACGCCCGTCCTGCTGGCAGCCTTCGGGCTGGTGGCCCTGGTCTTCTTCGGATTCCTGGCCCCCAACCAGACGGCAAGCTTCGGCATCTCCACGGGCGAGGACTTCTTCCAGCTTCCTGCCCTCGCGGTGAACGCGTTCGCCGGCGGCATGGTGCTTTCCGTGCTGATGCTGGGGCTGGCCGGCTACGCGGTCTACCTCAAGACCAAAGACAGGCCCGCGCCGGGCTGGCTGCCGGTGACCTTCATCGTCCTGTTCGTTGCAGCATTCCTCATCTGGGTTGTGGGCGGTGCCCGCACCCCCAGCATTTCGCTGGCCGGGCTGATCGCCGGCTCGGTCACCCTGGCCGTTCCGCTCGTGTTCGGCTCGCTTTCGGGCGTCCTCTGTGAACGGGTGGGCGTGGTCAACATCGCCATCGAGGGCCAGCTGCTCGGCGGAGCATTCACGGCGGCCATTGTGGCCAGCATGACGCAGAATCCGTTCATCGGGCTCCTGGCCGCCGCGGTCGCAGGTGCGTTGGTGTCCATGGTGCTGGCACTGTTCAGCATCAAGTACCTGGTCAACCAGATCATCGTCGGCGTCGTCCTCAACGTGCTCGTCTCCGGCGTCACCGGCTTCCTGTTCAGCACTGTCATGCAGGAGGACAGCGAACGGTTCAATTCGCCGCCCGGGCTGGAGGCCATCGAGATTCCGGTCCTCTCCAGCATTCCGGTGATCGGCCCCATCCTGTTCCGGCAGTCCCTGGTGGGCTACCTGATGTACATTGCCGTGCTGGTGGTCTGGGTGGGCCTGTTCAAGACCCGGTGGGGCCTGCGGGTCCGGGCTGTGGGGGAACACCCGCAGGCCGCGGACACCCTCGGCATCAACGTGAACGCCACCCGCTTCTGGAACGTCACCCTGGGCGGCGCCGTCGCGGGGATCGGCGGTTCGTTCTTCACTCTGGTGGCCATCGACAGCTTCACCAAGGAGATCTCCGGCGGCCGCGGCTTCATCGCCCTCGCCGCCTGATCTTCGGCCGGTGGAACCCGATCGGGGCGTTCTTCGCGGCGCTCCTGTTCGGGTTCGCGGACAACCTGCAGAGCATCGTCACCATCATCGGAACCCCGGTCCCCAGCCAGTTCATGGCCATGCTGCCGTACCTGGTTACCGTCCTCGCCGTCGCCGGCCTGGTGGGCAAGTCCAGGGGACCGGCAGCCAGCGGCATACCCTACGTCAAGGGATGACCGGCGTGGACCAGGCAACCACAGTGGACTGGCAGGCGCTGGAAGCCGCCGCCGTCGCCGCCATGCGCAACGCCTACGCCCCCTATTCCGGGTTTCCGGTGGGGGCAGCGGCCCTCGCCGGTGACGGGCGGATCGTCAGCGGCTGCAACGTGGAGAACGCCAGCTTCGGGCTGACCCTCTGCGCCGAGTGCGTCCTGGTAGGCAACCTGCAGATGACCGGCGGCGGACTGCTGCGCGCGTTCTACTGCGTGGACGGCAGCGGCAACATCCTGATGCCCTGCGGCCGCTGCCGGCAGCTGCTCTACGAGTTCCGCGCCCCGGACATGGAGCTCATGACCACCCGGGGCATCAAGACCATGGACCAGGTACTGCCCGACGCCTTCGGTCCCGAACACCTGGAGGAAACCGGTGACTGACAGCAAAGCCGAAGCATTCGACGCCGTCGACATCATCCGCACCAAGCGGGACAAGGGCACCCTGAGTCCGGAACAGATTGACTGGACCATCGATGCCTACACCCGGGGCGCCATCGCCGACGAGCAGATGGCCGCGCTGAACATGGCCATCCTGCTGAACGGCATGAACCGGACGGAGATTGCCCGCTGGACGGCGGCCATGATCGCCTCCGGCGAGACCATGGACTTCTCCGGCCTTCGGCGGCCCGACGGCGGCCTGAAATACACCTCGGACAAGCACTCCACCGGCGGCGTGGGGGACAAGATCACCCTGCCCCTGGCCCCGCTGGTTGCGGTGTTCGGGGTGGCAGTGCCCCAGCTGTCCGGCCGCGGCCTCGGCCACACCGGCGGGACGCTGGACAAGCTGGAGTCCATCCCTGGCTGGCGTGCTTCCCTCAGCAACGAGGAAATGATGGCACAGCTGCAGGACGTCGGGGCGGTCATCTGCGCCGCCGGTGCCGGCCTGGCACCGGCGGACAAGAAGCTGTACGCGCTGCGCGACGTCACCGGCACCGTGGAAGCCATCCCCCTGATCGCCTCGTCCATCATGAGCAAGAAGATCGCCGAGGGCACCGGCTCCCTGGTCCTGGACGTGAAGGTGGGCAGCGGCGCGTTCATGAAGGACGAAGCCTCGGCCCGCGAGCTGGCCGAAACCATGGTGGCGCTGGGCAAGGACGCAGGGGTCAACACGGTTGCCCTGCTCACCAACATGGACACCCCGCTGGGCCTCACGGCCGGAAACGCCATCGAGGTGGAGGAATCCGTGGAGGTCCTGGCAGGGGGCGGCCCGGAGGACGTGGTGGAGCTGACGGTCCGGCTCGCGGAGGAGATGCTCGCCGCCGCAGGGGTGCACGGCGCCGACCCGGCGGCCGCGCTCAAGGACGGCCGCGCCATGGACGTGTGGAACCGGATGATCCAGGCGCAGGGCGGGGATCCCCGGGCGAAGCTGCCGGCGGCGCGGGAGTCCGAAACGGTGTACGCCCCGGCTGACGGGGTCCTCGTACAGCTGGACGCCCTGGCCGTGGGCATTGCCGCCTGGCGCCTGGGAGCAGGACGCGCCCGCAAGGAGGACGCGGTGCAGGCCGGCGCCGGCGTCAGGATGCACGCGAAGCCCGGCGCGGTGGTCCGGGCCGGGGAACCGCTGATGACCCTGCTCACCGACACCCCGGAGAAATTCGCGCGGGCCAAGGAGGCCCTGGAACACGCTGTTGTGATCGCCCCGGAAGGATCAAGGCCGGCGCAGCGGCTGATCCTGGACCGCATAGCATAGGGGATCATGCAAGCCATCAATGACTTCATCCTCGCCGCAGCCGGGCAGCCCTGGGTGCTTTTCCTGGTGCTGGCATGCTGCGTCATTGACGGCTTCTTCCCGCCCATTCCCAGCGAGTCCGTAGTGGTGGGGCTGTCCGCCGTGGCCGCCACGGCGGACGTCCCCAACCCCTGGCTCCTGATGCTCGTAGCGGCGCTGGGTGCCTTCTCGGGGGACAACATCGCCTACCTCATCGGACGCCGCGTAGGCACCACCCGCTGGTCCTGGATGCGGCGTCCACGCATGCAAAGCGCCTTCCGCTGGGCCGGCGGGGAACTGCGGAAACGCCCGGCCTCACTCATCCTCGTTGCACGGTTCGTGCCCATCGGCCGCGTCGCGGTGAACCTGACGGCAGGCGCCACCCAGTACCACCACCTCCGCTTCATCGCCCTCACAACCCTCTCGGCCGTGCTCTGGGCGGTGTACTCGGTGGGAATAGGGCTGTTCTTCGGCCAGTGGTTCGAGGAGAACCACCTGCTGGGAGCCGTCATCGCCATCGTCTGCGCCGTGGCGCTCGGCATTGTGGTGGACGTGGTGATCAACCGCCTCCGGCGGCAGACACCGGTGGTCGAACGGATGCGGGAACCCGAAGCGTAGGTGAACCGTTGTGCAACAAAGTCAAGTCATAGCGAATCCCGTCCCGCCATGGGACACTTAGGAACGATTTCCGCTACGGCAGCGTCGCTATAGCTGCGTCATCATTGTCTAGGAGCAAGACCGCGTGGAGTTTATTAATGAGGCCGTGCTCCATGCAGCGGGCCAGTGGTGGATCTACCCCGTCCTGCTCGTGTTTTTCTTCGTGGACGGCTTCGCCATGGTGGTCCCGAGCGAAACCCTCATCGTGGCCCTGGCAGCCTTCGCCCGGCACAGCGGCGAACCCAACCTCTGGATCCTTGGCACCACCGCGCTGGTCGGGGCCATCGCCGGGGACAACATGGCGTTCATGCTGGGACGCCGGATCGGGCTGGACCGGTGGAAATGGATGCGCCGGCCCAAGGTCAGGAAGGCCTTCAGCTGGGCGCGCTACGAGCTGGACAAGCGCGGTGCGGTCCTGATCTTCACGGCCCGCTACATCCCCTGGGGACGTGTCGCCGTCAACTACGTGGCGGGCAGCACCGGCTTCGGCCACCGCAGGTTCTTCCTCCTCGATGCCTTCGCCTGCATCACCTGGGTGGGCTACTCCATCGGAATCGGGCTGCTGGCCAGTTCCTTCCCCTGGCTGCACCACAACCCGCTGCTCAGCGCCGTCATCGCCGTCGTCTTCGCCATCATCCTCGGCATCCTGATCGACCACCTGCTCCGCTGGTGGCACAAGCACCTGGCCCGGAACGACGCTGAAGAGGTGGATGAATGGCTCGACGGCGGGCCCTCCGGCGCCCGCAACGGCCAGCCCGGGTCCAGCGTCCTTGCGCCGTCAGCCGACGGCGGCCCGGCAGCACCCTAGCCGCTGGCTTTGCGCCCCTGCCCACCCTAAGGTGGGAACGTGACTGAGCCTATTGTTGACGCTGCCCCTGCCATGGATTTTGACCTGAAGAACCTGCCCAAGGTTTCGCTTCACGACCATCTGGACGGAGGCCTCCGCCCGGCAACCATCATCGAACTGGCCGAGGCCGTGGGGCACACCCTGCCGTCCACCGATCCCGTGGCACTGGGCCAGTGGTTCCGGGAGTCGGCCGACTCCGGCTCCCTGGTCCGCTACCTGGAAACGTTCGACCACACCGTGGCGGTCATGCAGACCTCCGAGGGCCTGTACCGGGTGGCCAAGGAATTCGTCGAGGACCTGGCGGACGACGGCGTCGTCTACGGCGAAGTGCGGTGGGCGCCCGAACAGCACCTCCAGAAGGGCCTCACCCTGGATGAAGCCGTGGAAGCAGTCCAGGAAGGCCTCGAGGCCGGTGTTGAGTCGGTGGGGGAGAGCGGCCGTGAAATCCAGGTGGGCCAGCTGATTACGGCCATGCGCCATGCCGACCGCGGCCAGGAGATCGCCGAGCTCGCCGTCCGCCACCGCAACCGCGGCGCCGTGGGCTTCGACATCGCCGGCGCGGAAGACGGCTTCCTGCCGTCCCGCTTCAGGGACGCCTTCACCTACCTGGCCCAGCAGAACTTCCCCGCCACGGTCCACGCTGGTGAAGCTGCCGGACTGGAAAGCATCCAGTCGGCGCTCGTGGACGGCCGCGCGCTCCGCCTGGGCCACGGCGTGCGGATCGCCGAGGACATCATGGTGGAATTCGACGACGACGCCGAGGACACGATCGGCCTGGTCACCCTGGGCGACCTGTCGAGCTGGATCCGCGACCGCGGCATCGCCCTGGAAATCTGCCCTTCCTCCAACCTGCAGACCGGTGCGATCGAGCCGTTCGGCGAAAGCATCGAAAGCCACCCCCTGGACATGCTGTACCAGCTGGGCTTCAACGTCACCATCAACACCGACAACAGGCTGATGAGCGGCGTCACCCTGACGGACGAGTTCGAGCTGCTGGTGGAGACGTTCGACTACGACCTCGACGACCTGCTCGAGCTCACCCTGAACGCCGCCGAGGCTTCCTTCCTGCCCCTGGAGGAGAAGGAGGCGCTGGTGGAGTACATCAACGACGCCTACGCCAACCTTGGCTGAGCAGCAGGACAACAGCACCCCCGTGGGGGAGCTGTTGTCCGTGATTGCTGCGCTCCGCGAGCACTGCCCCTGGATGGGCGCGCTCACACACGCGTCGCTCGTGGAATACCTCCTCGAGGAAGCCTACGAAGTGGCCGAAACCATCGAGGCGGGCCATCCCGATGCCGAGCTCCAGGGCGAGCTGGGCGACGTGCTGCTCCAGGTGGTGCTGCACGCCCGTCTCGCCGAGGAGCGCGGGGCCTTCAGGTTCGACGACGTCGCCCGCGGCCTGGCTGCCAAGATGGTCCGGCGGAATCCGCATGTCTTTAGGCCCGACGGCTCGCTGCAGGACACCTTCCCGGCCACGGTGGACGAGATCGTGCAGAAATGGGACGCGGTGAAGCGGGAGGAACGGCCCGCCCGCACCAGCCACTTCGAAGGGATCCCGCAGAATCTGCCCGCGCTTGCCCGGGCACAGAAGTCGGTGGACCGCGCAGCCCGCGCCGGGGCGCCCCTGCCCGCAGGGGCCACCGCCCCCGCAACGGAGGAGGAACTCGGGGAGCTGCTCCTCGCCGTCGTACGCTCCGCGCATGACGCCGGATTCGACGCCGAACGTGCCTTGCGCGGGGCTGTGCGGCGCTACCAGCAGGAGAAATCCGCGTCCCAACCCCATCATGACGTCCGGGGCCCGGACAGTTTTCCGTAACCCGGACCACTCTCGACTACGCTGGTTCCTGACGAGTACGTCGAGTCTTTCTGCAAGATCCCCCCGTTAATCGCCCATAAGGAGCAAATTCATGGCGCTTATCGATGCCATCCACGCCCGCGAGATCCTCGATTCCCGTGGCAACCCGACCGTAGAAGTCGAGGTCCTGCTCTCCGACGGCCAGATCGGCCGCGCAGCAGTACCGTCCGGCGCTTCCACCGGCGAGCACGAGGCCGTCGAACTGCGTGACGGCGACAAGGGCCGCTACCTCGGCAAGGGCGTCCAGAAGGCTGTCGACGCGATCATCGACCAGATCGCACCGGCCCTGACCGGCTTCGACGCCACCGACCAGCGCTCCATCGACCAGGCCATGCTGGACCTGGACGGCACCCCGAACAAGGGCAAGCTGGGCGCCAACGCCATCCTGGGTGTTTCCCTGGCCGTGGCCAACGCAGCCGCCGCCTCCGCCGACCTGCCGCTCTACAAGTACCTGGGCGGCCCCAACGCGCACGTCCTGCCCGTGCCGCTGATGAACATCCTGAACGGCGGCTCCCACGCGGACTCCGACGTCGACATCCAGGAATTCATGATCGCCCCGATCGGCGCCGAAACCTTCTCCGAGGGCCTGCGCTGGGGCGTTGAGGTGTACCACAACCTCAAGTCCGTCCTGAAGGAAAAGGGCCTGTCCACCGGCCTCGGCGACGAGGGCGGCTTCGCCCCGAACCTGCCCTCCAACCGGGCCGCGCTGGACCTGATCCAGGAAGCCATCAAGAACGCCGGCTACACCCCGGGCAAGGACATCGCCCTGGCCCTGGACGTGGCATCCTCCGAATTCTTCAAGGACGGCGCCTACCAGTTCGAGGGCAAGTCCCTCAGCTCGGCCGAGATGAGCGCCTACTACGCCGAACTCGTGGCCGACTACCCGCTGGTGTCCATCGAGGACCCGCTGGACGAGAACGACTGGGACGGCTGGAAGACCCTCACCGACGCCATCGGCGACAAGGTCCAGCTGGTGGGTGACGACCTCTTCGTCACCAACCCCTCCATCCTGCAGCGCGGCATCGACACCCGCACCGCCAACTCGCTGCTGGTGAAGGTCAACCAGATCGGCTCCCTCACCGAGACGCTGGACGCCGTCAGCCTGGCGCAGCGCGCCGGCTACACCACCATCACCTCCCACCGCTCCGGCGAGACCGAGGACACCACCATCGCCGACATCTCGGTGGCAACCAACGCCGGCCAGATCAAGACCGGCGCACCGGCCCGTTCCGAGCGCGTTGCCAAGTACAACCAGCTGCTGCGCATCGAAGAGGAACTCGACGACGCCGCACGCTACGCAGGCCGCAGCGCGTTCCCGCGTTTCAAGGGCTAGTAGCCGCGTAAAGCATTAAACGGTGGCTATGGTTGAAAGACCATAGCCACCGTTGTTGTTTCGGCAGCATCCGTCAGCCCGGTTGTTGACCAGCGCCGTTTTGTTGTTCAGCACAGACAGTGGCGGCCGCAGGCAGGCCGCGTTCAGGAGTGTCATGGCTACCCGCCGTCCCAAAGTCCCCAAGGTCAGCCCCGCCCGTCCGGAAAGGGAAGCCGACGGCGCAGACGTCATCCAGGCGGATTTCGGCTCGGCCAAGGACAACCTGGGCCCGGCAGGACGGCCCGGCGCCGACAGCAAGCCCCGGAAGGCTCCAGCCGGCAAGGCGCCGGCACCGGGCGCATCAACAGGGCGGGCCAGGCCCGGAAAGGGCAGCAGCGCAACCAGCGGTGCCTCTGACCATCCCGCCGAGGAGGACCAGCAGCCTGTTCCGGCGAAGGCATTTTCCGGGCGGATGCTGGCACTGGCCGTGGTGATGGTGGCCATTACCATCATGCTGGCGCCCACGGTGAAGATCTTCTTCGACAAGAAGGCCGAAATCGACGCGCTGAATGCCGATATCGCCGCGCGAGAGGCCGAAGGCGACCGGCTCCGCCAGCAGGTCTCCCGCTGGCAGGACCCCAACTACGTGAAACAACAGGCCCGCGACCGCATTAACATGGTTATGCCGGGCGAAACCGGCTACTGGGTCTTCGGCAGCGATTTGCCCGCGGGAGACACCAGCAGCCAGACCGGTGCAGCAGCACAAGACCCCGCCGATCTGCCGTGGGTGGATTCCCTGTGGGAGTCCATCGAGCGCGCGGCCACAGACTGAACCGCAAAAGGAAGGACGGCCCGCGACAGTGGAACACAACACGGCAGCCGCCCGGGACGACTCCCGCCAACCATCAGCACACGATCTCGAAGTATTGAGCCGGCAGCTGGGACGTCCGGTCCGCGATGTGGTGGAAATCCCCGCCCGCTGCGTGTGCGGCAACCCGCTGGTGGCGGCAACGGCTCCGCGGCTGAGCAACGGCACGCCGTTCCCCACCACCTTCTACCTGACCCACCCCGTGATCACCTCCGCGGTATCCCGGCTTGAGGCGGCAGGGGTCATGAACACCATGAACGAGCAGCTGGCCGGCGACGCAGAACTGTCCGCCGCCTACCGGTCTGCGCACGAAGCCTACCTGGCCGCCCGGGATGCAATCGGCCGGCGGTCCGGCATCGGTGCTGTTCCGGAAATTGACAGGGTCTCCGCCGGGGGCATGCCCACGCGCGTCAAGTGCCTGCATGTCCTGGTGGGGCACTCGCTTGCTGCCGGACCGGGCGTGAATCCGCTGGGGGACGAGGCACTGCGACAGATCCGCGAATGGTGGACGACGGACAGGTGCTATTGCGAGGGTGCCTGGGACACCACCGGCGAAGCTCCTTCCCGGGACCTCAGCCGGCATGGACCGCAGGGCCTGCCGGACATCGTGGGCCGCCCCGCCCCGGTGCGAAAGTCGGCCAATCCTGCCGAGGCCGCCCAGTGACCCGGGTAGCCGCCATCGACTGCGGCACCAATTCCATCCGCCTGCTCATTGCCGATATCGAGCGCAGCAACGGCACCACCAGCCTTACCGACGTAGTGCGCGAGATGCGCGTGGTGCGGCTGGGCGAAGGCGTTGACGCCACCGGCGAGCTCGCCCCCGCCGCACTGGAGCGCACATTCGCTGCCACGGCCGATTACGCAGAGCTGATCCGGGAACATGGCGCTGAGGCCGTCCGGTTTGTTGCAACCTCAGCCAGCCGGGATGCCCGGAACCGGGAGGTCTTCGTGGACGGGATCCGCAACCTCCTCGGCGTGGAACCTGAAGTCATCTCCGGCGACGAGGAAGCTGCGTTGTCCTTTGCCGGTGCCAGCAGTGTCCTGCCCATCCTGGACGGCCACCAGGTACTGGTGGTGGACCTGGGCGGCGGCAGCACGGAGTTCGTCCTCGGCACCGCACAGGGCGTCACCGCAGCGAAGTCCGTGGACGTCGGCTGCGTCCGGCTGACCGAACGGCACCTGCGGAACGATCCGCCCACCGCGGAACAGATCTCGGCCGCGGAAGCGGACGTGGACGCAGCCATGGCCCTTGCCCAACGGGACGTTCCGCTGGAGCAGGCGACCGCCGTCGTCGGTGTTGCCGGTTCCATCACCACCATCACAGCCCATGCCCTCCGGCTGCCCGAATACCGGCCGGACGACATCCACGGCGCTGAACTGCCGCTGGACACGGTCCGCGCCGCCGCCACGGACCTCCTGGAGATGGACCGGTCCGAGCGCGCCGGGCTGCCCTACATGCACCCGGGCCGCGTGGACGTGATCGGCGCCGGGGGACTGGTGTGGCGCAGGATCCTCGAGCGCCTGAGGGAACTCACCGGCGGCAGGATCACTACGGCGACGGCCAGCGAGCACGACATCCTCGACGGCATTGCCCTGAGCATCGGCTGAACCCGGATGCGATCCCTAACCCACCCGGCACTGCACAGGACAGCGGCCGCCGCGCTTGCCCTGGTCCTCGCCGCCTGCTGCCTGGTTACCGGCCTCATCACGGCTCCGGCGGCGCGCGCGGACGAGTGGCGGGACAAGCAGTACTGGCTGGCAGACTCCGGCATCACCAAGGCCTGGGAAGTATCCAAGGGCGCCGGCGTCAAGGTGGCCGTCATCGACAGTGGCGTGGACGCCCAGCACCCGGATCTTAAGGGAGCGGTGGCCGGCGGCTACGACGCGTCCGGATCCGGCCAGCCGGACGGCCAGAAGAGCGTCGGGTCCAAGCCTGAACACGGCACCCTGGTGGCCACCATGCTTGCCGGCCGCGGGCACCAGCCCGCCGACAAGACTGCTTCCCCCACGCCCGGCCCCGCCGGACCGGCACCGGACGGCATCATCGGCGTGGCCCCCGAGGCCCAGATCCTGTCCGTGTCCACATGGCTCGGCTCACCGAACCCCTCCGGCAAGAGCGACCAGGACCAGATCCCCGAAGCGGTCCGCTGGGCAGTGGACAACGGGGCAAAAGTCATCAATATCTCGCTCGGCAGCACCACCCCGCAGTGGCCGCAAAGCTGGGACGCCGCCTTCCTGTACGCCGAGCAGAAGGACGTTGTGATCGTCGCGGCTGCAGGGAACCGGATCGGCGGCAACACCCAGGTGGGAGCCCCGGCCACCATTCCCGGCGTCCTCACTGTCGCCGGCCTGGACCGCTCTGGAACGGCAAGTGTTGACGCGTCCTCGCAAGGCATCAGCATCGGCGTGGCAGCACCGGCCCAGAACCTGCTGGGCGGCCTGCCGGGCGGCGGATACGCCGAGTGGGCGGGGACTTCCGGATCCACGCCCATCGTGGCCGGCGTGGCGGCACTGATCCGCTCCAAGTGGCCTTCCATGAGCGCCGAGCAGGTCATTAACCGGATCGTCTCCACCGCCAGGGATGCGGGGGCGCCGGGCAAGGATCCCCTGTACGGGTACGGCATCCTCAACGCGGAAGCGGCCCTGAAGGATGACGTTCCCGAAGCGAAAAGCAATCCCCTGGGAACCATTGCCGAGTGGATCCGGGTGCACCGGCGCGGCAACCTGGCCACCCCCACCCCGGTCCCCACGGCGGAGGCGCCGGTGGCTGCCCCGGCGCTTCCGGAAGCAACCGTCCCCGCCGCTGAGCCGCCGTCACAGCGTGATACTGCCATCGGAGGTGCTGTTGTCATCGGATTCGCACTGCTGTTCGTGGCCATCATCGCCGCGGCGGTCATCCAGCTGCGCCGGGCGGCGCGGGACCCCGCGCTGAAGGGGGAGGAGCTGGAAACAGGTGCCCTGGAAAAGGTGCATTCGGTGCGGAAACCCTAGCGTAACGGGCCCTTCGAGCAGTTAGTGAAGATTTTCACAAACTGCGCTATCCTTAAACTATGGCAACCACCCCAGAGCTCCAGGACCGTCCCAGGGTACTCGTCGTCGGCGGCGGGTACGTCGGCCTGTACGTAGCACTCAAACTGCAGAAGAAGATCGCGAATGCCGGTGGCATCGTCACCCTCGTGGATCCACTGCCCTACATGACTTATCAGCCGTTCCTCCCCGAGGTGGCCGGCGGCAACATCGAGGCCCGCCACGCGGTGGTGTCCCACCGCCAGCACCTCAAGCAGACCGAACTGATCCAGGGCCGCGTCACCTCGATCGACCACGCCAACCGCACCGCGGTCATCGCTCCGTCCGACGGCGGCGAAAACTTCGAGATCCCCTACTTCGACGTTGTCCTGGCCGCAGGTGCCATCACCCGAACCTTCCCCATCAAGGGCCTCGCGGACAAGGGCATCGGCCTGAAGACCATCGAGGAAGCCGTTGCGCTGCGGAACAAGGTCCTGGAGCGCATCGAGGTTGCCTCCACCATGACCGATCCCGCCGCCCGCGCCAAGGCCCTCACCTTCGTGGTGGTCGGCGGCGGTTTCGCCGGCATCGAGTGCATCACCGAGATGGAGGACCTGGCCCGCGCCGCGGTCCGCAACAACCCGAGGATCAAGCAGGAAGAAGTCCGCTTTGTCCTGGTGGAAGCCATGGGACGCATCATGCCCGAGGTTACGGCCAAGCAGGCCGAATGGGTCGTTGAGCACCTGCGCAGCCGCGGCATCGAGGTCCTGCTGAACACCTCGCTGGACAGCGCGGAGGGCACCCTCAAGCTCATCAACCTCCCGGACAAGTCCCCTGCCCAGGAGTTTGAAGCCGACACCCTCGTGTGGACGGCCGGCGTCCAGGCCAACCCGATGGTCCGCTCCACCGACTTCCCGCTGGAACCCCGCGGCCGCGTCCGCGTCCTTCCGGACCTGCGCGTCGCCGGCGACGAAGGCATTGTGGACAACGCCTGGGCTGCCGGCGACATCGCCGCCGTGCCTGACCTCACGGGCAAGGGCCTGCCGGATGGCACCTGCGTCCCCAACGCCCAGCACGCGCTCCGCCAGGCCAAGCGCCTTGCCAAGAACCTGTGGGCTTCCCGCTGGGAGAAGCAGCTGAAGGACTACAAGCACAAGAACCTGGGTGCTGTGGCAGGCTTCGGCGAATGGAAGGGCGTTGCCAACATTAACCTGATCGGCAGCATCGGCCTCAAGGGCGGGCTCGCCTGGCTGGCCCACCGCGGCTACCACGGCATGGCCATGCCCACGTTCGAACGCAAGTTCCGGGTGATCTTCAACTGGATCATCAGCTTCTTCGCAGGCCGCGACACCACCCAGCTCATGGACCTGGACAACCCGCGCGGCGCTTTCGTTGCGGCCGCCTCCCCGGCCCCCAAGCCGGCTGCTGCGGCCGCCCCTGC
>NZ_AOFD01000027.1 GCF_000332815.1 Arthrobacter nitrophenolicus
ATCCACCCCGGCCAGGACCTGGTCCAGGAACGGGCGGCGGGTCAGCTGGGTGAATGTTTCCTCGTGCAGCGAGTCCAGGGACACGTTAATCCGGGTCAGCCCGGCGGCCTTGAGGGGCGCGGCCTTCCTGGCGAGCCCCACGCCGTTGGTGGTCATGGAAATCGGCAGGTCGGGATGGTTCCGCCGCAGCTCCGCGATGATGTCCACCAGGTCGTGCCGCACCAGCGGCTCACCGCCGGTCAGCCGGAGTTCGCGGACGCCCAACTGCTCGACGCCGATCCGGACAATGCGGACAATTTCCTCGGCGGACATGACCGCCTGTTTCGCGAGCCATTCGAGGCCCTCTGCAGGCATGCAGTAGGTGCAGCGCAGGTTGCACTTGTCTGTCAGGGACAGCCGCATGTCCGTGGCACGGCGGCCGTAGCGGTCCACCAGCCCGGCACCCGCGCCGGCAGGACGGGCCGCCGGTACGGACAGCCCGGCATCCTCCCGCGGCTGCGGCATTCCTAGCTGGACACTCATGAAATCAGGCTACGCGAAACCAAGATGGACGCGTTTGTGCTGGAAGGGACAATTGGGGCGGCCAGTTATGCCAAGTAGCTATAGCCCGAAACTCCGCATACCTGCTGAAATCATTTTGCAGTCAGGATTACCAGCTTATACACAGCGCAATGGACGCGACGCGTATCTGAAAATCATGCAAGGAGCCGGCGGCCAAAGCTTTCGTCGGAAAAGTGAAGCGCCCTGGCGTGGCCAAGCAGGATTTCAGTAAGACCGAAAAGATCTCCCGAAGGCAGGACATGCAGAGGCAAGAAGAGCAGTTGATCGCGCTGACCGGCAACAGTCCCGGCCCGGGGACCACCGGAAACTCGCTGCCGGAACATGAACACCGAAGCATTTCCACGCACCTACAGGCAATCCGGGATGTGCTCTTTCCGCTGTTGACCCCACCCAAGGTTGAGCAATTGCCTCTAATGGCTGCGCTCGGTCGCGGCCTGGCGGAGACCTTATATGCACCGATAGATTTGCCACCCTTCACCAACTCTCAGATGGATGGCTATGCAGTCAGATCCCAAGACGTAGCAGAGGGCCGGGGACAATTGCGTGTGGCGCCGCCGGTCCCGGCGGGCGCATTGCCGTCCCCTTTGACTCGAGGGACGGCTGCTCCAATCATGACTGGAGCCCTATTACCCGCTGGGGCTGATGCTGTCGTCCCCATCGAGCGGGCAGTGCCAAACCTTTTTCCGCCCCCTGGTTCGGATACGACAGTGCGGCTTCCCGAGACAGCCGCGGGAACGTTCGTCCGTGGTGCTGGCACTGATATAGCTTCCGGCGAGTGTGCACTCGCCGCTGGCACTGTTCTCGGCCCACGTCAGCTTGGTTTGCTCGCGGCGTTGGGTGTCACTGAGGTTGTTGTTAACCAGAAGCTCACAGTGCTGCTGGCCACCACGGGGGACGAGGTCCTTGAGCCCGGAGAGAACCTCGCGCCAGGAAAGATTTACGACGCAAATAACACTCTTTTGGAGTCCTCGATGCTCCAGGCCGGGCTTACCGTGATCAGGGCGGGCATTGTCAAGGATGAGCCTGGCGCTCTATCAAAGCTCCTGAGAAGTCATGCTGCCCATGTCGACCTGATTGTTACCAGTGGTGGTGTGAGTAATGGTGCCTACGAGCCCGTTAGGCAGACGATGGTCGATCATGACGTTGAATTTTCCCATGTCGCCATTCAACCCGGCGGACCCCAGGGAGTCGGCACTTTTGACGGAATTCCAATCCTCGCGTTCCCCGGAAACCCGGTCAGCTGCTTAATCTCGTTCGAGATGTTCCTGCGTCCGCTGCTCAGCGAAATGTTTGCCGCGCCGACACCGAGGCTTTCCCTCCATGCACCCCTTTCGCATCCCCTAACGTCGCCCACAAAAAAGCATCAGGTCAGGCGGGGAGTCCTCTTACCGAATGGCACAGTACGGCTGGAAGGGGGTGAAGGTTCCCATCTGCTCGGAGCACTTGCACGGGCGAACGTTCTGGTGCACATCCCAGAGGGAATCTCTGAACTAGCTGAGGGATCGAAGGTGGAGGTGTGGGCAGTATGAGGCTAAGAAGCTATCCTGGTGGGCTCACTCACCTGCGGCCGGACGGCAGCGCGCAAATGGTGGATGTTTCAGGAAAAATTGAATCCGACCGGGAGGCGACGGCTACGGCAACGCTCCGTACAACTGGTGAAGTTCTGCTGCTGCTCACAGCAGAAGGGTTGCCTAAGGGTGACGCCTTGGCCGTGGCCCGGATCGCTGGCATCTTGGCTACCAAGAGAACGTCCGACTTGATTCCGCTGTGCCACCCGCTGCCTATCTCGAAGGTCGCGGTCGACTTCGTACTGGCGTCGGACAGCGTGCAGCTTGTTGCCACTGTGAAAACCAATGGCGTGACAGGTGTAGAGATGGAAGCCCTGACTGCGGTGACCGTCGCCGCCTTAACCGTTTACGACATGATCAAGGCTGTAGACAAGCATGCTGTTCTCACCGATATCCGGGTGCTCGCCAAGAGTGGCGGCAAGAGTGGAAACTGGGCGCTGTGAGCATTCTTGGAAAGATGCATGGTTCTAATGGAAGAGGCTGCGCTGGCCTAATGAGAGGACAGGCATGAGCACTGTTCAACAGACGAGTCGTGGAAAAATTGCTACCGGACGGCAGCCAAGCAGGCAGGCCCTTACCGTGGTCCATTCCGGGCTCAGCGATCGACAGCTCTCCGTAGACGTGGCCATCGCTGCCGTGGAGTCGAGCGCATCCGGAGCAGTGGTCAGCTTTAGTGGAGTAGTGCGCAATCACGACGGCGGTAAGGCAGTCGAGCGACTGAGCTACACCGCCCACCCCAAGGCGCCCCAGATCCTGAAAGACGTTTTGGAGGCGGTTGCTGCCGAGTACTCATTTCCAGATGAGGCTGAGGGGTCCGTGCCTGTGCGAATTTGGGCGGCACACCGCGTGGGTGCACTTCGGATTGGGGATGCGGCTCTTGTTTGTGCTGTAGCCACCGGACACCGTGGACAAGCTTTCGCCCTGTGTGCGGAACTGGTTGACCGGATCAAGGATGAAGTACCCATTTGGAAGGAGCAGTTCTTTTCCGATGGAACCGTGGAATGGGTTGGTGTCGGGACCGCAGGATGAACTTTTCCGTACCCCTCACATCTGAATTGAGGTGATCAGGTCATCCAGGAAGGATGTCCACGAGTTCTCTCAGTCAGCACGTAGACGTCGTCGCATTGCCCACCGCCACGGTTGTGAGAACCATCAGCGGAGTCGCGAGCCCGGCGATGCACCGACCCGGAAGCAAAAGGGGTGACTACCCGGGCGCGAATGTAGCGTCGGAGCCCTGCTGGGTATTCCCACATTGAATGATCTATAGAAAGAGGACCATGTGAGCATCACCCGTTGCATCAGCGCCCTGCTGGCCGCGGGCTTCCTTGCCGCCGGACTGGCCGGCTGCGCTTCCGCTACCGCGGGCACAGCCCCGAGCGGCTCCACGAACGCAAGCGCCGGCGGCACCAAGGCGACTGTCGGCACCGTGACCGTTTACGCCGCCGCGTCCCTGAAGTCGACCTTCACCGAGATTGCCGCCGAGTTCGAGGCTGCGCATCCGGGCACGAAGGTCACGCTCAACTTCGCCGGATCCTCGGACCTGGTCGCCCAGATCACCCAAGGCGCCCCGGCCGACGTGTTCGCCTCCGCCGACACCAAGAACATGGCCAAGCTCTCGGACGCCCGGCTCATCGACCGAACACCAACCAACTTCGCCACGAACGTCCTGGAGATTGCAGTTCCACCGACCAACCCGGCGTCGATAACTTCCTTCACGGACCTGGCGAAGCCGGGCGTTAAGGTGGTTGTCTGCGCACCGCAGGTACCTTGTGGCTCCGCCGCCGAGAAGGTGGAAAAGGTCATGGGAACAACCTTGAAGCCAGTCAGCGAGGAATCCTCAGTTGCGGATGTCCTAAGCAAGGTCATTTCCGGGGAAGCCGACGCTGGCTTGGTCTATGCCACCGACGTCAAGGCCGCAGGCGACAAAGTCAAGGGCATCGAATTCAGCGAGTCGCGCCAGGCCGTGAACACATATCCGATCGCCACTGTGGACAGCAGCAAGAACAAGGATCTGGCCAATACCTTTATCGCCATGGTCACTGGCAGCGAAGGCAAAAAGGTCCTTGCTCACGCCGGGTTCGGCACCCCGTAAAAAGCCTGGACAGCCAGCATGACGCACCGGCACAAGACCGGCTATAACGGTGTCCCGCCGTGGGTTTTCGCCATCGCAGCAGCAGGAGGGCTGTTTGTCCTGCTGCCGCTGGCCGCCATGGTGGCCAAGGTCAACTGGGGGCAGTTCATCCCGCTCGTTACGTCGGAATCCTCGCTCACGGCGCTCGGCCTTAGCTTAGGACGTCGGCGGCCAGCACGGTGTTATGCATCGTCTTAGGGGTACCGCTGGCCCTCGTCCTGGCCCGCGCGAGATTCCCGGGTCAGCGCCTGCTGCGGGCGTTCGTTATGCTTCCCCTTGTCCTTCCCCCCGTCGTCGGCGGCATCGCATTGCTCTATACCTTTGGCCGCCAAGGCCTGCTCGGGCGGAGCCTAGAGCTGGCGGGCATCCAGATCATGTTCTCCACCACCGCCGTCGTCCTCGCCCAGACGTTTGTGGCATTGCCGTTCCTGGTGGTCAGCCTTGAGGGATCTCTGCGCACCGCTGGCGTAAAGTATGAGGCGGTCGCGGCAACGCTAGGCGCCCACCCCACAACGGTGCTGCGCCGCGTCACTATCCCGCTGGTCCTGCCCGGTCTCGCCTCCGGATCCGTGCTGTCCTTCGCGCGCTGCCTGGGCGAATTCGGCGCCACCCTCACTTTCGCCGGCAGCCTGCAGGGTGCCACCCGCACATTGCCGCTGGAAATCTATCTTCAACGCGAAACGGACGCCGATGCCGCCGTCGCGCTTTCCCTGGTGCTGGTGGCGGTGGCAGTGGCCGTCGTCGGGCTTTCCTTCCGGCAGCCCCGGACGCTGGCGGCAGAGGCGGAATCAAAATGACCCTGGATCTCAATGCCGCGCTGCACGCGCGCAACTTCGACGTCTCTTTCACACTTGAGGCCACGGAAACAGTGGCCGTGCTTGGTCCCAACGGCGCCGGCAAGTCGACGCTGCTGGGGATCATCGCCGGGCTCATCCGCCCGGACAGTGGGAATGCCGTGCTCGGACAGAAAAGGCTGTTCAAACTCGACAGGGGGACGAACCACTTCCTGCCGCCGCACACTCGGGGAACGGCACTGCTCGCCCAGGAACCGCTCCTGTTTCCGCACATGAGCGTGCTGGAGAACGTAGCCTTCGGGCCACGGGCGGCCGGTGCGAACCGGACCAATGCGCTGCAGACGGCCTGGCACTGGCTCACCGAAGTGGAAGCCGAGGAGTTTGCCGACCGGCGACCCGCCCAACTCTCCGGCGGCCAGGCGCAGCGCGTCGCCATCGCGCGTGCCCTGGCCACGGACCCCGAACTGCTGCTCCTCGATGAACCCATGGCCGCCCTCGACATCCATGCCGCTCCCATGCTGCGCCGCCTTCTCAAACGGGTCCTCGCCAACCGCCGTGCCATCATCATCACGCACGATGTCCTGGACGCGCTCGTGCTCGCCGACCGGGCAACAATCATCGAAGGCGGACGGATCACGGAGGAAGGCTCCACCCGCCAGGTCCTGGAAAAACCACGCAGCAAGTTCGCCGCCGGACTGGCGGGCATGAACCTGCTCCCCGGAACCATTACCGGCCACGGGCTCACGTCCCACGGCGGACTGGACATTACTGCGCACCCCGAGGACGGTGCCGTCCCCGGCCAGAACGGCGTCGCCGTCTTTTCGCCGACGGCAGTCTCGGTCTTCCCAAGCGCCGAGCACGGCAGCCCGCGGAACTCATTCGCCGTCACCATCACAGA
This sequence comes from Arthrobacter nitrophenolicus, assembly GCF_000332815.1. GTDB lineage: Bacteria > Actinomycetota > Actinomycetes > Actinomycetales > Micrococcaceae > Arthrobacter > Arthrobacter nitrophenolicus. The sequence continues at coordinate 5,953 of NZ_AOFD01000027.1, forward strand.
CTTGGAACCCCACGGCGACCAGATTCGTGTGCACGCGGGCGGCCTTTCCGCGGACATCACCCCGGCGGCCTCGGTGGACCTCGGGCTCACGCCCGGGATGCGCGTCCACTTCGTCATCAAGGCCACGGCCATCGCCGTCTATCCGGCGTAGCCTACAGGACACAAAGCAGCCCGTGTTCTCCCCCGCCACGACATGTCCCTTCCCCGCAAATCAAATGGGTGTAAACGCAGGGGTGGGTTCTTGGTTCATTCCTGCCGACCGACTGGCCTCCGTCGAAGTTGATATCAACGGCGTTCAGGCCACTGCCTCCAACGTTGCCCAACATTTTGAGGCAACAAACACACCAAGGAAAGACCCGGCCGGACATGGGCAATCCTGGCCCGCCTGATGCTCCGGCGCACTGGCGTCATCGCTATTGGACGCCTCAATGTACAGCTAGAGCCTGGCTGTTGGTCTTCCCGTTACAGGCAACGGTCTGCGGAAAACTGGGTAGACCACTTCAGATCAGTCCTTCGCTGGCGCTGCGGGATTGGTGGTTCGTCCGATGAGACCCCACCTGCAGGACCCAGCCATTAATCGATGATCTCTCGGCTCCAGGACCATAGGCTCCGATGTCAGGCGACGTTGATCCCGCTGTTACCACACAAGAACATATTGATGACCCGCTAACAGAGGAAGGAGGCAAGGGGCGCAGCAGGCCTCATCAGGTCACACGGCTTCAATCTGACAGTCGGCGGAAAAACTTCAGGCGTTTCCGAATCCATCTCATCACACGACGCTCTCCCCGGCTCCCTTCAGCGGGGATGTAAAAATCTGGATCTGTGCCCCCGCGAGGAAGATAGACCTCCTCCCCCGGCGCTGGGAATGACGTTGCTGTTTTCATATTCTCAGAAGTCATCCAATCCTCCTCTCGGCCCTCCTTAGGGCATCTTGATGAACCGACGTGCCACAGGGAAATTCTTGGTCTGCATTGCTTCAACCTGCGAACGCGCCCTTGACCATAACGGATCCACGGTAGCCTCAGCGTGGCTCGGCGTCTTTAGACGCGACCATCAAATTTGTACTTCTGGCAGGGCCTAGGAAACCCTTCACTTCCGGCTAGGTGCATGATAAACACCCTCGCGCCAAGCGAATAAGGCCCCCATGTGTCATGGCAAAAGCTGCGACACGCCCGCCTTGAAGTGAGCTTTATAAGAAGCCTTGCGAGTCACCTTTTTGAAGCAATTGCAACGACCGGCTCCACCCCTGCGGCAAACCGCCCTGAAACCTTTTGGGTGCATCGGCGATCAGCTGGTTCGACCAGCTAATATACAGGCGGACAGCTTCCGCTACAGGGAAAAGAAGAAGTCGATCCGATCCCCTCCGAGATGGCGGGTACTCGACCGAGCTCCCGGGTTTCCCGCTTCGGGCCAATAGGGGGCCAGCACGTTGCAGTGATCGCGCTCCTTAGACGTACAAGCCTTATGCCGCAGTTGGCCGACGGTGACTGTTGGATGAGCCCTTACCTCGTACTGGCTCATTCCAAGATCAATGACCAAGACCCCATGTCGTAGCGCTGCGCGGACTGAGCTACCAGTTCGATGGCGGCGTCCTATGTTCGCCCCTTTTCGGCGACCTCGTTGACGTCACCTCGATCTTCCTGGCGACCTTGCGTCTCGTTTCGGATGTTGGGGCTGCCTGCATTCTTAGATCAGAAGCTTTGCTTTGAGGGTAAAGACCATTAGTTATAGCATCCGGCACCGTGGTTCCTTGTCGTCGCCGTGAGCCCGGAGAGCAGTCAAAACTCACCGATCTCTCTTGGATGATTCCCTTCGCGAGGGCCGTTGTCGTTAACGTCCAGCGCGCATTGGACGGCTTAAGCGAGGTGCCTAACTGAGTGACCTGAAGTCAGGCCCGCATTTAGCTTTAGTCCAAAGCCTGCGCGGAAGAGCGGAACGGTCATGTCGAACGGCACATCTTCCTATGAGGCCTCGACAGCGGCCATGGAAGACGCAAGGCCGAAGAGGACGGGTTCCCTTGGGCGGGGTGCGTCCAGTAAGTGCTTCTGTCAAACCTTATTGCTGAAGCCAAACCGACATCGGCTAACGCAACCCGGATGAATTGAATGAGACTGCCCGGGCGTTCCAATGTACAGCGCAGCGCTGGATAGCCCAAGGTTTGGGTTGCAGTCACGGTACGTGAACCTATCGAATCTCTGGACCTAAACAAGACATTTCTGGAGCGCCTGTTTTTGGACCGAGTTCGTGCTCGTCGAGAACTAATTTGTACCCTGAGCATCCTCTATAACGTCATAAAGTGCAGTCTGATGGTCTACCGATTGTAGTTCGTCCAGCCTGGTTCGTGAGGCGAGAAAGGCAGGATCCTTATGCCAGGCCTCCCAGTCCTGCCGGCTTCTCCAGGTCCCTATGATGACTCGCGTGCTGGGTTCATGAGAGGGGGCGAGCAGCTGACCGGAAATCCAGCCTTCCTTGTCGTGGGCTGATTTGAAGCGCTCTCGGATTAGGTGGTCCCATTCGTTCTCTGAGTTCGACTTGAGTTGCATAGTGCTGACAACGGTTATCATGCAATCTCCTCATACCGTGACAATTGTCTACCACTAAGGGTCTAGTCGTGTTATTGGGTTAGATGCGGGCTTATCCACGGAGCAAGAGTCAGGCAGAATGGGGTCGGTTTCGGGAGACCCGCCCGAGGGCTTCGAGATTCTCCTATTTCGTCGCCAGAACCACGGCCTCCAGCGAGCCACGGAAATCCGTTCTACCTAAGGGACCCGCCCATATGAGAGCGGGCCCCTTAGATCAGTGCAGGTGTAGAAGGAGCGGGAACGCTTTTGATGCTTCTTACTGCCGTACCGGCAATCGATTCGTCTTTCTGGAACGGACAGATACTACTAAAGCGATTAGAAAGACCACCACCGTGCCGATCATGACGTACGGTAGTGCGTTCAGGGGCGCAGGCCCGGGGTTTAGGATGCCGTTGAGGTATAGCCAGAGAACCGTTGCTGAAGCCATAACTGCTCCGACGTTGACGATGAGGGACCCACTGGCCTTCGATCGGTTCAGTAGAACGGCGCCCCCGATACAGATGAGGAAGTAAGGGATCACCCAGAAATACACCAGCAAGGTTGCAATGTACCCATTGATTTCCAGGGGGCTTGCTGGAGTAAGCCAGAGAAGCAGGGCTGGCCCGATCACGGAGGGAATCCCGATGAAAGCGATCGCAGCACCCGGGCTTTTGTATCGTTTGTTGACTCTGATCAGTGCAGACGGCAGGAGGGCATCGGATGCGGCGCTGACAATTACGCGGGATCCATAGTTGAAGAACCCGATGAGGCTGGCGAAGATGGCCACCGCCAGAACGAGGTCGCTGACGTTGGCTAGGAATCCGACACCTGCTGCTTCTGCAAGTACGGCGTTCGGGGAGATGCCTAGGGCGAGTTTGTCGGCCGCATTAACGAGGGTTGGTACCTGTATCTCGGTGCCGGCCAGGTAGAAGAGACCGATGCCGACGGGGATGACTATGATCGCGCGGGGGATGTTGCGGTGGGGGTTTTTGGTTTCGGCGCCAAGAGCGGCGCTGCCCTCGAACCCGATGAAGTATGCCGAGCCGATTGCCAGACCCTGAAGAAAGCTATTGAGCGTCAAGTCGTTGAGGCTGAGCTGTCCCGCCAAGTCGACGTTTCCACTGAACGCGGTGGCTATAGTGATGACCAGCATGACGGGCAGGGAAATGATGGTGAGAATGACGCTGGATCGGACTGAAAGGTCGATGCCTCGATATGCGATGGTCATAGCTATCAATGTTGCGACCACATAGATTAACAGCTGGATTCCTGGTCCCGCCGCGTTTTGTACCCCGACCGATACTAGGAAACTTCCAAAAAAACCCCCACTCCTACAATGAGTGACATGATCGCGACGATGTAGCCAGGGATCATCGCGGCGGCGATGACGAGAGTGCTCCATGAGCCGAACACATGGCGAATGTACGAGTAAAGCGACCCGGTTCCGATGAAGCGTCGGGCAAACACGGTAATGAACAGCCCAATGAGAGTGAATGCCGCTACCGAGGCGGCCATCGCCAGCCAAGAGGACCGCCCGGAGTACGCGGCGAGGTATGCCGGCACTTGTGCCAGACCAACAGCTGGAACAAATGAGGCTATGGAAAGGCCCATGACCTGGCGTCCTGTCAGGTGCCCTAGCTGCAGGTCGGGGTTGGCAATATCCCCCGCCCTCCCTATTTGGGGACCAACGCCCTCTCCCTGGCTTCCAGAAGAAGTAACTTGCATGGCAGTACGCCTTTCAATTAACTCGAGTGACCCTATGGACAGAATGCATGAGGTTCAATAGCAGATTGTTATTCGACCGCAAATTTGGGAAGCGTGCTTCTGTGCGTTCACCCGCTACGCGTTCTCCCGTATTGTCCTCGTTGACATAGTCAGCATTCAGGAGGAAAACCGATCCAGGCGCCTCGGTTAGGCCATCCACGGACAGTACACTCACACGACAGTTCTGTCATCGATCTACTGTCTTGCTCGTACGGCCTGACAACGGCCTCCTATTGCTCAACCTGTTGCGGAACGCCCTTTGCGGCCCTACCTGTTCTGTTCGACCTGTTAGAGCGGACGTCTGACGTCTACTCGCTACAGTGACAAAACAGAGCCGAAGTGGATTGTCTTGCTGCCTCGCCCAAATCTCAACCGAGGCTGACTCATCATCTTCCGTTCTTTCGTCAAGGCTCGCGATAGACGACAGGACGAAGTTTCCGCACTATTTGAACTGCAAATACCCTTGACAAGGGCAACCGCCCATGTATAACGGTCGGGTCGCGCGAGCCGGAATGCGAAGCCGCTTGCAATTCGGAAAAATTGATTGACGTGGACGCCTGTCCATGTGTTAATGGACGATAACTCTCTCAAGGGCGAGGTCGCTGATTGTCAGCAAGATAAAGGAGTTTGACTTGGTGTCACCAAAAGTAACCACCCCACTTATTATTCAAGGTGACGTTCTTTACCCTGACGACAGCGAATTTGATGCCACCGCAAAAATCTGGGATGGTCGCCACTTGCAGCGGCCGTCTATAATTGCCCGGTGCATAAATGCGGAAGACGTTGGGACATCCATCCGATACGCCCGCGACAACCATCTAGAAATCTCCGTTCGATCCGGCGGCCACAATCCAAATGGCTATGCGACCAACGACGGCGGCATCGTCTTGGACCTCAGGCTGATGAATGCCATTCACATTGACACGTCCGCGGGTCGGGCGCGCGTAGGTGGTGGTGTGATCGCCGGCGATCTCGTCCAAGAGGCAGCCAGGCACGGACTGGCAGCTGTAACGGGCATGCATCCCAAGGTCGGGTTCTGCGGCCTCGCGCTCAATGGTGGCGTTGGCTTCCTCACTCCTTTGTATGGGCTCGCCAGTGACAACATCCTGGCAGCGACTTTGGTGACGGCAACTGGAGACCTTATTCGCTGCTCAGAGGATGAACGGCCCGAATTGTTTTGGGCAATCAGGGGTGCAGGCCCCAACTTTGGCGTCGTGACAGAGGTCGAGGTCGCTCTCCACGAGCTGCCCAGGCAGATGCTTGCCGGGTTCATGACGTGGGAGCCGGCTGTCGATGAACTCGCCGGACTCTTGGCGTCCATCCTCGATGCGCTCAACGCAATGGCGGATCATCTTTACCCGAGCGTTTTCGTCAGCCTGGATGAAGACAGGGCACCTGCCATCACAGTCTGCGTGGGGCACCTCGGAAACCACGATGTCGCCAAACAGGACATGGAACGGCTTCGTGGCCTAGGCCGGCCGGTCTCCGACTCGATTGTCGTCCGCTCCTATGACGAAGTAGTCATGCTCAATGCCGAGGTGGGTAGTTTCGAGGACGGCATGTCAAATCTTTGGATCGACCGGGAGATCGCGGTGTCGAACAAGCGTTTCGCTGAAGCGGTTGCGGCGAATCTCGACAAGTTCATCAGCGAGCCCTCAAATGGAAGTTCCGTGAAGCTGGAGATCGAGGGGATCCCCTTCGCAAACCCGAAGGGGACGCCAGCCCGGCATCGCGATGCGATGGGCGTGTTGGCCGTCGCGGAATGGAACGGGACGAGCCACGGAGGTGCTAAATACCCCGAGAGGGCACGAGAGCTGGACGCCGCACTGCTTCGCGCAGGAGCTACGACTTCTAAATTCGGCCTCCTGAATAACAACTCAGAGGTCACACCAGAGATGGTCGCGGAGGTTTATACCCCCGAAGTTTACCGCCGGCTTGCGGCAGTCAAACGCGAATACGATCCTGAGAACCGCTTTCATCGCAACTACAACATAGCTCCCGAAAGATCCTAACCCTCCAAGGCCCTGCACTAAAGCCCAGGAGGCTCTGACTGATTACGAAGAAGTTGGAGCTACCCATCGCTATCCCAGGCGCCACCCAACAGGAAGGAGCATGGAGAGCCGGGCCCAGCATGGCACCGTTGCATCTCTGCTGCCTCGTCCAATTGGGGGACGCGCAGCAGATCCGGTTCTACTGCGGCCGACGGCCGGCGCCTTCCGTACGGGTGAGGCAGGTAAGCCCTCCCTCCGTGTGGGCGCATGCACTTGGGCTTGCAAGGAAAAGTATCCTCTCTACATACAGAGATAATACTTATGCCCCGGGTCCTCCTAGCTTTGACTGAGCGGAAAGGTCTGCGAGCCCCAACTACACATCCCTATTAGCGGCTTGCTTACCGTGGTTCGGCAGCGTTCTAAGACCACCAAAGCAGTCGGATGGCAAGAAGCTATGGTGAAGGTGGAAGCACCGAGAGCATATTGCCTTGCCTCTTGCTGCCCGCCTATTCCGCTAAGAAGGATGAGTCTGCAGGAGGCAGAGCATCCAGATATGGTGGAAGGCCGTTATAGACCTACCTTATCGAGGTATGCATCTACGAGGTTGTCGCAGAGGTCCTTGTGACGCGGGTCGGATGGATCGGCAAAGTACTGGAGACTGCATCCGTCCATGATTACAATCAGTGCCCTGGCAAGATTTCGTGCAGAAATAGTCTGGTCCTGATTCCCCCGCTTTGCGGCGGCAATCAGCAATTTGGAAATTTCTTTTTCATAGTCACTGTAAACACTGCGGGATAAGTCACCGTGATGCGGGTTACGCTTCGCCCACATCCCGATTTCAAATTGGGCCAGGACGTTCAACTCGTCTGAGACCATCTGGGCCCAAAACAAGTCCATGACGCGATGCGCGATACCTCTTAAGTCCTCCGAGCCGTCGACTACGTGCGGGATGGCACGGACCAGTTGCTGAAGCAGCTCCGCCGCAGCTGCCTGCATGAGCTCATCTTTGTTCGTGAAGCAAACATGCACAGCTGCTAGAGAAGCATTCGCTTCCCCGGCTATCGTTCTTAGGCTGGCATTTTCGACTCCATCACGCTTGATGACCCGAATGGCCGCGTCGATGAGCTGTTCGCGACGATCTACCGTGGAAATACGCAACTTGTCTCCTCGCCCCCTAGACTCAGGTTCTACTCTAAATGCCGTAGAGGCCCCGCGCGGAGCCACCCGGTTGGACCGTGCTGGTTTCGCCCCACCAACAGCGCGGGTTCAACTGATTACAGTGCATGCGGCATTCAGAGCAACCTGTGCTTCTTGCCATCGGCCGTATAACTTGAAGCGGAGGCGGTGAGGCGCTGTTTGAACTGGGACATGGCATCTTTGCATAAATATCCAGCCCCTTAGGTTTGTCTGGATTGCGGAGCGGCCTACCACTGCGCGGCGTGGCCGTCGCAGCTCTGGGGATGGGCTAGCGTTGGGCCGCTGTCTGATGCCTCCACCGGCAGCACCGTTGCTGTGCGACCAGTAGCGAGGAGCTTTTCGGCCGAATCTGGCGCAGAAAAGCCGCCTAAGTACACCCCAAACTGACGTCAGATTGACGTGGAAAACGCGTCAGAATAGTCCAGTCAGCACTTCCCGGACACTGCCGAAGCCGGGTCCTAGACCCATACCTGACAGAAGCACGCAGGCGCGAAGCTCCTGCCGCCGCTGCATCCCACGGGCACCACGCACGCAAAGACAAGCATCCTTCCCAAAATGTCCCACCCCGCCCCTAGACTTTTGGCCATGGACAACAACGGGAAAGAAACCATCGGCAGCCCGACCCCCGAGCCGGATGCAGGCCTGAACCGCGATCCCGAGGACTGGGTGACCGGGGACGAGCCCATGACTGCGGCACAGCGCAGCTACCTGGACACGCTCGCCCGGGAGGCGGGGGAAGAACTGCCCGCGGACCTCAGCAAGGCCGAGGCGTCCAAGCACATCGACCGTCTGCAGCAGCGCAGCGGGAGGGTGTCAGGGGACGGGAACGACGCCGGCGACTAAGCACCGGCGCAATAAAAGAGAAGGGCCTACCAGGCCTGGTGTTCCCGCGTGAGGCCGAAGGGAACGGACTCGCTCAGCGAAATCGTGAACTTGTCGGCGGCGTGCCGCGTGACCAGGATGCCGTGCCGCCGGTCGGCAAGGGCACGCGCCTTGGCAGCTGAGACGGCAGCGTCCAGTTCGCTGTCCATGCTTTGGCGGTCGGCGACGGTGAGGGTCAGGGGGAAGTTCATGGGTGAAGCCTTAGGTAGATCGCGGGGATAGGGGGCAGGGCAACCGCCTGCGCTCCCCAAGGCTGCAGACGACGACAGGCACATAAAAAGGCCTTCGGACCATGATGCCCGATCATCGGAAGGCCAACAACTGGAGAAAAATAACCGCAGGTCAGAGCGGATAGCGCTTTCCTGCCGAGGGTAATTACGGCACCCAATGCGCGGTCAACTAAAGTTGGATCCGGGGCGGAGGCTGATTTCCAGCCGGCTCCGATGCCACAGACACCGCCACGCGGCAGAACCAAGCACCAGCGCAACACCACACGTGTGCCACAACTGACAAGGATCCCGCCATTTCCACCGACGCTTTCTTCGGCAAACTGACCAGGATCCGCAACGTCATCCTCCCCGCACCGGCCATGGAAAACCTGAACACCGGCCGCGGACTGCTGGGCGGGTTCATCGTGGTCCACCTTGTCTTCCTCATCTTCGCCGCCTCGCTCTCGCTGCGCGGCGAAGCATTCAGTGACACCTTCATCTACCGCGACTGGGCCATGGCCGGGTTCGACGACGCCAACCTCTCCGGCGGCCCCAGCCCCTGGGTCTACCCCATCCTGGCGCTCATCCCCATGGCCATCGCAGGCATCGCCGGGCCGGGGCCATTCTTCTTCCTCTGGGTCCTGATGACCACCCTCCTCAACGGCTGGGCGCTCCTGAAGCTCACCGGACGCGGCCGCCATCACGAGGCAATCCCCGCCGGCTGGTGGTGGCTGGTGTTCACCTTCCTCATGGGCTGGCTGGGATTCGCCCGCGTGGACGGCCTCACCGCCCCGCTGGTCCTGGTGGCACTGGCCTACGGCGTCAACCGGCCGTTCATCGCCTCCGTTCTCCTCGCCATCGGCACCTGGGTGAAGGTGTGGCCGGCGGCCGTCATGCTGGCCCTCTTCGCCGTCGTAAAGAACCGGATCCTGGTGGTCCTGGCAGGACTTGCGACGACGGCGGGCGTCGTCGCGCTGGCAGCGGCAGTGGGCAGCGTCCCCAAGCTGCTGAACTTCCTCACCCAGCAGGGCGACCGCGGCATGCAGCTCGAGGCCACCTTCACCACGCCCTGGCTCTGGCTCTCCGTCCTTAACGTCGGTGATTCCCGGATGTATATGAACACCGCCATCAACTCCATGCAGGTGGACGGTCCGGGCACCGCCGTCATGTCCGTCCTCATGCAACCGCTCCTGATCCTGGCCGCCCTGCTCGTGGCCGGCATGACCTTCTGGGCCCTCCATAATGGCAAAATCAGCGGCGGCGTGGACCGTACCGAGCTGCTCCTCGCCGGCGCCCTCACGCTCGCCACCGCGTTCGTTGTCTTCAACAAGGTGGGCTCGCCGCAGTTCATGGTCTGGCTCGCCCCCGCCGTCGCCGTCGGCCTGGCCCACAGCTGGCGCGACTGGCGCGTCCCGGCCGCCATGCTGATCGTCATCGCCGTGGCCACGTACTTTATCTACGCTGTTCTACGACGCGCTCAGCCACAACAATCCGTGGATGGCCCTGGTGCTCACCATCCGCAACGTCCTCCTGGTGGTCCTGTTCCTCTGGAGCGTCCGGCGCCTGTACCTGCTGGGCAAGAAGGCCCCGGCCGCCGCCCCCGCGCTCAAGGAGTCCTGAGATTTCCACGAGGTTCTTCGACCGCCTGGTGGCGGTCCGCAGCAAAGTCCTCCCCGCCAAGGTGGTGGACTGGTTCGCCCGCCCGTCCAGCGTGTGGTGGGGCTTCGCCGTCGTCCATCTCTACTTCCTGGGCTGGATGGCGTCCTTCTTCCTGCACGGCGACACCTTCAGCGACACCGAGCAGTACCGGCAGTGGGCCACGGCCGGCTACAACCCGTCGGACCTGGACGGAAAGATCAGCCCGTGGGTCTACCCGGTGCTGGCGCAGATCCCCATTTTCCTGGCCAACATCGCCGGGCCAAGCCTCTACCTGCTCACCTGGTTCCTCATCATCACGGCGCTCAACGCCGTCGGGCTCCTCTACCTGACCCGCGGCCCCCGGAGCACCAAAGGCATTGCCCCGGCCTGGTGGTGGCTGTTCTTCACCGTTTTCATGGGCTACCTCAGCTTCGCCCGGGTGGAAGGCATCACCGCACCCATCGTGCTGATCGCACTGCTCTATGCAGCCGAGCGGCCCGTGGTGGCCGGCGTCCTGCTCAGCATTGCCACCTGGATCAAGGTCTGGCCGGCCGCAGTGCTGGCGCCGATCGTGATCGCGAGCCACAAGCGGATCCAGGTGGTCCTGGCCGGCGTTGCCGTGACCACCGTGGTCACCGCGGGCACGTGGCTGTCCGGCGGCCTGCCGCACATCCTGGACTTCCTCCTCAACCAGGGCGAGCGCGGGATGCAGCTCGAAGCCACGTTCTCCACACCGTGGGTGTGGCTGAGCGTGTTCAACATCGCCGGGTCGAAGATGGCGGACAACACCGCCATCAACTCCACCGAGGTCTACGGCCCGGGCGCCGCCACCGCCGCGGTCCTGATGCAGCCGCTGCTCATCCTCGCCGCCCTTGGAGCGGCCATCCTGCTGGTCCGCGCCATGAAACGGGGGGCCGAACGCGAGGAACTGTTCCTCGAAGGCTCCCTCATGATGGTCACCGCGTTCATCGTGTTCAACAAGGTGGGTTCACCGCAGTTCATCATCTGGCTGGCGCCGGTGATCATCGCCGGGCTGACCCACGACTGGAACCGCTGGAAGGTCCCGGCCGCGCTGCTGATGGGCATCGCCATGACCACCTTCGTGATCTACCCGCTGTTCTACACCCCGCTGATCCATGCCCACCCGGTCATGGCAGCCATCCTCACCACCCGCAACGTCCTGCTCGTGGTGCTGCTTTGGTGGTCGGTGCAGCGGACGGCGGAACTTGGCCGGAAATCCACCGCGCCGGTTCCCGCCGCGAACGCTTAGGGGTCAGCGGGAGAAGGGGGTCAGCGGCTGACGGCCCGTTCCCGCTGCGCCATCAGCCACTGCCAGCCGCGCCGCGCGAGGTCCCAGGGCTTGCCCTGGATCAGCAGCTTGCGGGTGTGCACGTCCAGGAACAGCAGGTAGAACGTAAAGGCGAGCGCGGTGAAGAACGCCAGGGTGGACGCATCGATGGGAAGCTCCACGAACGACCATACAGACAGCTGGTCCTGCGCGCCGAACACCACGAAGAACGTGACGCCCACGTACAGGGACCGGATCTGCCAGTCGTCGCGGATCCCCGTGACGGCCAGGAACGGCAGGAACCACAGGATGTACCAGGGCTGGATGATGGGTGAGAGCATCACGACGGCGGTGAAGGCCAAGGCCATCCGGCGCACCGCGCGCGAGTAGTCGCCGCGGAACATCAGGAGCAGGACCAGCGCGATGGCGCCCCACTTCATCCCGGTCCGCAGCCAGGTGGCGAGCGTGCCGCCCGGGAGACCCAGCGCGTTGGCGAGCATTTCCACCTGCTGGCCCAGGAAGCCGGACGGCGAATACCCCGTGTACCCGGGGGTGGGGTCCATGATGGCCCAGGTCCAGCCAATGCCCAGGTTGTAGGGGATGCCGCTGAGGAGCAGCACACCGAAGCTGAGGCCCGCCGTCGCGCCCCACATCAGGAACTTGCGCGTCCAGGTGGCGGACGGGCCTGCCCACATCACGCCAAGGAAGGGCAGCAGCAGGACAGTGATGGGCTTGATGCCGATCGACGCGGTGACCAGGAGGATCCCCACGATGTAGCGGCGGGTGGCCGCGAAGTAGACGCCGGCCACGGCCAGGCCCACCATCAGGGCATCGTTGTGGGCGCTGGCGATGAAGCTGATGAGGAACAGCGGGTTGGCCACGGCGATCCAGAGTGCCCGCGCGCCGTTGATGCCGTGCAGCTCCGCCAGCTTGGGCACGTAGATGACGCAAAGAAGGACCCCGACGCCGGCCAGCAGGCGGAAGAGGAGGACGGAGACGTCCGGCTGGGCGCCGGTCAGTCCCACCACCCCGCGCGCCAGCCACAGGAAGTACGGCCCGTAGGGGGTCCGGTTTTCCGCCCAGGCGGGGTCCGCGCCGAGGGCGAACCAGTTGCTGAGCGTGGAGATGCCCACCTCGTAGGGGTTCTGGCCCTCCTGCACCAGCCGCCCCTGGCCCGTGTAGGCATAGACGTCCCGGGAGAAGACGGGCACGCAGAACAGCAGGGGCAGGGACCAGGCGGAAATGGCAATCACCACCGACCGCAGGGACGACTTCCCCCACTCGGCCAGGCGCTGCCCCAGCCGCAGCCAGGACCGCATCAGCACCATGGCGCCAACGGTCAGCAGGACGGTGGAAACGGTGACGCCCCAGCCCTCCGTGCGGAGCGCGATGACCACGGGCTGGCGGATCATGGGCGAGCCGTTGGCGATCCAGCCGGTTCCGATGGAACCGGCGAACATCATGAGGGCCCCGACGAACCCTTCGATGATTGCCAGGTAGGCGCGTCCGGTCGCCGGCGCGGAGGCCTTGACCGGCGCTGCCGGCTGGCTCTCCGACGTCCCGAGATGTGACCCGCCTGCCGTCATGATTGTGTCTGGTCCCCTACTTCGTTACGGCGCTGGTTGGACCAGCTGAAAGGCCGCCCTGCAACCCGGCCATTTTATCAGCAGGCTTTCCTGCCGCCCCGGGACCAGACGGGATCGAAGGCCACAATCACGCAACAAGGCTGGGGTAGCCTTGGAACGGCAGCCGAGTCGTCGGCGCATTCCTTTTTCCACCCACTGTCTTCCGCGGCCGGGCTGGAACCGTGCGCATTGTGGCGCGCAATCACGTTGCCCACCCGCTCTTCCCGCAGAGCCAAGCACCTGGAGCCGCTCCTTGGCCGTCGCCGCCAGCACCCGTCCCGCCCGGCAACCGATTACCGTCCTGACGGCCCTGCGCTCTCCACGGCAGCTTTCCCGCGAGGTCCTGGCCGGCATGGTCACCACCCTGGCCCTGGTCCCGGAAGTCATCTCCTTCTCGATCGTGGCCGGGGTGGATCCCATGGTGAGCCTCGTGGCCTCCATCGTCCTGGCCCTGGCGATGTCCATCCTGGGCGGACGGCCCGGCGTCATCACTGCCGCAGCCGGTTCCGTGGCCCTGGTAATCGCCCCTCTTGTGCATGAGCACGGTGTCCAGTACGTCCTGCCGGCGGTACTCCTGGCCGGCGTGATCCAGGTGGTCTTTGGCCTCGCGGGGCTTGCCCGGCTGATGCGGTTCATTCCGCGGTCGGTGATGATCGGGTTCGTTAATGCCCTGGGCGTGCTGATTTTCATGGCGCAGGTGCCGCACGTCATCAACGTCCCGTGGCTCGCCTATGTCCTGTTCGCCCTGACGTTCGCCATCATCTTTATCCTGCCGCGCTTCACCAGGGCCGTCCCGTCGCCGCTGGTGGCCATCGTGGTGGTGACGGCAATCGTCATCGCCGCCGGACTCACCGTTCCCGATGTCTCGGACGAGGGGCCCCTCACCGGCCGGCTGCCCGGGATCACCCCCTTCCTTTTTCCGGTGACCCTCGAGACCTTCCAACTGGTCCTGCCCACGGCGCTGAGCGTGGCGTTTGTTGGCCTCATGGAAACCCTCCTGACGGCGAAACTCGTCGATGACATGACGGACACCCCCTCGCACAAGGGCCGTGAATCGTGGGCCCTGGGCGTGTCCAACATTCTGGCCGGTTTCTACGGCGGGATCGCAGGCTGCGCAATGATCGGCCAGACCGTCCTGAATGTGAAGACCGGCCAGGCGCGCACCCGTATATCCACGTTTGTGGCCGGCCTGTTCCTGCTGGCGCTGGTGACCGGACTCAGCTCCGTCTTGGGGCAGATCCCCATGGTGGCCCTGGCCGCGGTCATGATGGTCGTCGCGGTCACTACCGTCGACTGGCACAGCGTCAAACCGTCCACCCTGAAGAGGATGCCGGTGCCGGAGACGCTCGTCATGGTGGTCACGGTCGCCGTCGTGGTCGTCACTGGCAACCTGGCGTACGGGGTGCTGGTGGGGGTCATCCTGGCGATGGTGTTGTTCGCCCGCCGCGTGGCGCACGTCATCAGCGTCGAGCGGAGCCTCGCGGATGACGGCGAAAGCGTCCGTTACGAGGTGGTGGGGCCGCTGTTCTTCGGGAGCAGCAACGACCTGGTGGAGCACTTCGCCTATGCCGACGACCCCGCCTCGGTGACCATTGACCTCAGCCGCGCCAGATCTGGGATGCCTCGACTGTCGCCGCCTTGGACTCGATCGAGACGAAATATGCCGGCCACGGGGCTGCGGTGGCAATCGTTGGGATGGATGAGCGCAGCACCGGCTTCCACGGCCGCCTCACCGGACATTTGGGCGCCTGAGCACACGCGAAAGAGCGGGGCCGCGCGGCCCCGCTCATTCCGGGTATGAGGCTTAGGAGAACCGTCCCGGCCGGAAGGTGGCGAGCATGGGGTGCTTCCTGCCGGTCAGGATCTCGCCGGCCAGGAGCTCACCGGCAATGAGGCCCAGGGTGGCGCCGGAGTGCGTGAAGGCGACGAAGCAGCCGGGCACCTGTCCCAGTTCGCCAAGGACCGGCTCGCCGTCGCCGGGGATCGGCTTGTAGCCCATCTTCCAGGACGCCGGTTTGAGCTCCGGGTTGCCGGCAACCAGCTTCGACGCCTCGTCGGCCAGCTCCTGCACCACCTCATCCGGGATGCTGAACGAGCCGTCCGCGTGCTCGGTGATGTGCTCCTCGTACCAGTCGTGGTCCAGCGCGAACGTGCCGCCGGGGTTGGGCCGGAGCGCGGCCCGCGGGGTGTTCATCACCGCAGCGACATCGTGCTGCACCTGCTTGGTCACCACCAGCATCGACACCGGTGAGCCGTTGGGGATCCGGACGCCAAGGGGTTCGACGACGGCGGGCGTCGCCGCGCCGCACGCCACCAGGACGGCGTCGGCCGGGTAGGTCCCGCCCGCGGCCGTTTCCACCCCCGTGGCCCGTCCACCCTCCACCATCACGGAGGTCTTGCCCGCGTTCAGGACGAGTTCACCGCCGCGGGAGTGGAATTCCTCCATCAGGAAGTCGATCAGGTCGGGCAGGCTGACCCAGCCCTCGCCCGGGTTGAAGATGGCCTTCTCCGGGACGGCGGCGGCGTCGATGCCGGGGGTAGCGGAAGCGATGTCACCGGGCCGGAGGAGCTTGGAGTCGTAGCCGATGGACTTCTCGTAGGCGTGCCGGGACTCGGTGGCAGCCTGCTGCCCTTCGGCATTCCACATCAGGCCGCCGCCGAACTGCAGCCACTCCCGGGTCGGGTCAGCGGCAAAGAGGGTGCGGTAGCGGTCCACGCCGGCGACCCGCAGCTGGTGGTAGGGGGTGGAGCGTTCGCCGGCGGAATTGAGCCAGGACAGTGACCGGCCACTGGCCTCGCTGGCCAGGCCGCGTTCGGTCAGCAGGATGACGGAGGCGCCTTCGCGGAGCAGGTGGACGGCCGTGGAAACGCCCAGGATGCCGCCGCCGATGACGGCGACGCGCTTGGTGGAGGCTGCAGAGGACATGGTGTCCCTTTCTGTGAAGCGTGATGGTGGTGGCGCGGCGACGCGCCGGAGGGAAAAATGGCGGGGTGCCGGAGGTCAGGCCATGGCGTGGATGCCTTCGATGACCCTCAGCACCTCGAGGGGTTCGGACGGGTTGACGGGCAACGGTCCGTCTCCGCGCAGTGCGGCGGAAAGCCCGGCATAGAACTGCGGGTAGGCTCCCCGCTCCGCCGGCACGGGAACGGTGGCACCGTCCGCCCCCAGGAGCCCCCAACGCTCCTGGGGTTCCACACCGTAGGCGGGGTCCGACGGCGGCAGTTCGGCCGCGAGGGCAGGTTCCTGGCCGTCCAGGCCCCACTTGGTATAGCCGGACCGGGAGCCCAGGACGTGGAAGCGCGGCCCGGCCTGGGCGGCCATGCCGTTCATCCACAGCCTTGAGCGGACGCCGGACGCGTGCTGCAGTGACACGAAGGCCTCGGTATCGGCGGCATCGGGGTGGGGCCCGCGGTTGGCCGTCTCGCCGTAGCTCCTGTCCACCGGGCCGAACAGCTGGATCGCCTGGTCGATGAGGTGGGCCCCCAGGTCGTGCAGGATGCCGCCGCCCTCGGCGAGGGACACGGTGTCCCGCCAGTTGCCGAAGCCTTCCGGACGCCACCACTCAAAGCGCGACTCGAAGCTGCTGATGTCGCCGAGGACGCCCGACGCCAGGACTTTCCGGAGGGTCAGGAAGTCGGCGTCCCAGCGCCGGTTCTGGAACACGGTGAGCTGCACCCCGCCGTCGGCCGCCCTGCTGATCAGTTCTTCCCCCAGGTCCGACGTGGGAACAAAGGGCTTGTCCACCACCACGTGCAGTCCGTGGGCGATGGCCGTGGCTGCCAGCCCGAAGTGGGTGTCCGGCGGAGTGCCAAGGATAACCAGGTCGAGGTTTCCCGCCTCCGCGAACAATTCCTCCGGGGTGGCAAGGATCCGGGTCTGCGGGTAGAGCCTGGCTGCCTCAGCCACCCGCTCCGGGTTGGAGGTGACGATGACATCCAGGGAGAAGTCCGGATTCGCGGCGATCAGTGGCGCGTGGAACACACGGCCGGAAATTCCGAAGCCGACGACGGCAGTACGGATGGGTGCCGCTGCAACGGTCCGCATCACAGCACCTCGGACAGGAAGCGCTGGAGCCGTTTGCTGCGCGGATTGTCGAACAGCTGGGCGGGGGTACCGGCCTCCACCACTTCGCCTTCGTCCATGAAGACCACCTGGTCGGCCACCCTGCGGGCGAAGCCCATTTCGTGGGTCACCACCAGCATGGTCATTCCGCGGCGGCCCAGTCCGGCCATGAGGTTCAGCACGCCCTTGACCAGTTCGGGATCCAGGGCGCTGGTGGCCTCATCGAAAAGCATGACCTCAGGCTCCATGGCAAGCGCCCGCGCAATGGCGACGCGCTGCTGCTGGCCGCCTGACAGGTCCCTGGGCCGGTGGTCGGCCCGCTCCGCCAGCCCCACCTCGGCGAGGCGGCGGCGGGCGAGCTCCATCGCCTGCGCCTTCGGCATTCCCTTAACGCTCCAGAGGGCCAGCGCCACGTTCTCCAGGGCGGTGTGGTCCGGGAACAGATTGAAATGCTGGAAGACCATGCCGATGCGGGTCCGCAGGGTGTCCGGGTTGGCGGTCAGGGTGCTTTCCCCCGCGAGCAGCACCTCGCCGCTCTTGGGCTCGTGCAACCGGTTGATCCCGCGCAGCAGGGTGGATTTGCCCGAACCTGATGGTCCGATGATGCAGGTGGTGGTGCCCGGAGCGACGGTGAGGCTGACGTCGCGCAGGACGTTGATGTCCCCGTAGGCCATGGTCAGGTTGCGGAGTTCCAGGCTCGAGCCGTGGAACGTGGGCGAGTCCGCCGCGGTGTTGTGGGCGGCTGTGGTTGGCAGGTTCATGTGTTGCTCCCGGTGGTGAGCGGCGAGGCCGCGTCGAGTTCCTTGACTTCCTTCAGCCCGCTGGTGGGGGCGGCGGGGCGGCGGCGGCCGGTCCGGAACTTGTTGTCGAAGTGGTTTACGAGGTGGGTCAGCGGAACCGTGATCACCAGGTAGAAGACGCCCGCGGCGACCAGCGGGGAAAGGTTGCCGGACAGGACAGCTGCGTCCTGGCCCACGCGGAAGAGTTCTCGTTCACTGACCAGCAGTCCCAGGAAGTAGACCAGCGAGGAGTCCTTGACGATGGCGATGAACTGGTTCACCAGTGCCGGAAGGACCCGGCGGACGCCCTGCGGCACCACCACCAGGGCCATGGACTTGGCGTAGCTCATGCCCAGGGCGCGGCAGGCTTCGCCCTGGCCCTTGTCCACGCTGAGGATCCCGGCGCGGAAGATCTCACCGATGTACGCGCTGGCGATCAGGCTCAGCGCAATGATTCCCAGGGGGTAGGGCGACGGACCAAAGATGGACTGGCTGAGGCGTGCGAAGCCCTGGCCGATCAGCAGGATGGTGAGGATGGCGGGCAGGCCACGGAAAAGGTCCGTGTAGATCCTGGCCGGAACGCGCAGCCACTTGGAGGGGGAAATGCCCATGACGGCAACCACCATTCCCAGCACCGTCCCAAGGAGGGTGGCTGCGATGGAAATGATCAGGGTATTGAGAAGGCCGACCCCCAGCAGCTGGGGCAGGACCTCGGCCATCGCGCCGAAGTCGAAGAAGGTACGGATGATGGTGTTGAGCCAGTCCATGGTTGCTCTCAGACGTTAGATGGTGTTGGCGGTCCGGGCGGACTGCGGGGTGCAGCCCGCCCGGTGGTTGGCCTGGGCCTATTTGCTGGGCTCGGGCGAGGCGGTCTGCTCGGCTTTTGGCAGGTACTGCTCGGGCATCGGGGAACCCGGGAACCACTTCTGGTAGAGCTTCTTCCAGGTGCCGTCCTCCATGGCCTCCGCGAGTCCCTTGTTCAGGGCTTCCTTGAAGGCCGGCTTGTCCTTCGCCACGGCGAACCCTGCCGGCGCGTCGAAGGACGGGATGTCCGCGGCGCTGACCAGGCCGTGCTGTTCCTGGTAGGCCTTGGCGGCCTCGTAGTCCAGGAAGTGGGCGTCAACGGTGCCGCTGTTGACGGCCGCGATGGCGGTGTTGTTGTCCGGGAAGCGGACCAGGCTGGCGGACGTGAAGTTCTTCACGGCATAGGCTTCCTGGAGGGTCCCCTGGACCACGCCCAGCCGCTTTCCGGCAAGACCCTCGGCACCCGTGATCCCGGAGGTCTTGGTGGTGATGACGGTCAGGTATCCGGCGAGGTAGCCGTCCGAGAAGTCCACAGTCTCTTTGCGCTTGTCCGTGATGCCGATCGCGGCCACTCCGGCGTCGAACTGCCCGTTGGCCACGGCGGCAAGGAGGCCGGAGAAGTCCTGTCCGGTGAAGACCACGTTGTCTACGCCGGCGCGGTGGGCCACGTCCTTGAAGAGTTCCACGTCGAACCCCGTGAAGTTGCCCGAGGCATCCGCGAAGGTGTACGGCTTCGAGTCACCCAGGCTGGCCACCCGGATGGTGCCGGGCTGGATCAGGCCGTAGGGGTTGTCCTCCATGGTGGTGGAGGCGGCAGTGGTGGAGCCGCAGCCGGAGAGCGCAAGCACTGCGGCAAGGGCGGCCGCAGCCAGGCCGGCGGGGCGGAAGTTCAGTTTTTTCACAGCGTTGTCCAATCGTTGATGGGGAGGCGGTGCTGTCAGGGCCGCCAAAGAAAGTGGCCGATGTTCTTGTTGAGTCCGGTCTCAACACCTAGGATTGAGACCGGACTCACATCGATTGATAGAAATGTAGCCGAACTCACATGGGCCGTCAACAGCCCCGTCGAAAGGTGAAGATGAACGGTGAAGGAGCGAGGCGGCGGGACGTGACCGTTGCCGACGTCGCCAAGGCAGCCCAGGTATCCAAGGCGCAGGCCGCGAGGGCGCTGGGCAACTACGGCGCCGTCAGCGACGATGTCCGCGAACGGGTACTCGCCGCAGCCGAGGCGCTTTCTTACCGCCCCAACGAGCTTGCCCGCAGCATGAACACGGGGAAATCGCACACCATCGGCGTGGTGGTGGGCGATATCGAAAACCCGCATTTCGGCCTTGCCACCCGGGGCATCACCGACGCCGCGAAGAAAGCCGGCTACAACGTCATCCTGGTCAACACAGACGAGGACCGGGCGGCCGAAGTGGAGGCCGTCCGGATCCTGCTGGACAAACGGGTGGACGGCCTGATCGTCGCACCCGCATCATCGGTGGATACCGCGCACCTCCAGCAGGTGCACCAGTCAGGCCGCCCCCTGGTCTTTATTGATCGGACCGGCGGGGACCTGGATGTGGAGACGCTGGCAGTGGACATGGCCAAGATTTCACTCGAGGCCACGCAGCATCTGCTCGAGGCCGGCCACCGCAGGATCGCCTTCATTTCCACGTTGCGGACCGACGCCCCCTACAAGCCGGGGATGACGCTGGACTCGTCGCAGATCGAGGACCGTTTGGAGGGAATGCAGAGGGCATTCCTGGCGGCAGGCCTTCCGTTCCCGGAGGACCTGGTCCGGCTGAATGCCGGAGACGCCGAATCCATCCGCAGCATTACCCGGGACGTCCTTCGCGGGCCGGAGCGGGCCACTGCGGTGGTCGCTTCCGATGGCCTGATCGCCCTCAGCGTGGTGGAGGCGATCCAGGAACTTGGACTGTCGATTCCCGGCGATGTTTCGTTCCTCATGTACGACGACTTCCCCTGGACCCGGCTCACCACCCCGCCCCTGACCGTAATCGCCCAGCCGGTCTACAACATGGGTGTGGCTGCAGCCAAGGCGCTGATCCGCCAGATGGAGGGCCTTCCGCCTGCCGCACCGGCGCAGTTCACGGCTACCCTGGTGCGGCGCGGTTCGGTCGGACCGTGCCCGGACCTACAGGAGCCGGTCGCTGCGGGCCGTACGGTTGCGGCCCCCTGACTTCGCCACATACAACGCCGCGTCCGCGGCGGCGATGACGCTGTCCACCTCGGCGGTCCCGGCGTCGTACGTGGAAATTCCGTAACTGGCAGTCGGCATTTCCATGCCGTCCACCGTTGGCGCGGAGGCCAGGCGGCGGCTGATCTCTTCCGCGATCAGTTCGGCCCGCTCAGCACTGGCGCCGGGAATCAGGAGGACGAATTCTTCGCCGCCGTACCGGCCCACCAGGTCCGTGGACCGGACGGTGTCGGTGCAGGCTTCGGCGAAGCGCTGCAGGGCGATGTCCCCGGCGGCGTGGCCGTAGGTGTCGTTGACGGTCTTGAAGTGGTCCAGGTCCGCCAGGATCAGGGCGCCGGAACCGCGCGTGATGGTGCGGTCCGAGAGCAACTCGGCGGCCAGGTCAACGAAGGCCTTGCGGTTGAGCAGGCCGGTCAGGTCGTCCCGGGACGCGACCACCCGGAGGGCCCGCGTCTGCTGCTCGCTGCTGAGCGCCGCCATGCTGAAGGAGACCACCACCAGCAGCACCATGGTCACCAGGGTTGTCACTGCAGAGCCAAAGACCGTGGTGAAGGTGGGCCCGTGCTGTCCCTCGAACAGGAACGCCACCCAGCGGAAGAAGTAGAAGACGGCCAGGCCGCCGGCGGATACCGCCATGGGGATCCGGACCCGCGAATAGCCCGGCTCCAGGCGCCAGAGCTCGCGTGACGCCAGCCCGATGCTGACACTCATCGCGGCGAGGAACACCGGGCCGCCGGACCAGGTGTTCGTGGCAGGGTTGTCCAGGACGGAGGCCACCAGCGTGACCAGCGGGATGCCGGTGAACGCCCACTTCGGCGGAGGTACAGTCCGCAACGACCGCGCACCTGCCCAGACCGCCACCCCGCCATGCACCAGCAGCACGTTGCCCAGCGGATTGGCCCATATCTGGTGGACTGTGCCGTCCAGCAGGAAGCAGGCGGACCCCGTAAGGAAAAACAGGAGCGCCAGGCACCACCAGCCGCTGTACGGCGAGCGCGTGATCCGGTAGGCGGAGAAGTAGAACAGCAGCACCAGGACCAGGGCCATCAGGCCGAAGGCGATCCGGAGGGTCGCGGTGTCCAGAACCATGTCTTCGAAGTCCCCCCCAACGCCGAATGCTGTGCCGACCATCAGTATCTCACCGGGCACGCGCATCGGCGTCGTACCCATGAACAGCCGCGGCGAAACCGCCTAAGGTGGTGCGATAAGCACAGGATTCCCGGACAGGACCACGAAAGGCCCGCCATGCTCCTCCTTTTCGGCTTCAAGACGGTGCTCAAGGCGCTGCCAGGAAAGCCCGCAACCTGCCAGTACTGCCGCTCCTTCGTCCATCACCACCTGGAAGAGCGCGCCACCAAGTTCACGCTGTTCTTCATTCCGGTGTTCACCACCTCCCGGAAATACAACATCACGTGCTCCAACTGCGGCTACGTCTCCTCCATCTCGGCGCGGCAGAAACGCGCCCTGGAACTGCAGCGCTGAGTTTCCGTTCTGGCTCTGGCCCCCGGCGGCGGCCGCGGCTAGAGTGGGACACGGTCGCCCCTGCCGTCCCCGGCAGAGCGGAGAGGACCCTTGGAGGGAATGGAGGTGGTTTTGATGACTGCAGTTGCCGTGCGCCCGGAGCGCCCCGCACCCATCAACCAGACCATTTCCCTCCGCTGCACGGTTCCAGCCTGACTTCCCTTTTTCTTTCGGCTGGGCGGTGCTGCGGGACTTACCCGAGGTAACCGACGTGACCAATCCTTCAGGGTTCTCCCTGACCAGCAGTGCAACAGACAATTCAAGCGACCCGGGCGGGCCGGTGGCCTATGGCTATACACCGGCAGTGGCCCGGCACTTCGCCGCCCACCCGCTGCCGGGAGCAACCGGCCGCGGCCGGGTGGTCCGCGTGGACCGCAACCTCCTGCTCGTGGCGGTGGACAACCAGCTCCTGCATCTTCCCTATCCCCTGGCCGGCGGCATTCCCGTCACGGGAGACTGGGTCTGGACGGGCCCCAACCGCGCCGGTGAATGCCAGATCCTGGCCGTCCTGCCGCGGCTGTCCGAACTGAGCCGCAAGCGGGCTTTCGAGGATTCGTCCGCGGCCCAGGTCCTGGCGGCGAACATGGACGTGGTGGGGGTGGTGGTTCCCGTGGACCGGCCGCTGACCCACAACCGGCTGGAGCGGACCCTTGTGGCAGCGTGGGACTCCGGCGCCACTCCCCTGGTGATCATCACCAAGGCCGACCTCGCCGCAGTGGCGGACGACGTCGTCGGGAAAGTCATTCTGCAGGCCGCCGGGGTGGAGGTGGTGACCACGTCCGCGGAAAACGGCGACGGGATTGACGAACTGCTGCAGCACATCCCTCCGGGCGGCACCATCGTGCTCCTGGGACCCTCCGGGGCAGGGAAGTCAACGCTGATCAACGCCCTGGTTGGCCGCGAGGTCCAGCACACCGGCGCGGTGCGCTCCGGCGACTTCAAGGGCAAGCACACCACCACGTCCAGGGAGCTGGTGCCGCTTGCCAACGGGACCGTGCTGATGGACACACCAGGGGTGCGCGGCTTCGGGCTGTTCGACGCCGAAGACGGCATGGAGGACATGTTCGGCGACGTGGAGGAACTGGCCGCCGGGTGCCGGTTCTCGGACTGCTCCCACCAGGGCGAACCCGGCTGCGCCGTACAGGAGGCCCTCGCGGACGGCAGCCTTCCCGAGCGGCGCTGGCACAGCTACCTGAAGCTGCAGCGCGAGCTGGCCGCCCTGGCCCGGCGCAGCAGCGTGGCCGCCCAGCGCGCGTACCACCGGGAATGGCACCAGAAGGTGGTGTCGGCCGGGAAGTCGCAGCGCTGGGCGGAGCGGGACCTGGCCGAACGGCAGGACCGCGCCGGCGGGAAGGACCGGAAGCGGCGGCGGTGAGGGTCCGGAGGCCGGCGGTGAGCGCACCAGAGGCGTTCAACGTTGTAAACTCAGCGTAACCGGCCTCCGGGCCTCAAACCTTTTGCAGGGGGATCCATGGCGGCCACGCTCCACGATGTTGCCCGGGTAGCGGGCGTGTCCTTCAAGACGGTGTCCAACGTCATCAACAACCACCCGCACGTCCGGGAATCCACCCGCGCCAAGGTGGAGCAGGCTATCCGCGAGCTGGGGTACCGGCCCAACCTCACGGCCCGCAGCCTACGTTCCGGACACACCGGCGCCATCACGCTCGCGTTGCCCCAGCTGAGCCTTCCCTACTTCGCCGAACTGGCCGACGCCGTCATCGAGGCCGCGGCAAAGTGCGGGCTGGTGGTGCTGGTGGAGCAGACCGGCGCCGACCGCGACCGGGAACTCGAGGTCATGGCCAGCCCGCGGCTGAAGATGTCCGACGGCCTGATCTTCAGCCCCCTGGCGCTCGGGCAGGAGGACGCGGACCTGATCAAGGCCGAGGTGCCCATCGTACTTCTCGGCGAGCGCATCTTCGGCAGCACCTCCGACCACGTCACCATGCAGAACGTGACGGCGGCCCGCACCGCCACCGAGCACCTGCTGGACCTGGGCCGGAAGCGGATCGCCGTGGTGGGCGCCCACGAGGGTGAGGTCATCGGTTCCGCCGGCCTCCGCCTGCGCGGCTACCGGGAGGCCCTCGAGGCCAGGGGCATTCCGTACGACGACGGCATCGTGGCCTACGTGGTGGACTGGCACCGGTCCAACGGCGCCGCCGCCATGCACGACCTCCTGGACCGCGGGGCCCAGTTTGATGCCGTCTTCGGGTTGAATGACACGCTCGCCCAGGGTGCCGTGCGGGTGCTGCAGGAGGCCGGGTTCCGAGTGCCGGACGATGTGGCGGTGATCGGCTTCGACGACCTGGACGAAACCCGGTACTCCCTTCCCACCCTCAGCACCGTGGATCCCGGCCGCACGGAGATTGCCGAGACTGCCATCCGGATGCTGATGGACCGCATCAAGGACCCGGCCGGAATGCCGCCCCGCGAGGTCGAGACGGCATTCCAGGTGGTGCCGCGGGAGTCAACAGTGGGACGCGCGGCGGCCGTCCCGGCGTAGGGCCTACTCCCACCGCACTTTTGGCCAGCGGTCCTTCCACTCCAGCCCGGCCAGCCCCAGCCGGAAAGCGCCGTCGAGCTCCTCCGCGTAGTAGTGGAAGGCAAGGACGTTCCCGGAGACGGACTGCCCGCCCGGCCCCACCCGCCCGCCGTCGGATGCGAGCAACGGCGTGCCGCCGCCGTCGAGCAGGTCCTTGCCCTCCGCGTCCACGTAGGGGCCGGTGATGCTGTCCGACCTCCCGACGGCGATGTTGTAGGTGCTTTCCAGCCCCTGGCAGCAGAAATCGCGGGAGAAGAACAGATAGTAGGCACCGTCGTGCGGCAGGATATAGGGCGCTTCAATGGCGTTGGGCGGGGCCTGCCGGTCCGCGATGGCCACCGGTTCTTCCGTCCCCGCCCGCAGGCCGCTTGGCCACTCGAGCTCCACCAGCTGCAGCCCGGCCCAGAAGGATCCGAAGGACAGCCAAGGCCTGCCGTCCTGGTCCTCGGCAATGCCCGGATCAATCGCGTTGAACGCTTTCCCCTTGGACGAGATCACCTCGCCCCGGTCCACCCACTCATAGTTGGGGTCCGCAGGGTCAAGGGTGGTGTTGGTGGCCAGGGCGATGACGGAGAGGTTCCTGCCGAAGGTGGAGGCGGAGTAGTAGAGGTACCAGGTCCCGTCATGCTCGTAGAGTTCGGGCGCCCAGAGGTTGTCCACGCCCGGCACCGCCTCCGCAAGCCAGGCCGGCTTCTCCTGCCACACCTCGCCGGCATACTCCCAGTCCACGCCGTCCGCGGACCGACGCACCTGGATGTTGCCGTCTGCCACCTGCCCGTTGCCGGTGGAATAGATGAACCAGGGCTCCCCGTCCTCCCCCTTGACCAGGGCCGGATCGTGGGTAAAGAAATCGCCCGTGAGTCCGGCGTGCTTCGCCTCGGGTGCCGCCCCGGGTGCGGCGCACCCGGCCAGGACAAGGACGACGGCGGCCAGCGCCGCTGCCAGCCAGGCCCCCGGCGGGCGGCGGGCAGCGGCGCCTGTGGGGGGTGACGGCACGTCAGCCAAGCGCGACGGCGGACCAGGACACCGGAGGCAGGGTCACCGTGAGCGTGCCCTCGTCCAGGACAACGCCGTCGAGCTGCTTCAGGCCAACCCGGCCCTGGTCCTGGAGGGTGTTCTTGGCGTAGACGTCCTCGTCGTGCAGGGTCACTGCCTCGGTGACCACCGTGGCGTTGAGTTCGGCGACGTTGACGGTCACGTCGATGGACTCGGTCTGGCTGCGGTTCACCAGGAAGATGGCCGACTCTCCGGTGGCGGCGTCGGTGGTTGCCACGGAGTCCACCAGCGGGGCCTCGCCGTACACCGCCGTCGTGTAGGTTCCTGCCTCGATGCGGGGACGGAGCACCTCACCCTTGGCCAGCCGGGACGTGACGGAGAACGGGAAGAACGTTGTCTGGCGCCAGGTGTCGCCGCCGGGCTCGGTCATGATGGGGGCAATCACGTTGACCAGCTGGGCGAGGGAGGCTGCGGCCACCCTGTCATGGTTCTTCAGGAGCGTCATCAGCAGGTTGCCGAACACCACGGCGTCGGCCACGGAGTAGGTATCCTCCAGCTGGCGCGGCGCGTGTGTCCATTCCTCGTTAACCTCGTCGGAAGCCTGGTGCTCGTCCAGGTACCAGATGTTCCATTCGTCGAAGGAGAGCTGGATGGTCTTCTTGCTCTTGAGCTTGTGCTTGACGTGGTCGGCGGTGGCCACCACGGTTTCGATGAAGTACTGCATGTCCAGCGAGGACGCCAGGTAGGAGCCCAGGTCGCCGTTGCGCTCCTGGTAGTAGGCATGGCAGGAGATGTAGTCCACGTAGTTGTAGCTGTGCTCCAGGACCACGCGCTCCCACTCGCCGAACGTGGGCATGGCGGACCCGGAGGAGCCGCAGACCACCAGTTCCAGGTTCTTGTCCGCAGTCTTCATGGCCGATGCGGTGCGGGCAGCCAGCTTGCCGTAGTCCTCGGCGGACATGTGCCCGATCTGCCAGGGCCCGTCCATCTCGTTGCCCAGGCACCACATGCGGATGTTGTACGGGTCCTTGGCGCCGTTGGCGATGCGCTGCTCGCTGAGCGCCGTGCCTGACGGGTGGTTGGTGTACTCCAGCAGGTCCAGGGCGGCCTCGATGCCCCGGGTGCCCAGGTTGACGGCCATCATGAGTTCCGAGCCGGTGAGCTTGCACCAGCGGGCAAATTCGTCCAGGCCCACCTGGTTGGATTCGAGTGAGTGCCAGGCGAGGTCCCGCCGCACGGGCCGCTGGTCGCGGGGGCCCACGCCGTCCTCCCAGCGGTAGCCCGAGACAAAGTTGCCGCCGGGGTAGCGGATGGTGCTGGAGCCGAGTTCCTTGACCAGTTCGATGACGTCCAGGCGGAAGCCATCCTCATTGGCAGTGGGGTGGCCGGGCTCGTAGATCCCGTCGTAGACGCAGCGGCCGAGGTGTTCCACGAAGGAGCCGAAGATCCGGCGGTTGACGGGGGCCACAACGGCGTCCCGGTTCACGGTGATGACAGTGGGTGCCACGACAGCCAGGTGGGTCTGTTCGGCAGCGGCGGAGGTGATGGTCACGGTTTTTCCTATTCTTTATAACGTTGTAGAACTAGCGAAGGACGAGTTGAAGTGTGCGTGAGGGTGCAGATCGGCTTAGGGGCTTGCGGGCTCCAGGCCGCCGAGCCTCCGGCCCACCAGCCATCCGGACAGGAGCAGGGGAAGCGAAGCGCCGACCAGGGGCACCAGCACCGTCATTCCGGAGAAAATGACAGTGGCCGCCGCCAGGGTTGCCAGCAGGGAAAGGCCCATCACGGGCGAGATGAGCGGCAGCATGAACGCTGCCCGCCATGTCCTGCTAACGGTGTCCCGGTACCGGGCGCAGATGGACACCGCCGTAGCGGCTGCAGCAACGGTCACGGCGGCAACCACCGCGGACAGGACCAGCAGGACGGCCCGCATCAGGGGCGGCATCGCGGTCCCGGCCGGACCCAGCAGGTCCCGACGTTGAGTACCAGTACGACGCCGGCGGTCCAGAACGCGGCTCCCACCAGGTTGGCGTGCCGGAACTGGTACCGGTAGGCGGTGACGAAGTCACGTACCACATGGTCTCCGGCCGAACCGTCCCGCAGCCTGCCCAGGACCGTGCTCGCGGCCACTGCTGCAGGGAACAGGCCCAGGACCACGAGTCCGGCCAGGGTTCCTGCCACAATGAGCACGTTGACCAGGACCAGGGCTGTGGAGAAGCGGAGCCAGTCCATCAGGCGGCCTGCCCACCCCATCGGCTGATCATTCATAGGGCGACATCCGGGTTCCGCTCCAGGCCACCCCGTGCTGGTCCAGGCCGCTGAAGGACAGGGCCGGGCGGCTGCGGGACCAGTCCCAGGAATCAAAAACCACGGCATCGAGTTCAACGGCACCATCGGGGCTGCCGGGAGCAGCAACGCGGAGCCTCATCTGTTCGGGGGCGCCCGCGGAAACTGCTCCGCCCGCGTCAATGCACTCGACGCTCAGGGCCACCGCCGGGACGAGGTCAGGCGATTCCGGGGCGAAGCGGAGGACCTGCCAGGTTCCCGCGACTGGAACGGAAGTAGGCAGCGCCTCACGCCCTGCCCCTGCGAAGGGCTGGGGCGAGACGACGGGCCAGCCGGAAGCGGTGAAGAAGATCCGGCGCAGCTGCACCACATGCTGGCTGGGATCAGCCGCGAAGCGGACGTGGTGGACTGCGAAGTGCTCGGCCCGCCCGTCCGGCCCCTCCTGCGTCAGGACAGAGTTGTGGCCCGGCGCGAGCCAGCCCGTGCCGCCGTCGAACTGGTAGCTGCCCAGCACCTTCGTGCCCACCGACGCGGGCGGGGACTCCAGGTCCGTCATCGGGTTGCCCAGGAAGTCGCGGTAGGGGCCGGTGATGCAGTCCGCCACCGCCACCCGGATGTTGTAGGTGCTGAACAGGGAGTCGTAGGAGCAAAAGAGGACATACGCATCGTCCTCCGGGCGGTACAGCACAAAAGCCCCTTCGACTGCGCCCTCCACGGACTTGGGGCGGCGGGCGATGACGGTTCCGAGGTCGCCCTCCACCAGGGCCAGGCCCGTTGCGGCGTCCAGCGGCAGCGTGTAGATCCCCGAGAAGAAGGACCCGTACGTAAGCCACGGCTTTCCGTCGGCATCGAAGGTGACCGCCGCATCTATGGCGTTCTGGGAATGTTCGCCGGCGCGGGTGGCCACCACAAGGCCGCGGTCCTCCCAGGGCCCGGCCGGTGAGGAAGCAACGGCAAGTCCTATGGCTGAGGTGTTGGAGCCGAATGTGGACGCCGAGTAGTACATGTGCCATCCGCCGCCGGGCCAGCGGACCACATCGGGCGCCCAGAGGCCCTGCGCGCCGGACCAGGCTGCGGCTGGTTGCGGGACGCCGTCGAACGCCGTGCCGGCGTAGGTCCACTCCACGAGGTCGGTGGAGGTCCTGATATGTACCCCTGCCGGAATATCTTGCGCGTTGGCAACGGCATCGGTGGAGAACATGAAGTAGGTGCCGTCGTCGTCCTGCACCACCGTAGGGTCGTGGGCGTGGCGGGAGCCCCATGACGCAGATGGTGGGTTGGCGCCAGCGGGAAGCGGAAGCAGTTCGCGGGAAACATCAGTATCGGTGGCCACGGCTCAGCCCTTGGATCCGGACAGCGCAATGGACTCGATGATCTGGCGCTGGAAGACCACAAAGACGATCAGCACCGGCAGGAGCGCCACGAAGGACGCCGCCATGATCAACGGGTAGTCCGTCTGGATGGCGTACTGGGCGTTGAAGTTCGCGATCACCAGCTGCAGCGTCTGGGTGCCGGGCGAATTCAGGTAGATGATGGGGGCCAGGTAGTCGTTCCACATGGCCATGAACCAGAGGATGAACTGCGCCGCCAGCGCCGGCCGGATGGCGGGCATGATGAGGGTCCAGAAAATCTGCAGGTAGGAGGCACCGTCGATGCGGGCCGCCTCCACGATGGAATCGGGGATGCTGTTCAGGAACTGGCGCAGGAAGAAGATCATGATGATGTTCCCGAAGAGTCCCGGCACGATCAGCGGCAGAAGCGTGTCCACCCAGCCGATGCTGGCGAAGATGGTGAACTGCGGAATCATCAGTGTGGGAAACGGGATCATGAGCCGGACAGGAGTCCCAGGAACAGGACGTTCTTGAAGGGCATGCGCATCTTCGCGAAGGCAAAGGCTGCGAGCGCGGACGTCAGTGAACCCACGATGGTCACGGAGCAGGCCACGATCAGGCTGTTCTGGATGCCGCTGAGGAGCGGGCCGGCAGTCCAGATGCGGGCGTAGTTCTCCCAGACGAAGGGGTCCGGAATCCATTGCGGCGGAAGCGCAAACACCCCGTCCTTCGTCTTGAGGGAGGTGGAGAAGGTCCAGGCCAGCGGGGCAATCATGACGATCGCGCCCACGCTCAGGACCAGGGTGGTGATGACATTGCCAAGGCGGAGCGTTTCCTTGGTGGACCGCGGGCGGCCGCCTGTGGGGCGGGAAGCAGACTTACCTGCGCCCCCGCTGCCGTCGGGGAGTTCCTGCGTGGGTTCCAGCGGCGGAGTGGTGATGACATGCTGTGCGGACATGGCTGCCTGCCTCAATCGATCGAGAACTGGTTGCGGCGGTTGAGCCGGAACTGGATGAAGGTGATAGCGAAAACCAGCAGCCCCAGGACCACGGACATGGCGGACGCGTAACCCATCTGGAGGTTGTCGAACGCCTTCTGCCAGATGTACCAAACGATGGAAGCGGACTG
Organism: Arthrobacter nitrophenolicus; assembly: GCF_000332815.1. Classification (GTDB taxonomy): domain Bacteria; phylum Actinomycetota; class Actinomycetes; order Actinomycetales; family Micrococcaceae; genus Arthrobacter; species Arthrobacter nitrophenolicus. The sequence continues at coordinate 36,755 of NZ_AOFD01000027.1, forward strand.
GAACTCGGGGCCACCGGTGGGGGTCATGATGTTGATTTCCACGAAGATCTGGGAGCCGCCGATGATGCTGGTGACGATCAGGAAGAACGTGACCGGCCGGACCATGGGGATGGTGATGTGCCGGAACTGCTGCCAGGCCGATGCGCCGTCCAGGGCCGCTGCCTCGTAGAGGTACCGGGGCACCGACTGGAGGGCGGCCAGGTAGAGCAGCATGGAGTACCCCAGGCCCTTCCAGATGGCCATGATGATAAGGGCCGGCTTGACGGTGTTGGTGTCCTGGAGCCAGTTGGGGCCGTCAATTCCCACCAGGGCCAGGCCCTGGTTGATCAGGCCGAAGTCTCCGTTGAAGCCCACTGCCAGAGAATCGCGACGGCGGCGATCGAGGAGATGACCGGGAGGTAGTAGACGGTGCGGAAGAAGGTGGTTCCGCGCATCTTCCGATTCATGGCCAGCGCCAGGCCCAGCGAGATGGCCAGGCCGACGGGGATCCCGATCATCATGTAGAGGGTGTTCCACAGCGACTGGAGGAAGTAGCGGTCACCGAACATCTTGGTGTAGTTGTCCAGTCCCTTGAAGACCGGCGCCGAGATGCCGTTCCAGTTGGTGAAGGAGGCATACACCGAGAAAAGAAGCGGGAAGAGCGTAAAGAGGAGGAAGCCGATCACCGGTATGGCAACAAAAGCGAGGGCCGCCTGGTGTTCTTTCCGGTGAAGCCGCGAGCGGCGCGGGCGCGTGCTGGTTGTTGTCATACCGGTGATCCCTCCCGCTAGTTTCCGGCCTGCTGGTTAGCGGCGTCCAGAAATTCCTGCATCCTGGGCTGCGCTTCCTTCAGGTAGTCGGCGGCGGTCTGCTTGCCGTCCAGGACGGGCTGGATGTTGGTGAACAGTTCGTCATACCACTCGGCGTTGAAAGTATTGCCGCCGGGCAGGGCTCGGCCGTAGTCCTTCACGATCTGCAGGAACTCTTCCTTGTTGGCCGGCTTTGTGCTGGTGTCCGCAGCCCAGGCCTCGGCCATGTCCTTGAGGTTGGGGATCTGGATGCCGGCGTCCACCAGGCTCTGCTGGGCTTCCTTGTTGGCTGTCAGGTACTCCACGAGCTTGACGGCGTCCTCCGGGTGCTTGGTGCTTTCGGAGACGGCGATGCCCAGCGTTCCGATCCAGCTGGCGGTTTCCCCGCTGTCCCCGGCCGGGTAGGGGATGACGTCCCAGTCGAAGCCCAGCTTCTGGTAGGTGGACAGGTCCCAGGGGGCGATGGGGAAGAAGCCGATTTCGCCCTTCATCCAGCGCTGGTAGGTGTCCAGGGTCTGCGCCTCAGCCACGGACGGCGTGACGCCGTGGACGTTCTGCAGGTCCGCGAACCACTGCAGCGATTCAGCGAACTCGGGCGTATCCACCGTCACCTTTGTCCGGTCTTCGTTGAGCCAGTCACCGCCGTTGGACCAGACGAAGGGCTGCAGGTTCCACTGGACGTTCAGGCCGGTGCCCCACTGGTCAAGGGTGCCGTCGCCGTTTGTGTCCTGGGTGAGCTTTTTCGCGGCTGCCACGAACTCGTCGAAAGTGTATGGCTTGTCTTTGTCCGGCAGCGGGATTCCTGCCTTTTCCAGCATGGTCTTGTTGTAGCCGAAGGAGAACGGGCCCACGTCCTTGGGCAGGGCGTAGATGGCACCTTCACCTACGCGCTTGCCGTCATACCGGTAGCTGTCCACGCCGTATTCCCAGATGTTGTCCAGGTCGATAGTGTCAGAGCCCTCAACGTACTCGGTGATGTCCTTGACGATGCCGTTCTGCACATAGGCCTGGACGTCGCCGGGGCCGATGTAGAAGACGTCCGGAACCTGCTTGCCGGCGATCGCCGCCTTCAGCTTGGTGGCGTACTGGTCCGCGGTGGTGACAATGATTTCCACGTCCACCCCGTTATCCGCTTCGAACTGCGAGACTGCCTGCTCATAGGCCTTTTTCTCGTCCTCACCTCCCCTGAACATGAACGTGAGTTTCTTTTCGCCGCTGTCCTCGGCGGAGGGGGCGGAGCAACCGCCGAGCATCAGGCCGGCGGCGGTAAAGAGCGCCAGGGTCGCGGCCATGGGACGTGACTTCATCATCACGCAGTCCTTCCGGGTTGGGTGGAGCACACAAGTGTATGGGTGAGGCGATACGGGAGCCCCACTGTCCGCGGTGGCGGACCGGCATCCGGGGCGTTTTCTTGCAACGTTGTAAGAACCATCACACAGGCCCTCATCCGGCGTCAAGGGGCCGGCGCCGGATTTGTTTCCGGCGCGATTCCGCCGCCATTGACCCAAAACGTGATCCATGCCATATTTTTCTTACAACGTTGCAATGAAACGGCGCCGCGCATCCCTGCTGCCGACCAGCCCCTCTCTCCCGGAAGGACCACGTGATGACGTCACGTCCCTGGGTGCTGCGCGCCGCAGGATTGGCAGCAGCTGCAACCCTTGCCCTGGCAGCCGCACTGCCGACGACGGCCGCCGCCGGCCCCGCTCCCGTCACCCACGCCATCAAGAGCCAGATCAGCCAGGCCGGAGAACCGCCGGGCCAGCAGAAGCTTCCCGTGGACCTGCCCGGTGGAAAGACGGTTGTGGGCGAAACCTCGCCCATCCACGATCCGGCGCTGATCGTTGCCGCCGACGGCACCTGGTATGTCTATTCCACCGGCCTGGTGAACCGGGAAAACGGCGGCACCATCCAGGTGTGGACTTCCCGCGACCATGGGACAACCTGGGAGTACGCCGGGACGGTCTGGGACCGCATCCCGGCATGGATCGACGAACACTTCTCTGACGGCGAGCTGCCCGGCAACCTCTGGGCGCCGGAAATCACCGAACACAACGGCACGTACTACCTGTACTACTCGGCGTCACGCTTCGGCGGAAACAAGTCGCTCACGGCCCTTGCCACCAACACCACGCTCGATCCCAGCGACCCCGACTACGAATGGGTGGACCAGGGAATGGTGGTCTCCTCCCCCGCCACCGGCCTCGACCCGGCCAATCCCGCCAAGACCTTCAACGCCATCGACGCCGGCATCATCGAGGACGCCGACGGCACCCCCTACATGGCCATTGGCTCGTTCTGGTACGGCATCTTCCTGGTCCAACTTGAGTGGCCGAGCGGAAAGCCGGTTGCCGGATGGGAGTCCAAAGCCGTAAACATCGCGGACCGGTTCATGCCCGGGAACCCCATCGAGGCGCCGTACATCACCAGGCACGGGGACTACTACTACCTCTTTGTCTCCTTTGACGCCTGCTGCCGCGGCGGTGATTCGACGTACAAGGTGGCCGTGGGCCGTTCCACCTCGGTCAAGGGCCCGTACCTGGACCAGGAAGGGCGCGACATGTTCGGCGGCGGCGGATCCGTCGTCCTCGATTCGCATGGCGCAATCACCGGCCCGGGCGGCCAGTCCGTCTTTGGCGACTACCTGGCCTTCCACTACTACGACGGTTCCAACCAGGACATCCCGTATTTCCCAACCCTCGGCATCCAGAAGATTGACTGGGTGAACGGCTGGCCGGTCTTCAACCAGACCGTGGAAACGCCGTCGGTCCTGAAGCAGCCAAAGGCGGCCGCAGCAGGCGGCGCCGTCACGTTTACCGCCACCGCGGGCGGCACGCCGGGTCCGGTGGCAGTCTGGGAAATTTCGTACGACGGCGGCGCAAGCTGGCAGCGGGCGGACCACCAGCCCGTGACGAAGCGGACGGACGAAGGCAGCTACCGCTCGACGCTCGAAGTGTCCTCCGGCACGTACAGCGATGCAGGCCTGCTGGTCCGGGCAGTGTTCCGGAACGCCCACGGCAAGGCTGCCACTGACGCCGTCGGCTTCCCCGCCCCTCCCGGCAGGTAAGGCTCCTTCCGTCAAAGTTCGGGGGCGCGCTCCTCAGGCAGCGCGCCCTCGTCCTCCGGATGCCGTTTCAGGTTCAGCAGGGCAAGCGCCAGGCCGCCCCAGACCGTGAGGATGGCGATGATCATCATGGTGATGGCTATCGGCGTCACAGTGCCTTCTCCTTCTCCTCGTCGGCCACCACGGCGTCGTACTCGGGGTCGTGGTGGGCCTTGGACCGGTGGCTCCAGGGAATGAATGTCAGTGCCAGCGCCAGCACCACCAGGGCCCCGGCCATACCCCAGCCGAAGATGCCCACAAACCATTCCGGGTAGCCCTCATAAGTGGCGGTGATCTTGCTGATGAACTCGTTCGACACCATGTAGATCAGCGCCAGTGGAACGACGCCAGCCACCAGGATCATCCACGTGCGCCGCATCTTGACGGTGGAGATCCTGTTCAAGTGCGAGGACAGCAGAGGCAGTTTGCGCAGGAACCAGGCGAGCACCACGACGGTGACCAGGGCCCCGAGCGTGATGCCGAAGCTGTTGACGAACGCATCGGAGGTGTCCAGCAGGTAGAGGCCGGTGGCCGTGGGGAAAAGGCCCAGCGAGACCGCCGCCACCAGCCCGCTGACCACCAGCGACGCCTGGACCCGGCCCCAGCCGAGCTTGTCCTGGACCGCGGCCACAATGACTTCGAGGACCGAGATCAGGGACGTGATGCCCGCGAAGACCAGTGACCCGAAGAACAGCACGCCCATGAAGGCTCCGAACGGGGCCTGGGACACGATAGTGGGGAACGCGACAAACGCCAGCCCGATGCCCTGCGTCACCACCTCGTCCACGGCGGTTCCCGCAGCCTGGGCCATGAAGCCAAGGGCGGCAAAGACGCCGATTCCGGCCAGGATCTCGAAGCCCGAGTTGGAGAAGGCCACCACCATGCCGGAGCCCGTGAGGTCCGTCCGGCGCTTCAGGTAGGAGGCGTAGGTGACCATGATGCCGTACCCCACGGAAAGGGAGAAGAAGATGTGTCCGTAGGCCGCCGCCCAGACGGCCGGATTTGCGAGCGCCGCCCAGTCCGGGGTGAAGAAGGCGTTCAGGCCCTCGGCCGCGCCGGGAAGGAAGAGCGACTGGACCACCAGGAGGAGGAACATCACCATCAGCAGCGGCAGCAGGATGGCGTTGGCGCGGGAGATGCCCTTCCTGATCCCGGCCACCATGATGAGGATGACGGCGGCCCAGGTCAGCAGCAGCGGGAAGAACACGGACGGCACGTATTCGAATCCCAGGCCGGGGGCTTCGGCGATGCTCAGGAAGTTCCCGAAAAAGAAGCCCTCGGCGTCATCTCCCCACGCCTCGGTGAAAGAAAAGACCGTATACATAACGGACCAGGCGATGATGACCGCGTAGTACGCGGCAATCACAAAGCAGACCAGCACCTGCCACCAGCCGAGTGGTTCGGCGGCACGGTGCAGCCGCCGGTAGGCAACGGCGCCGAGCCGCGGAACTTATGGCCCACCGCATAGTCGAGGAACAGCAGCGGGATGCCGGCCGTCAGCAGGGCCACCAGGTACGGGATGAGGAACGCACCGCCGCCGTTATCGTAGGCGATGTAGGGAAAGCGCCAGATGTTGCCCAGCCCCACCGCCGAGCCGATGGCGGAGAGGATGAACAGCCGGCGGGACGAGAATGTTTCGCGCTTGGCCGGACTGGCGGGCTGCGCTGGCGAGGAAGCAGTCATGTCCGGACTTTACTGCTGCCCTTCCGCCTGCAAAAGCCCCCTCTGTTGTGCGCGCACCCGGGAAGGCCTGGCCGGCGGCCTTTCTGTCACCCCAGGAGAGTAGGGTTCCGTCATGGACATCATCTTGGTTCCCGGTTTCTGGTTGGACGCTTCATCCTGGGAGGAGGTGACGCCGGCGCTTGAGGCGGCGGGACACCGCACGCATCCCCTCACCCTTCCCGGCCTGGAGTCGGTGGATGCCAACCGTGCCGGCATCGGCCTGCGCCAGCATATCGACGCCGTAACCGCGGAAGTGGACGCCACGGACGGAAAGGTGGTGCTCGTGGGCCATTCAGGCGGCGGGGCCATCATCCACGGGGTGGTTGATGCCCGCCCGGACAGGATTGCGCGGGCCATCTACGTGGACAGCGGCCCCCTCGGTGAGGGCGGCGTGATCAACGACGAACTGCCTGCAGACGGCGACGACGTTCCGCTTCCGCCCTGGGAAGGATTCGAGGACGCCGATCTGGTGGACCTCGACGACGGCCTCCGCAGGAAATTCCGCGAACGGGCCATTCCGCAGCCCAGGGGCGTGGCCTACGATCCGCAGCACCTGCACGACGAGCGGCGCTACGACGTCCCCGCCACAGTCATCGCCTGCGAATTCCCCTCCGCCATGCTGCGCGAATGGATCGACGCAGGCCATCCATTCGTGGCCGAGCTTGCCCGGGTCCGCGACGTGGAATACGTGGACCTGCCCACTGGCCACTGGCCGCAGTTCACCAGGCCGGCGGAACTGGCCGGGGCCATCCTCGCCGCCGTGGACCGGAACGGCCAGCTACATTGAACGGACCGCCCCGTGCCTAGGAGTTCCCATGCCGCGCCCCCGATCACCGCAACTGTCCGTGGATGCCATCATCCGCGCCGCTCTGTCCCTCGTCGATGCCACCGGAGACTTCAGTTTCCCGAAAGTGGCCAAGGAACTTGGCGTCAGCCAGGCCTCGCTCTACAACCACATCGACAACCGCGAACACATCATCGAGCTGATGCGCGGACTCGTCTTCTCCGAGTTCTCCGCACGGAGGCACCTTGACCCTGCCAGCCTGCCCTGGGACGAGGCACTTCGGACCCTGGCCCACGAGTACCGCGACTGCCTGGTGGACCACCCCCGGCTGGTGCCGCTCCTGGTGACCCAGACCGTGCAGGACTTGGGCGTGATGCGGATCTACGAGGATATGGCGATCGTCCTGGGCAAGGCAGGCCTGGACCTTTCGGTCATCGTCCCTGCCATCACCACCGTGGACTACCTGGTCCTCGGCTCCGCACTGGAACTGACTGCCCCCGACGTCGTCTGGTCTCCCCCGCCGGGAGAATTTCCGGCGCTGACTGCAGCCATCAGCGGACTGGGCTCCCCTGCCGAGCGCTCCGACGCCGCTTTCGCCTTCGGGCTGGCGACGATCGTGGCCGGGATCCGGGAGGTAACAAAAATAAGTTTCTGAAAGGCTTTCACTAAAACCCTTGTGCCGGGCGGGGTCCATCTTCATAATAAATGAAGGCCATTCATTTTGTGACGGCATTCACTCCATCCCAGCAAGGAGAATTCCATGTCCCAGGACGACCCCACCACAGGGCGCGTACCCCTGACGCCGCGCCGGGCGGTTTCCGTCTTCGGCATCAGCGTCGTCGGCTTCATGACCGCCAACCTGGTTCCCGTCATGATCGTCGCCCTGACCGGCGAACTCGGCTTTTCGGACACCGAAGCCGGCACCCTGATGACCGGCTCGCTGCTCGCCTGCGCCGTCGCATGCCTGCTGTCGTCCAGGCTGGCAGCCGGAAAAGGAAGGTACCTGGTGGCGCGCGCCGGTCTGGGGCTTGCCGCGGCAGGTTTCGCAGCCGCAGCCTTCATCCCGTCCGTTCCCGTCGTCGTCGCCGGCGTCCTGATCGGCGGGCTCGGCGCGGGCGGCGCCGTCTCGGCAGGCGGGGCCGCCCTGGCGCCCTCCGCAACCCGGACCGCGCCTCGGGCCTCAGCGGCTTCGCCAACCGCGTGATCGTTTCCGTGGTTCTCTTTGTCGTCCCTGTTCTGGGCGCGGGCATGGGCAGTGCGTTCGGCCTGCTCGCGGGCCTTGCCCTGGCGGCCCTGTTCACCACCGCCTGGCTGCCGGGCAGCCCCGCCAGTACCACCGACGGGCCGCGGGCAGCCGCCGCCCCGGGTAAGGGCTCCCGGTCCACGACCCTCGCCGGGCTCGGCCTGCTGGCCTGTTTCGCCCTGTGGGCCCTCAGTGAGGATTCCCTCTGGGCCGTGGCCGCCACCATGGGCGCCGACCAGGCGCGGCTCGACGAAACCGGCATGGGGCTGGTCCTCAGCCTCTCCACGCTCGGCGGACTCCTCGCCTCTGGCCTCATCGGGTTGGCCGGGCGCCGGCTGGGCAGGACAGCGCCGCTGGCCGTGGCGCTGGTGGCGGGGGCAGCGTTGAAGATGCTGTCCGGAACAGTGACCGATCCGGGCCTCTACATGGCAGTGATCATCGCCTGGAACACCATCTACATGCTGGCCTTCATCTACATCGTGGCCACCGCGGCCGCGCTGGACGCCTCCGGGCGCTGGTCCGCCCCCGTGCTCGGCGTCTACCTGATTGGGTCCTCATTCGCCCCGTTCTTCGGAACGTTCCTCTCGGCTTCGGCGGGGTATGACGTCCTCGGCTACGTCCTGGCGGGCATGACCCTGGTCCTGGCTGTTCCGCTGATCCTGATCTCCCGCCTGTCCGTCCGGATCGACCGGGAGGCGGTCGGCAACCCCCCGACCAACATCAACAAGGCGGCCATCGTCTAATGCCCTGCTCCGACCTGAAGGAAAGCACTCCCTTGCCTGCACGCACGCTGTATACCAACGCCGCCGTGTTCACCGCCGACGGCGCTCCCGCGGAAGCCTTCGTCGTGGAAGGATCACAGTTCATCCACGTGGGGGACGAAGCCGGTGCCCGCATCGCGGCGGGGAAAGGCGCTGCGGAAGTGGACCTTGAAGGCCGCTTTGTCCTGCCCGGCTTCGTAGATGCGCACACCCACCTGCTGATGACGGGCCAGGCCCTGCAGAAGGTCCAGCTGCGGGACGCCGCCAGCCTCGCCGAACTGCAGCAGCGCCTCCGGGACGCTGCTGCGGCCAGCGATGCACCGCGGATCCTCGGCGCCGGCTGGCTCCACAGCGCCCTCGACGGGCAGCCCCCTACCCGCCAGTTGCTGGATGCAGCGGTCCCGGACCGCCCCGTCTACCTGGACGCCAATGACCTGCACTCCGTCTGGGTCAACAGTGCGGCCCTGGCGGAACTGGGCATCGACAACGACACCCCGGACCCCATCGGCGGACGCATCGGCCGCGACCCTGGGACGGGCGAGGCTGACGGGGTGCTGTATGAAACGGCAGTCCAGCAAATCATCTGGCCCGCCCTTGCGGCGCAGGCCACGGACCAGGACCGCGACGCACAGCTGGAGGAGGCCTTCGCCAACTACCTGGCCGTCGGCGTGACCAGTGCCGTGGACATGGCCGTCCAGGACGACGACCTGGCTGCTTTCCGCCGCGCCATGGAACGCCGGAACGGCACATTGCCCATCCGGGTCAAGGGCCACCTCCTGGTGGCCCGCCACGAAGCGGAGTCCGACAACCTGGCACAGGTGGCCAAGGCCGCGTGGCTGGCGGCCGAACTGCACAGTGACTGGCTGCAGATCTGCGGCATCAAGCTGATGGTGGACGGCGTTATCGACAGCTGCACCGCCGCCATGAAGGAGCCGTACGCGGACGGCAGCAGCGCCGAGCCGGTCTGGGACCGCGCATCGCTGACCCCGGTGGTGATTGCGGCGGACGCCGCAGGGCTGCAGATCGCCCTGCACGCCATCGGCGACGAAGCGTCAGACATCGCCCTGGATGCGCTGGAGGAGGCGTACCGCCGCAACGGGCCGCGGGACCGCCGGCACCGCATCGAACACCTGGAAACAGTCACGGAGGCGAACGTTTCGCGGCTGGCGGCCCTCGGCGTCGTGGCTTCCATGCAGCCCGTCCACGCGGACCCTGCCATCCAGGACACCTGGCGCAGCATGCTGGGCGACCACCGCTGCGAGCGGGCCTTCCCCTGGACCGAGTTCACGGAGGCCGGCGCCACTCTTGCACTGAGCACCGATGCGCCGACGGCACCGCACCAGCCGCTGCCCAACATGTACATTGCCGCCACCCGCCGCTCCGCCCTTGACCCCGCACTGGACGCAAACCTTCCCCGCTACGCCCTGAAGCTTGCTGACGCGTTCTGCCACGCCACCCGGGACGCCGCCTACTCCTGCCGCGCCGAAGACCGCCAGGGCAGGATCGCCGCCGGCTATCTGGCGGACTTCACCGTCCTGGACACCAACCCGCTCCAGGCGGACACCGCCGAACTGCTCACCAACTCCACCCGGCTCACCGTTGTGGGCGGCAAGGTGGCGTACGACGCCGGAGTCTCCCCGGCCGGCCGTCCCGCCGCAGCCGGTGCCCGCGTGGGCCAGCCCGCCTAAGACATTTCCCCACCACAAGCCAGACCGAAAGACCCAGGAATACCGATGAAACCCGCTCCCGCCCCCACCGCAGCCGCCACCGAACCGGCACCGGCAACGTCCATGCCCGCTGAATGGGACGCCCACCAGGGCACCTGGATGGCCTTCCCGCCGCCCAACGACACCTTCGGCGAAGTAGGAAGTCCAACCCTGGACCGCGCGCGCGCCGCCTGGACCAAGGTGGCCCAGACCATCGCCCGCTACGAACCCGTCACTGTGGTGGCCGATCCCCGCGATGCCACCGCAGCCCGGGAATGGCTGGGCGACGGCATCACCGTGCTCGAAGTCCCCCTCGATGACGCCTGGCTCCGGGACAGCGGACCCACCTTCGTGCACCAGCCGGACGGTTCGCTGGCTGCCGTGGACTGGATCTTCAACGGGTGGGGCGCGCAGGAGTGGGCCGCGTGGGACAAGGACCAGGACGTTGCCCGCACCATCGCGGCGGAGACTTCCGTTCCCGTCAGGTCCAGCTCCCTGGTCAACGAGGGCGGCGGATTCCATGTGGACGGTGAAGGAACCGTGCTGTTGACCGAGACCGTCCAGCTTGATCCCGGCCGCAACCCGGGAGCCACCAAGGACTCGGTGGAGGCCGAGATCCATGCCGCGCTGGGCACCACCAGGGCCATCTGGCTGCCCCGCGGCCTCACCCGCGACTACGACGAGTTCGGCACCCGCGGGCACGTGGACATCGTGGCCGCCTTCGCCGGTCCCGGCACTATCCTGCTGCACCGGCAGGACGACCCCTCCCACCCGGACCACGCCGTCTACCTGCAGCTGAAGGCAGCTCTCGCCAGCCAGTTGGATGCGCAGGGACGGCCCCTCCGGATCATTGACGTCCCCGCCCCCACCACGCTCAAGGACGACGAAGGCTTCGTGGACTGGTCCTACATCAACCACTACGTGGCAAACAACGTGGTGGTGCTGTGCGCCTTCGATGATCCCAACGACGCCATCGCCGCCGGCATCCTGGAGCGTGCCTACCCCGGCCGCACCGTGGAACTGGTGGACGCCCGCGACATCTTCGCCTTCGGCGGCGGCATCCACTGCATCACCCAGCAGCAGCCGGCAGCGCGGGAGGTGCGGCATGAGGCTCGCCGAAACAGCCGGCACACCGGCACAAAGGCCCGCTTCGACGTCGTCGAGGCCTCCATCAGTGAACTCCGTGAGGCACTGGAGTCGGGGGAGGTCACCAGCGAGGAACTGGTGCGGCTGTACCTGGCGCGGATCGAGAAGTATGACTGCTCCGGAATACATCTGAATGCGCTGGTGGTGATGAACCCGGACGCCCTCGCCGACGCCAAGGCATCCGACGATCGCCGCGCCCGGAACGCCACCCTGGGACCCCTGGACGGCATCCCCTACACCGCAAAGGACAGCTACCAGGCCCGCGGCCTCACGGTGGCCGCCGGATCTCCCGCCTTCAAGGACCTGGTGGCCCAGAAGGACGCCTTCACCATTGAACGGCTGCGCGCCGGGGGTGCCGTCCTGATCGGGCTGACCAACATGCCGCCCATGGCCAACGGAGGTATGCAGCGCGGCGTATACGGCCGCGCCGAAAGCCCGTACAACGCGGACTACCTCACCGCCGCCTTCGCCTCCGGGTCCTCCAACGGCTCCGGCACGGCCACGGCCGCCAGCTTCGCCGCCTTCGGGCTCGCGGAGGAAACCTGGTCATCAGGCCGGGCGCCGGCGTCGAACAACGCCCTCTGCGCCTACACCCCCTCACGCGGCGTGATCTCCGTCCGGGGCAACTGGCCGCTGGTCCCCACCATGGACGTGGTGGTGCCGCACACCCGGACCATGGACGACCTGCTGGAGGTCCTGGACGCCGTGGTGGCGGACGACGCGCAGACCCGGGGCGACTTCTGGCGGGTCCAGCAGTGGGTGCCGGTTCCCAAGGCCTCCGAGGTGCGGCCGGCCTCCTACCTGGAGCTCGCGGTCCCGGACAGCGCAGCCGCCAGGGGTGTGCTCGCCGGCAAGCGGCTGGGGATCCCCCGGATGTACATCAACGCGGACCCGGAGGCCGGAACAGCACCCGCCGGCGGGATCGGCGGCCCCACCGGGCAGCGCATCGAAACCCGGCAGTCCTTCATCGAGCTGTGGAACGCCGCGCGGCGAGACCTGGAAGCCGCCGCGCCCACGTCGTCGAGGTCGACTTCCCGGTGGTGTCCAACTATGAGGGCGACCGCCCCGGCGCGCCCACCATCGCCACCCGCGGCCTGGTGTCGCCGGACTACCTGCGCCGCGAAATCGTGGACCTCTCCGCCTGGTCATGGCACGACTTCCTCGACGCCAACGGGGACCCGCACCTGAACCGGCTGGCCGACGTCGACGGTGCCGCCATCTTCCCCGCTCCGGACGGTTCCCTGCCGGACCGGTACGACGGGTTCGACGACGACATCAGCGACTACCCCGCCTGGATCCGGAAGCACGGGGTCCCCTCCCTCGCGGACATCCCCCACCTCGAAGAAGGCTGAAGGGGCTAGAGGAAACGCGGCGGGTGGACCTGGAAGAGTGGATGGACGGGCTTGGCCTGGACGCCGTCGTCTTCCCGGCAGTCGCGGACATCGGCCGGGCGGACGCAGACGTCAACGAAGCTTCGGCTGACCTCGCCTGGCGCAACGGCGTGTGGGTGGCCAACGGGAACCTGGTGCCCCGGCACCTCGGCATCCCCACGGTCACAGTACCTATGGGACTGGCACCGGACATCGCCATGCCGGTTGGCCTCACCTTCGCCGGCAAGGCGTACAGCGATTCGGCACTGCTGCACCTGGCCGCGGCCTTCGAGGCCACCGGCAGCCGACGCGTCCCGCCGCCGCGCACCCCTGCCGCTGGCGCCTGATCTCCTGGCATCACCCCCGGAAACGGATATTCTGGAGGCAGTGATCTTCATATCCTGCCTGTGACCCGCAGCCTCCGCTGCTTCCTCCCGTCGCTCCCCTTCGGAGCGGTGATTCCGCGTGCCCCGGAGGGGAACTCCACGACGAGTTCCCCTCCTCCCCACACCCCAACCGGAACCATCGTCGGGAGACACCATGAACATCCTGCCCCCGGGCACCACCGCCCCGGTCCCAGATCAGAATCGGCTGCGGGCTGACTGCTCACGCTGCTTCGCGCTGTGCTGTACAGCCTTCGGCTTTACCCGCTCGGCGGACTTTGCCATCGACAAACCGCCGGCCTCGCCGTGCCCCAACCTCGGGGCGGACTTCTCCTGCACCATCCATGACCGGCTGCGGCCCCGCGGCTTCCGGGGCTGCACTGTCTTTGACTGCTTCGGTGCCGGCCAGGCAGTCAGCCAGGGCCTGTTCCAGGGTGTCAGCTGGCGTGCCAGCCCGCAGTCCGGGCCTGCCATGTTCGGGGCCTTCAAGATCATGAAGCAGCTGCATGAGATGCTCTGGCACCTGGCCGGGGCCGAGGCACGGGTGTTCAGCCCGGACACTGCTGCCGAGGTGCGGGAACTGCGGGAGGAGCTGGCCTCCGCGGCGGACGGAACCCTCCAGGACCTGCTGGACCTTGACCTCGACGTCCTTCACGGCCGGGCCCGCGATGTGCTGGGTGAGGTCAGCGCGGAAATCCGGGCCGGCTATTTCGCCGCGGACGGTGATCCCGGGGCCGGCCGGCTGCATGCCGGTGCCGACCTGGCGGGTGCCCGTCTGCGCGGCGGCCGGTTGTGCGGGGCGGACCTGCGCGGCGCCTGCCTCATCGGGGCCGACCTCCGCGACACCGATCTCGCGGGCGTGGACCTGCTGGGTGCGGACCTGCGCGATGCAAGGCTCGACGGCGCCAACCTCACCAGCGCACTGTTCCTCACCCAGGCGCAGGTCAGCGCTGCCCGGGGAACCCTCGCCACGCTGCTCCCGCCGGTGCTGGCCCATCCCGACCATTGGAAGGGGTCCTGATCCCCGGCGGGGCGGACGGGCTGCTGTCCGCCTTGACACCGCGATTGTTAGCGCTGACAGTGGAGGGAGCCATCCCCGCCGACCGAAAGCCGACTTTATGAAGAACTGGGCAGGAAACCTCGACTACTCATCCCGTGAGGTGCAGCGGCCCGGGTCCGTGGCCGAACTGGCCGAGGTTGTTGCCCGGTCGCCCCGGGTGAAGGCGCTGGGGTCCCGGCACTCCTTCAACACGGTGGGCGACACGGATGGCGTGCACGTTCTGCTGGACGCCCTGCCCCGGCAGATCGAGCCCGATTCGGCGAAAGCCACCGTCCGCGTCAGCGGCGGCGTCAGTTACGGCGAGCTGTGCCGGACGCTGGAAAGGCGGGGCCTGGCCATCCATAACCTGGCTTCCCTGCCGCACATTTCGGTGGCGGGCGCGGTGCAGACCGGCACGCACGGGTCCGGCGTCGGCAACCAGTCCCTGGCGGGCGCCGTCCAGACCATCGAGCTGGTCCGGCCCGGCGGCGACGTGGCCACCCTGTCCCGCGGGGACGGCGACGAGTTCCTGGCCGCCGTGGTGGGATTGGGGGCATTCGGCGTCGTCACCGGCCTGGAACTGTCCGTCCGGCCCAGCTTCCGGATGCGCCAGCGGGTGCTCGAGGACCTGCCGTGGGACCGCGCACTGGAAAACTTTCCGGCCCTGGTGTCCAGCGCCTACAGCGTAAGCCTCTTCACCAACTATGCCGGCGACGCCATCAGCCAGGTCTGGCTCAAGGCTCTCGACGAGGAACCGCCCCTGGCCGGCCTCTTCGGTGCTACGGCCGCCGCCCGGCCCCGGCACCCGCTGCCGGACATGTCCGCGGAAAACTGCACGCCGCAGATGGATGAGCCCGGCCCCTGGCTGGACCGGCTGCCGCACTTCCGCCACGAGTTCACGCCCAGCAAGGGCGAGGAGCTGCAAAGCGAATTCATCCTTCCGCTGGAGCACGCACCCGCCGCCATCGAGGCGGTGCGGGGGCTCGCAGACAAGCTGGCACCCCTGCTGTTCGTCTCGGAGATCCGCACCGGCGCGGCCGACGATTTCTGGCTCAGCCCGTTCTACCGCCAACAGAGCGCCGCCCTGCACTTCACCTGGAAGCCCCTGCAGCCGGAGGTGGAGGCCCTCCTTCCCGAACTCGAGGACCGGCTCCGTCCCTTCGGGGCCCGCCCGCACTGGGGCAAGCTGTTCTCACCCGCCGGCCATGACTGGGAGCAGCTGTACCCCCGCTTTGCAGGGTTCCGCTCGCTGGCGGCAGCGCACGATCCTGACGGAAAGTTCCGGAACGGGCTGCTGGACACCGTACTCGGGGTGCCGGCGGCCAGCCCGCGCTGATTTTGCCCGCTCGGGGCGGCGGCGGAGCAGCGGCTAGGCTTGAAGCATGAAACGCCGCCTCGCCGCCCTGTCCGCCGTCCCCCTGATGCTGCTGCTTGCCGGCTGCGGTGCCGTGGAGGAAGCTGCCACCGATGCCGCCAACGATGCCGCGTCTAAAGTTGCCACGGCGGCCGCGGACGAAGTGAACCGGCAGATCTGTGCCGTGGTCCAGGACGGACTGGTGAGCGTGGAGGACAAGCAGGTCCTTGCCGGGTTGGTTTCTGCAGCCCGCACGGCAGGGGTTCCCGCGGAAATTACGACGCCGCTGGGCGAGATTGCGGAGGCCGGCGACCAGGTGCCGCAAGAGTCCGTCGAGGCATTGAAGGACGCCTGCCCGGCTTAGCTAGTCTTTCCGCTCGGGGTCCACGGCCCTAGCCGGCTGCGCATCGGACTGTGGCTCCTGGGCCAATTCCTCGCCCGGCCCGCGCCGGCCCCCAGTCTTGGGCGTGTGCGGCCGCCGCGTCCGGTGGTCCGGCGCCACGAAGGGGAGCACTTCCGGATGCCGGTTTGCCGGCAGCGCGCTGACGAACTTGGTCAGCTCGTCCTGCAGCACTTTCCAGCCAATGCTGGGGTCATCCGGGTAGGCATTGATCTCGGCATGCCGGGCCGATTCCAGTGCCGTGCGTCCGGCTTCGGTGAGTTCGACTTTGAGCTGCCGGCGGTCTGTTGCCTGCCGCGTCCTGGTGATATGCCCCGCTGCTTCCAGCCGGGTAAGGATCCGGCCAAGCGTCTGGCTTTGCACCCGAATGGCGTCGGCCAGCTGCTCCTGGTTCAGCGGGCCCGGGGCCAGGCCCTCCAATGCAATAACGGCAGCCCTCGTCAGGCCCAAGTGAGCCAGCGCATCATCCTGCCGCCTTTGGACCAGCCGCGCCGCCAACGTGATGAGGCGGTAGCTGTTCCGGGCGTCGGGATCAAGGTTGCTCGTCATCGGCCATGGCCTTCCTGTAGGTGGCAATAGGCTGCTGCACTTGCTTCTCTACGGTCCTACAATAAGCATGCTTAGCATCAAATTCGCAAGTAGGCTTACTATCCTCCCACGTCCCGGCCGCGCAAAATCACAAGCGCTTGCCGCTGCCCCTTGCGCATCAAAAGGGAAGTGTGCTTAGTATCTAGTTAGTAACCATGCTTACTAATCGCCAGCACTGCTGGTTCTTGATCGCCAGCTAACCCTTGAGAAAGAGAGCCCGATGACAGAGAACCAATGGCCCCAGACCCCGAACACCACGCCGGCCGATCCGTACGCCGGACAGGCCACAGGAGTTGATGGCAGCTACACGACTGCTGCCGCGGACACCTCCTCCACCTCCAAGACGCAAGCGGCGAAGGAAGAGGCTTCGCATGTAGCCAGCGACGCAGCAACCGCAGCCCAGGGGGTCGCCCAGACGGCCAAGAGTGAGGCTGCCAACGTGGCTGCCGAGGCGAAGTACAACGCACAGGACCTGCTGAACCAGGCAAAGTCCGGCCTGACCAGCCAGGCCGGCACGCAGCAGCAGAAGGCAGCGGAGGGCATCCGCTCCCTGTCCAGCCAGCTGCAAAGCATGGCCTCCGCCCCGGACCAGCAGGGAATGGCCAGCGATCTCATTCGGCAGGCCGCCCAGCGCGGTGAATCGGTCGCATCGTGGCTTGAGAACAAGGAACCCGGCGATATGCTGACCGAGGTCCAGCGCTTCGCCCGCAACCGCCCCGGCACGTTCCTGCTGCTTGCGGCCGGTGCCGGCGTCCTGGCGGGCCGCCTTACGCGGAGCCTCACGGCAGGCGCACCGGAGACCAGCACTGGAGTGACGGGCACGCTGGCACAGCAGGCGGCCACCCCGCCGGCAGCACCGCTCCGCCAGGAAACGGTCTACGCCGCAGGCACGGACGATCTTTTCACGGAACCGACAGTGGGCACCGGAGCGCCGGTATCCACCTCCACCCTTCCGGCTGGAACCACGGAGGACACCCCGCTCCGCTTCGAGGATGACCCTACCGGGATGAGGACGGCAGCTACCGTGCTGCTGACGGCACCTACCGGTCAACGGAAGGGCGGCAAC